>LJCV01000088.1 GCA_001298575.1 Actinobacteria bacterium OK074
AAGCACGACCTGGGCAACCTCGCGGCCTGCACCGTCGATGCGCTTGCCGGCCTCACCCGCACCCGGCTGAAGAAGATGCAGTACCGGCCCGATCTCCTCGATGGCTTCATCGCCGAGACCGGCCTCACCTGGACACCTCCATGACGTCACCCCGAAGCGAAAACCTCAGAAGCGGGGACGGTAATTCCCCGGAGGTGTACGGGAATTGACGGTGAATTCGTCGGGCCCGGTCAATCCGCCGCCTGGGCCGCCCCGTTGTTCACCCCCCTCCCCCTTTCTCGTCGTCGTCCGTCCGGGGCGGGCCAAAGGTTTCGATCGTCGGATTCTCGTACGGTCCCGAGGTGTCCGGAAGGTTCTTGATCCGGGCGGCGGCCTCGTCGGTCACCAAAAGGACGTAGGTGCCGTGGTCCGGGTCCACCGGCACCAGTCCGTAGCCGGTGTCGACCTCCTCGGCCGCGAGTCCCAGCCGCCGGCGGGCGTCCTGGAGGGTCGCGCGGGGCGGCAGCGTCACGGTGACGAGGACGGTGGGACTCTGGGCAGCCATGGGCCTCCTCGGGCCGGTTCGACGGATCGGGCTACAGGCGGGCGCGGGTGCCTGCCTTCGCGCGGTGGCGGAGCGCCTCCGCCAGGGCCGTCGTGTCGATGATTCCGTATCCGTAGTCGTAGTCGAAGCCGTCCGCCCCGGCGTCGACCGCCGTGCGGCGCAGCAGGGTGCGCATGCCGGCGGGCGGGAGCTGGGTGGCGGGCAGCCGGGTGCGGAGGGCGGCCACGATGCCCGCGGCGACCGGGCAGGCGGCGGAGGTGCCCGAGTCGGGGCTGTGCGCGCCGAACGCGCCGGAGCCCGCGAAGTGTGTGTAGGTCGCGATGTCGGGCTTGCGCCTGCTGAGCCGTCCCGGCCCCTGGGAGGAGTAGCCGACGCGGGCGCCGCGGGTGTCGATCCCGGCGACGGAGAGCACAGCGGGGTGGGAGTTGGCCCCGTTGATGGGGCGGTCGGGGAAGCCGCAACGGCTGTCGGGGCAGTCCCGGCCGCAGTTGCCGGCGGCGAACAGGATGTCGGCACCGGCCTGTTCGAGTGCGGCGACGGCGAGGTTGAAGGGGTGGGCGCGGTTGTCGGAGTAGTTGCCGGGCTGTCCGGGCGGGAAGTCCCAGCCGGGTTTGAAGGAGCCCCAGCTGTTGCTGACGACCAGGGTGCGCTGTTCGGCGGGCAGCGACTCCAGTTGGGCGCGCAGGTGGGCGTAGGCGGCGATGGCGTCGGAGAGCAGGCCCTCCATGGCGGTGGCGCCGGTGCGCTGCGAGAGGAGTACGGGGATGTCGACGAGGTCGACGCCGGGGGCGACGATCAGGGCGTCGAAGGCGCACATGGTGCCGTGGTTGACGGGGAACGCGCCGAAGTCGCCCTCGACCCCGGCGGGTTTCCAGCCGCGGGCCGCGTCGACGGCCACGGTGGTGCCCAGGACGCGGCCCACGTGTGCGGCGTTGATGCCGGTGTCGACGATGGCCAGCGGGACGCCGTGGCCGTCGAGCCCTTCGGCGCGCAGCGCGTCGGTGACCGCGCGCTGGACGTCGTGCCAGTCGCCGACGGGCGGGGTTCCGCCGCAGGTCGGCGTGGTGGCGACGACGGGGTCGGCGGAGACGCCGACGATGTCCGGCCGGACGGTGCCGAGCACCGCGAGCCGGGCGGCCGGGTCGTAGTCCTGGATCTCGCCGCGCACCAGCACGCTCGCGTCCTCGGGCGCCAGCGAGAATTCGAGCGGCTGCTCCAGGTTCAGCGGGTCGCCGCCGGGGTCGGCCGGGCGGGGCTGCGGTACGGCCACGGGGGCGAAGTCCGGGTCGAGGGCGAGGCCGGGGATGGACCGGGCGATGTCGGCGGCCACCGGAGTGGTCTGGCCGGGGTCGACGACGGCGGCCACCACGTCGGGCTCGGGCCGTATCTGGACGATGACGCGCATGCTTCCCCCTGAGAGCGGATCCGACGATCTCGTACGGCCGGTCGCGCACGGCCGGAACGGGCCGGAATACCGGAAAAGGAATTCACCGGCCGGGTGGGCCGGCAAGGGGCCGACAGCGAGGGTCGGCGTGACGGCGACGGGCGCGGAATCCGCGGAATCGGAGGGGTGACTCCGGGATGTCCGGCCGAATTGCCACCGTTTATCACCGTGAAAGGCCCCTCACGGTATTCCAGCGATCATCGACCGTCCATACGCGCAACGGCGTAGGTGTTTTATGGCCGCGGGTGTTCCGCGACGGGGGAAGTTGTGCGGGAAATTGTGCGGGGAGCCGTGGGCGGTCGGGTCCGCCGTCGGCGGCCGGTTTCGGCCGACGACCGGACCGGGGGAGGTGTCCGGCCGCCGACCGGCAGGAGACCGCCAACCGTCCGGGGCGGCCCCGTACCGGCGCGGCCAAGGTGGGGGGCACTGGGGGGCACGATCTCGTTGCCTGGGGCTATTGTTCTCCTCCGGCCGGTCAACCGCACGCGCGCGGCGCGAAGTTGGCCGAGACCGCGGCACAGGTCGTACGACTATGCCCAGTGGCCGGTCTCCGACGCCGCGGGGGCGCACCGGGCGGTCGGTCTGCGTAAGGGTTGTCCGCCGGGGGCAGGAAATACGGTGCCGGAGGTGTCGAGGCCACCGGCCGACGACTCCCATGGGACCGGCCGGACTCCCGCGCGGCTCGGTCCCGTGGTCGAGGCGGGCCCGGCCGCGTCTCCCCCAGTACGGTGCGCGGCCGGCCGCCCCCCGCGGCGGCGGGGTCCTCGCCCGCCGTACCGCCGCGGCACGTTGACAGAGCTCGGGTACGGAACCCAGGTACGGAACTCAGGCCCCGCTGTCGTCGCGCGCGACCACCGTGACGCGCTGGAAGTTGCACAGCTCCCCCGGCCCGTCCGGTGCGGAGGCCACCGTCTGGTGTGCCTGGAGGGCCACGCTCACCAGGCTCAGCAGCAGGTCGACGTCGGTGTCGCAGTCGAGGTGGACCGTCACCCAGCGGGAGCCGGGGACGAGCCGGAGCGCCGTGGAGCCCTGGAAGCCCTCGCGGAAGCGCTCGATGGCCCGGACGGTGAGATGCAGGTCCACATCGCGGTCGCTGTGGAAGTGCACGAGGTCGCCGTGCCGGAAGAGAAGCGCCCGACCGGTGCCGCAACTGGCCGGACCCTCGCTGAGGTCCGGCCAGGCCGCGAGTCGCTCCAGGGCGCGCTGGGCCAGTGTCATGCCTCCATCTTCGCCCCCTCACCTCACGTCAACCAGGGGTTGTGGCATCCGTAACCGGTGCGTGAGGTCGGGGGGATGGCGGCGTTGGCCCCCAACTCCGCTCCTACAGCGCCGGGTACGCCGGGAAGGCGCAGGTGGGTACGGTGCCGCTGCCGCCGAGCGTGCTGGTGGCGACGCCCGTTCCGGACGGCTTGAGCGCGGAGTTGTACAGGCCGACCTTCGCGTACTCGGCGCTGACCGAGGCGCGGTCCAGGGAGACGTTGAGCAGGCTCAGGCCGACGGGGTGGCCGGAGTCGAAGCCGGCGACCACCGACTTGCCGCCGGAGACCGTGGAGGTGGCCCTGACGCCGTTGACGACGACGTCGGTGAAGACGGGGGTGCTGCCGCTGCCGCTCGCGTAGTGCGTGTCGAAGACCAGGGGCTGCTTGACCTTGGTGACACAGGTGTTGAGGTAGGTGATCCGGGAGACGGGGCCGCCGGTGGCACCGCTGCTCTTGATGCGCAGGCCGACGCTGCTGCCGCTGGCGGTGCCGTTGGCGTCCGTGCCGGTGACCGTGTTGCCGGTGACCAGGACGTTGCTGACGCCGGAGGCGGTCTCGCTGCCGATGGAGATGCCGTGGGTGCCGTAGAAGTGGTTGTTCTTGACGGTGATGTTCTTCGAGGCCGTGCTGCCGCCCTTGATCGCGATGCCGTCGTCCCCGGCCATGACGAACGAGTCGGCGATGGTCACGTTCGTGGCGCCGCTCGGGTCGATGCCGTCGGTGTTGCGGGCGGAGGCGGGGGTCTTGATGCGGACGCCCCAGGCGGTGAAGCCGGTGCCGTTCTGGTAGGAGACGTGGAAGTTGGGGGCGTTGACGAGGTCGATGTCGTAGAGGGTGAAGTTGTCGGACTTCACGGCCTGGATCATGCGGGGGTTGTTCTGGCTGCCGCCGTCGTTCTTGGCCTGGGTGGCCAGGCCCCACCAGGTGGTGGACCTGCCGTTGAGGGTGAGGTCGCCGCGGCCGTCGATACGGCCCTGGGTGCCGTTCGCGGCCCGTACGCCCTCGACGCCCGCGTTGGCGCCGGAGACGGCGACCAGCGGCTTGCAGCCGCCGTTGGACGAACCGACCGTGCCGCAGGTCGGCTTGGAGCTGATCTGGTAGTCGGACGCCTTCAGCGAGCCGTACAGCGTGACGGGGCTGTCGAGCAGGAGCACCACGCCCTGGGGGACGGTGAGGGGTCCGGTGAGGAAGGCGGTGCGGGTGCCGCTCGCGGCGAGGACGACCGAGACCTGGGCGGAGCCGCTCTGCTTGCAGGCGTTCAGGGCCTGTTGGATGCGGGCGGTGTCGGGCGCGGCGGCCTCCTGGGCCGCGGTGAAGGTGCGGGAGGCCGTGGCCAGCGCGGCGGTGACGGTGCGGCAGACGGTGGTGGGCGTGTGCGGCTCACCGACGGTGCGGGTGTCGCCGGTGGCCAGGGCGGGGACGGCGGTGGTGGCGGAGGCGTTGGCGTAGACGAGGACGCCTCCGGCCACGGCCGCGGCCAGGGCCGTGCTGAGCGCGATCTTCGCCTTGGTGTGCTTGCCGCGGCGGTGGCTCTTCGGGGAGTCGGCGATGGTGCCGTCGTGCTGCATGGAGCGGGTTCCTGTCGGGTCCGGGCAGGCGCGGGACCTGCCCGTGGCGCCTGCCGACGACATCGCCCCGCCCGGCGTCCGGCGCGCGGGAGGGCGATCTTCCGCACGTCGGTCGCTGCTGATCCGGCGTCAAGTTGCCGCGGGTCGCCGGGCTTTACCGGAGATTGACCTTGGTGGCGGTGGCCCGGTGGGGTGTGTTCAGAAACCCGGCTCCGGGGTCAGCGACTGTTCCGCCCAGATGGTCTTGCCGGTCGCGGTGTGCCGGGTGCCCCAGCTCTTGGTGAGCTGGGCGACGAGCAGCAGTCCCCGGCCGCCCTCGTCGGTGATGCGGGCCCGGCGCAGGTGCGGCGAGGTGGAGTTGCCGTCGGAGACCTCGCACAGCAGGGTGCGGTCGTGGATCAGCCGGAGCTGGATGGGTTCGGCGCCGTAGCGGATGGCGTTGGTGACCAGTTCGCTGACGACGAGTTCGGTGACGAAGGCGGCCTCGGTCAGCCCCCACTCGTCGAGTTGGGCGGAGGCCAGGCGGCGGGCCTCGGAGACGATCTCGGCGTTGGCGGGCAGGTCCCAGACGCGGACGTGGTGGGCGTCCAGGGCGCGGGTGCGGGCCAGGACGAGGGCCACGTCGTCGCGCGGGTGCGCGGGCAGCAGGGTGACGAGCACGTGGTCGCAGGCGTCCTCCAGACTCGCGTGGTCGCGGGCCAGGGCCTGGCGCAGCCGCTCGACGCCGGCGTCCTGAGCCGCCCCGGCGGCCCGGTCGACGTCCTCCACCAGGCCGTCGGTGTAGAGGGCGACGAGGCTGCCCTCCGGGAGTTCGCGTTCGGTGGTCTCGAACGGCAGGCCGCCCACGCCGAGGACGGGTCCGACGCTGATCTCCACCAGTTCCGTGGAGCCGTCCGGCAGGACCAGGACGGGCGGCGGATGGCCCGCGCTGGCGACGCTCAGGGTGCGCGCGACGGGGTCGTAGACGGCGTACAGGCAGGTCGCCCCGGTCTCGCCCGCGACGGCCCGGCCGCCGTTGTCCGCGTCGGCGCCGAGCCGCAGGACCAGGTCGTCGAGGTGGGCGAGGAGTTCGTCGGGCGGCAGGTCGACGTCGGCGAGGGTCTGGACGGCGGTGCGCAGCCGGCCCATGGTCGCCGACGCCTGGATGCCGTGGCCCACGACGTCGCCGACGACCAGGCCGACGCGGGCGCCGGAGAGCGGGATGATGTCGAACCAGTCGCCGCCGACGCCCGCCCGCGAGTCGGTGGGCAGGTAGCGGCAGGCGGCGTCGACGGCGGACTGCGGGGAGGTGCCGCGCGGCAGCAGGCTCTCCTGGAGGGCGAGCGCGGTGGTGCGTTCGCGGGTGTAGCGGCGGGCGTTGTCCACGCACAGGGCGGCGCGTCCGGCGAGTTCCCGGGCCAGGGTGAAGTCGTCGTCGTTGAAGGGGTCGGGGCGCACCCGCAGCAGGACGGCGACGCCGAGGGTGGTGCCGCGGGCGATCAGCGGCACCGCCATCAGGGAGGTGACGACGTGTCCTCGCATCCGCTCGGCCCGGGCGGGGGCGCTCGCGATCCAGCGGTCGAAGTCGGGGTCGCCGCTGCCGCTGAGCACCGGCCGCCCGGTGTGCAGGGCGCGGGCGGGCGGCGAGTACGCGGGGTAGGCGTCGCTGGCGCCGCGGTCGATCACGGCCTCGGGGGTGCCCGGGGCGGTGGAGAGGTGGGCGGCCCGGTGCAGCACGATGTCCGCACCGGCGGCGGCGTCCGCGGGTTCGTCGCCGCGCATCACCGCTTCGAGGAGGTCGACGCTGGCGAAGTCGGCGAAGCGGGGCACGACGAGTTCGACGAACTCCTGCGCGGTACGGACGAGGTCGAGGCTGCGGCCGATGGAGACGGCGGCCTCGTCGAGCACGGCCAGGCGTTGCCGGGCCCAGTGCTGTTCGCTGCTGTCGAAGGCGGCCATCCCGACCGCGTAGACCTCTCCGGCGGCGTCGCGGACGGGCCACAGTTCCAGGTTCCAGGCGTGTTCGCGGATGCCGGAGGGGGCCCGGGTGTAGCTCTCGTAGTGGAAGGGCTTGCCCGTCTCGGCGACGTCGCGCAGGGCCGCCCTGGTGCCCTCGTTGTCGACGTCCGGGGGGACGCCGTAGGGGAAGACGTGGCCCTGGAGCACGCCCTCGTCGACGCCCATCACCTGGCAGGCCGTCTCGTTGAGCCGCAGGTAGCGCTGTTCGGCGTCGAAGACCGACATGGAGAAGGTCGCCTGGCGGAATGCCTCCTCGATCAGCGCACGCCTGTCGTCGTCCCCGGGTGTCGGCTCCATGAGGCCAGTGTGCGCCCGGCCCCGTAGCACAACAAGCCGGACATGTCCGTATGTGCACCTAGGTTGGGCCGCCACTGCCGTCGGGCCCTTTCCCGGCGAAGGGCCGTGCCCGTGGGGAAATGCCGCGGGGCCGGAAAAAGAAGGGGGTATTTCCGGCCGGTGGGCCTACGGGAAACAGGGGCCGATTCCGGGTGTTCCGGCCGTGCCGCGGAGGGGCGGAACGGGCTGTGGCCTGGGTCCTTCCTGTGGAAAGTATCGCCGTCGGGGGGTAGGGTCGGTGCTGTTCTTTGTTTGTCGGCGGGCCTGTCGAGGAGAGGTTGACCGTGTCGTCGGAGCTGCCCCGCGATCTCCCGCAACTGCTCAGCAGCGCAGAGCGGTTGATGACCCGTCGGCTGGCCGCCGCGCTGGAGGCGGAGGGCTGTTCCGTCGAGGAGTGGCGGGTGCTCTCGCTGCTCTCGGACGGCCGCGGGCACACCATGTCCGACGTCGCCGAGTACGCCCTGATGCCCGCGCCGAGCCTCACCAAGCTGGTCGACCGGCTGGTCTCGGGCGCGCTGGCCTACCGCCGCAAGGACCCCGGGGACGGCCGGCGCATCCTGGTCTACCTCTCCGCGCGTGGCCGCACCCGGCACCGGGTCGCCGCCACCCTCGCGCAGCTGGCGCAGGAGCAGGCGCTGGACGAGATGGCGGGCGTGCAGGAGCTGGTGGACGGGCTGTCCCGGCTGGAGTTCCTGCTGGGGCGGGTGCCGGGGCAGGTCAGGGCCGAGCGCTGACGTCCGGGGCACGCGGACGCGGCGCTTTCCGGAGCCGCGCCTTTCGGCGCCGCCCCTTTCAAAGCCGCCCCTTTCAAAGCCGCGCCTCTCGGAACGGCGCCTCTCAGAGCTGCGCCGTGATCTCGAAGTCCAGGTCCTCGGCGCGGGCCAGGTAGAGCCGCTGTTCGAGGTGGTTGCCGCGCAGCCGGAGGGTGCCGCGGGGGCCCTCGTAGGAGATGGTCTCGTCCGGTCCCGGCGGGGTCGGCGCGGTCGAGAACCCCAGTGATCTGCGGCGGGCCCCGAGGGCGCCGAGCAGCAGGATGCCCTCGAAGCAGGACTCCCCCAGGCTCCCGGCGACCGGGGCCTCGACGCCGAACCTGCGGGCGTAGCGGTGACCGAAGGACAGGCTCTCCGAGGTCATCAGGGAGTCGAAGTACCCGGCCGCGGCCCACAGCCCCTCGGCCGCCTCCGCGCCGGTGGCGAGCAGCAGGTTCTCGTCCATGTGGGTGCTCAGCCGGATGCAGCGCTGGTGCAGGCCCGCCGCGGTGAACGCCCGGTTGAAGCGCACCGCGTCGTCCCCGAGCAGCAGCATCAGCACCGCGTCCGCCCCGGACGCCTCGATCCGGCGCAGCGCGGGCGCGAACTCCTCGGTGTCCAGCGGGATGAAGACCTCGTCGACGATGTCGCCCCGGCACTCGCGGGCATAGCGGCGGGCGGTGCGGGCGGTGACCCGCGGCCAGACGTAGTCGCTGCCCACCGTGCACCAGCGGCGGGCCCCGGTGGCCTCGGTGAGCAGCCGCATCGCCGGGGCCAGCTGCTGGATGTCCGTCTCCCCGGTGAGGAACACCCCGGGGGTCTCCTCGCCGCCCTCGTACTGGGCGGTGTAGATGTACGGCACCCGGTGCGCGATCCGCGGCGCCAGTGCCTGCCGGACGGCGGAGGTGTGCCAGCCGACGACCGCGTCGACCGCGCCGAGTTCGACCAGGCCCGCGACCTCGTCGGCGACCCGGTGCGGTTCGGCGCCGCCGTCCACGACGACCAGGCGTACCTCCCGGTCGAGAATCCCGCCCGCGGCGTTGAGTTCCTCCACCGCGAGCTGGGCCGACAGCTCGCAGGAGGGGCCGAAGATCCCGGCCGGGCCGCGCAGCGGGATCACTAAGGCGACGAGAAGCACGTCCCCTCGGTCCGAACGCAGTCGTGCCACTGATGCGTGCACCGGTTACCTCCGGGGGACGAACACTGCCGGTGTCGAGTTCAACCCCGGCGCCCTTGCAGAGGATCTCCCGCGTCGACGGAGCCTAGACCGGCGTACGGCACTTGACAATCCTCGGAGGTGTGGTCGCGCCACTGCGCGCGGGGCAGCAAGTAGTACAAGGCGGGCGCGGCGAGCACCATCAGGGCGGCGCACAGCAGCCAGGGCAGCGACCGGTCCACGCCGTAGGCGTACACGCCCGCGGCCGGTCCGACCGCGTACCCGACCGCCTGGCAGGTGCTCAGGAAGGACAGGTGGGCGGGCTCCCGGCCGGGCGGGGCCGCCTCGGTGGCGAAGGCGGCGGCGACCGGGGACATCAGGACCTCGCCCAGGGTCCAGGTGAGCACCCCGACGACCAGCACGGGCAGCGAGATCCCGACGAGGTTGACCGCGTACCCGGCGCAGATGCAGACGGTGCCGAGGATCAGCGGCGTACGGCGCTGCCAGCGCCCGGTGCTGCGGGACAGCGGTACCTCGACGAGGATCACCACGACCGCGTTGAGGGTCAGCAGCCAGCCGTAGACATCGGGGGTGTGGCCCGCCTGCCGGACCGCGAGGGCGAGCACGCCGGTCTGCTGGGCGTAGACCAGCGAGGCCACGCTCAGCACCACGGCCGCCGCCGCGAACTCGCGGCCCACCCGCGCCCGGCCCGCCGCCGGGCCGGGACCCGGTGCGGGGGCCGCGGGCCCGGTCGTCCGGGGCAGCGGCAGGACCAGCAGCGTCGCCGCCGTGGCCGCGAGGCCGTTGCCGACCAGGACCGCCGCCGGGGACCAGGACAGCAGCAGGGCGCCGAGCACCGGCCCGAGGGCGGCGCCGACGTTCAGGCACAGCCGGTAGACGGCGAACATGGCGACCCTGCGTTCCGCGGTGGCCGAGGTGCCCACGACGGTCTGGGCCAGCGGGGAGTACGCCTGCACGCCCGCCGACACGACGGCGGCCAGGGCGACGGTCGGGCCGAAGCCGGTCAGGGCCGCGCAGGCGAACGCGCCGGCCGCGGTCGTCGCCCCGGCCAGCAGCAGGGCCGTGCGGACGCCGAGGCGGGCGGCGAGCGGACCGGCGGCCCCGGCGCCGAGCACGCCCGCCGTCGCGACCACGATCAGGGCGAGGGTGATCTGCCGGGTGCCGTAGCCGCGTTCCGCCAGGACGAGGGTCAGGAACAGCACGAAGAAGCCGCCCAGCCGGCTGACGAAGATGCCGAGGCAGACCAGAGCGATCGGCCTGGTCATCCCGTCGAGGTACCGGGCAGGCTTCACGCGCTCTCCTCGGTCTCCAGTTTGACCAGGATCGACTCGGCCGCGACGGTGGCGGCGGCCAGCGCGGCGGTGCTGTCGGGGCCGGTGGCGGTGACGTAGCCGAGCCGGTCGTTGTTGTTGGTCGGCGGCGCCAGGACGTCGCCGGGGCCGACGTAGAGGGAGACCTCCTCGACACCGGGGACGGCCCGGGCCCGTTCGACGCCCTCGATGGCGACCACCCGGCCGCCGGGGCTGGGCAGGAAGACGATGGCGGCGCCGCGGGCGGGCTCGGGGATCCGGTCGGGCGGGGTGCCCAGGTACATCTCGATCAGCAGCTCGGTGGGGTCGACCTCGAGTGCGCGGTTGAGGAGATGGGTGATCCGGTCGCCCGCGGGGCGGCAGTTGACCTCGATCAGCTTGGGGCCCTCGGCGGTGAGCTTCAGCTCGATGTGCCCGGCGCCGAAGACGTACCCGATGGCCGCCAGGGCGTCGGTGGCGATCCGGCGGCACTCCGCTTCGAGGCCGGGTTCGAGGACGGCGGGCAGGGCGTGCCCGGTCTCGTAGAACGAGGGCGGCGGCACCGTCTGCTTCTGGGTGATGGCCAGGAAGCGGGTGACGCCGTCGAAGGTGAGGGTCTCCAGGCTGATCTCGGGGCCCTTCAGGTACTCCTCGATCAGGATCTCCTGGGACATGCGCTGGTCGCGCTGGTTGTGCGTGACCGAGTGCAGCCAGACGGAGTGGTCGGCCACCTCCTGCGCACCGGTGCACAGCTTGACGCCGTAACTGCCGCCGTAGTCCACCGGTTTGACGATGCAGGGGAAGCCCTGGGCGACGGCGGCAGCGGCGGCGTCCTCGGGGGTCAGGGCCACCGCGAAGGCGGGCACCGGGACGCCCGCGCGGGCGCATGCCTCGCGTTGCAGGGACTTGATCCGGGCGGCCCGCACCGAGTCGGGCGCCTGCCCCGGCAGCCCCAGGCGGTGGGCCGACTCGGCGCCGCTGATCATGTGCCACTCGCCGATCGAGATGAGCGCGTCGAGCCCGGGCAGCAGCGGGCGCAGTGCGGCGACCACCTGGTCCGGGTCGTTGGTCTCGGTGCCGACGACGTCGTCGATCAGCGTGGTGTCCAGCTGGAGCTGGCCCGGCAGCAGGTACGCCTCGATGTCACGGGTGACGAAGGTGACGCGGTGCCCGGCGCGCTTCGCGGCGGCGATCGCCTCGTAGCCGCTTCCGGTGGTGTTGGTCTCCAGGAACGCGATGTGCGCCATGTGTCCCTCTCCGTTGCCCAGGGCTTCAGGTGATGCTTCCCGGATGAACTATTTTCTGGGCGGTGAGGGACTGTCAACAAGCCTAAGTTTCCAGCAAGTTACGTTTGCTCGGTCTGGCGCTGAATCGTTGACATCAATTCCTGCATTCAAATACTTTCCAGCGAAAGTACTCCCGACCGGAACTGGGTGTGCATCGATGCGTCTGACCCCTCACGAGCAGGAACGTCTGCTCATCCATGTCGCCGCCGAGGTGGCACTCCAGCGCAAGGAACGCGGTGTGGCGCTCAACCATCCGGAGGCGATCGCCGTCCTGACCGCCCACATCCTGGAGGGCGCCCGCGACGGGCGGACGGTGGCGGAGCTGATGAAGTCGGGCCGTGCGGTGCTGACCAGGGCGGACGTGATGGAGGGCATCGCGGAGATGATCCACGACGTGCAGGTGGAGGCGACCTTCCCGGACGGTACGAAGCTGGTCACCGTGCACGGGCCGATCGCGTGAGCGCGGGCGGCGGACCGGGCCCCGCTCCCCTGGTGCCGGGCGAGATCCTGCTGGGCGAGGGGGACGTGGAACTGAACCCGGGCCGGGCGGTCACGGTGCTGCGGGTGGTCAACGCGGCGGACCGGCCGGTGCAGGTCGGCTCGCACTACCACTTCGCGGAAGCGAACCCCGGGCTGTCCTTCGACCGGGTGGCGGCCCACGGCAAGCGGCTGAACATTCCGGCGGGTACGGCCGTGCGGTTCGAGCCCGGCGTACCGGCCGAGGTGGGGCTCGTCCCGCTGGGCGGGCGCCGCGAGGTGTTCGGTCTGCGCGGCGAGACCGGCGGACGCCTGGACGACCTGGACGACCTGGACGACACGGCGGGGAGCCTCGATGACTGACCGACGCGCTCCCGCGCTGACGGTGCCGCGGTGGCGCTACGCCGGACTGTTCGGGCCCACCGCCGGGGACCGCATCCGGCTCGCGGACACCGACCTGCTGATCGAGGTCGAGCGGGACCTGAGCGCGGGCGGGGACGAGGCGGTCTTCGGCGGCGGCAAGGTGATCCGCGAGTCGATGGGCCAGTCCCGGGTCTCGCGGGCGGAGGGCACCCCGGACACGGTGATCACCGGCGCGGTGGTGCTGGACCACTGGGGCGTCGTCAAGGCCGACATCGGCATCCGCGACGGCCGGATCACCGCGCTGGGCAAGGCGGGCAACCCGGAGACCATGGACGGGGTGCACCCGGAGCTGGTGATCGGTCCGGAGACCGAGATCATCGCGGGCAACGGGCGGATCCTGACGGCCGGCACGGTCGACGCGCACGTCCACTTCGTCTGCCCGCAGACCCCGATCGAGGCGCTGGCGGCCGGGACCACGACCATCATCGGCGGCGGCACCGGACCGGCGGAGGGCAGCACGGCCACCACGGTCACGCCCGGCAGCTGGCACCTGGCCCGGATGTTCGCCGCGCTGGACGACCTGCCCATCAACATCGGCCTGCTCGGCAAGGGCAACACCATGTCCACCGGGTCGATGCGGGACCAACTGCGCGCGGGCGCCGTCAGTTTCAAGATCCACGAGGACTGGGGCGCGACCCCGGCGGTGATCGACGCCTGTCTGCGGGTGTGCGAGGAGTCGGGGGCCCAACTGGCCATCCACACCGACACGTTGAACGAGGCCGGGTTCGTGCAGGACACCCTGGCCGCAATCGCCGGCCGGGGTGTGCACGCCTACCACACCGAGGGGGCGGGCGGCGGGCACGCGCCGGACATCATCACCGTGGTGTCGGAGCCCAACGTGCTGCCCAGCTCCACCAATCCGACCCGGCCGCACACCCGCAACACCATCGACGAGCACCTGGACATGCTGATGGTCTGCCACCACCTCAGTCCGAGCGTGCCGGAGGACCTGGCGTTCGCCGAGTCGCGCATCCGGCCCTCCACGATCGCCGCGGAGGACGTGCTGCACGACCTGGGCGCGATCTCGATCATCAGCTCGGACGCCCAGGCCATGGGCCGCATCGGCGAAGTGGTGCTGCGCACCTGGCAGACCGCGCACGTGATGAAGCGGCGCCGCGGCTCCCTGCCCGGGGACGGGCGCGCGGACAACCTGCGGGCGCGCCGCTATGTCGCCAAGTACACGATCAACCCGGCCGTGGCCCAGGGCCTGGACGGCGAGATCGGCTCGGTCGAGCCGGGCAAGCTCGCCGATCTGGTGCTGTGGAACCCGGCGTTCTTCGGGGTCAAACCCGAACTGGTCGTCAAGGGCGGGCAGATCGCGTACGCGCAGATGGGCGACGCGAACGCCTCCATCCCGACCCCCCAGCCCATCCTGCCGCGCCCGATGTTCGGCTCCCACGGCCGGGCCCCGGCCGCGAACTCCGTCAACTTCGTGACACAGACGGCCCTCGACGACCACCTCCCCGAACGGCTGGCCGGGCGGTTCGGCATCGGGAAGGAGTTCACCGCGATCCGCTCCACCCGCGGGGTCACCAAGGACCAGTTGCACGAGAACACCGCAAGGCCCGAGGTCGCCGTCGACCCGGACACCTTCACCGTCCGCGTCGACGGCGAGGTGGCCGAGTCCGACCCGGCCACCGAACTGCCCATGGCCCAGCGCTACTTCCTCTTCTGAGCCACTTTCTCCTCCTCCGACCCGGCCTCCTCTCCCTTCCCCTTCGATTTCCGACCCGGTCCCGACGAGTCCGGGTTCCCGACCCTGCCCGACGAGTCCGGGCTCCCGTCCCCCGGCCCCGGCGAGTCCCGGTTCCCGATCCGGCCCCGTCGGGTTCCGCCCTGGCCACCCCCCACCTCCCGGCCGAACCCCCACCTCCCGCAAGGAGTGTTGATGATCCTGACCGGAAGCGAGATCGCGCGGGAACGCACGAACGCGCGCATCACGATCGAGCCGTTCACCCCTGAGCAGGTGAATCCGAACAGCTACAACTTCCGGCTCGGCAGCCGTCTGAGGGTCTACTCCGAGATGCCGCTGGACCCGCGCCGTGAGAACGTCTGCGACGACATCGAAATGTCCGCCGAGGGCTATGTCCTCCAGCCGGGCCGCCTGTATCTGGCCCACACCCAGGAGGTGCTGGGCAGCCGCCACTACGCGCCGACCTTCGCCGCCCGCTCCTCCGTGGCCCGGCTCGGGCTGTTCATCAACCTCTCCGCGAGTCTGGGGGACATCGGCTACGAGGGGCAGTGGACCCTTCAGCTCTACACGATGAACCAGGTCCGGGTGTACCCGGGCATGACCATCGGCCAGATGATGTGGTGGCGCCCGCAGGGCGAGATCGAGCTGTACGACGGCAAGTACCAGGGTGCGGTGGGCCCCCGCTCCAGCGACATCCACAAGGACTTCGACCGGCAGTTGTCCCGGCAGCGGCTGCCGGGCCTCGGCACGGACGGCAACCCGGCGGAGGTGGGCCACAAGTTCGCCTCGCTCGCACTGGCCTCCCGGTCGTTCCGGGTGCCGGCCGCCTTCGCCGTGCCCGCCGGGGAGTTCGGGCAGGCGATCGGTGCGGAGACGAGGGCCACGCTCGGCGGGCTGTTCGAGGAGATGCGGGCCACGGTCGGCGCGTTCTTCACCGAGCTGACGGCCGGGATCGAGGCGGCGGTGGCGGACGTCACCGTACCGCCGGACCTGCGCGATCTGCTGGCCGCCCGGCTGGCCGACGTGTTCGGCGACCCGGAGGAGGGCGAGTTCGCGGTCCGCTCCTCCGGGCTCGCCGAGGACGGCGGGAGCAGCAGCCTGGCGGGGATCCACCGCAGTGTGCTCGGGGTGCGCGGGGTCGACGGGGTGGTCGCGGCCGTGGCGGAGTGCTGGCGCGCCTACTACGCGGGCGCGGCGGTCGCGGCCCGGGTGCGTGCCGGGGACTTCGACCCGGAGCCGCGGCTCGCGGTGATCGTCCAGCGGCTGGTGCGGCCGCGGCTCGCCGGGGTGGCCTTCACCGGGCTCGACGGCGTCTCGGACACCGTGGAGATCGAGTACACCGAGGGGCTGGCCGAGGAACTCGTCGCGGGCGTGGCCGTACCCCGGCGGGCCTCGGCCGTGCCCGGGCAGCCTTCGGCGGAGCCGGTGCTCGACGAAGTGGCCGCCGCCTGCCGCGAGTTGAGGGAGCAGCGGGACTGCGAGGTGGACGTCGAGTGGGCGGCCGACGCGAGTGGCGTGCACATCGTGCAGGTGCGCCCGGTGACCGCCCGGCGCGCCGCCGACGCGGGTGCCGGACCCGCCGGGATCTGGTCCACTCGGCTGTACTTCGAGGACCCGCCCGCCGGGGCACCGCTCGGTGACGTCGCCGAGGTGTACGCCGGGTACACCGCCAAGCGGGGTCCGGCCCACCGGCTGGCGGAGGAGCTGGGTCTCGCCGTGGGCGCGGGCTGGCTGATCGGCTTCACCGCGCGGGAGCTGGGCACCCCCGAAGGACGGGACCAGGTACGGGAGTTGCTGGCCGGTGGGGCGGGCACCGAGTGCGTGCTGGACTTCGGTGCGACGCTGCGGCAGATCGTGCTGCCCAAGGAGCAGGTGCCGGAGCGCCTGGAGCAGATGACCCGGGGCGCGGGCACCCCCGACCAGCGACAGGCCGTGGTGGTGCGGGACTTCATCCGCGGCGAACTCGGCCTGATCACCCGCCAGTCCGGCACCGATCTGCTGGTCGAGTACACGCCCGACGGGCTGCTCGCCCTCAACCGCGGTACGGCGGGGGCCCGTTCGTTCGTCTGGACCGCCGAGACCGCCGAGGACGCAGTCCGCGACGGGGCGGCGCCGCCCGGTCTGCTCCCCCGGCTGGAGCGGATGGCCGCCTTCACCGGCCGGATGCACGAGCGGTACGGCGACGCCACCGTGGAGTGGGTGTTCGCCGACGGCGAGCCGTACTTCGTGGACTACTCGCTGCTCGCCGGCGACATGCTCTCCGGGGAGCGCGGCACGCTGGTCTCGGCGGGTTCGGCCCGCGGCCCGCTGCTCTCGCTGGCCGACGACGACCTGCTCGGCCGCCTGTCGGTGGGGCCCGCGGTGAGCGTGGACCGCAGCAAGGACGTCGTCGAACACACCGAGATCACCCGCCTGCTGGAGAAGATCCAGGCGATGCCCGCCCCGCCGGTGGTGCGGGTGGGCCGCCCGTACGCGGTGCTGTCCGTCCTGATCGGCGCGGTGGCGGGCTTCGTCTTCGAAGAGGGCTCGGTCCTGTGCCACCTCGCCATCCTGCTGCGCGAGGCCAAGGTCCCGGCGCTGGTCGCCTCCGACCTGGGCGCGCTGCCGGACGGCGGCGAGGCCGTCATCAGCGACGGGGCCATCACGGTCGCCGGAAGGAGCGTCAAGGATGAGCACTGAACGACGGGGCGCCTGGGTCGTGCTGGGCGGCGTCCACCTCATCAACGGCACCCGGCCGCGGACGGACGACGACCCGCTGGTCCTGGTGCGCGTGGCCCCGCTGGAGGAGGTCCGGCCCAGCACCACGGTGGTGGTGCGCTGGGCGGACCTCGGCACCTGCGAGGCGGTGGTCCTGACCGGCGGCGGACGGCTGCTCGGCCGGGTCCTGGTCCAGGGCGAGCAACTGTTCGAGGACGGCTTCGCCGGTCCCGCGCTGCGGCCCCTGGTGGGCTCGGCGGGCTCCGCCCTCGTGCCGCTGTGCTACCTGTCCGAGCACCCCGGCGGCGGCTACCACGGCTACGCGCAGATCCGCGCCCACGCCGAGGACGCCTGCTTCGTGCGCAGCACGGCGGAGCCCGTCGGCCACGGCGAGGTGGACCAACTCCACTGGCTGGACGGCATCCTGACGGCCCATCAGACATATGTGCCGCAACTCGGCAATCACCACCTGTACTTCCGCAACCACTTCAAGGGCACCGAGCTGGAGTACAAGTACACGCTCGACCCGGCCCCGGACATCTGGGAGGCCGCGACGGAGGTGCTGCGGGCGCTGCGGGCGGGTGAACTGCCCGGCTGCCGGCCGGAGTACCGCGAGGACTTCCAGATCTGGTACTACGACAACCACCTCTTCGACGTCCTGGGCCCCGAGTCCGAGCGCGGCTACGCCTCCTTCATCCCCTCCACCGACGGCAGGAACATCCTCAAACGCAAGTGGTTCGCCGAGGACTCCTTCGCCCGCCGCGAGGAACTCACCCACGGCGTCGACCTCGCCCCCGCGGACTTCGCCGACCACCTCACCGGCGAACTCGGCCTGACCGTACGGCCCATGCCGCCGTTCCGGCGGGTCCGCTACGACGTCCAGTGCGAGTCGATGCGGACCGGGCACATCTACGGCCTGTTCTTCGACCACTGCCGGCTGATCGACGCGCCCGACGTGGTGCTGTCGCAGTGCGAGGTGGAGTACCTGCGCTCGCGCAACCTCCTGGAGGCCGAGGAGGGCGAGGTGGTGGCGGAGATGGACCGCATCGACACCTGGATGCGGGAGTTCCTCGCCGACCGCGGCTGGGCCAAGGAGCGCTCCTTCTACTCCAAGCGCAGCTTCCTGCGCGACGTGGTGGCCGCACGGCCGGAGCTGGAGCCGGGCAGGTGACGGTCTACTGGCTGGTCTGGGACGCGGCGGCGCACTGGATCGTGGACCGGCTGACCGCGCAGGGCGCGCTGCCCAACGTGGCCCGGCTGCGAGCCGCCGGGGTCGGCGCGGCGGCCCATCCGCCGGCCCCCAACTGCCAGACCCCGCCCTCGCTGGCCACGCTGTTCACCGGCACCTGGCCGGAGGAGCACGGCGTCACCGGCTTCCGGATCCCGGGTACCGGCGGCGCGGTGGAGGAGTCGGCCGCCGCCTTCGCGCCGGGCCGCTGCGCGGTGCCGACGGTGTGGCAGCGGGCCGCCGAGGCCGGGTTGCGCACCGCGGCCGTGCACGTGCCCTGGACCATCGGCGCCGACGGCCGCGCGGAGCAGGGCATCGACGTCGCCCTGGAGGCGTACAGCGACCGCATCGACCGGCAGGCCGCGCTGCCCCTCACGGGTGGCCGCGAGCACTTCGCCGTCGGCCCGCATCCGCTGGACGTGACTCCGGAGGGCGACCGGATCCGGGTCCGCAGCGGGGAACGGTCCGTGACACTGGGCGAAGGGGACGCCGGCTGGCGGCAGTTGCGGCTGGGCTCGGACAGCGGGATCTGGCTGCGGCTGGTCGCGGTCGGCGATCGGCGGATCCTGCTGCGGACCGGCGCCTGGCGGCCCCGGGTGGTGGGCCACGACCGGACGCTGACCGGGGCGCTCACCGAGGACGGGGCGCTGCCGGTGTTCGCCGGGGAGGGCGTCGGCCCCTCCTACCGGGCGGGGCTGCTCGGGCCCCGGCTCGTGGACGGCGGCGACGGCTTCGCGGAGGACCTGTTCGTCTCCTCCGTGGGCTGTGTGCAGCGCTCCTTCGAGGCCCCGGCGCGCACGGTGCTGTGGCGGCACGCCGCCGACCTGGTCGTGATGTACCTGCCCACCACCGACGACCTGGGCCACGAGCTGATCGGCTGGTGCGACCCGAAGTCCGCCGCCCACCGCCCGGACGTGGCCGAGCGGATCTGGCAGCGCGTCACCACGGTGTACGGCTGGGCGGACCGGCTCCTGGGCGAGGTGCTCGACCGCGCCGGTGAGCAGGACTCCGTGCTGCTCGGCGCGGACCACGGGATCGCCGGTACGGCCTGGTCGGTGCACCCCAACGAGGCGCTGATCGCGGCCGGGCTCGCCGCCCGCACCCCCGAGGGGGCCGTCGACCCCGGCCGGTCCCAGGTGCTCTACCACCCGGCGGACAACGGCTCCCTGTGGGTCAACCACGCGGACCTTCCCGGCGGTCTGGTGCCGCGCTCCGCCGCCCGCGCCCTGCTCGACCGGGCCGAGGCCGCCCTGCGCTCCGTGACCGACCCGTCCGGCACCCGCCCGGTGACCACCGGCTTCACCGCGTCGCCTGGCTGCGATCCGGCGGTGGTCCGCCATGTGCTGTTCGACCCCGACTGCCTGCCGTCGGCCACGCTCCGGCCCGACCGCGCGGTGGTCGCCCCCGTCCGCAAGCCCGGCGCGCACATCACCAACAACGGTGACCCCAGGCTGCACGCGGTGTTCGCCGCGCGCGGTCCGGGCCTGGCGCCCGGCGTGGACCTGGGCACCGTGGACAACACCGTCCCGGCCCAAGTGGCCCTGCGCCAGCTCGGCCTGAACGAGAGCTGCCGTCCCCGTCAGACCCGACCCGACACCCCTGCGAGGCGTGTGTGCACCGCTACATGAACTTCCTCGACACCACCCTGCACTTCGACCTGGACGGCGAGGCCGAGAAGTCCTTCGAGCCGGTGGCCCGCTTCTTCCGCCACACCATCGCCGACGAACCGGCCAACGAACCCGCCTTCCACATCAGGTTCGTCCCCTACGACCCCGCCGAGCAGCCCCCGGCCGGCCGGCCCGCGGTGATCCGGCAGAGCACGGCCCCGGAGTTCACCTTCCACGCCCTGCTCTCCCGTCACGGCGACCGCCTCGTCTACGCCAACGAGCACACCCGGCTCGACGTGCCCGTGGACACCGCGGTGGACCAGCGGTTCGAGGTCGGCATCACCGACGGCTCGGTGTGCCAACTCATGGACTTCATCCGGGACTTGATCATCCGCACCGAGGAGACCCGCGGCACCGTCGTGCTGCACGCCTCCGGGGTCCACCGGGACGGCCGCGCCTACGCCATCGCCGGTCCCAAGGGCGCGGGCAAGACCACCACCCTGCTCTCGGTCCTCAGCAGGCCCGGCTGGCGGTACTTCACCGGCGACAAGCTGTTCTGCCGGATCGCCGAGGACGGCGGCATCACCGCCACGCCCTGGCGCGACCTCCCCTACGTGGGCGCCGGAACCCTGCGCGAGCACCCGGAGCTGGTCGACTGGGTGCGCGCCAACACCGGCCTGGACCCGGCCGAACTGCCCGCCCGCGAGAAGCTGTTGCTGGACGCGGACGCCTTCGAGGCGTGGCTGGGCTCGGCGTTCGGCCCGGAGCCGCTCCAACTCGCCGGAATCCTGCTGCCCGAGGTCCGCCCCGGCGAGCCGTTCGCCGTCGAGCCGGTCACCGAGGAGCCGGCCCGCTGGATGGAGCTGAACCGGATCGTGGACCGCTCCATCGACACCACCTTCTTCGGCTGGCAGCACTACCTGGTCCCCGACTACGCGGCCTTCTACGCGACCCTGTCGGCCATGCGCCCGCACCTGGAGGGCCTGGCGATGCTCCGGCTGACCGGCGTCCTGGACGTGGACCTCGACGCGGCCCTGGCACAGGCGTCATGAGCGCACCCCAGCTGCGCATCGCGGTGATCGGCCACTCCGGCAGCGGCAAGTCCACCTGCGCGAGCATCCTGAAGCAGTACGCCGCCGAGCAGGGGCTGAGCTTCGCCCGGATCGCGCTGGCCCGGCCGCTGTACGAACTCCAGGACCGCGTGTACGCCACCGCGGGCGCCCCGTTACGGGCGGGCGCCCAGGACCAGGTGCTGATGGAGGACCTCGCGGGTCATCTGCGCCGCCTCAACCCCCGTGCCCTGGCGGACGACTTCGCCGCCCGGCTGGCGCACTGCCCGGCCGGACTCGTCGTCAACGACGACCTGCGCGATCCCTTGATCGACGCCCCCGCGTTACGGGAGCTGGGCTTCCGGATCCTGCGGATCACCTGCGACGAGGGACTGCGGCTGGCCCGGCTGACCGAACGCGCCGACCTCACCCGGGCCGACGCCTCCACCCGCAACCTCGACCTGATCGAACCGGACGTCGTGCTCGACAACAGCACCGACCTCACCGCGTACCGGGCCGCGATCCACGCCACCGTCCGGTCCCTGCGAGAAAGTTGTGCCCTGTGATCCTCACCGGTCCCGAGATCGCCCGGGCGGTGGCCGCGGGCGACATCCACATCGACGACTTCGACCCCACCCGCCTCGAACCCAACTCCTACGGCTTCCGGCTGGCCCCCGAACTCCTGGTCTACGACAAGGAGATGCTGGACAGCCAGCAGGCGCCGCCGTCCACCGGCATCACCATGGACGCCGCCGGGCACGTACTGGAACCGGGCCGGTTCTACCTCGGCAGCACCATGGAGACCATGGGCAGCCCGCACTACGCGGCCACCCTCTACGCCTGCCGGTCGGTCTCCACCCTGGGCGTGTGGATCCAGTTCTCCGCCCCGCTCGGACACAGCGGCGCGCTCTTCCCGTGGACGCTGGAGATCACCGTCGCCAACCCGGTGCGGCTGTACCCGGGCATGTGCATCGGCAAGCTCGCCTTCTGGGCCATGCAGGGCGAACCCCTGCTCTACGACGGCAAGTACACCGGTTCGACGGCGGCGGTCGCCTCCCGGCTGAGCGAGGACCCAAGCGGTCCCGGGGAGATGAGTCACGCCCCCGAGCCGCCCGGCACGGGAACACACACCACCTCCCCGGGACCACTCGCCGTCCTGCCCGCGACGGAGGGCAGCTGACATGGCTTCGGGAACGGGCGCCCAGGACCGGCTGCTCGACATCGCCGAGCTGCGCGAACTCTCCCGCCGCAGGCCCGTCCGGGCCACGCTGGCCATCGCCCGGCAGTGGGCGGTGATCCTCGTGGCCGCGGCCGGCGCGGTGTACTTCGACCGCTGGTACGGCTATCTGGCGGCGATCGTGGTCATCGCGACCCGCCAGCACGCGCTCGCGGTGCTGATGCACGACGGCGCGCACCGCCTGCTGTTCGCCGACCGCCGGGTCAACGACCTGGTCAGCGATCTGCTGCTGGCGTTCCCGCTGTTCATCAGCACCGCCCTGTACCGGCGCCACCACCTGGAGCACCACCGCTACCTCAACACCGAACGGGACCCGGACTACGACCCGGCCGCGATCGACAACTCCACCCGCGACTGGATCCGGCTGTTCGCCGCGGACGCGGTGGCGCTGAACATCGTCAAGACCGTCGGCACCCTGGACCAGTTCTCGCTGCTGCCGGTGTTGCGCGGGGACCGCACGGTGGCCCGGGCGATGGGCCGCGCCCGCTGCGCGCTGTTCCTCGGCGGTCTGGCCGTGCTGGCGGCGGTCCTGGTGGCGACCGGGTGGTGGCTGCCGTATCTGCTGCTGTGGATCGTGCCGATGATCACCGCGCTGAGCATGATCCTGCGGCTGCGCGACATGGCCGAGCACGTGGGCTGCGAACAGGACGCCGGGATCGGCGGCACCCGGTCGGTGCTCGCCGGTGCCGTGGAACGCGCCCTGTTCTCCCCGTGCAGGATCAACTACCACCTGGCGCACCACCTCTACCCCAGCGTCCCCTGCTACAACCTGGGCGCCCTGCACCGCCGCCTCATGGAACACCAGGCCGTGCGCGAGCAGGCCCGGATCTCGCACTCCTATCTCTTCGGCCCGGCCAGCGTGCTGCGGCACGTCGCCGAGGCGCGCGCCCTGCGGTACGCCACCGGGTCCCCGGACTCCGGGCCGACGGCGCAGAGCCCGGCCGCGTAACCCGCGGCAACGCCCGCACCCCACCCCCACGGAACGAGGAGCCCGATGGCCATCACGCCCGAGACGCGACTGCGCCATGTCGACACCTTCCTGGCCTCGCGCGGACTGACCTTCGACGGTCTGGAACCCCTGCTGACCGGCAGGACCGGGGCGGCCCGCCACTTCCTGCTCACCAGCTCCCCGGTGCACGGGCTCGCCAACTCCACCAGCGACGTGGACTTCATCCGGATCCAGGCCGAGCCGATGACGGGCGCCCGGATGGCGACCCAGCTGTTCGAGGGCCCCAACCACCTCGAATCCATCTCCTTCGCCGCCGACGAGGTCGACGCCGCGCTCACCGACCTGCGCGCCCTGGCCGGGGCCGGTCCGCGCGAGGCCGTGCTCGCGTACCGCGGCTGGGACAAGCGGCACGAGTTCCGCCGCAAGCACCTGGAGCGGTCGGTCAACGGCGTGGCCCTGGACCGGACCCTGCCCTACCTGGACCATCTGCCGGAGCTGGCCCGGCTGTGGAAGTGGTCCTCCCTGCACACCGCGACCGAGCAGGTGCTGTTCCTGTCGCTGGCCGAGGCGGCGGGCGGGCGCCGCGGCCGGGTCGGCTACGCGGTGAACGCGCTGCTGTACCTGATGGACGCCGTGCTCTCGCACCACCTGGACGTGTACTCCAACCGCAAGTGGTTCCTGCTGCGCTGGACCCGTTTCCGCCAACTGCACGCGGCCGAACCGGTGGTGGCGGCCGTGGACGCGCTGCGCTCCCCCGTCTCCGAGGCCCTCGCGGGCAAGGACACGGGCCCGCTGGCACCCGCGCTGACGGCCCTGCTCACCGAGGTGTACGCCGTCGCCGGTGAGGGGCACGCGCCGACGCTCGCCGTGGCGCCCGCGGGCGAGCCGGTACGGCAGCGCTTCCTGCCCGGGGCGGACATGCTGCTGGGTTCGAGCACCGCGTTCCTGGGCCAGGAGCCGCTGCCCGCCGGGGAGATCCCCCTCGCCGACCTGCCGGGGTGTGTCGCCGCCCCCGTCGACCTGCTGCGCGCCGCCCGCGCGGGCGCGGTGACGCTGCTCCCCGCGGCCTGACCCCCGGGCCCCCGAACCTCACTGACCTGCATCGCCCTGCATCGACCTGCTGAAGGAGCCTGATGGAACTCGCCCTCTTCCCCGGTGTGCGGGCCGGCCGCGGCCTGCCCCCCGAGGCCGCGGTCCGGGCCTGGGCCACCGTGGCCTGGCTGATGTCCGTCGACGGCCGTGCCTACGTCGAGGACCTGGACGGCGGCGCCGACCAGCCGCAGCTGCGCCAGGTCGTCAAACTCCGCCTGCTGGAGCTGCTGTCCGAGATGGACACCCGGCTGACCGGGGCCGAACCCGCCGGGGAGGGGCACCAGTTGGCCCTGGCCCTGGAGTACGGGTTGCACGAGGTGTGCCACGCCTCCGGCCCCGAGCTGGCCCAGATCTTCGCCCTGGAGCAGGAGCTCGGCGGCGACGAGGCCGACGACACGGCCGTGCGCGAGCTGTGGCACGGACTGTGCGAGGCGTTCCCGGGCAAGATCCCCGACCCGCTGGTGGCGAGCGGCCAGAGCGAGGTGCTGCGGGCGCTGCGGAACTGGAACAAGCTGTGCGCCTCCGCGGGCACGGACGCGGCGTTCCTCGAACCCTTCCTCAAGGACGCGTGACATGGGGTTCGTCGAGCGTTACGGCGCCGCCTTCGGCCGTTCCAAGGCCCTGCTGCTGCGCATGTCGGGGCTGCTGGCCGCCGAGTCGGAGGCCGAGGGCGCCTGGATCGCCGACACCACCGGGCGCCGCTGGCTGGACTTCGGCTCCTTCGGCGTCCACCTGGTCGGCCACCGGCATCCGCGGCGGACCGCGGCGGCGCGGGACCAGCTGGGGCGGATGGGCCTGTCGGGCAAGATCCTCGGCAACGCCGAGGCGACCCGGTGCGCCGAGGCGCTGATCGGCGTCGCGCCGCCGGGCCTGGACCAGGTCGCCTTCGCCAACAGCGGTGCGGAGGCGGTGGAGATGGCGATGAAGATGGCCGCCCTGTCCACCGGGCGCGCCGAGTTCGCCGCGCTGCGCTCCTCCTACCACGGCAAGACGGCGGGCGCCCTGCACCTGTCCGACACGTACGCGGTGCGCTCCCCGCTGCCGCTCGCGGCGAAGGCGCACTTCCTGGAGCCGGGCGACCTGGTCCAGGCCCGCCGGGTGCTGTCCGGCGGCACGGTCGCGGCGGTCTTCGCCGAACCGGTGCGCGGCGAGGGCGGGGTGCTCCCGGTCGACCCGGGCTACCTGGCCGCCCTGCGCGAGATCTGCCGCGAGACCGGGACCCTGTTCGCGCTGGACGAGATCCAGACGGGCCTGGGCCGGTGCGGCCGGATGTGGCGCTCGGCCGACGACTGCCCGCCGGACCTGCTGCTGGCCGGCAAGGTCCTGGGCGGCGGCCTGGTCCCGGTGGCCGCGGTCGTGTACTCCGGCGCCCGCATCGGCGGCGCCGCCCTGGACCCGGTGGTGCTGGCGTCCTCCTTCGCGGGCGGCGCCCTGGCCGGCCGG
This sequence comes from Actinobacteria bacterium OK074, assembly GCA_001298575.1. GTDB lineage: Bacteria > Actinomycetota > Actinomycetes > Streptomycetales > Streptomycetaceae > Streptomyces. Next base: position 25,546 of record LJCV01000088.1, read on the forward strand.
GTCGGCGCCGAGGTGGTGGACCTGGTCCGGCAGGAGGAGTTCCTCGCCGAGGTGCGGCGGCTCGGCACGTCGGCCCGTGAACGCCTCGACGAGCTGCTGGGCGGCGACCCGAGGATCCGGGAGGTGCGCGGCGAGGGCCTGATGATCGGGCTCGACACGGCCTCCCCCGGTGTCGCCGGACAGATCGTGCTGGAGGCCGCCAAACACGGGGTCCTGGTCAGCTTCTGTCTCAGCGCCCCGCACGTCCTGCGGGTCTACCCCCCGGCCGTGATCGGCCAGGACGACCTCGACCGGGGGCTCGACACGATCGCGGCCGCGGTCGCCGCCGTACCCGAGATGGACCGGACGCCCAACACGCCCGTACCGGCGAACATCTGACCCACCGTCACACAGCGAAAGAGGCAGCACCGTGCCCGTAGTCCGTACCGAGGTCGAGATCGACGGCGCCCCGCTGGAGCACGTGTGGACCGTACTGTGCGATTTTGAGGCACACGCGGGCTACATGGACGACGTGCTCGGCATCCGCTTCCTGGAGCGCGGCCCGGACACCGCGCTCAGCTCCTGGCGGGTCCTGCTCAACGGCAGCGAGCTGACCTGGGACGAGCGCGACGTCTTCACCCCGATGCGCCGCATCGACTTCGACCAGACCGACGGCGACCTGGAGGTCTTCCGCGGCTACTGGGAACTCCAGGAGATCCCGGGCGGGGTCCGCGTGGTCCTGGAGATCGAGTTCGACATCGGCATCCCCTCGCTGGCCGAGGTCCTCGACCCCATCGGGATCCAGGCCATCGAGTCCAACTCCCGCAGCATGCTGGCCGCCATCCGCGACCGCCGACCGTCGCCGGTGTCGTCGTGACCGCCCTGCGGCTGCTGGTCACCGGCATCGGCGGCGCGGTCGGCGGCGGACTGGCCGACGCGCTGGCGGCGGCCCCGCCCTGGGCGGAGGTGGTCGGCGTCTTCAGCGGGGAGCGCTCCCGGGACGCCTTCACGGCCCGCTCCCCGGAGGCGGTACGGGCCCGGGTCCGCCCGGTCGTGCGCGACCTCGCCGACGGCCCGGCGACCCTGGCGCTGGCCGCCGAACTCGGCCCGGCCGCGCGGACGGTGGTGGTCCACGCGGCGGCCAACGTGAGCTGGACGGCGTCCCTGGAGGCGGCCCGGCACGGCAACGTGGAGGTCACCCGGAACGTCGCCGAACTGGCCCGCGCGCTCGGCCCCGGCACCCGGTTCGTCTACGTCTCCTCCGCCTACACCGCGACCGACGGCTGGGAGTACCGCAACACCTACGAGGCCACCAAGGCGGAGGCCGAACGCCTGCTGCGCTCGGCGTACGCCGATCTGGACCCGGTGGTGTTCTCGTGCAGCCTCGTCGTCGGGCACAGCCGTACCGGGGCGATCGGCCGGTTCCACGGCATCTACCCGCTGCTCGGGCTGATCGACCGGCACGAACCGCCGCTGCTGCCGGGCGGACGGGACCGCCGGATCGACATCGTGCCCGTCGACTGGGTGGCCGCGGAACTGGCCGCGCTGCTGCGCCGGGTGGCCGACGGCGGCCCGGTGGCGGACGTCGTGGCGGCCTCGGGCCCGTCGGCGCCCCTGCTGGGCGAACTGGTCACCGGGGCCGTGGCGGCGCTCAACCGGGCGCGGGCGCAGGCGCAGCGGGCACCCGTGCGCGATCTCGACCTGGTGCCGTTCCGCCGCTGGGAGTTCCTGCGCCGTTCGCTGGACGCCTGGCAGGTGCGCGGCATCCCGATGCCCGACCGGGCGCTGCTCGACCGGCTGATCGGCGTGTACCGGCCCTACTTCGAGGACGACCGGGTGCTGCCGCCGGCCGGCACCGTCGAGCCCTGCCCGCCCTGGCCGGAGTACCTGGACGCGGCGGTCGGCTACTGGTTCGCGCAACAGCCCCGCCGGTCCAGGGCGCTCCAGCGCGCGGGCGGCGCGGGATGATCCCCGCCTGGCCCGCCCTGGCCGCCGTGGGCCTGCTGTGCGCGGTGGAGGCGCGGGAGGCCCGTACGACGGTGGCGGCCGTCGCCTCGCTGGGCCGGGGTCCGGCGGTGCGTGCGGCCGTGCTGCCCGCGCTGGCGCTCGTGACGCTGACGGGTGCGGCGGTGACCGTCCTGGTCCTGCTGCCCCGGCGCTGGGCGGAACCGTCCGGTGGCGTCGTGGTCCTGGTGGCCGGGCTGCAGTGGCTGCTGTGGGCCGCGCGCCGGGAGCTGGGAGCGGTGCCGTCACGGGACGAGGTGACGGTGTTCGACGAGGTCGCAAGCCGCCCGGCGGCCGTCCGTACCGCGATGGCCGGGGCGCTGCTGCGGGCGGGCGGGGAGACGCTGGTGGTGGCGACCGCGGTCGCGGCGGCCGGAGTCCCCCGGCTGTGGCTGCCGCCGCTGGTCCTGCTCGTCGTGGCCGCGGCCGTCGTACCCGGTTTTGAGGGACGCCATCCGGCGGCCGTCGCCTGCGGTATCACCGGCCGCCGTGCCCCGACCGTGCTGCCCGAACGCAAGGTCAAGGCCGCGGTCGCGGTCCTGCTGACCGCCACGGGTGCGGTCGCCGTGACCTCGGGTGCGGTCGGTGTGCCGCTCGCGCTGCTGCTGCCCGGCGCGGGACTGTTCGCCCTCACGAAATTGCGCGCCCGCCGCGAGGCGGTCCCGCCCGCCCCCGGCCACAGGGCGCGCGTCTCTCCCGCCCGTGCCCTGCGGGACTTCGTCCTCGGCGACGACCTCGCCGTGTGGTGGGCCGCCGCCGCGCTGGTCGTGGCCGTGCGCCTGCCCTGGGCCGCCTTCCACCGGGGTCCTGCCGCCGCCCTCCTGCTCACCGCCCTGCTGGCCGCCCTGATCGGCGGTACGGCACGGCGTCGCCCGCGTACCGAATCTCCCGGAGGAGACCGCTGATGCCGGACCACGACACTCCCGTCCGCCCCGACCGGAAGGCGTACCGCACCGCGAGGTCCGCCACCATCCACGGCGGCTACGAATGGCGCCTGGGCATCACGCCGCCGGTCGTCACCCCGATCTTCCAGACCGCCGCCTTCGAACTGCCCAGCACCGCCGCGGCGGCCGGGATCTTCGACCTCCAGCAGGACGGCCACGCCTACTCGCGCCTCAACAACCCGACCTGTGACGTGCTGGAGGAGCGCATGTCCGCGGTGGACGGCGCCGCCGCCGCGCTCGCCGTCGCCTCCGGGCAGGCCGCCATCGCGCTGGCGCTGCTGAACCTGTGCCAGGCGGGCGACAACATCGTCAGCTCCGACGAGCTGTACGGCGGCACCTGGAACCTGCTGGCCAACACCTTCGCCCGGTTCGGCATCGAGGTGCGCTGGGTCAGCCCCGGCAACCCGAAGAACTTCGCCGAGGCGAGCGACGAGAACACGCGCTGCTTCTTCGGCGAGACCCTGCCCAACCCGCGGCTGCGGATCTTCCCCGTCGAGGAGGTCGCCGAGCTGGCCGAGGGGCTCGGGGTGCCGCTGGTGCTGGACAACACGATGCTGCCCTACGTCTGCCGGCCGATGGAGCACGGCGCCCACCTCGTCGTCTACTCGGCGACCAAGTACATCGGCGGGCACGGCTCGACGCTGGGCGGGCTGATCCTGGACTCGGGCCGCTTCGACTGGGAGGCGCACGCCGGACGGCACCCCCTGCTGACCACGCCGGACGCGGCGCACGGGGGTGTGGTGTGGACCCGTACGGGCCTGGACCTGGACAGTCCGCTGGGCCGCAGCCCGTACCTCCTCAAGGCCCGGGAGACGCTGTTGCGGGATCTCGGGCCCTGTCTGAGCCCGTTCAACGCGTGGCTGCTGCTCCAGGGCCTGGAGACGCTGCCGCTGCGGATGCGGGCGCACGGGGAGAACGCCCGGCGGGTCGCGGACTACCTCCAGGGGCATCCGCGGGTGGCGTCCGTGCGCTACCCGGGGCTCGCGAGCGGCGACGAGGCGCGGCTGACCGAGCGGTATCTCGGCGACAACGGCGGCCCGTTGGTGCAGTTCGAGCTGATCGGCGGCCGGGAGGCGGGCTGCCGTTTCATCGAGGCGCTGCGGCTGGTCTCCCACGTCACCAACATCGGTGACGTCCGCTCGCTGGCCACCCACCCGGCCTCCACCACGCACGCCCAGCTCCCCGAGGCCGACCAGCTGGCCGCCGGGGTCACGCAGGGTTCGATCCGCCTGGCCGTCGGCGTCGAGGACGCCGAGGACCTGCTCGCCGACCTCGAAAGGGCACTCGGGGCATCATGAACCGACCGCTCGTCGCACTCGCCTGCGCCACCGAGACCTGGGACGGCGTCCCGCACGCCGCGGTCCGCCACGCCTACATCGCCGCGCTGGAACAGGTCGCCGACTGCACGGTGGTCCTGCTCCCGGGCACCGGCGCCCTGCCGCCGGAGGTGCTCGGGCGCTTCGACGGCCTCGTCCTGGGCGGGCACGAGAGCAATGTCGCCCCGGACCGCTACGCCGGAGCGCCCTGCCGGGGCCCCTTCGACCCCGGCCGCGACACCCTCGCCCTGACGGCGATCCCGGCGGCCGTGACCGCCGGGCTGCCGCTGCTCGGCATCTGCCGGGGTCTCCAGGAGATCAACGTGGCCTACGGCGGCACCCTGCGCGACCTCGGCACGGCCGCGCACCGCGAGGACCTCTCCCTGCCCAGGGACGAGCAGTACCTCCCCGCCCACGAGGTCCGGATCAGCCCCGGCGGCACCCTGCACCGGCTGCTCGACGGCGCCGACCGGGCCCGCGTCAACTCGCTGCACGGCCAGGCCGTCGACCGCCTCGCCCCCGGGCTGCGGGCCGAGGCGACCGCCCCCGACGGCGTGGTGGAGGCCCTGTCCGTGCCGGGCGCGCCCGCCTTCGCGCTCGGTGTGCAGTGGCACCCCGAGTGGTACGCGGCCACCGACCCCGTCTCCCGCCCCGTCTTCGAGGCGTTCGGCGCCGCCGCGGCCCGGCGGGTGGACCGGCGGGAACTCATGACCACAGGCGGAGGGCGGCGATGACGAACGGATTCCCCGCCCCCGTCAGCCGCCACCTGCGCACCGCCGTCCTGTTCCCGCCGGACCGGCCGCTGCGCCTGGAGTCGGGCGGCGTGCTCTCCCAGGTCAAGGTCGCCTACGAGGAGTTCGGCCGCCCCGACCCGCGGCGCGAGAACACGGTGTTCGTCTGCCACGCCCTCACCGGCACCTCGCACGTCGCCCGCCACTCCCCCGACGACCTGCCCGGCTGGTGGGAGGAGATGGTGGGCCCCGGGCGCCCCATCGACACCGACCACCTGCACGTCGTCTGCGCCAACGTGCTGGGCGGCTGCGCGGGCACCACGGGCCCCTGGAGCCCGGGGCCGACGGGCCGGTCCCTCGCCGCGGACTTCCCCGACGTCACGGTGGGCGACATGGTGGCCTTGCACCGGGCGCTCCTGCGCCACCTGGGCAGTACGGGGCTGCGCGCGGTGGTGGGCGGTTCGCTCGGCGGCATGCAGGCCCTGGAGTGGCTGTTGCGCCACCCCGGTGACGCGCGCCAGTTCCTGCTCATCGCCACCGGGGCCCGGCTGTCCGCCGACGGTCTCGCCGCGCACGCGGCGGGCCGCGCCGCCATCCGCGCCGACCCGCACTTCGCCGGCGGCCACTACGGCGAACGGCCCGGCGGTCCCGGACCCGCCGGCGGCCTCGGCGTGGCCCGGATGATCGCGCACCTGACGTACATGTCGCCCGGCTCGCTGGAGACCAAGTTCGGCCGCCGCCGCCAGCCCGGCCCGGCGGCCGGGGACCCCGCGTACGGCCCCTACGCCGTCGAGCGCTACCTCGAACACCAGGCCGACTCGTTCGTGGCCCGCTTCGACGCCAACAGCTATCTGCGGCTGACGGCGGCCATGGACCGCTACGACGCCTTCGCCCGCCCCGCCGTCCTCCCGGTGGTCGCCCCGCCGGACGTCCAGGTGTTCAGCTTCGCGTCGGACCGGCTGTTCGGGGCGGCGGACACCGACCACCTCATGGCCCGGCTGTCGGCGCTGGGCCTGCCGCTGGCCCACCACCGCGACGGCTCCTCGGAGGCCGGGCACGACGCCTTCCTGCTCCGGGTCCCGGGCTACCTCACCGCCGTCGCGGACGCCCTCGCCGCGCACGACAGCCCCCGGCTCGTCTCCCGGACCTGAAGAGCCGGGCCGTGGTGGGCGGGCGGCCGGTCAGCGGACCCGGCCGCGCGGCTTCAGCGGCACCGCCGGGAGCTGGGGCGCGGGCAGCGGGGCGCCGTCGTAGCCGACGACCTCGCCGAAGCGGGAGCCGGTGGCCCAGTCGGCGCGGGCCCGGGCGATCTCGTCCTGGGTCCGGCCGATGAAGTTCCACCACATGATCAGTTCCTCCTCGAACGGCTCCCCGCCCAGGAGCATCAGCCCCGCGTCCGAGGCGGCCCGCAACGGGAGTTCGGTGCGCCCGCAGCCGAGGTAGAGCATCGAGCCGGGCAGCACCGGCACGCCGTCGACGTGCGCCTCGCCGGACATGCACAGGACCGCGTACTCGAAGTCCGGTTCCAGCGGCAGGCGCAGGGCGGCGCCTGCCGTGAGGGTGAGGTCGGCGCCGACGATCGGGGTGTACGTGGTGCCGGACGAGCGGGCGCCGTCCACCTCGCCCAGGATCAGGGTCGCCGTCAGGCCGGGCGCGGTGACGACCGGGAGTTCGGCGTGGTGCTCGAAGTGCGGGTCGGTGTGGCGGTGCGCGTCCGGCAGCGCGACCCACAGCTGGGCGCCGTGCAGGAGGCGGGCGTGCGACTTGGGGCTCTCCTCCGAGTGGCTGATCGCCCGGCCGGAGGTCATCAGGCCCAGCTCGCGCGGCCGGATGGTCTGGAGGCTGCCCGTGGAGTCGCGGTGCAGCACCTCGCCCTCGTGCAGCCAGCTGACCGTCTGCAGGCCCATGTGCGGATGCGGCGGGACCTGCATGCCGGGCTCGTCGGCGATGTCGTCCGGACCGTAGTGATCGACGAACGCCCAGGCGCCCACCATCCGGCGCCCCAGGTTGGGCAGCAGCCGCCGCACCTCGGTGGACTCGCCGAGCTTGACCCGGCGGGGGCTGAGAAGCTCCCGCACCGGCTCCGCCACCACGAACCCCCGGCCACCGCACACCGCGGGCACGGCCTCGCGATCAAGATTGCTCATGGGACCCAACCTAGTACTCCCGCGGGACTTCATCGGTCCCGCGGGAGCACCTGGCAGATCGTCGAGCGCCGACGGCCGGATCGGCGCCGCCGCGGCGCGTCACAGCGCCGCGGTGGTCCCCTGCCCGGAGCCGCTGCCCGCGAGCCACTGGGACCAGCCCAGGTTGAAGTCGGCGTAGCCGTTGTCCGCCGGAGCCTTGCCGCGGGGCGAACCGGTGATGGTGACGGGGTCGCCCTGCTTGACCTGGCCGTAGAACCACTTGGCGTCCGACATGGACAGGTGCACGCAGCCGTGCGAACCGCGGGCGCTGCCGCTGCCCGGGTACGGGTCGCCGGTCGAGTAGTGCACGTAGGTGCCGGACTGGGTGAGGTGGATGTCCCAGGGCAGCGTCAGGTCGTAGTAGTTGGCGCTGCCCTTGTCGCAGCTGATGCCGACGCTACAGGAGGTCATGTGGACCTCCTTCTGCTTGTCGATGACGGCCATCGTGCCGTCCCACGTCGGGTACTCGGCGCTGCCCGCGTTGATGGACAGGGTGCGCACCAGCTTGCCGTTGCGGGTCACCTTCATGGTGTGGCCGGTCACCGAGACGTCCGCGCGGACGTCGTCGCCGATCTTGAAGGTGTGGGTGTAACTGTGCACGCCGTAGCGGCCGTTGCCGTTGCTGACGCCCTTCATGTCGGCGTCGATCTTCACCGTGGTGCCGGAGGGCCAGTACGTCTTCGGACGCCAGTCGGCGCGCCGGTCGCCCATCCAGTGCCAGGCTCCGACCACCGACTGCGAGGCGCTGACCTTCATGTGCTTCTCGACCGTGGCCCGCGCCTTGGCGGCCACCGGGTTCGTGAAGATCACCGAGATCGGCATGGCCACGCCGACCGTGGTGCCCGTCTGCGGGGTGATCGTGTCCAGCAGCATCGCCGGGCCCAGCGGCTTCGTCGGTGACGGCGAGGCGCTCGCGCTCGACTTTCCCGCCGCCTTGGCGTCGTCCCCGCTCGCCTTGTCACTGCTGCTGCCCCCACCGCAGGCACTCGCGCCCACCAGCACCGCACCCGTGACGAGTGCGATCCCTATGCTGCCCTTGCGCCGTCCCACGACCTGCCCCACTTTCTTCTTGCTCTTCGGCCCCGACGGGCCCGACTCCATGTCAGACAGTGACGGCGGGGGCGTCAGTTGCGTGCGGCACGTAAAGCGTGTCTCAAGATTCGCCGCGCACCACCGGGCCGGCGAACGCGCCCACTCCGGGGCGTGGCCCCGCTCCGGCCGTCACCTCAGAACCACCGTACGCCTCCCCTGGACGAACACCCGACCCTCGCAGTGCCAGCGGACCGCCCGGGCCAGGGCCGCCGATTCCGCGTCGCGGCCGATGGCGGCCAGGTCGTCGGGGGTGTGGCTGTGGTCGACGCCGATGACCTCCTGGGCGATGATCGGGCCTTCGTCGAGGTCGGCGGTGACGTAGTGGGCGGTCGCGCCGACGAGTTTGACGCCGCGCTCGTGTGCCTGGTGGTAGGGCTTGGCGCCCTTGAAGCTCGGCAGGAACGAGTGGTGGATGTTGATCATCCGGCCGGCCAGCCGGTTGCACAGGCCGTCGGAGAGCACCTGCATGTAGCGGGCCAGGACGACGAGGTCGACGGCGGAGGAGTCGATGATCTCCAGGAGCCGGGCCTCCGCCTCGGCCTTGGTCGCCGCGGTGACCGGCACGTGGAAGAACGGGATGCCGTGCCAGGCGACGAGCGCCTCGTGGTCGCGGTGGTTGGAGACGACCCCGACGACGTCGACGGGCAGGTCGCCGCTGCGGGTGCGGAAGAGCAGGTCGTTGAGGCAGTGGCCGTAGCGGGAGACCATGACCAGCACCCGGCGGCGGGCGGTGACCGGTTCGAGGTTCCAGCGCATGGCGAAGTCGGGGGCCACCGCGGCGAATTCCCTCAGCAGCGTCTTGGTGGTGTTCTCGCCCGCGGGGGCGGCGAAGCGCACCCGCATGAAGAAGTGGCCGTCGCGGCGGTCGCCGAACTGCTGGTTGTCGATGATGTCGCTGCCCTGTTCGAGCAGGAAGCGCGAGACGGCGTGGACGATGCCGGGCGCCTCGGGACAGTCGAGGGTCAGGACGTACTCGGTGGACGTTTCCATCAGGCCACCTCCGGGCCGCGGTACTCGCTGATCGCGTCGATGAGCCAACGCGCCAGGTGGTCGGCGAACGAGGACCGCGGGAAGAGCCGGTAGGTCGGCGCGTCGTCGGTCTGCCAGAGCAGGACCGCGACGGGGCCGACCGTGGTCGACACCGCCCGGCCGGGGCCGAAGGCCCGCGGGTGCAGGTCCAACGGGCAGCCCTTCTCCAGCACTTGCCGGGCGGCCGGGCCGCTCAGCTCCAGTGTGGTGCGGTTGGCGGAGACGTCCACGACGGAGCCCGGGGCGCCGTCGAGCGCCTCGCGCAGTTCGGCGGTCACGGCGGTCGCCTCGGCCTGGGAGAGCACCAGCCACTCGTCGGGGCCGAGCCAGACGACCGTGTGCGGGCCGGTCGTGGTGGTGTGGCCGCACTGCCGCGGCAGCGGGGTCCCGAGGGCCTTCTCGACGCGGTCGGCCGCTTCGGCGGCGGGGTCGACCCGCAGGTTCACCATGGTGAGGAACGGCCACTCGGTCAGGGTGACGCCGCGGGCGCCGGTGACCGCGGCGGCGCGCATCCGCTCCGCCAGGTGTGCCAGCGGGCTCACCCGGGCGTCGGTGGTGGGCTCAGCCATCGCGCTTGGTCCCTTCGGGGTCGTAGAGGACGAAGTCGGCCACCTCGACGGGCACCAACTCCTCGCCCACCGGGGCGAGGAGGGTCTGGCCGATCCTGGCCCGGCCGTCGGCGACGAGGGCGAGGGCGAAGGGGCGGCCGAGGGCCGGGCTGTGGTAGCTGGAGGTGACGTGGCCGAGCATCGGCACCGGCACCGTCTCCACGTCGACGTCCGGGGCGACGAGTTGGGTGCCTTCCGGTAGCCGGGTCGTGCGGTCGCTCGGGAGCAGGCCGACGAGTTGCTTGCGGTCGGTGCGGGCGGTGTCGGCGCGGGAGTAGGACCGCCTGCCGATGAAGTCCTTCTGCTTCGAGACCACCCAGGACATGCCCGCGTCCTGCGGGGTGACGGTGCCGTCGGTGTCCTGGCCGACGATGATGTAGCCCTTCTCGGCCCGCAGCACGTGCATGGTCTCGGTGCCGTACGGGGTGATGCCGTAGGGCTGTCCGGCTTCGTGGACCTGCTCCCAGACGGAACGGCCGTACCACGCCGAGACGTTGATCTCGTAGGCGAGTTCGCCGGAGAAGGAGATCCGGCAGATCCGGGCCGGGATGCCGGAGGCCAGGGTGGTCTCGCGGAAGGCCATGAACGGGAACGCCTCGGCCGACAGGTCGACGTCCGGGGCGAGTCGGTCCACGACCGCGCGCGACTTCGGTCCCACGACGGCGATCGTCGCCCACTGTTCGGTCACCGAGGTGCAGTGGACGTCGAGTTCGGGCCACTCGGTCTGCGACCACTCCTCCAGCCAGTCCAGGACGCCCGCGGCGCCGCCGGTGGTGGTGGTCATGAAGTAGCGGTTGTCGTCGAGGCGCAGGGTCACGCCGTCGTCGAAGATCATGCCGTCGGGCTTGCACATGACGCCGTAGCGGGCCGTGCCGGGCTTGAGCTTCTTGAAGGCGTTGGTGTAGACGCGGTTGAGGAACTCGCCCGCGTCCGCACCCCAGATCTCGATCTTGCCGAGGGTGGAGGCGTCCATGAAGGCCACGCCCTCCCGGGCCGCACGGCACTCGCGCGCCACGGCGGTGTCCATGTCCTCACCGGGCCGGGGGTAGTACCGGGGGCGCTTCCACTGCCCGACGTCCTCGAACTCCGCCCCGTGCCCGACGTGCCAGCCGTGGATGGCGGTCGTGCGCTCCGGGTCGAAGAGTTCGCCGCGCTCCCGCCCGGCCAGCGCGGCGAACGCCACCGGCGCGTACGGCGCCCGGTAGGCCGTGGTGCCGATCTCCCCCGGTGAGCCGCCGAGGACCTGGGCGATCACGCCGATCGCGTTGACGCCGGACGTCTTGCCCTGGTCGTTGGCGGTGCCGAGCGAGGTGTAGCGCTTGACGTGCTCCACACCGCGCATGCCGGCACCGGTGGAGCGCAGGACGTCGGCGACGGTCGAGTCGCGCTGGAGGTCCACGAAGTGGCTGTCCCAGTCGCCGGGTTCACCGTCGGGGGCGGGCACCAGCCACAGCGCGCGCGTCGGCGCGGGCGCGCTGCCGGGGGCGGGCGGCGGCACGGGAACCGGGAACCCGGCGTCCGTCGCGGCCAGCGCACCGGCCCGCGCCCCTTCGGCCCGGCAGCCGTCGAGGTCGTACGTCCCCTGCGCCGCGCCCACGACCCGCTGGTCCGGTACGGCGCCGTCGGGGACGAAGGCGACCAGGTCCTCGTCCCAGCGCAGCCGGCCCTGGCGCTGGCTGTGCAGGTGCACGACCGGACTCCAGCCGCCGGAGACGGCGAGCAGGTCGCAGTCGAACGACTGGGGTGCACCGGCGAGTTGACCGTCCTCGCCGAGGGCCTGGACGGTGACGCCGGTGAGCCGTCCTTCGCCCGTGGTGTCGACCACCGCGCTGCCCGTCAGCACCCGCACCCCGGTCCGCGCGGCCAACTCGGCAGCCCGGGGCGAGAGTTCGGGGCGCGCGTCCGCGACGGCGGCGATGTCGACGCCCGCGGCATGGAGATCGGCGACCGTGTCGTAGGCGCTGTCGTTGGTGGTGCCCACCACGGCCCGCGAACCCGGGGCCACGGCGTACCGGTTGAGGTAGGTGCGCACGGCGGCGGCCAGCATCACGCCGGGGCGGTCGTTGCCGGCGAAGGTCAGCGGACGTTCGTGCGCACCGGTCGCCAGGACGACCTGGCGGGCCCGGATGTGCCACAGCCGCTGACGGGAGACGCCCTGCGGGGCGGCGGCTCCGAGGTGGTCGGTACGCCGCTGGAGGGCCAGCACGTAGTTGTCGTCGTAGGACCCGAAGGCGGTGGTGCGGTGCAGGACGACGGCCTCGGCGGCGGCGTCGAGTGCCGCGCGGGCCTCGGCGGCCCACCGCGGGAGGCCGGGCCCGGAGAGCAGCGAACCGCCGCACTCGGGCTGGTCGTCGACGAGGATCACCCGGGCGCCGGAGGCGGCGGCAGCGGACGCGGCGGCGAGTCCGGCCGGTCCGGCGCCGACGACCAGGACGTCGGTGTGGACGTACTTCTTGTCGTAGACAGCGGGGTCGTCGCCCGGGTCGAGGCGGCCCATCCCGGAGAGCGTCGTGGCGCTCAGGCCGTCGTACAGCTCCGTCGTCGTGGCCGGGAGCATCCCCTCGGAGTACGAACCGCCCAGTTGCAGCAGGGCGTTGGGCTCCTCGACGCCCGCGGTGACGATGCCGCGCGGGCGGCCTCGGTAGAGCGACGGGGCGACCTCGACGAGCCCGTTCGCCAGCATCGCCGAGGCGACGGTGTCGCCGGGGTGCCCGGTGAGTTCCCGCCCGTCGACGGTGAACCGCAGGACGGCGGAGCGGTCGATCCGGCCGCCCTGCCCGAGCCGGAAGTGCTGGTCGGTCATCGGTTGTCTCCAGGGCGGGGCTCGTCGAGCCGGTAGGAGGCGAGCACCGCGTGACTGGCGGTGTCCCGCAGGACGTTGAACCAGCGACGGCAGCCGGTGCTGTGCATCCAGCGCTCGGCGAAGGGGCCCTTGGGGTTGTCGCGGTAGAAGACGTACCGGGCCCACTGCTCGTCGGTGAGGTCCGCGGGGTTCTCCGGGTGGGGAACGTGGGCCTGTCCGCCGTAGTGGTACTCGGTCTCGTCCCGCGGCCCGCACCATGGGCAGGTGATCAGCAGCACGGTGTCCTCCTCAGTGGGCCACGGCCGCGGCGCCGTGTTCGTCGATCAACGCGCCCGTGGTGAAGCGTTCGAGGGCGAAGGGCGCGTTCAGGGGATGCGGTTCGCCCGTGGCGATGGTGTGCGCGAAGGTCCAGCCGGCGGCCGGGGTGGCCTTGAAACCGCCGGTGCCCCAGCCGCAGTTGACGTAGAGGTTCTCGACGGGGGTGGCGCCGATGACCGGGGAGGCGTCCGGGGTGACGTCGACGATGCCGCCCCAGGTGCGCAGCACGTGGGCGCGGGCGAAGACGGGGAACAGTTCGACGGCGGCGGCCATCTGCTGCTCGATCACGTGGAAGGAGCCGCGCTGCCCGTAGCCGTTGTAGGAGTCGACGCCCGCGCCCATCACCAGTTCGCCCTTGTGCGCCTGGGAGACGTAGACGTGCACGTGGTTGGACATGACGACGGTGGGGTGCACCGGTTCGTGCAGTTCGGAGACCAGCGCCTGCAACGGGTGCGACTGCACCGGCAGCCGGACGCCCGCCAGCTCGGCCAGCACGCTGCTGTGCCCGGCCGCGGCGAGGCCGACCCGGCCGGCGAGGATGCGGCCGCGGTTGGTGTCGACGCCCACGACCCGGTCGCCGTCCTTGACGAAGCCGGTGACCTCGCAGCCCTGGATCAGGTCCACGCCCAGCCGGTCGGCGCCGCGGGCCAGCGCCCAGGCGACGTGGTCGTGCTTGGCGATGCCGGCCCGCGGCTGGAAGGTGCCGCCGAGGACCGGGTACCGGGTGCGGGTCGAGACGTTGACGATGGGGCAGACCTCGGCGACCTCCTCCGGCGTGAGCCACTCGGCGTCGACTCCGTTGAGGCGGTTGGCGTTGACCCGGCGCATGCCCTCGCGGACGTCCTGGAGGGTGTGCGCGAGGTTGAGGACACCGCGTTGGCTGAACAGGAAGTCGTAGTCCAGCTCCTCCGGGAGCCCTTCCCACAGCTTCAGCGCGTGCTCGTAGATCGCCGCGCTCTCGTCCCACAGGTAGTTGGAGCGGATGATCGTGGTGTTGCGGGCCATGTTGCCGCCGGCCAGCCAGCCCTTCTCCAGGACGGCGACGTTGGTGATGCCGTGGTTCTTGGCCAGGTAGTAGGCGGTGGCCAGGCCGTGCCCTCCGCCGCCGACGACGATGGCGTCGTAGGAGGGGCGCGGGTCGGGGTTGCGCCAGAGGAAGTCCGGGTGTTCCGGGAGCGGCGTGGCGGTCATGCGGGGCCTCCGTAAAGGGGGAAGGCGGAGGTGAGCTTTCCGACTCGGGCGCGCAGTTCGTCGTCGGGCCGCTCGCCCTTCAGTGCCTCCGCGACGATGTCGGCGACCTCCCGGAACTCCGTCGCGCCGAAGCCTCGGGGGGCCAGGGCCGGGGTGCCGATCCGCAGTCCCGAGGAGACCATCGGCGGGCGGGGGTCGAAGGGCACCGCGTTGCGGTTGACGGTGATGCCGACGCGGTGCAGCCGGTCCTCGGCCTGCCGCCCGTCGAGGGCGGAGCCACGCAGGTCGACGAGGACCAGGTGGACCTCGGTGCCGCCGGTCAGCACGCTGATCCCGGCCTCGGCGACGTCGTCGGCCAGCAGCCGTCCGGCCAGGATCCGGGCCCCCTCCAGGGTGCGCCGCTGGCGCTCCTTGAACTCCTCGCCCGCCGCGACCTTGAAGGCCACCGCCTTCGCCGCGATCACATGCTCCAGCGGGCCGCCCTGCTGGCCGGGGAAGACCGCGGAGTTGATCTTCTTGGCCAGGCCGGCCCGGCTGAGGATCACCCCGCCGCGCGGACCGCCGAGGGTCTTGTGGGTGGTGGTCGTGACGACGTCGGCGTACGGCACCGGGTTCGGGTGCAGGCCCGCGGCCACCAGTCCCGCGAAGTGCGCCATGTCCACCAGCAGATACGCGCCCACCTCGTCCGCGATCCGGCGGAACTCCGCGAAGTCCAGCCGCCGGGGGTAGGCCGACCAGCCGGCGACGATCATCCTGGGCCGGTGCTCACGGGCGAGACGCTCGACCTCGCCCATGTCGATCCGGAGGTCGGCGGCGCGCACGTGGTAGGGCACGACGTTGTAGAGCTTGCCGGAGTAGTTGAGGCGCATGCCGTGGGTGAGGTGGCCGCCGTGCGCCAGGTCGAGCCCGAGGATCGTGTCGCCGGGGTCGAGCAGCGCGAACATCGCGGCCGCGTTGGCCTGGGCGCCCGAGTGCGGCTGCACGTTCGCGGCCTCGGCGCCGAAGAGTTCCTTCACCCGGTCGACGGCCAACTGCTCGACGACGTCGACGTGTTCGCAGCCGCCGTAGTAGCGGCGGCCCGGGTAGCCCTCGGCGTACTTGTTGGTCAGCACCGAGCCCTGGGCCTCCATGACGGCGGCCGGGGCGAAGTTCTCCGAGGCGATCATCTCCAGGGTGGACTGCTGGCGGCGCAGTTCGGCATCGACGGCGGCGGCGATGTCCGGGTCCAGCTCGCTCAGCGGAGTGGAGAGGGAGGAGGTGGTGGAGGAGGAGGTGAACGTGCTGATCGACGGGTTCGCCGCCATCTGAGCTGCCATCTGAGCACCATCCTGAGAGCCAACTAATGAGCAACTGATATATCAGCCTCTGCGGTAAGGTATGTGAGCTTGCCGGACCGGTCAAGGGGGCCTCATGCAGCAGGTGGCGACCGAACCCATGGGCGAGGAACTCTCCCTCGCCGAACGCGCCTACCGCGCCGTCCGCGACCGGCTCGTCATGCTGGAGATCCGCCCCGGCGCACCGATCAACGAGGAGCAGCTGGCACAGTCCCTCGGCGTCGGACGCACTCCGGTGCGCGAGGCCCTCAAGCGGCTCCAGTACGAGCGCCTGATCACGACCTACCCGCGGCGCGGGACCTTCGCCACCGACGTCAACATCACCGACCTGGCCCATATCTCCGAGGTGCGCCAGGAGTTGGAGCCGCTGGCCGCCGCCCAGGCGGCACGGCGGGCCACGGCCGCGGACCGCGCGGCCCTGACGGCGCTGCGGCGGCAACTGGCGGCCGTGGACTCCCGTCGGCACGACGCCGCCGAGCTGATGCACCTCGACCTGCGGGTCCACCGCGCCATCTACGCCGCCACCCACAACCCCTACCTGGAGGACACCCTCGTCCGCCACGACAACCTGGCCACGCGCATCTGGTGCCTGTTCGTCGACCGGCTGTCCGACATGGCCGGGCACGTCGAGGAGCACGGGCCGTTGATCGAGGCGATCGTCGCGGGCGACCCCGACCGGGCGGCACGGCTCGCCCGCGGCCATGTCGAGGGCTTCGAGCGGGCCATTCGCGGCGCCATGTGAGCCGTCGTCAACTCGCTTGAGGGCGGCTGGAGTTGCCGCTGTCTCGGTGCGCGGCGCCCCGGGGCTCCTCCGGGCGCAGACGGGGTCTGCCCGCCGGCCTGGTCCACAGATGCGGGGCGGCGCCGCCCTCCCGGGGGGCTGGGCGATCATGCAGCGGACGCAGCGTTCGATCTTCACCCGCCACAGCCGGGCGGCCTCGTTCCCGTCGGCGTCGCGCAACGCGTCGTAGACGACCGCGTCCTCGGTGGTGATGGTGTCGAACGCCTGGCTGTAGTCCGTGTCCAGGACGGTGACGAACATCCGCAGCCGGGCCGTGAGGCGTTCGAAGGTGCGGGAGGTCCGCGGGGCGGGCGAAGGCGTCCCGGAAGCGCGGGTCGACTTCGCGGATACGGGCGTGGTCGTGCTCCCTGGCCGCCGTACGGACCTCCGCCAGGGCCACCCCGGCCGGACCGAGGCGCCCGGGGCCGAGCATGGCGACGCGGCGGATGAGCAGCGCGCCGAGGCCGGCGCGCAGGGCGTAGAGATCGAGGACGTCCTTCACGGTGACGGTGGGCACGGCGCTCACGCCGCCCGGAAGCGGATCGAGCATGCCCTCCTCCGCCAGCGCCTACAGCCCCGCCCGCACCGCACGGCGGGAGAGGCCGGGCCGGGCCACGAGCGGCGCCTCCCGGACCCGGTCGCCGGGCCGGTGGTCACCGGCGAGCACGGCGGCGAGCACCGCTTCGCGCAGCAGGCCCACGGCGGGGCCGGAGGCGCCGGGCGCCGCCACCCGTGCCGTTGTGGAGAGGCCGGGAGCGCCGAGTGCGCACGTGCCGTGGTCGTTCGAGTCGTTTTCCAGGGCCGCGGATGGCCGGGGTGTCGTACGCCGGGCGCGGGGTGCCGACCCGGCTGAAGGGGGGCCGCGGACGGGGTCCAGGTGGTGGACCAGGTCAGCTTCCCGCAGTACTCGTCACGCCGTCCTGACAGTTCGTCCGGCGACCATGACGAGCAAGGGCCGGTGCAGGAGCGCGAGGTCTGTCCTCGGATCCCCCGGCACCGCGACGAGGTCGGCACGCAGGCCGGGCGCGATCCTGCCGGTCACCCCGCCCAGGCCGAGGGCGTTCGCCGTCCCGCCGGTGGCCGTCTCGATGACCTCCAGCGCCGACAGGCCCAGGTCGCGGTAGAGGTCCAGGGCGCGGCTGAGGCTGTCGTGGGGGGTACCGCCGATGCCGGAGTCCGTACTGACGACCAGTGACACACCCGCCGCACGCATGACCTGGAGCTGTTCCAGACGTTGCTCCCAAGGCAGCCGACCGGTGGCACCGCGGGCGCGATGGTTCACCGTCGTGCTGAGCGCCACCTGCCGCTCGGCCATGAGCGCCACCGTGTCCCGATCGACGCGGAAGCCGTCGGGGGTCATCCACGTCCCGTGCTCCACCGAGTCCACACCCGCCTCCACCGCCCGCACGATCCCCTGAGTGCCGTGGGCGTGCGCGGCGACCATCAGCCCGGCGTCGTGGGCCGCGCGGACCGCATACCGCAGCCGCTGCGCGGAGAACTGGCTGTGGAAGGGCGAGGAGGCCGCGGTGAGGAAGCCTCCGGTGACCATGATCTTCATCCACTGCGCGCCCTGGCCCCGGTTGCGCCGCACGAGGTCCGCCACGGCCTCGTCGCTGTCGCAGGCCCCGCCCATCACCGCGCAGTGACCGCCGGGCGTGGTCAGCGGGATTCCGGAGCCGACCAGATGGGGGCCGGGGCTCCGCCCGTCGTCGATCTCCTGCCGGAGGATGTGCTCCAGGTGCGCGGGCGCCCCCAGGTCCCGGGCCGTGGTGATCCCGGACGCGGCCATGCGGGCGGCGTTGGCCCGCATGAGGGCCAGCACGCCCTCGTACTCCCCTGCTCCGAGCCGACGTGCCAGGGCTCCCATGGGGTCGGGCCCGGCGTCCAGTGCGAGGTGCGTGTGGCCCTCGATCAGTCCCGGCAGGAGCGACGCACCCGGGAGCCGTACGTGCTCGACACAGCCGGCGTGCCCGCAGTGGCCGACGCGTTCGGACCGGCCGCCGTCGGCGGCGTCGCAGCCTTCACGAGCACGGTCGCCGCCCAGTTCTGGGGGGAGGCGGTCGAGCGGGCCCGTCCACACGATGGCTCCGTCCCTGACCAGCACCGCCCCGCGGGGGACGACCGCGCCCGAACCGCCCAGGATGACGCGGTCCGCGCTCAACAGGACGTCGTGGGCTCCGGCTGCCGGCCGACGCGGTCCGTCGGCCGTGGGGAGGACCTCGCAGGGGTCAGGCATCGCCGGTACCGGGCCTGGGGTTCCCGCTCGGGCGCGCGGAGTGCCGGTCGTGCTCCTGGAACACCTCGACCACCAGTGACCGGGGGTGGATGACCGCCCCGTGCGGCTCGTCCCGCGCCAGCGAGAAGCAGCCGCCGGAGTGGTACGACACGACTCCGTCCGGCGTCTCCAGGTCCACCTGGCCGGCGATGACGAACCCCAGTTGGGGACCGTGCGCGTGGCTGAGGACCGTACCGCCGTCGGGGAAGGACCACAGCACGACCTGGCCGTGCATGCCGCCCACGAGATGCCCGCGCGCGCCCGGGAACCGCACGTCCGCCTCCGGCAGTTCGCGGACCCAGCCGGGATAGTCGGCCCAGTGTTCGCCGTCGCGGGGAGCGGTGTCCCCGCCCCGGACGGTCCGGCCTGTGTTCATCGCTGCGTCGCTCCTTCGCGGGGGTGATGCCAGGTGTAGGAGTCGGACGGCCGTCTGCCGAAGTTGTGGGGCCCGAGACGGCCGTAGTAGTCGAGGCGCAGGGCGCGCATGGCCCGCAGCGTGGTGTCCGTGTGTACGGCCTGATCCCGCACGAAGTCCCGGGGCGTCCAGGTGCACATCGCGGCCCGGTGGGGTGCCGCTTCGGTCAGGTCGGCGGGGTCCGCCGCCCGCCAGGCGCGCAGCAGGACGCCGGCCGCCGCCTCCCGGGCCGCCGGCACATCGCTGTGGACGAGCAGGAACATGGCGGTGAGGGCGGTCTGGAAGACGCTGAGGACGTCGCCGCGCCCGCCCAGCCGCTCCTCCAGCACGTCGAGCGTCTCCGGGAGGACCCGGGTGCCGGCCTCTGGTACGAACAACCGCTGGAGGAGTCCGACTGCCGCCTCGACCGCCTGGCCGGAGCCGATCGGGTTGGGCAGGGAGAGTTCCCTGGCCCGCACGAGCGCCTCGGTCTGCGCAGCGGCCAGCAGGCCGTCGGCGGCCACTGCGCCGGCGGGCCCCAGAATGTCGGCGTACCGCAGGACCCCGTCCGACGGGACCGGCACGTTCGCTCGCAGCCCTTCGAGGAGGAGTTTGCGAAGCTGCTGCCGCGACGACCCGCGGACTCCGCCCGGCTGGGGCGGCAGCAACAGCAGTGCGGCGAGTTGGTGGACCACGACCTCCAGCGTTTCGCGAGGTCCCACCCGCGGTGCGGGCGTTCCGGGCGGCGTTCCACCGCCGGCCAGGGGGTGGGGCAGGCCCAGCCACAGGTCGACGCCGAAAAAGGACCGGACGCGTGGCAGGTCGCGGCGCCGCACGTGGAAGCACGTGGTGAGCAGGTCGGGTGCCTGGGCGTTCATGGCCCGCGCGAACACTTCGGCCGCCGCCGTCCCGGCCGGTCCGCCACCGCTCGCACCTGCCCCGGCCGGATCGTCCCCGTCTTTCCCGTCCGCGCCGGGGCCGTCCGGGTCGTCGACGACGAGGACGAAGTCCAGGTCGGAAGCGAGTGCCACGTCGTGGCCGGTACCGACCACAGACGCCTCGGACCGGGCGAGCGAACCGGCCAGGTACAGCGCGGCGCCGTCGCCCAGGTGCGCGGTGCACCAGGACGCGGCCCGGTCCAGGTGCACGGCCAGGCGTCGGCCGATCCGCAGCCGGTCCGCTGCCGGGACGAAACGTGTGTGCCCGAAGAAGGCCGCGGTCAGCTCGTCGGCGGACGGCTGAATGCCGTTGACGTACATGGGGGCTCCCTCTCATGCATACGGGCGATGGACACGGCCGGACGACGGTGGACGGCGGCGGCCGGCGGACGAGGGCCGACCGCCGGCCGGGAAGGCCGGACGTGGCGCGGACGGCGGGCAGGGGCCCTTCGGCGCGCGAGTCATCCGGAGGCCAACCGGACAGCACCCATGTCGAGATCCCCGGCCCCCGCGCGAACGGCCGCCGCGAACTGCTCTCCGACTCCGTGCGCGACCGGCAGCCGGACTCCCGACTCGGCGGCGGCCTGGCAGGCGTAGCGCACGTCCTTACTCAGGTTCGCGACCGAGCACATGACGTCCGTGTGGTCGCCGCTCACCATGGCGGCGGCTTTGGACTGCGCCACTGGGGCGGCCCATCCGATGTCCGCCAGGGTGTGGACGACGTCGGACGGGTTCAGCCCCAGCGTCTCGCCGAGCCGCAGGGACTCGGCCAGGCCGACGAGGGCGGTCGCGGCGGCGAGGTTGTGCACGAGCTTGTACCGCATGCCCGCTCCGGGAGGGCCGAAGTGCACGATGCGCTCGGTGAAGACCGCCAGCAGTGGCCGTGCCGCCGACAGCGCGTCGTCCTCGGCCCCGGCGAACCCGATGAGGGTCCCCTCGGCGGCCCGCGGCGTGCTGCCGGTGACCGCGCAGTCCACGGGGAGCGCGCCCGCCGCGCGGCACCGCCGCGCCCAGGTGTCGGTGTACCGGGGGGACAGCGTCGAGCACTCCAACGCCACCGTTCCAGGGCGGGTGCCGCGCAGGGCGCCGTGGTCGCCGAACCAGACCGCGGCGCTGGCGTCGTCGTCGGTGACCAGGGACAACACCGCGTCGGCCCCGGTCGCGGCATCGGCGGGGGTGAGGCAGACGGTGTCGCCCGGCCCGGCCATCCGCTCGGCGCGGGCGGGGGTGCGGTTGTACAGGCGCAGCACGCGGTCCTCGCCGCGCAGGCGCGGCGCGAGGGCGTGTGCCATGAGGCCGGCCCCGAGGAGGGCCACGGTACGGATCGGGCCGGGAGCGCTCACGAGACCCGACTCCGCCCGTCGTCGGCGACACGCCGGTACAGGCACCACAGCATGGAGGGCTGGAAGGTGTGCACCACCCGGAGGCCGGGGTCGCGTCCGGCGATGTCGAGCGAGCCGATGCAGGCGTCGGCCCGGCCCGCCGCCGCGATGCCGACCGCGAGGGGCTTGGCGGGCGCATAGATCCGTTCGGCGTGCGGCAGGTAGCGCTCGGCGAACGCCTCGGTGGACGGGTGCAGCGCCACCGACCGCGCCTCGCCGCCGGGTCCGACACGGCGGGTGTTCACCGCGACGCACATCGGTTTGGTGGGCTCGGCCCAGGAGCCGACCATCTCCATGCGCCCGGTGTAGCGGAAGTGCAGACTCACCCAGGAGTCGACGACGCCGTCGGCGTCCCTGTCCACATATCCGGCGCAGATCAGGGCGGCGACATCCTGCCGCCAGGCGCACGCCATCGCCTCCGGGAACGAGTCAACGAGGACGACGTCCTGGAACCGGCATGCCACGTGGTGCGCGTCCGTTCCCTCCGGCCCCAGCGTGATCACGGTGGTGTCCGGATCGGCGCCTGCGAACGACGGCCCGGACGGGCGAATCCCCTTCACACTCGTGTACTCCATTTCTGCTCTTCCCCCCTTCCCTCGTCTTCCTCGTCTTCCCCGTCTTCCTCGTCCTCTTCGTCCCGCTCTTACCGTCCGGCTCGACCGGTCCGTGGCCTCCCGGTTCCCGTCACGTACCGTCAGCGGCGGCGTGCGCCCGCGGGGCGGTCTCACGGGCCGCCCAGCCCACGGCCGCCGGGGCCACAAGGGCGAACACCGCGAACCCGGCCGCCAGCAGCAGCCAGCCGCTCCGGCCGAGGGACACGCAGAGCAGGGCCGTGAACAGCGGTGCCAGCGTCTCCACGACGTCCCTCCCCAGCGTGAAGACGCCCTGGTACAGGCCGCGTTGGTCCGGCGGGGCGAGGTCGGTGGAGATCTCCATCTCCGACGCCGAGAACCACAGTTCGCCCAAAGTGAAGAAGACGGCCGCGGCCACGACGAACACGGTGTTCACCACCCCGGAGCCCGGCCGGTCGGCCGCGGACACCAGGAGGCAGGCGACGGTGACGCCGGCCGCCGCGCTGCGCCAGGCGCGGCCGGCGGCACGCGCACCGCTCACGGAGGCGGAGAAGCGCACCTGGAACAGCGTGGTGAGCAGCATGTTGAGGACGAACACCGCCGTGGTCACCACGTGCGGCAGTCTGTTCTGCGACGCGATCCACAGCGGGATGCCGAGGAACAGCACGCTCTGGTGGAAGTACAGCAGGCCGTTGAGGGCGGCGACGGTCGCGTAGCGGTGGTCGCCGAGTGCCGTGCGCCAGGGTTTCGTCACCGGCGCGGGCGCCGCGCTCGCGGCAACGGGCCGGGCCGGCAGGCGCACGCCCTGCTGGAGCAGCGCCGCTACGCAGAAGGTGACCGCGTCGAGGACGAACCCGGCGACGTAGGCGGACCGGGTGCCGACGGCCAGGACGACGGCACTCAGCCCCATCGCCAGGGTCATGCCAAGGTTGACGAAGACGTTCGTCTGGGCCTTGACGATGTTGCGGCGGTCGCTGCCGAGCGAGGCGATCAGGCTGTTGCGGCCGATACGGGAGGTCTGTGAGGCGACCTTGCCGATCGACATCAGGACGCAGAACACCCAGAACGTATGGATGAGGACCAGCCCACAGGAGACGAGCGCCTGGCCGCCATAGCCTGTCAACAGCACCCGGCGGGGGTCCGTGCGGTCGCAGAGCCGGCCGGCCGACGGGGAGACCACCAGGCCGACGAGGCCCGCGACGACCAGGCCCAGCCCGACCTGCCCGACCGGCAGTCCGGCCACCAGCACGAGGAAGAGCGGGAAGATCGTGGACCGCACCCCACTGCCGAAGCTGTCGACGAGCGAGGCGGTCACGAACCGGCGGGCGGACGCGTCCGTGGGGACGTTGGACCTCCACCATTCCTTGATCAACGCGATGCCCCTCTGTTCCTGGCCGCCCTTCGCGCGGGCCGCCGCTGTGGCTCCTGTGTCCGGCTCCCCGCCGTGGCCGCGGGGCCACGACCGGTACGGCGGACCGGCTCAGACGTCGAGGCCGGAGGTGTCGGCCGCGGGGTCGAGGTCGTGCAACAGGTCGAGGGACCTGCGCGCCCGGTCCGTGTCGCCCAGTTCCCGGTGGCACTCGTACGCCCGGTACGCGGCCACCGCACCGCGGATCTCGCCCCCGGCCGCGGCCTGTTCGAAGGCGACCGCCGCTTCCTTCAGGTTGCCGACACCGGCGTGGAGTTCACCGATCGGGAGCCGGCTCTCCGGGTAATGCGGCTCGATGACATCGAGTTCGGCCACGGCCTCCAGCACGTCCTGCGGGTCGCCGCGCCCCACCTGGTACTTCACCCTGCTCTCCAGCAGCAGGCGGTGGGTCTCCAGCCACAGGTGGTGCAGGACGGGCGAGTCGCCGACGACGTCCCTGAGCCCGCGCCCGGCGTCGGAGGCGCGTCGCAGGGCCGCGAGGGCCGCGTCGCCCTCCTCCCGTGTCGCGTGGTCCAGCGCGGCCACCCGGTAGAAGCGGGTCTGGAGCAGCAGGCCCAGCCATGCGGGGTGGTGCGCGGCCAGCTCGGGCAGCAGGCTCTCACCGTGCCGGAGCCAGCCGGCGGCGGACTGCGGACTGCGGCGCAGTCGGATGGAGACGGCGACCATGCTGATCGTGGCGAGCATGCGTACGGCCGGCTCGTCGGCGTGCCGGGCCAGGTACTCCATGACCGCGTCGCTGGGCGCGTGGCCGGTGTCGCGGGAGCGGATGGCCTTGGCCCGCTCGTAGCAGTAGTGCTGGTGCACCGGGCCGCCCCGGCGCACGTCCGGCTCGGGGGTGTCCAGTACCGGAAGGGTGGCCGTCAGGGTGCCCAGCAGTGCGACCGCCTGGAGCCGGCGCAGCGGATCGTCGCCGTGCAGCCAGCCGCTCCAGGTGGCGCGGAACTCCGCCATCGCGGGCGGGCAGTCGGTGGTCGGCTCCGCGAGGTGGTCGCTCGTGCGCGCCTGGCCGACGACGAAGCGGCGCAGTCCGCCGCTGCCGTACATGGCCGTCCAGGGCCGTGCGAGTACATCGTCGGGATCCGTGGGGCAGACGTGGTGCCAGATGACGGACGCGTTCCGTGCGAGCAGGTGGGTGCTCTCCTCGGACGTCATCGTGATCCATGGCTGCCACATGCGGCGCAGGGCGTCGACATCGAGAACACGGGGGGCGGCGAACTCACCGCCGGACACATTTCGCCGATAAGGCAGGGATTTACTACTCAAAGCCACCACCTGAGAATTCGCATTGCCCAGAGATGCCGACAGGGCCGGCGGGGGAGGGGCCGACCGGCAGGGTCGACCCCTCCTTGATGCAGGGATCAGGCGCAAGCCTTGTACAGCATCGCCGTCAAGTCACGGGATTCCTCGCGGATCATGGCAAACTCCCTTCCACTCCGGGTGACTGAACGGGCACGTGCTTTTGTCCTCAAAGGCACGTGCCTTTGCCCTTCAAATATTAGGACAGGGAGATCTACGGGATATCCGCGAAAGATACATGGTGCATCCACCGTCAGGTGAGCAGCCGGCTATTGCTGTGAGCGCGTTGGTGCACCGGGCCCGTCCGACGGCCGGCCGGTGAACCGTCAGTCGGTGAAGGAGATCCGGGACTCCCGGATCTCGAACCAGCGCAGGGTGTCGCGGATGCCCTCCTCGACGGACAGCTGCGGGCGCCAGTCCAGCAGCGAGCCGGCCCGGTCACCGCGCGAGAAGGCGCCGGCGTTGTCGCCGGGGCGCGGTCCGGTCTCGGCCGAACGCAGCGGCGTGCCGGTGACGGAGTTGAAGGCGGCGAGCAGTTCGCGCACGGTGGTGCCGGTGCCGGTGCCGAGGTTGACGACCAGGTAGGGGTCCTCGTCGCCGTCCGCGGGGACCAGGCTGTCGAAGGCGTGCAGCGCCTTGAGGTGGGCCTGGGCCAGGTCCCACACGTGGACGTAGTCACGGATGCCGGACCCGTCGCGTGTGGGCCATTCCACGCCGGTGACCTGGAACTCCTCGCCCGCGTTGAGGGCTTCGATCATCTTCCCCAGGGCATGGGTGGGCCTGCGGTTCTGGAGACCGGTGCGCAGCTCGGGGTCGGCGCCGATGGGGTTGAAGTAGCGCAGGGAGACGACCCGCAGTTCACGGGCGCGTGCCACGTCCTCCAGCGCCGTCTCGAAGACGGCCTTGGTCCGGGCGTAGGGGCTCATGGGTGCGAGCGGCGAGGTCTCGTCCACGCCGAAGTCGGTACCGGTGGCGTAGATGGACGCCGAGGAGCTGAAGAGGAACCGCTCGCAGCCGTTGCGCACCACGTGTCCGACGAACTGGATGCCCTTGGCGACGTTCTCGGTGTAGTAGCGCAGCGGCTGGTCGGCCGACTCCGGCACGACGATCAGCGCCGCGCAGTCGATGACCGCCTCGATGTCGGGGTGTTCGGCGAAGATCTGGTCGACGAGCGGTCCGTCGGCGATGTCCCCCTCGTAGAAGACCCGTCCCTCGGTGAACTCCTTGCGGCCGGTCACGAGGTTGTCCAGGATGACTGGTTCGATGCCGGTGTCGAGGCAGGCGGACGCGATCGTGCTGCCGATGAAGCCGGCGCCACCGGCGATGAGGACCTTCATGTCGCTCCTAGAGAGGTGATCGGAGCCGGGCGCCACGGGCCGTCGCGGACGGAGCGGTGGCCGGACGCACGGCACGGGGTGGGCGAGGCCGAAGCCCCTGGTGACGCTATCGAAGGGACCCGGAGTGCGACCACCTCGGCCCCGGTCCGACGGCGGGTTCCGGAAGGCGTCGCGGATGCTCGCGTGCCGGGTCGCCGGGGCACCGGTCTGTGCCGAACGGACATCGCGGCGGCGCCGGGAGACCCTGCGCGGACCGGGTGCGACAGAGCCGTACGGGCGGCACAACAGGGCACAGACAATCCGGCATCGCACACCCTTGCCCCGGCGAACACAATCCGCTGCCCCGGTGAACACAATCCGTCCGGCCGGTTGCCCACACTTTAACAAGTCGCCCCTTGCCCCATTACCGCTCGCCTGCTTCAATCATCGCCAAGATGCAGCAATCGCGGTCGATCCGCAATTCACCCTTTCTCGTAGGTTCTATCATCCCTGGCGATAGGGAGGGTTATGGAATTTAACATCCTTGGCACGCTGCGATTCACGAGAACGACCGGGGAAAGAATCACGCCACGTGGCAAGAAGATGGAGCTGCTTGCTGTACTGCTGCTGCGCACCAACGAGATTTTATACATCGACCAGATCGTCGAGTACCTGTGGGACGGCAGCCCGCCGGCCTCGGCGGTCCGCAACATCAGAACGTACGCCTGGCAGTTGCGCAAGGACCTTGGAGCGGACGCCGACCGCCTCGTCGGCCACGGCGGCGGGTATTCCCTCAAGTGCGGGGAGGACGAGCTGGACCTGATTGCCTTCCAGCGACAGGCACGGAGTGGCCGCGAGTACCGGGAAGCCGGTGACCTGGAGTCGGCGGCGGCGTCCTTTCGGGCAGCTCTGTCGCTGTGGCAGGGCAGTCCGCTGGGCGGGGCCGGCCTGTCGTTGTACCTCAGCAACGAGGCGAACTGGCTGGAGGAACAGCGGATGTCGGCAGTCGAAAACCTCGTGGAAACCGAGTTGTCCCGGGGCAGGCACCACGAGGTGATCGAGCGGATCGGGCGGGAGATCAGCCGGTACCCGCTGCGCGAGAGCCTGTACGCGTGCATGATGCGGGCCTTGTGCGGCTGCGGCAGGCAGAGTGACGCCCTGGCCATGTACCGCAGGGCCAGGACCGCGCTGCGCACGGAGGCCGGCATCGATCCGGGGAGCCCGTTGCGGAATCTCCACGAGGACATCCTGGCCGGGGCCTACTGACCCGCGGGGTCGCCTGCACCCGCCCGGCAGCCGTCCTGCTGCTCCACCCGCCCTACCCGCCCCATCGCCCTGCCGCGCGGAGCAGGCGCCCACCGGCGAAGAAGACCGTGAAAAAGACCGCGGAGGGACGCGGAAGCCCCCTCCCCGGCACCCGGGGTCGGCCCCGGCCCCCCCCTCCCCCAGACCCTGGCCCCCCTCAGACCCGGAAACCCCCGCATCCGAGTTCCCCGGAGCCCAAGTGCGCCCGAGTGCCCTGCCCCCCACGGAACACCGGAGAGCAGCAGAGAGGAGACCGTCCGTGTCCCAGTCCACCGTCGTCCCCGCCTACCCCTTCCGTGCCCCGCACCGGCTCGACCTGGATCCGGAGCTGGGCGACATCCGCCGGTCCGGGAAGATCGTCCGGGTCCGCATGCCCGTCGGCGGAGAGGCATGGCTGGTCACCCGCTACCACGACGTCAAGACCGTCCTGGCCGACCCCCGGTTCTCCCGGGCCCGCGCCATCGGGATGGACCGCCCCCGGCTGTCACCGGAGGTCCTGCC
The DNA here is from genome assembly GCA_001298575.1 of Actinobacteria bacterium OK074. Classification (GTDB taxonomy): domain Bacteria; phylum Actinomycetota; class Actinomycetes; order Streptomycetales; family Streptomycetaceae; genus Streptomyces. Next base: position 53,270 of record LJCV01000088.1, read on the forward strand.
GGCGAGTGCCCTGATCTCCCGCGACGCGGCCGACCACCAGCGCGTCAGACGCCTGGTGATCAGGGCGTTCACCGCCCGCCGCGTCGAATTGTTCCGTCCACGCGTGGTGGAGACGATGGACAGGGCCATTGACGACCTGACGGCCGCGGGTACGCCCGCCGACTTCGTCGAACATGTCGCCACCCCCTTCCCCTACACCCTCATCTGCGACTTCCTGGGAATGGAGATCACCGACCGGCACCACTTCGAGCGGCTGGCGGAGATGCTGCGCCGCCGCGATCATTCGACCGACGAACTCCACCAGGCACGTCGTGACCTGGAGACCTACCTGTTGAAGCTGATCGAGCAGCGCCGCCGCGACCCGCGGGACGACCTGATCGACTCCCTCATCGCCGCCCAGGCCGCAGAGGACGGGATCGACGACGACGAGCTGATGAACCTGATCGTCGCCATCCTGCTCGGCGGCAGCGGCTCACCGGCGAACGCGTTGACCAGCTCGATGTACGTGCTCTCCCGTCACCCCGATGCATGGCGGGAGCTGGTGGACGACCCGGCGAAGATCCCGGGCGCCGTCGAGGAACTGCTGCGCTTCATCCCCCTGGGCGTGGCGGGCGGGTTCGTCCGCATCGCCACCGAGGACGTGGAGATCGGCGGCGAGGTCATCAGGTCCGGCGACGCCGTGGTCCCCGCGATGATCTCCGGAAACGTCGACGAGGAGGTCTTCGAGCAGGCCGACCGGCTCGTCATCTCCCGGACCAGAAACCCCCACCTGGGTTTCGGGCACGGCGCTCACCACTGCCTGGGCGCCCAACTCGCCCGGCTGGAGATGCGGGTGGCACTGGAACGGCTCACCGCCCGGCTGCCGGGACTGCGGGTGGCCGACGCCGAGGAGAAGCTCCGGTGGAAGCGCAGCGAGGTCAACCGGGGTCTCGACGCACTGCCCGTGGCCTGGTGACGCCGTGACCGGACCACAGGACGTACCGGACGCGGAGAAGGGACCCGACGTGCTCGACGCGCACGGCATGCCGGAGGGGGACGACCGGGCAACCGGAGAGGCAGACCGCACGGCGAACCGGGCAGCGGACGGGACGGACCGTACGACGGACCACGCGACGCGTCACGAGGTGACCATCGACCGGAGGGTGTGCATCGGCTCGGGCGCATGCGCGAGCACGGCACCGCACGTGTTCTCCGTCCTCGGCACGAAGGGGCACGTGCGGACGTCCCCGACGGCTCCCGATCCGCTCGTCGTCGACGCGGCGCAGTCGTGCCTCGTCGAAGCGATCACGCTGCGCGACGTGGACACCGGCGAGCGGATCGCACCACGGGACTGACGTGCGGGCCCCGCGGCGGGGCCGCGGCACGGAACACGGGAACCGGCACACGGAGCGGGAGAGGTGCATATGGGCGGGCCTGCGGTGAGGCGCGAGAACGAGCCGAAGGTGTCCCTCCGGCAGGTGTCGGGGCGGTGGCAGTCGGCCGCGCCCGACGAGATACCGCTCCACGTGGCCGACATGGACTTCATGACGAGCCCGGAGGTGACGGCGGCGCTGGGCGCCAGAGTGCGGCGGCCCCTCCCCTACCCCGAGCAGGACGGTGACTCGGCGGCGGTCGCCTGCCTGGTCGACCGCTACCGGCTGCGGTACGGCACGGCAGTTGACGCCGAGGACATCTGGCTGGTCGCGGGTATCGTGTCCGCCTCAACCGCCGCGATGGCCGAACTCTTCGCCCCGCACGACGAGGTGCTGTACTTCGCGCCTTCTTACCATGTCGTGCCGGGCACGATCGCCGCTGCGGGGTGCAGGCCCGTCCCCGTCCCTCTCGACCCGGAACGCGGGCTCGACCCGGCGGCCCTGCGGGCGGCGGTCGGCCCGGCCACCCGCGGTATCTACCTGTGCAACCCGCACAACCCCACCGGCCATGTCTTCGGCCGTGCGGAACTCGCGGAGCTGCTGACGGTGGCCGAGGACCACGGGCTGCTCTGCGTGTCCAACGAGATCTACGCGGACCTCGTCTTCGACGGCTCGTTCACGCCGCTGGTCGCCGAGGCCCGGGGCCGGCCGGTGATGACGCTCAACGGCCCGACGAAGGCGTTCAACCTCAGCGGGTTGGGCGGCGGGTACGTCCACATCAACGACTCCGGGCGCATGGCACGGGTACGGCTCGCGGCCCGCTACCGGGTGGCGCCGGCCCGCACCCTCCAGCGCACCGCGATGGCAGCCGTCTACAGCGCGGACGACGACTGGTGGCGCGACCTGTTGGCCTACCTGCGGGGAAACCGCGACCTCCTGGTGCGCGAACTCGTGGGAGCCCTGCCGGGACTCGCCTGCCACGTCCCCCGCGCGGGCCTGTTCCTGTGGGTGCGGGGCGGCGGACTCGGAGCGGGGATGTCCCTGGCGGCCCTGCTGCGCGAGCGGGCCCACGTCCGGGTGAACTGCGGGACCGAGTTCGGCGGTGCCCCGGACTGCTTCCGCGTCACGTTCGGCAGCGACCGTGCGGTGGTGCGCGAGGCGATCCGGCGCATGCGCCCGGCCCTGGCCGCTGCGGGCCACCGAGTTCTTCCCCCTCGCCGGTCCCTGTGATCCGTGTGCGGCGGGGCGTGCCACCGGCGGCCGCCCCGCCGGGCCGCCGGGCCGAAGCGATGTTCGAACGAAGGACGGGTCGCCCGGCCCGAAAAATAATAGCCATGGCCATAGTAGCCATGTACGGTATCCGTTATGAGCACAACCCCCGAACCCCCCACCCCCGGCTTCCTGCTCTGGCGACTGTCCACGAAATGGCGAGTCGCCGTCGACCGCGCAGTCGCCCCGTTGGGCCTGACCCATGCCCAGTACGCCCTGGTGGGCACCCTGTTCGGGATGCACCGCAGTGGACGGCACCCCAGTCAGCGGCAGCTCGCCGATCACACCGGGCTGGAGGCGCTCTACGTCTCGAAGCTGGCCCGTGCCCTGGAGGCGGCGGCACTGGTCGACCGCGGCCGGGACCCCGCGGATCCGCGGGCCGTCCAGCTGTCGCTCACCCCACGCGGACTTGAGGTCGCACAAGAAGCCGTCGCCGTGGTCCAGCAGCTCCACGAACAGTGGCTCGGGCCGCTGGGCGGGCGGGACAGCGACCGTACGGAGCAGTTCACCCAGGTTCTGAGGACCTTGCTCGACGCACCGCTCGACATCACACCGCTCGACATCGAGGAGCAGTCATGAGCACCCCGGCAACAGCCCCCGTCCCCACTCCCGTCAACGGTCGGCTCCTGGGGCTGGCCCACTACGCCAGCCGCACCCTCCTCGAAGTCGAACTGGCCCCCGTCGGCCTCGGCTTCTACCACACCGTCGCCCTGCGCAACGTCGCCGACAACGGCGGTACCGCGGAGCGCGACTCGCTGGTCGGGCGGCTCCTGGACACGGTCCGCATCCTCGACGAGGCGACCGCGCGGCAGACCGTCGACGAACTGACGGCGACGCAAGCGCTCGTCACCCCGGCCCCCGGCCGACTCGGCCTCACCGACCGCGGTCGCGCCCTGCACGAGCACGCCCAGGCCGAGGGTCTCAGGATCGCGGCCCGGCTGTACGCCGACATCCCGCGGGCGGAGCTGGAGACCGCGGGCCGCGTCCTGTCGCTCGTACTGGAGCGGGCGAACGCCGAGCTGGCGACGGCCGTTTAGCCCGCAGCCGGTTTAGTCCGCAGCCCGTTCAACCCGCAGGCCGTTTGGCCCGCACACCCATCCCACCCCCAGCACGCACCCCCAGACCGTGGAATTTTCAAGCGAACCGCACAGTTGTGGCCCCCGAAGGAGGTCGACTCGTGGAGACGACGACGTACTACGGTCACGGAGACGCCGCGGAGCGCTGGGAACGGGCGGGGCTGTTCTTCGACGCCAAGGACTACACGGCCGCGGCCAAGGTGCTGAGCAGCCTGGTCGAGGAAGTGCCGGAGCAGACCGGACCCCGGCTGCTGCTGGCCCGCGCCTACTACCACTCCGCCCAACTGCGGCGCGCCGAGGACGAGTTGAAGGTGCTCGTCGAGCGCGACCCGGTGGAGCACTACGCCCGGCTGCTGCTCGGCCGCACCCTGCAACGCCAGGGACGCGACGACGAGGCCGGGCCCCACCTGCGGCTGGCCTCGGCGCTCGCGGGGTCGTTCGACGAGTTGTGAACCACCCGAGCCTCCTCCACCGGTGGCTCCCCAGTGGCGAACTCCCGCCCCCAACCGCTCACTTCACCAACCCCGGCCGTAGCCCGTCCATCGTGAAGTCGAGCAACCGCTCGGCCTGCGCCCGCTGTTCGGGCCGCGCGGAGGTGAGCGCGATGCCGGCCAGCGTGGCGAACATGTCGTCGGCGCCGACGTCGGACCGTACGGTTCCGGCGGCGGCGCCGGCGGCCAGAAGCGTGCCGATCGCCTCGCGCATCAGCGCGTGGCTGTGGGTGTAGGGGTCGGCACCCGAGGCCACCACCGCGCGCAGCGCGTCGGCCAGGCCCGTCTTGGCGGTGGCGTAGTCGATGAACCGCCCCATCCACACGCGCAGCGCCTCGCGCGGCTCCAGCGCGGCCAGCAGGCCGGGGACCGCGTCGCACAGCTGGACCACCTCGTTGCGGTGGGCCGCCTCGATCAGGGCTTCCCTGGTGGGGAAGTTGCGGTACAGCGTGCCGGTGCCCACGCCGGCCTCCCGGGCGATGCGCTCGAAGTGCGCGTCGAGCCCGTCCTCGGTGAAGACGCGCACGGCGGCGGCCAGGATCTTGTCCCGGTTGCGCTGCGCGTCGGCCCGCAGCGGCCGTCCCGGTTCTCGGGCCATCGAACACATCCCTCCCCGGACGAGCACGCTCCCCGGACCGGATTCCATTGCCAAGTGGAGGCGCGTCCACTTACGGTGGGGCCAAGTGGCGGCACCTCCGCTTCCACTGTAGGGCACGTCTGCCCGCACCCCGCCTTCAGCACCCTCCGGGAGGAATCCCCATGTCAGGCATGCCTGGAATCAAGGACAAGGTCGCCGTGATCACCGGCGCCGGCAGCGGTATCGGCGAGGCCACCGCACTCCTGCTCGCCGAGCGCGGCGCCCGGGTCGTCCTCGGCGGGCGGCGATCCGAGCGGCTCCGAGCCGTGGCCGCCCGCGTCGAGGAGTCGGGCGGCGAGGCCGCCTGGCTCGCCACCGACGTACGGCGCCGTACGGACCTCGCCGGCCTGGTCGAGCTGGCCCGGGACCGGTACGGCCGGGTCGACGTCCTCGTCGGCAACGCGGGCGTCGGGCCCATCTCCGCCATGGACGCCCTGCGCGTCGAGGACTGGGAGGACATGGTCGACGTCAACCTCAAGGGCGTGCTGTACGGCATCGCCGCCGCGCTCCCCGTCTTCCGGGAGCAGGGCTCGGGGCACTTCGTGAACGTCGTCTCCACCGCCGGGCTGCGGATCTCGCCGCTGATGGCGGTGTACGCGGGCACGAAGAACGCCGTACGCACGCTCTCCGAGGGGCTGCGGCAGGAGGCCGGCGACCGGTTCCGGGTGACGGTCGTGTCGCCGGGCTTCGTGCACACGGACTTCTCCGACAGCATGACGGATCCGGAGATCCGGGCCGGGATCGTCGAGCAGCGCGACCGGATCGCCATTCCGCCGGCCGCCGTGGCCCGGGCCGTCGCCTTCGCCGTCGAGCAGCCCGACGACGTCGAGATCGGCGACATCGTCGTCCGCCCGACGGCCCAGGACTGACCGACACCTCAGCCAACCGACCGGCGGCACACCTCAACCGGCGGACGGCACCTGGGGTTTCGGGCGTCGCTCCTTCCGGTGCGCGATCTCGCCGAGGACCACGTCCACGACGACGAACGCGGCCAGCGGGATGCCGAGCAGCGGTACGAAGTAGCCGAGGACCGCGACCGCGGCCAGGCACGGTACGAGCAGGTACGGCGGCACCTGCTGCCAGGCGCCCCGCGGGATCGGGCGGCCGAACGCGGAGCCGCGACCGCGCTGCCACCACATGCGGTAGCCCCACACGATCAGCAGGACCAGGCAGCCGGCGAGGCCCATCAGGGCGATCTGGTTGACCAGCCCGAACAGGACGCCGGTGTGCAGGTCGATGCCCCAGCGGGTCAGCTTGGCGAGCACCGGGTAGTCCGCGAACCGCACCACGTCGGTGACCTCGCCGGTGGTCGGGTCGACGGCGACCGCGTCCTGCTTCTCGGGCCAGCTGCGCTGGACCTGGCGTACGACGTAGGCGGAGGACGCGTCGGCGGGCGGCACGATCTCCACGGGGTCGCCGAGCCCCTCGGCGCGGGCGGCGGCGAGGACCTTGTCGAGGCCGACGCCGTGCTCGCCGCCGCTGGTGGCCGTGGCGGAGCCGTGGCCCGCGTGGTCGCCCGACGCGGCCGACGACACCGAGGGGGTGGCCTGGTGCAGCGAGGTGCGCAGTTCGTCGATGTTGGCCCCGGCGTACGTCGACCAGGTCAGGCCGGTCGCCGACAGGAAGAAGAACCCGGCGGCGGCCCAGACGCCGACCGTGCCGTGCAGGCCGAGGGTGCGGCGCCGCCCGGTGGTGCCGCGCACCGTGCGGCGGGCGCGGCGGCGCGAGAACCACAGCACCAGGCCGCCCGCGGATATCACCCACAGCCAGCTGGCGGCGAGTTCGCTGTAGAGGCGGCCGTTCTCGCCGAGGTGCAGGTCGCGGTGGAACTCGTCGATCCAGGTGCGCAGCGGGAGGGCGCCGGTGGAACCGTACTGTTCGAGGTCGCCGCGCACCTTGCCGGTGTACGGGTCGACGAACACGGCGAGGGTGTGGGGGGCGGCCACGCCCGGCACGCCGGAGAGCAGCACCCTGGTGGTGGCGTCCTTGGCCGGGGAGGGCCGCACGGCCGAGACGGTGCCCTCGGGGTGCGCCTTGCGGGCGGCGGCGACCTGCTCACCGATCGGAAGTTTGCTGTCGCCGACGGGGACGGTCAGCTCGTGGGCGTACACGATCTTCTCGGCCTGGAAGGAGGCCGCGTACAGCAGGCCGCTCAGGGCGGCGAGCAGCAGGAACGGGGCGACGAGGACACCGGCGTAGAAGTGCAGGCGCAGCACCAGCGGGCGGAAGGGCGCCCAGCTGGAGGGGGTGGACGGGGCGGCGGACGCCGGGGACGCGTCCGTCGCGGGAGCGGTGGTCATCGGCGGGCTCCTCCGGGGCAGGGGACGTGGCCGGTCACGGCCGTTGCGGTGCAGTAGTCGGGGCGCCCGCACCGAAAGTTCCCGCGAGTGCATGTGACCTGAGCCACAAGAGGCAGAGGGGGCGTCGGATACCCCGTGAGGTGCCTGCCATGCTGGTGCGATGGCATCCGAAAGTGACATGACGACGGCGCACGACCGCACGGGCGTGAGCGAGAACACCACCTTCGCCGACCGCCCGGTCGCCGACCTGGTGGCCGAACTCCTCGACGCCGGCGGCCCGTTGCCCATCGTCGCGGCCGGTGACCCGGTCCTGCGCCGCCCCGCCGAGCCCTACGACGGCCAGCTGGACCCCGCGTTGTTCGCCCGTTTCGTCGAGGCACTCCAGACGACCATGCGCGCCGCCCCCGGCGTCGGCCTCGCCGCACCCCAGGTGGGCGTCCCGCTGCGGATCGCCGTCATCGAGGACCCGGCGCCCGTCCCGGACGAGGTCCGCGAGGCCCGCGGCCGGGTGCCGCAGCCGTTCCGCGTCCTGGTCAATCCGTCCTACGACGGTGTCGGCGGCGGTCGGGCCGCGTTCTTCGAGGGCTGCCTGAGCGTCCCGGGCTGGCAGGCGGTGGTGGCCCGGCACGCGCGCGTGCGGCTGACCGCGCTGGACGAGCACGGCACCGCGGTGGACGAGGAGTTCACCGGCTGGCCCGCGCGGATCGTCCAGCACGAGACGGACCACCTCAACGGCATGCTCTACCTGGACCGGGCGGAGCTGCGCTCGCTGACGTCGAACGAGGCCCTCGTCGCCCGGTGGAACACGCCGACGCCCGAACGGGCAGCGCGGGAGCTGGGCTTCGCGCTGCCCGAATGACGGCTACCCTCGGTACGCCTCCAACAGCCGCAGCCACACCTCGCTGAGGGTCGGGTACGACGGGACCGCGTGCCACAGGCGGCCGATCGGGACCTCGCCGGCCACCGCGATCGTCGCCGAGTGGATCAGTTCGCCGACGCCGGGGCCGACGAAGGTGACACCGCGGAGGATCTCCTCGTCGAGGTCGACGACCATGCGGGCGCGCCCGCGGTAGCCGTCGGCGTACAGGCCCGCCCCGGCGACCGAGGCGAAGTCGACGTCCACGGCGCGCACCCGGTGGCCGGCCGCTTCCGCTTCGGCGAGGGAGAGGCCCACGGAGGCCGCCTCCGGGTCGGTGAAGACGACCTGGGGGACGGCCGCGTGGTCGGCGGTGGCGGCGTGGGCGCCCCAGCGGTCGGACTCCAGGATGGGCACGCCCTGGGCGCGGGCGGCGATGGCGGCGCCCGCCACGCGCGCCTGGTACTTGCCCTGGTGGGTGAGGAGCGCGCGGTGGTTGACGTCCCCGACCGCGTACAGCCAGTCGCTGCCGGGCACCCGCAGGCTGTCGTCGACCGTCAGCCAGGAGCCCGGTTCCAGGCCGACCGTCTCCAGGCCGATGTTCTCCGTGCGCGGGGTGCGGCCGGTGGCGAAGAGGATCTCGTCGGCCTCGACGGTCTCGCCCTTGTCGGTGACGGCGACGACCGTGCCGTCGACCCGGGTCACCGACTCCACCGATGTGCCCGTGCGCAGGTCGACGCCCGCCTCCACGAGCGCCTCGGCGATCAGTTCGCCCGCGAAGGGCTCCATGCGGGGCAGCAGGCCCTTGCCGCGCACCAGGACGGTGACCTCGGAGCCCAGCGCCCGCCAGGCGGTGGCCATCTCGACGGCGACCACACCGCCGCCCACCACGATCAGGCGGCCGGCGCCCACCTTGGCGCTGGTGGCCTGGCGGCTCGTCCAGGGCTTCACGTCGGCGAGGCCGGGCAGGTCGGGCAGCAGGGCGCCGGTGCCGGTGCACACGGCGACGGCGTGCCGGGCGGTCAGGGTGCGCCGGGTGCCGTCGGGCGCCTCGACCACGACCGTGCGCGTACCGGCGAGGCGGCCGTGGCCGCGGTAGAGGTCCGCACCGATGCCGTCGAGCCAGGCGACCTGGCCGTCGTCGCGCCAGTGGGAGGTCTCGTAGTCCCGGTGGGCGAGGACCGCGTCGACGTCGAGGGGGCCCTGGACCAGCTGGGCCAGGCCGGGGGTGCGGCGGGCGTCGGCGCGGGCGATGACCGGGCGCAGCAGGGCCTTGCTGGGCATGCACGCCCAGTAGGAGCACTCGCCGCCGACCAGTTCGCTCTCCACGATCGCGGTGGAGAGTCCGGCCGCGCGGGTGCGGTCGGCGACGTTCTCCCCCACGGGCCCGGCCCCGAGCACCACGACGTCGTACGCGATGGATTCCGTTTCCGTCATGGGCACAGTCTGGTGGGTGGTGTGCGCGGTGGCCACACGGGTACGCGCGCGGAATAGCCTGCCCCGGGCCGCCGTTGTCGTGGGCGGACCGGGCAGCGACAGCCAGCAGCCGGAAAGCCAGAAATGAGGGGAAGGCACGCCATGAGCAGCACCGTGGAGCTCACCAAGGACAACTTCGACGAGACGGTCACGGACAACGACTTCGTCCTGATCGACTTCTGGGCGTCCTGGTGCGGGCCGTGCCGTCAGTTCGCCCCCGTGTACGAGAAGGCCGCCGAGGAGAACCCGGACCTGGTGTTCGGCAAGGTCGACACCGAGGCGCAGCCGGAGCTGGCGCAGGCGTTCGGGATCAGCTCGATCCCGACGCTGATGATCGTCCGGGACCGGGTGGCGGTGTTCTCGCAGCCCGGCGCGCTGCCGCAGGCCGCCCTGGCGGACGTGATCGGCCAGGCCCGGAAGCTGGACATGGACGAGGTCCGCAAGGCCGTGGCCGAGCAGCAGGGGCAGCAGCCGAACGGGGAGTGACCTTTTCGGGCCGCGCGGCCCGGCTGCCGCGCGGCCCGGCCCGGTTCGGTTCGCGGGCCGTGCGGCCCGGCCGGGCTCGCCGTACCACAAGCGGCTCGGCCGGACTCGCCGGGCACGCGGCTCAGCTGGACTCGCGGTGCACGATCCGCGCGTCGAGCGCCTTCTCCTGCACTTCGAGGAGGCCGCCCGGTTCGCGGACGGCGCGGTCGAGGAGTTCGGCGAGGTAGCGCCCGGACGGCAGTTCGAGATGGACGGTGGTCAGGCGGGGCCGCAGCAGCCTGCCGAGCAGCAGGTCGTCGGCGCCCACCACGGCGGTCTCCTCCGGGACGCGGACGCCCGCCTCCTGTAAGGCGCCCATCAGCAGCATCGCGTACTCGTCGTTGAACCCGAACACGGCGTCCAGGTCCAGCGAGCGCCAGCGGGCGGCGAGCCCGGTCGCGGACTCCTCCTCGTAGGCCATCGGCAGTTCGGTGACGGTGGCCCCGCTGCCGTCCAGGGTGGAGCGGACCCCGCGCAGCCGGGGCGCGGAGAAGATCTCCAGGCCGGGCTCGGTCGGCATGACCACGCCGATCCGGCGGCGGCCACGGGCCAGCAGGTGCTCGGCCGCCTGCCGGCCGACCTCGGCGTGGTCCATGAGCAGCGCGTGCGCGCCCTCGACCGGCTCGGGTCCCATGGTGACGACGGCACGGGCGCCGGAGCGCTTGAGGACGGCGACGCCCTGCGGGCCGAGCCCGCCGACGGGCACGAGCACCGCGACCGGCCGCAGTTCGGCCCAGGCCCGGGCGGCCTCGTCGCCGTGCGCGACCAGGCCGCCGTACTGGACGACGGTGTAGTCCAGGCGGCTGAGCGCCCACTGGAGTTCGTTGAAGAACTGGCTGTAGAGCGGGCCCACGGGCACGTTCGGGGCGGGCATCAGGACCATCCGGCTGTGGCCCGCGCGCAGACTGCGGGCCGCGGCATGGGGCACGTACCCCAGTTCCTTGGCTGCCTCGTGGACCCGGCGGCGGGTGGGCTCGCTGATCCGGACGGCGGTGGTGTTGTTCAGGACATAGGAGACGGTCGCGCGCGAGACCCCGGCCAGACGGGCCACGTCGGCACTTGTCGGGACGGCACGCGGTGCGGGAGACGGCATCGGCTCATTCGGTATCTGCACCATGACGACCGTCATCCTTGCAGAAGACGGCGTCAGGTTCCGGGCGGGGGGAACTTCCCGTCGGGGCTTTGGTGTTCGTGCTGCTCAGGAGGGTGACGGTGCGGTGAACTTCCTTTCCTGGCGCAGCAGTTCGTGCGCGACGGTGTTCGAGTGCGCGTTCGCCGCGGCGCCTGCCCGTACGCTGGCGGCATGGAGGATGCGTCGTTGGTCGGGCTCATGGGGCGGGTCACCGGCACGGTGGGCCCGGGGCTCGTCGGCGAGGTGATCGTCCGGGTGCGCGGCGGCGCCGAACACTTCCTCGCGTACGCCGCCGTCGGCACCGAACGCATCGAGCCGGGCACGGTGGTGATGGTCGTGGAGCATCTGCCGCCGCGGACCGTGTACGTGTCGGCGGCGTACGACAGTTGACGGACCATCACCTCTCCCCCTCGGTCGACTCCCTTGCCGCACACGACAGTTGAGCGGGTGTCCGTGCAGGTGAGAGCCGTATGCGTCAAGATGGCATCAATGATTGGCCGTTGGCTGTCGCCCGGCCGCGCGCGGGCGCACACTCCCTTCGTTCGGTGCCGTCAGGGCACCAGGCAAAGGGGGGCGGTTGCCGATGTTCCTCGGCATCGTCGCGGGGGCCGTGGTCCTCGCGCTGATCTTCGTCGTTGTGGTCTTCAAACTCATGTGGCGCGTGGCGGAGCCCAACGAGGCACTGGTCATCTCCGGTTCGAAGCACCGGACCGAGGGCCTTGAGGAGGGGATGGGCTTCCGGATCGTCACGGGGCGCGGCACGCTGGTCCTGCCGGGGGTGCAGGCGGTGCGGAAGCTCTCGCTGGACCTCAACGAGACCGAGTTGCACGTGGCCTGCGTGACCCGGCAGGGCATCCCGCTGAAGGTGCGGGGTGTGGTGATCTTCAAGGTGGGCGACGACTTCGTGTCGATCGCCAACGCCGCCCGCCGCTTCCTCGACCAGCAGAAGCTGATGTCGGAGCGGGTGCACAACGTCTTCGCCGGTCATCTGCGGTCCATCGTGGGCGGGTTGACGGTCGAGGACATGATCCGCGACCGCGAGAAGCTCACCGGGCAGACCCGGGCCGCGTGCGGCACCGAGATGGAGAAGCTCGGCCTGATCGTGGACTCGCTCCAGATCCACGAGATCGAGGACCCGACCGGCTACATCCAGAACCTGGCCGCGCCGCACGCGGCGGCCGTCCAGCGGGACGCGCGGATCGCGCAGGCGGAGGCGAACCGGCTGGCCACCGAGGCCGAGCAGCAGTCGTTCGCCCGGATGGCGCAGGCCACCCGGGACAGCGAGATCCTCCAGGCCGGTTACCAGGCCGAGCGGGACACGGCCGCCGCGTCCGCGCGCCAGGCCGGTCCGCTGGCCGACGCGGCGGCCCGGCAGGAGGTCGTCGTCCAGGAGACCCGGGTCGCCGAACTGGAGGCGCAGCGGCGCGAACAGCAGCTCCAGGCGGACGTGCGCAAGCCGGCGGACGCACAGGCGTACGAGAAGCGGACGCTGGCCGAGGCGGAGCGCGACGCGCGGATCTCGGCGGCGCAGGCCAAGGCGAAGGAGACCGAACTCGCGGCGGCGGCCGAGGCGACCCGGGTCAAGACGGCCGCGGGCGCGGAGGCCGAGGCCACCGAGGCGCGCGGGGCCGCTGCCGCCACGGCGACCAGGGCCACCGGTGAGGCCGAGGCCGCCGCCGCGCGGGCGCGGGGTCTCGCGGAGGCCGAGGCGACCAAGGCACAGGGGCTCGCCGAGGCGGAGGCCATCAAGGCGCGGGCCGCCGCGCTCGCGGAGAACCAGGAGGCCGTGGTCGCGCAGCAACTCGCCGAGAACTGGCCGGAGATCGTCAAGGCGGGCGCGTCCGCCTTCGGCAGCGTCGACAACATGGTGGTCCTCAACGGGGCCGACGGCATGGCGGACCTGCTCGCCAAGGCGCTGACGATGGGCGGCACCGGGCTCGGGCTGGCGCGGCAGCTGCTGTCCTCGATGAACCAGAACGGGCAGAGCGGCAGCGGTACTTCGAGTGTGAACGGGGTGGCGCCGCCCGCGCAGATGGTGCCGGTGGACCAGAGCGAGGCGTAACCGGCGGCGGGATGCGGGGATTTCGGGCGTACGGCCGCCAAGGGCCGTACGCCCGAGGTCGTCCGGGTCGCGCGCCCGCGGTCGTCGGGGCCGTGCGCAGCCTTTAACGTTGCCCCGTGAATGCGTACACCGATGAGAACGTCCCCGGCCGTTACGGCCCTTCCGCCACCACCGAGGCCGAGCCGCGCGCCGTGGGTCCGGTGCGGACCGAGTACTCCCCCGCGCACGACGGCGACCCCGACCCCGGGGAGATCGTGTGGACGTGGGTGCCCTTCGAGGAGAACGACGGGCGGGGCAAGGACCGGCCCGTGCTGGTCGTCGCGCGCGAGCCGCGCGGGACGCTGCTGGCGGTGCAGTTGTCCAGCAAGCGGCACGACCAGGACCGGGAGTGGGTGGCGATCGGGAGCGGGCCCTGGGACCGGTCCGGGCGGGACTCCTGGGTGGACGTGGACCGGGTGCTGCGGCTGCACGAGGACGGAATGCGGCGGGAGGCGTGCGCGTTGGACCGCATGCGGTTCAACTCCGTCGTGCACCGGCTGAAGGAGCGGTACGGCTGGGTGTGATCGCACCCGGGGCAAAACCGCACCAGGTCTCGGCCCCGCGCCTCTGACGGACCCGCGGCCACGGCACCACCCCCGTGAGCGCCGTGGCCGCGGTCCGCGAGGTCTCCCCCGTCGTGCGCATGAACGCATGGTGAGCGATTCCGGTCGTCCGGCGCAACGGAATTTCCCGGGTCGGAGAACGTTGCTCCGCCCGGCCGGGGGCGTCCGAAAATGGGCTATACGCACTCTTGTGCGAATCGGGGCGAGGGTCTTGGGTGGGACGAGTGTTTTCCGGCCCAGGGCATCCGGCACTGGCCGGTGGCATGGTGGAATCTCAGGAGGATCCCGACATGTCCGATTCGGTGAGTGACTGTACGGAGCGGCGCTCCGCTTTCACCGAGGCCGAGGTGGAGGCGCTGGTCCGGGGCATCTGCTTCAAGACCGGCCCACCCCGCTCGATCGGTGTGGAACTCGAATGGCTCGTCCACGAGCTGCGCACTCCGCGGCTCCCGGTATCACCCGCCCGGCTCAGGGCGGCGTACGACGCTCTGCGGGCCCTGCCCCTGCACTCGACGCTCACCGTCGAGCCCGGCGGCCAGCTGGAGCTCAGCTCCGCTCCCGCCGCTTCGCTGACGGAGTGCATCGCCTCCGTCTCCGCCGACCTCGACGCGGTCCGCGAGCTGCTGCGGGAGGCGGGCCTCGGCCTCGCCGGGCACGGCCTCGATCCGTGGAACCCCCCGCGTCGCTATCTCCACGAACCCCGCTACGACGCCATGGAGGCGTGCCTCGACCGCGCCGGTCCCGAGGGCCGCTCGATGATGTGCTCCACGGCCTCGGTGCAGGTGTGCCTGGACGCCGGGTACGAGGAGCCGGGCCCGCTGGGGCTCGGGCGGCGCTGGTGGCTGGCCCATCAGCTGGGCGCGGTCCTGGTGGCCGCGTTCGCGAACTCGCCGCTGGCCGCCGGGCGGCCCACGGGCTGGCGTTCGTCCCGGCAGCGGATGTGGACCGCCATGGATCCGGGCCGTTCCGGCGCCCCGGACCTCGACGTCGATCCGCGCACCGGCTGGGCCCGGCGGGTGCTGGACGCGCCGGTGATGTGCGTGCGCGGGGAGAGCGGCCCCTGGCGGGTGCCGGAGCGGCTGTCCTTCCGGTCCTGGACCCGGTCCACGGCGCCGCCGGACCGCGCCGACCTCGACTACCACATCACGACGCTGTTCCCGCCGGTCCGGCCGCGCGGGCACCTGGAACTCCGCATGATCGACGCCCAGCCGGGTGAGAACGGCTGGATCGTCCCGCTCGCCGTGACGGCCGCGCTCTTCGACGACCCGGACGCGGCCGAGACCGCCTACCGGGCCGTCAAACCCCTTGCGGAGCGCGCCGGTTCGCGGCCCGCGCCGGACAACCCGCTGTGGATCACCGCCGCCCGCGAGGGTCTCGCCGACCCGGAACTGCGCGAGACGGCGGCGGTCTGCTTCGCGGCGGCGGCCGAGGCGCTGCCCCGGCTCGGCGCGAGTGCCGAAGTCCGGGACGCGGTCGCGGAGTTCACCGACCGCTATGTCCACCGGGGCCGCTGCCCCGCCGACGATCTGCTCAGCCTGCACCACGGGAAGGACATCCAGGCATGACCGACCCCACGACCGGCACCCCGACCGGCCCCGAGGCCCTGCGGGAGCAGGCGCTCCAAGCGCTGCTCCGGGCCCGCGACCGCACCTCGCTGCTGACCGACTCCGTGGACGAGCACGACCTCATGGCGCAGCACTCTCCGCTGATGTCGCCCCTGGTGTGGGACCTGGCGCACATCGGCAACCAGGAGGAGCAGTGGCTGCTGCGCACGGTCGCGGGGCGCGAGGCGATGCGTCCCGAGATCGACTCGATCTACGACGCCTTCGAGCATCCGCGCTCCGAACGCCCCACCCTGCCGCTGCTCGCGCCCGCCGAGGCCCGCCGGTACGCGGCCGAGGTGCGCGGGAGGGCCCTGGACGTCCTGGAGGGCACGGCGTTCGCGGGCGGCCGGCCGCTGACGGAGGCGGGCTTCGCCTTCGGCATGATCGCCCAGCACGAACAGCAGCACGACGAAACGATGTTGATCACCCATCAGCTGCGCACCGGACCGCAGGCGCTCACCGCCCCCGATCCGGCGCCCGCTCCCCCGTACAACGGACCGGCCGAAGTCCTGGTCCCCGGTGGGCCGTTCACGATGGGTACGTCGACGGAGCCGTGGGCGCTGGACAACGAGCGTCCCGCGCACCGGCGTTCGCTGGAGCCCTACTGGCTCGACACCCTGCCCGTGACGAACGCCGCCTACCAGGAGTTCGTCGCGGACGGCGGCTACGACCAGGAGCGCTGGTGGGACCCGGCGGGCTGGGACCACATCCGCAGGCACGGGATCTTCGCCCCGCAGTTCTGGCGCGAGGAGGCCGGCCAGTGGCTGCGCCGCCGCTTCGGGGTCACCGAGGTCGTACCGCCGGGCGAACCGGTGCTGCACGTGAGTTGGTACGAGGCGGACGCGTACGCGCGCTGGGCCGGGCGGCGGCTGCCGACGGAGGCCGAGTGGGAGAAGGCCGCCCGCCACGACCAGGACACCGACCGCTCGCGCCGCTACCCGTGGGGCGACGCCGACCCGGGCCCCGAGCACGCCAACCTCGGCCAGCGGCATCTGCGTCCGGCGCCCGCCGGAAGCTATCCGGCGGGCGAGTCGCCGCTGGGGATACGGCAGTTGATCGGTGACGTGTGGGAATGGACGGCGAGCGACTTCCTGCCCTACCCGGGGTTCACCGCGTTCCCGTACAAGGAGTACTCGGAGGTGTTCTTCGGCCCGGAGCACAAGGTGCTGCGCGGCGGTTCGTTCGCCGTCGACCAGGTGGCCTGCCGGGGCACGTTCCGCAACTGGGACTATCCGATCCGGCGCCAGATCTTCTGCGGTTTCCGTACCGCCAGGGACGCCTGATGTGCCGTCACCTCGCCTACCTGGGGCACGGGTTGCCGATGGGACAGCTGATCGTGGAGCCGCCGCACGGTCTGTTCCGGCAGTCCTGGGCGCCCCGGCGGCAGCGGTACGGGACCGTCAACGCCGATGGTTTCGGGGTCGGTTGGTACGCCGAGGGGGACCCGGTGCCGGGCCGCTACCGGCGGGCGGTGCCGATCTGGGGCGACGCGTCGTTCGCGGACCTCGCCCGGGTCGTGCGCACCGGCGCCCTGCTCGCCGCGGTGCGCGATGCGACGGTGGCGGGGGCCGACGGGGAGGCCGCAGCGGCGCCGTTCGCCGCGGGGCCCTGGCTGTTCAGCCACAACGGGGCCGTCGCCGGCTGGCCCGGGTCGCTCGCCCCGCTGGTGCCGACGCTGCCCGCCGGGGAGTTGCTGTCCCTGGAGGCGCGCACCGACTCGGCGTTCGTGTGGGCGCTGGTCCTGCACCGGCTGCGCGGCGGCGACCCGGCCGACCAGGCGCTGGCCGACACGGTCGCCGAGGTCGCCGAGGCGGCCCCCGGCTCCCGGCTCAACCTCCTGCTCACCGACGGCACTTCGGTCGCGGCCACCGCCTGGGGCGACAGCCTCTGGTACCTGGCCGAGCCGGGCGGCGACCGCACCGTCGTCGCCTCCGAGCCGTACGACGACGATCCCCGCTGGACGGAGACACCCGATCGCACCCTGCTCACCGCGACCCGCACCGAGGTCCTGCTGACTCCGCTCAAGGAGGCGCAGGACGCCGTACCACCGAAGGAGCCCCGTACGTGAGCCCGTTCCTTCTCACCCGCACCCTGCCCGAGGACGCCACCGACGCGGCCCTGCGCGCCGACGTCCTGTACGGCCTCACCCGCACCCCGAAGACGCTGCCGCCGAAGTGGTTCTACGACGCGCACGGCAGTGAACTCTTCGACGAGATCACCGAGTTGCCCGAGTACTACCCGACGCGCGCCGAACGCGAGATCCTGATCGCCCGCTCCGGCGCGATCTCGGCGGCGACCGGTGCGCGCACCCTGGTCGAGCTGGGTTCCGGCTCGTCCGAGAAGACCCGCCACCTGCTCGACGCGCTGGGGGCGGGGCTGCACACGTACGTGCCGGTCGACGTCAGCGAGAGCGCGCTCACCCAGGCCGGGCACGCGCTGGTCGCCGAGCGGCCGGGGCTCGCCGTGCACGCGCTGATCGCGGACTTCACCGCGGACCTCGCCCTGCCGGACACGCCGGGGCCCCGGCTGCTGGCGTTCCTCGGCGGCACCATCGGCAACCTGCTGCCGGCCGAGCGGGCCGCCTTCCTGGCCTCGCTGCGGGCGCTGATGGCGCCCGGGGACGCGCTGCTGCTCGGCACCGACCTCGTCAAGGACGAGGCGGTCCTGGTCGCGGCGTACGACGACGCGGCCGGGGTGACGGCGGCGTTCAACAAGAACGTGCTGAGTGTCGTCAACCGCGAGCTGGGTGCCGACTTCGATCCCGGCGCCTTCGAGCACGTGGCGCGCTGGGACGCCGGCAGCGAGTGGATCGAGATGCGGCTGCGGTCGCGCACGGCCCAGACGGTGAAGATCCCGGCCCTGGACCTCGCCGTCGACTTCGCGCCCGGCGAGGAACTGCGCACCGAGGTGTCGGCGAAGTTCCGCCAGGACGGCGTGCGCGCCGAACTGACCGCCGCGGGGCTGGACTTGGCGCACTGGTGGACGGACCGGGAAGGCCGGTTCGCGCTCTCGCTGAGCCTCGCCCGGTAGCCCCCGGGGGCCTGCCCCGCCGTATGCGGTCGCCCGACGCCTCGCGCCCGGCGACCGCATGCGGCACGGTGGAGTGACGTGTGAGACACCCGCCGCGGCGGAGAGGAGCACCCGCATGTCCCACCACACCTACCGGGTCACGGAGATCGTCGGCAGTTCGCCCGAGAGCATCGACCAGGCGATCCGCAACGGCGTCGGCCGCGCCTCGCAGACCCTGCGCAACCTGGACTGGTTCGAGGTCACGCAGGTCAGGGGGCACATCGAGAACGGGGAGATCAAGCACTTCCAGGTCGGTCTGAAGGTCGGTTTCCGGCTGGAGGAGGACGGCGGCTGAGCCGCGGCCGTACCCCGTCCGGGCCCCGGGAGGCGCCCGGGGCCGCGCGGGCGCAGACTGGAGACATCCGGCGGGCACGGCCCGCTCCCGCAGCGCCCGGATTCTCGCGCCCCTTCAGCGGCGCGACCGTGCAAGGCCGACGCGTCCATCCGTCCGCAGTCGCGAGACGAGGTGTCTTTGATGGACGGTACGGCTCTGCAGACACTCAAGGAGGCCCTGCGCGGCCCCGTGTTCGGCCCCGACGACGACGGGTACGAGGACGCGCGCGCCATCTACAACGCGTCGATCGACCGGCACCCCGCCGCGTTCGCCCGCTGCGCCGACGCCGGGGACGTGCGCACCGCGATCGGCTTCGCCCGTGAGCGGGGCCTGGAACTGGCGGTGAAGGGCGGCGGACACAGCGGCCCCGGGCTGTGCCTGGTCGAGGACGCGCTCACCCTGGACCTGGCCGGGCTGCGCTGGGTGCGGGTGGATCCCGCGGCGCGCACCGCGCAGGTCGGCGGCGGCGCGCAGCTGGGCGACCTGGACCACGCGGCGCACGCCTTCGGCCTCGCCACCCCGGCCGGGATCATGTCGACGACCGGCGTGGGCGGGCTGACCCTGGGCGGCGGCCACGGGCACCTCACCCGCCGCTACGGGCTGACCGTCGACAACCTGCTGGCGGCCGACGTGGTCCTGGCCGACGGCACGTTCGTGACCGCCTCGCGCGACGAACACCCCGATCTCTTCTGGGCGTTGCGCGGGGGCGGCGGCAACTTCGGGGTGGTCACGGCGTTCACCTACCGGCTGCACCCGGTGGACACGGTGGGCGTCGCGGTGACCGTGTGGCCCGCCGACCGCACCCGTGAAGTCCTGCACTGGTACCGGGAGTTCCTGCCCGCCGCGCCCCGCGACCTGAACGGGTTCTTCGCCGGGCTCGTCGTGCCGCCCGGGCCGCCGTTCCCCGAGCAGATCCACGGGCACAAGATGGCCGCCGTCGTGTGGTGCGCCACCGGCGACCTGGTCGGCGACCGGCTGGAGAAGGCCCTCGCCGCGGTGACCGAACCGGCCCCGCCCGCCTTCCACTTCACCACGCCCATGCCCTATCCGGCGTTCCAGGCCATGTTCGACGAGCTGATCCCGAAGGGCCTGCACTGGTACTGGCGCGGCGACTTCTTCGACGCCATCCCGGACGCGGCGATCGACGTGCACCAGAAGTACATCGAGAACCTCCCGACCGGCCTGTCGACGATGCACCTGTACCCGGTGGACGCGGCCGCCCACGAGGTGGACCCCGACGACACGGCGTGGGCCTACCGGGACGCGGTCTGGTCCGGTGTGGTCGCCGGCATCGACCCCGACCCGGGCAACGCGGACCTGATCCGGCAGTGGTGCGTGGACTACTGGGCGGATCTGCACCCGTACTCGATGGGCGGCTCGTACGTGAACTTCATCGGCCAGCACGAGGGTCAGGAGCGGGTGCGGGCCACGTACCGCGGCCACTACGACCGGCTGGCCGCCGTCAAGCGGACCTACGACCCGGACAACGTGTTCCGCGCGAACCAGAACATCGTGCCCGCGTGAACCGTGCGGCTGCCGCCCCCCGACGGACGTACCGGGGGCGGCAGCCGGGCCGGAGGATCAGCCCGCCGTGCGGACCTTGGGCGAATCCAGGTCGACCGGGCCACTCGCGCCGCCGCCGGTCTTGCAGGAGTCGTGGCAGGCGCTCTCCAGGCTGCAGCACAGGGAGCAGATCGGGCCGGAGTGGAACGGGCAGAGCGCGACGTCGGGCCGCTCGAACTCGTCCGTGCACACCGTGCAGGTGAGTACGGCCGCCGAGAGCAGGCCGTCCTCGGTGAACAGCGGCTCGTCGAGGTCCTCGGTGCGGGCGATGTAGTACTTGCCCTTGGTGAGCTTCGCGAACAGCGGCGAGAGCACCATCGCGAGGAACAGCGCGATGAAGGGCGAGAACGCCTTGCCGTAGTCCCCGAAGGCGTTGAAGTAGGCGACGATCGAGACGGCGGACGCGATCAGCATCGAGCCGAAGCCGACCGGGTTGAAGTTGTACAGGTGGGCCCGCTTGAACTCGATGTAGGAGGGGCTCAGGCCCAGCGGCTTGTTGATGACGAGGTCGGCGACGACGGCGCCGATCCAGGCGATGGCGACGTTGGAGTAGAAGCCGAGGACGGTGTTGAGGAAGCCGAAGACGCCGCCCTCCATCAGGGCCAGCGCGATGCCGACGTTGAGGAAGATGTAGACCACGCGGCCGGGGTGACGGTGGGTCAGCCGGGAGAAGAAGTTCGACCAGGACAGCGAACCGGAGTACGCGTTGGTCGAGTTGATCTTTATCTGGGAGAGGATCACGAAGAACGTGGCCAGCCCCAGGGCGACGGGCGCGGCGAAGGTCTTGAACCCGGAGACGTACTGCTGGATGGGCTCGTTGGCCTTGGAGAGGCCGACGCTGCCGGCGATGTAGAAGGCGAGGAAGGCGCCGCCGATCTGCTTGGCGCCGCCCAGAACCACCCAGCCGGGTCCGGCGGACAGCACCGAGGCCCACCAACTGCGGCTGTTCTCGGGGGTCTTGTCGGGCATGAAGCGCAGGTAGTCGACCTGCTCGCCGATCTGCGCGATCAGCGAGAGGGCGACGCCGGCGCCCGCCCCGACGCTGATGAGGCTGACCGACGAGCCGGTGGGCGAGTTGCCCGCGAAGTGGGTGAACTTCGAGAACTTCTCCGGCTCCTGGATCGCGATGGAGATGAACGGCGCGACCATCAGGACCAGCCAGATCGGCTGCGTCCAGACCTGCATCTTGGACAGCGCGGTCATGCCGTAGATCACCAGCGGCAGGATGATCAGCGAGGCGATCAGGTACGAGACCGGGAGCGGAATGTTCAGGCCCAATTCGAGGGCCTGCGCCATGATCGATCCTTCGAGGGCGAAGAATATGAACGTGAAGCTGGCATAGATCACCGAGGTCAGCGTGGATCCGAGATATCCGAATCCGGCACCGCGGGTGAGCAGATCCATGTCGATCGAGTATTTCGCCGAGTAGTACGAGATCGGGATACCCGTGAGGAAGATGACGACCGCCGCGGCGGCGATCGCCACCATCGCGCTGCCGAAGCCGTAGGAGATCGCGATCGAGCCGCCGATGGCGAAGTCGGCCAGGTACGCGATGCCACCGAGAGCGGTGGTGGCGACGACGTACGGGGTCCAGCGGCGGAAGGACTTGGGCGCGTAGCGCAGCGAGTAGTCCTCAAGGGTGCTGTTCTGCGTCCAGCCGTTGTACGTGCGGCCGGTGCCGTCCGCCGCCTTGCCTGACGGATCGGTGGTGGCCGGCGGGGGCGGCGGCACCTCGTTGTCGAGTATTTCCGTCACGACTCTTCCCTCTTCTGCCGGTGGGGACGGGGGCCGGAGGAGTCCGGTTGTCGACGGAAGAGTTGCGACAGGTTGTTTCCGAGCGGTTTCACTTCGTTTAAAGGGGAGTTCCGCGGCCGAATTTTTATCCACGCGCGTAGAAATAAGGGCGCGGAATTCGATCGGAGGTGTTTCTCGAATTACTGGAGGGACGGAAAAGGGCAGCACGCGGCCGGTCGCCCGCCCTCCCTGCCGCGGTGGCGGACGCGGGCGGGCGGTGCCGTTCGGCGGGCCGGGCGCACCGGGTTCGGTGGGCTGGTTCCGGCCACGCGTCCAACACTTCCCCTAGAAAGTATTTCTGGGGGAAGGTAATGTCAACGGCCCAGGAGCGATGCGTACTTGGCGGTGTGGCGGAGGGTCAGAGTTGGGCGACGACGTCGAAGGTGAACGCGTCCGCCCGCGCCAGGTAAAGCCGCTGGTCGAGGTGGTTGCCGTGCAGCCGCAGGGCGCCGCGCGGGCCCTCGTAGGTCACCGCGTCGCCCCTCGCGCGCATCGCGCGCACGTCGAGGGAGCGGGCCCGCTCGGCCAGGGCGGCGAGCAGCCGCAGCCCCTCGTAGCAGGACTCGCCGAGGCTGCCGACGACCGGCGCCTCCACGCCGAAACGGCCCGCGTAGCGGCGGCCGAAGTCCAGCGACTCCGCCGTCGCCAGCGTCTCGAAGAAACCGGACGCCGCCCACAGCCCGGTGGTGGCCTCCGCCCCGGCGCCCATCAGCATGTTCTCGTCCATGTGGGTGCTCAGCCGCAGGCACCGCTCGTGCAGCCCGTGGGCGGCGAACGCCCGGCTGAAGCGGATCGCGTCGGAGCCGACGAGCAGCATCAGTACGGCGTCGGCCTCGCAGCGCTCGATCCGGCGCAGGACGGGGCCGAAGTCCTGGGTGCCCAGCGGCACGAAGACCTCGTCGCGGACCTTGCCGCCGCAGGCGCGGGCGTACCCGCGGGCGGCTCGGGCGGTCACCCGGGGCCAGACGTAGTCGTTGCCGACCGTGCACCAGCGCCGTACGCCGGTGGCCTCGGCCAACACGCGCATGGCGGGCAGGAGTTGGCGCCCGTCGAGTTCGCCGGTGAGGAAGACGCCGGGGGTGGACTCGCCGCCCTCGTACTGGGCGGTGTAGACGTACGGCACCCGGTGGGCGATCCGCGGTGCCAGCGCCCGGCGCACCGCCGAGATGTGCCAGCCCACCGCCGCGTCGACCGCGCCGAGCGAGACCAGCGCCTCGACCTCGGCGGCCACGCGTTCGGGCGGACCGCCGCCGTCGACGACGACCAGGCGCACCTCGCGGTCCAGGATGCCGCCCGCGGCGTTGATCTCCTCGGCGGCCAGACAGGCCGCGAGTTCGCACGACGGGCCGAAGATGCCCGCCGGGCCCTGGAGGGGTACCACCAGCGCGACGCTCAGCGTGTCGTCCCGGCGGCCGTCGCGCCGCACGGGCCCCAGACGCACCAGACACCTCCATGAGGGGCGCGGACGGACGCGGACCTTGATCCCGCCCCGGCTCCCTCGCTGAGGCTTGGTACGAGCCGGGGCGCGCTGCGGTCCGGGCTCGATACGAGCGAACACTAGACCGAGCGCGCGGACACCGGCAATGCCCGCCGGAACCCGGCCGGCCCGCGCCGCCCCGGTCCGGGCCCAGCAGCACCACGGGCCGCACGGGCCCCGTCGGCTACGCCGTCGCGCTCGGTCCGTCCGGGCGGGTGCGGCGCTGCTCGACCATCTCGTGGCTCAGGTCCGCCGTCTCCGGCTCGGGCAGCCGTTCGAAGCCGTCCTGCGTGATGACCGAGACGATGGGGTAGATCCGGCGGCCGATGTCCGGGCCGCCCGTGGCCGAGTCGTCGTCGGCGGCGTCGTAGAGCGCCTGGAGCGCTGCCAGGGCCGCCTCGCGACGGGACATCCGCGGGTGGAACAGTTTCTTCAACGCGCCCCGGGCGTACGGCGATCCGGAGCCCTCGGCGTGGAAGTCGGTCCTCTCGTAGGACCCTCCGGTGACGTCGAACCCGAAGATGCGGCCCCGCCTGCCCTCGGTGGCCGCGACGTCGTAGCCGACGAGCAGCGGGACGACGGCCAGGCCCTGCATGGCCTGGCCGAGGTTCTGCCGGATCAGGCCGGCCAGCCGGGTCGCCTTCGCCTTGAGGGTCATCGGGATGCCCTCGATCTTCTCGAAGTGGGTCAGCTCGACCTGGTAGAGCTTGACCATGTCGAGGGCGAGCCCGACGCTGCCCGCGAAGGCGATCGCGGTGTGGTCGTCGGCGGGGTGCACCTTCTCCAGGTCGCGCTGGGCGATCAGGTTGCCCATGGTGGCCCGGCGGTCCCCGGCGATCATCACGCCGTCGCGGTAGGTCAGGGCCAGGATGGTGGTGCCGTGGGGGTACTGGTCGGGGGCGACCCGGACGCCGTCCGGCAGGAAGCTGTGCGTGCCGAGCAGTTCGGGGCGGACCTCCTGCACGAACTCGGCGAAGGACGAACCTCCGGGCGTGAAGAACTCCTCGCTCAGCCTGCCGCCGTGTTCATTCCACGTCATGCGTGTCCTCCCTCGCCCCGGTGCACACTCCACCGACTCCTACCATGGCCGCCCCGCGCGAAAACGCGCGCGCCGCCCGAGGTTTCGCGCGGGGCGGGGCACGGTTGTCGCGGCCCGGGAATCCCTGGGGCCCGTCGGCGTTGAACCCTCTGTGAGTTCTGTGATCGCGGCGACCCGCTTCTCGGTCCTGGACCGCTCCCGCATCCGCGAGGGCGGTGACGCCGCCGGTGCCCTGCGGGACACGGTCGAGGCGGCGCGGGAGAGCGAGCGGCTCGGCTACCACCGGTTCTGGGTGGCGGAGCACCACGGCGTGCCCGGAGTCGCCGGTTCCGCCCCGACGGTGCTGACGGCGGCCGTCGCCGCGGCCACCCGTACGATCCGGGCCGGGACCGGCGGCGTGATGCTGCCCAACCACCGGCCGCTGGTGGTGGCCGAGCAGTTCGGCGTCCTGGAGGCCCTCTTCCCGGGGCGGATCGACATGGGCCTGGGCCGCTCGGTCGGCTTCACGGACGGCGTGCGCCGCGCGCTGGGCCGCGACCGGGAGAACGCCGACGACTTCGCGGCCCAACTCGCCGAACTCCTCGGCTGGTTCGACGGCACCTCCGCCACCGGCGTGCACGCGCGGCCCGCCGAGGGGCTGCGCGTGCCGCCGTTCGTGCTGGCCATGGGCGAGGGCGCCGAGATCGCGGCACGGGCCGGACTGCCCCTGGTCATCGGGGACTTCCGCGGCCGCGACCGCATGCGGCAGGGCATCGACCGCTACCGCGAACTGTTCCGCCCCTCCCCCTGGGCGGCGGAACCCTACGTGATGATCTCCGGCACGGTCGCGGTCGCCGCCACCGCCGAGGAGGCGCGCCGCCTGCTCGTCCCGGAGGCGTGGGCGATGGCGTACGCGCGCACCCACGGCACCTTCCCGCCGCTCGCCCCGGCCGAGGCCGTCGAACGACGGACCATGACCGCCAAGGAACGCGGCTTCTACGAGGCCGGGCTCACCGGGCACATCGCGGGCACCGAGGAGTCGGTCGCGCACGAGCTGGAGACCGTGATCAAGGAGACGGGCGCGCAGGAGGTGCTGGTCACGACCAGTTCGTACGACCGCGCGGCCCAGCGCGACTCGTACCGGAGGCTGGCGCGGATCGCGGGACTCACGCAACTCGCGGACAGCAGGCCCTAGTTCCCGGCCACGCGGGCGGACGAGGACGTCGGGGTGGGCTGGTCGGGCGGTACCGGCGACGCGTTGCTGTTGTCCACCTGCATCAGGAAGACGACGGTTATCACCGCGCCGGTCAGCATCGCCATCGCGACCAGCCCCCAGATGTTGACAGTTTTCGCGTGTGCGGCCATGGCCCCTCCTCACCCGGGGCAAGGCTACGCGTGCCACGGGCGGGACGGGGCTCGGTTTCGGAATGCTGCCGGGGCCGTTTTTCAGGGGTGGGACGGGAGCCTGCTCCCGGGCAGGTCGTCAGGGGTGGGCCGGGGCGCGCCCTCCGCCTCCTGTTGTGCCGCCCGGGCCAGCGCCCGCCGGTCGGGCAGCCGGCCCGGGGCGAGCGGCGGCCGTACCTCCACCTCGGCCACCAGGCCGCGCGCGGTCACCACCCGCCACACCGAGGTGAGCAGCGAGTCCTCGCCGACGAACGCGGGCGAGGTGCTGGCCGCGCCCAGGGCGGTGCGGTAGTTCAGCCGCACCGGCTGCACGGGCACCCCGGCGTCCAGCGCGGCCTGGAACACGGCCCGCCGGAAGTGCCCCCGGGCCCGGCCGCACCAGGTGCTGCCCTCGGGGAAGGCGGCCACGGCCGAACCGGCGCGCAGGGCCTCGGAGATGGCCGCGACGGTGCCGGGCAGGGCGCGCAGCCGGTCGCGGTCGATGAAGAGGGTACGGGCGCGGGTCGTGATCGCCCCGGCCACGGGCCAGCCGCGCACCTCGCGCTTGGCGAGCATCCGCGCCGGACGGACGGCCGCGAGCAGCGGGATGTCCAGCCAGGACACGTGGTGCGCGACCAGCAGCAGCCCCCCTTCGGGCGGGGCGCAGCCGGTGATCCGCACCCGGACCCCGAGGGCCCGGACGACGGCCCGGCACCAGCCGCGCACCAGCCGCTCGCGCGGCCCGGCGGGCAGCCGTCCGACGAGCCGGCACAGCAGGATGCCCGGGATCAGCACGATCAGGGCCGTGCCGAACCGCAGGAGGGCGCGCGGGACGACCGTCCGGGGCGCCGACGCCTCGACGCAGGTCCGCGGGGAGCAGGGGGCGGTGGGCAGCCAGGCGCTCGGCGCCGCGGGGGCGACGAGGACCGGCCGGGGGACGGTCCGGGTCACGGCCCGGGGGAAGGCCGTGACCGTACGGAGGGAGAGCACCCCGAAGCGGGCGGACATCAGGCGGGGACGAGCGCGAGGAAGTGGCGCAGGTAGCGCGCGTCGATCCGGCTCATGGGCAGCAGCACGTACAGGTCGGCGACGCCGAAGTCCGGGTCGTGCGCGGGCGCTCCGCAGACCCGGGCGCCCAGGCGCAGGTAGCCGCGCAGCAGCGCCGGGAGTTCGGTGCGGCCGGTGGGGCGGGCCACGCCCTCGGGGTTCCAGGGCAGCAGCGGCCGTACCCGCTGCTCCTCCGGGGCCAGGTGCTTGGCGCTGACGCGGTCCCAGGTGGCGGCGGCGAGGGCGCCGCCGTCGGCCAGCGGGATCGAGCAGCAGCCGGCCAGCCACTCGTGGCCGCCGTCGACCATGTAGCGGGCGATCCCGGCCCAGATGAGGCTGATGACGGCGCCGTCGCGGTGGTCGGGGTGCACGCAGGAGCGGCCGACCTCGACGAGGCAGGAGCGGATCCCGCGCAGTGCGCCGAGGTCGAACTCGCTCTCCGCGTACAGCCGTCCGGCCATCGCGGCCCGCTCGGGCGGCAGCAGCCGGTAGGTGCCGACGACCTGGCCGGTGACCGTGTCGCGGACGAGGAGGTGGTCGCAGTACGCGTCGAAGGCGTCGACGTCGAGGCCGGGCCGCGGGGTGGACAGCAGGGCGCCCATCTCCAGGGCGAAGACGTCGTGGCGCAGCCGCTGCGCGGCCCGGACGTCGGCCTCGTCGCGGGCCAGGGAGACGGTGTAGCGGGTGGGAGCGGCGGACTGCGGGGGTCGGGCGAGGGTGGACGCGCCGGTCATGGCACTCTCCTGGTCGTGGGCCGTTCGGCGAGTGGGGACGGGGCGGGTGGCCGTGCACGAACCCGCCGCGTAAGTTGTGCCGACGCCGGCTGACCAGGACATGACCTACGTCGGGAGCGGGGATGTGGGGATGCTGAATGCCGGGGGCGGGCGGCCTCGGAACGCCGAAACGGGGCCGGGGAGCACCACTCCCGGCCCCGTTCGTCCGCGCTGTTCGGCGAACGTTCACACGGCGCTACCGCCCGGACTTCCGCGCGGCCCGCAGCCACTCCCGGTTCATGCTCGTGATGGACACCAGCGGAATCCCCTTGGGGCAGGCGGTGGCGCACTCCCCGGTGAGGGTGCAGCCGCCGAACCCCTCCGCGTCCATCTGCGCCACCATGTCGAGCACGCGGGTCTCGCGCTCGGGCGCCCCCTGCGGCAGCACGTTCAGGTGGTTGATCTTCGCCGAAGTGAAGAGCATCGCCGCCCCGTTGGGGCACGCGGCCACGCACGCCCCGCAGCCGATGCACTCCGCGTGCTCGAACGCGAAATCGGCGTCCGGCTTCGGTACGGGGGTGGCGTGGGCCTCCGGCGCGGCACCGGTCGGCGCGGTGATGTAGCCGCCGGACTGGATGACCCGGTCGAAGGCCGAGCGGTCGACGACCAGGTCCTTGACCACCGGGAACGCCGCCGCCCGCCACGGCTCGACGTCGATGGTGTCGCCGTCGCGGAAGGACCGCATGTGCAGTTGGCAGGTGGTGGTGCGTTCGGGTCCGTGGGCGTCGCCGTTGATGACGAGGCTGCACGCGCCGCAGATGCCCTCGCGGCAGTCGTGGTCGAAGGCGACGGGGTCCTCGCCGCGCAGGATGAGGTCCTCGTTGAGGGTGTCCAGCATCTCCAGGAAGGACATGTCGGGCGAGACGTCGGCCACCTCGTAGGTGGACATGGCGCCCTCGCTGTCGCCGTTTCGCTGGCGCCAGACGCGCAGGGTGAGTTTCACGCGTAGCTCCGTTGCGTGGGGTGGACGTACTCGAAGACCAGGTCTTCCTTGTGCAGCACGGGCGCGGTGCCGGTCGCGGTGAACTCCCAGGCCGCCGCGTAGCCGAACTCCTCGTCCCGGCGCGCCGCTTCGCCGTCCGGAGTCCGGTACTCCTCACGGAAGTGGCCGCCGCAGGACTCGGCGCGGTGCAGCGCGTCCAGGCACATCAGCTCGGCGAGTTCGAGGTAGTCGACGACGCGGTTGGCCTTCTCCAGCGACTGGTTGAACTCCTCGCCGGTGCCCGGGACCTTGATGCGCCGCCAGAACTCCTCGCGGATCTGCGGGATCCGCTCCAGGGCCTTGCGCAGCCCGCTGTCGCTGCGGGCCATGCCGCAGAACTCCCACATCAGTTCGCCCAGTTCACGGTGGAAGGAGTCGGGGGTGCGGTCGCCGTCGACGGCCAGCAGGAGGTTGATCCGGTCCTCGGTCTCGGCCAACACCTCCTGTACGACGGGGTGTTCGGCGCCGACCGGATCGTGTCCCGGGTGCCGGGCGAGGTAGTCGTTGATGGTGGCCGGCAGCACGAAGTAGCCGTCGGCCAGGCCCTGCATCAGCGCGGAGGCGCCGAGCCGGTTCGCCCCGTGGTCGGAGAAGTTGGCCTCGCCGATCGCGAACAGGCCCGGGATCGTGGTCTGGAGGTCGTAGTCGACCCAGAGTCCGCCCATCGTGTAGTGCACGGCGGGGTAGATCCGCATCGGGACGGTGTACGGGTCCTCGGCGGTGATCCGCGCGTACATGTCGAAGAGGTTGCCGTACTTCTCCTCGACGGCCCTTCGGCCCATCCGGCGGACGGCGTCGGCGAAGTCGAGGTAGACCCCCTGGCCGCCGGGGCCCACTCCCCTGCCCTCGTCGCAGACGTTCTTGGCGGCGCGGGAGGCGATGTCGCGCGGCACCAGGTTGCCGAAGGACGGGTAGATGCGCTCCAGGTAGTAGTCGCGCTCGTCCTCGGGGATCCGGTTCGGCGGCCGGTCGTCGCCCTGTTCCTTCGGGACCCAGATGCGGCCGTCGTTGCGCAACGACTCGCTCATCAGGGTGAGTTTGGACTGGTGCTCGCCGGTGCGCGGGATGCAGGTGGGGTGGATCTGGGTGAAGCAGGGGTTGGCGAAGTACGCGCCGCGCCGGTGGGCCCGCCAGATCGCGGTGGCGTTGGAGTTCATGGCGTTCGTCGACAGGTAGAAGACGTTGCCGTAGCCGCCGCTCGCGAGGACGACGGCGTCCGCGAAGTAGGTGCCGACGCGGCCGGTGACCAGGTCCCGGGCGACGATGCCGCGGGCCCGCCCGTCGACGACGATCAGGTCGAGCATCTCGGTGCGCGGGTGCATCTCGACGTTGCCCGCGGCGATCTGCCTGCTGAGGGCCTGGTAGGCGCCGAGGAGGAGTTGCTGGCCCGTCTGGCCGCGGGCGTAGAAGGTCCGGGACACCTGGACGCCGCCGAAGGAGCGGGTGTCGAGCAGGCCGCCGTACTCGCGGGCGAAGGGCACGCCCTGGGCGACGCACTGGTCGATGATCGCGACGGAGATCTCCGCCAGGCGGTGGACGTTGGACTCGCGGGCCCTGAAGTCGCCGCCCTTGACGGTGTCGTAGAACAGGCGGTGCACCGAGTCGCCGTCGTTGCGGTAGTTCTTCGCCGCGTTGATACCGCCCTGCGCGGCGATCGAGTGGGCCCGGCGCGGGGAGTCCTGGTAGCAGAACTGGACGACGTGGTAGCCCTGTTCGGCGAGCGTGGCACCCGCGGAGCCGCCCGCGAGACCGGTGCCGACGACGATGACGGTGTGCTTGCGGCGGTTGGCCGGGTTGACGAGCTTCGCCTCGAACCTGCGGGTGTCCCAGCGCTCGGCGACGGGTCCCGAGGGGGCCTTGGTGTCCTGGACCGGCGCGCCGGTCGCGTAGTCGGTGTACGGGCTCATGGGTCAGCTCACCACTCCGGTCATCACGCCCACGGGTACGGCGACGAAGCCGGCCGTGAGCACCACTGCGAGAAAGTTGGCGACGGTCTTGAGGGCACGGTCGCGGCTGCGGCTGCCGGCGCCGAGGGTCTGCGCGGCGCTCCAGAAGCCGTGCCGTACGTGCAGGCCGAGCGCGAGCATCGCGACGATGTAGATGACGTTGCCGTACCAGGTGGAGAAGGTGTCGACGACGTTCTGGTACGGGTGTCCGGGCTGGAAGCCGCCGGAGTGCACCGTGCCGGTGGTCAGGTCCAGGATGTGCCAGACGACGAACAGGCCGAGGATGGTCCCGCCCCAGCGCATGGTGCGGGTCGCGTAGCTCGACCGCGGCCTGCGGTGCACGTACTGGCTGGGACGCGCCTTGATGTCGCGGCGGCTGAGCTGGTACGCGGAGGTGGCGTGCGCGACGACGGCGACGACCAGGACGACGCGGATCAGCCAGAGCGTCCACTCGTAGTGCATGAACGGCTCGCCGACGGTGCGCAGCCAGTGTGCGTAGTGGTTGAACTCGCCGGGCCCGAAGAAGATCTTCAGGTTGCCGATCATGTGCACGACCAGGTAGAGGAGCATGACGAGGCCGCTGACCGCCATGACCACCTTCTTGCCGACGGTGGAGTCCCACACGGTGCGGGTCATGGACGGCCGCCGGTCCGTTCGCGTAGCCAGAGCCATGCCGCAGACGCTAGGCGGGCCCTGCCCGATCGGTCCAAGACATGGTCCGGCTCGATTCGATAGGCAGCGCCTATGCTGGCGGCATGCAGTTCCAGCAACTCCAGTACTTCGTGGCGGTCGCCGAGACCCGGCACTTCACCCGGGCCGCCGACCTCGTACACGTGGCCCAGCCTTCGCTGTCGCAACAGATCAAGGCCCTGGAGCGGGAGCTGGGAGCCGATCTGTTCCTGCGGGCGCGGGGCAACATCACGCTCACGGACGCGGGCGAGGCGCTGTTGCCGCTCGCCCGCCGCATCCTGGAGGACGCGGACACCGCCCGACTCGAAGTGCAGGAACTCGCCCAGCTGCGGCGGGGGCGGGTACGGCTGGGGGCGACGCCGAGCGTGTGCACGGGGCTGCTGCCGGAGGTGCTGCGCGCCTTCCACGACCGGTATCCCGGGATCCGGCTGCTGGTCGAGGAGAGCGGTTCGCACGATCTCGTCCGCGAACTCGCGCGTGGGGCGCTGGACCTGGCGCTGGTGGTACTGCCGCTGCCGACGCCGTCACCCGCGCTGACCACCGTGGAACTGCTGCGCGAGGACCTCGTCGTGGTGTCGTCGCCGGACGCGCCCAAGCCGGGGGGCGGCAGCCGGACGGTGCGCGTCGCGGATCTGGCGGGTGAGCCGCTGGTGATGTTCCGGCACGGGTACGACCTGCGGGAGCTGACCGTCGCGGCGTGTCGCTCCGCCGGGTTCGAGCCGGAGTTCGCCGTCGAGGGCGGGGAGATGGACGCGGTGCTGGGGTTCGTGCGGGCGGGGCTGGGGGTGGCTGTGGTGCCGCGGATGGTGGCTACGCGGTCGGGGCGGGGGTTGAGGGTCACGCCTCTGGCACGGCCCGGGTTGTTCCGTACGATCGCGCTGGCGCACCGGAGCGATGTGGCTCCGCCGCGGGGTGCGCGGGAGTTGCAGCGGATGTTGCTTCAGCGGTAAGCGCGCTCCCCCGCCGAAAGGCGCTCTCAAGGCCCCTCTCAAAGCCCCCTCACCCCGTCGCGTCCACCAGCGCCAGCTCGTGCAGCCGCTCCGGTGGGCCCGGCCTCGCGTAGTACCAGCCCTGGGCCGTGTCGCAGCCCAGGATGCGGAGTTGCTCTGCCTGGGCGCCCGTTTCCACGCCCTCGACGGTGACCGTGAGGTCGAGGCTGTGGGCCAGGGAGACGATGCCCTCGACGATCTTGAGGTCGACGGGGTCGGCCGGGTACTGCTGCATGCCCTGGGTGAAGGAGCGGTCCAGCTTCAGTATCGAGACGGGCAGGCGGCGCAGGTTGGCGAGGTTGGAGTAGCCCGTGCCGAAGTCGTCGAGGGCGATGTCGACGCCCATCTCGGCGAGCCGGCGCAGGGGTTTGAGGAGGTCGTCGTCGGCGCCGATGAGGGCCGACTCGGTGACCTCCAGGCACAGGGCGTCCGGTTCGAGGCCCACGCGTTCCAGGATCTCCACCGTGTCGGAAACCAGACCCGGATGGGTGAGCTGGCAGGGCGAGAGGTTGACGTTGACCCGCAGCGGGCCCGCCGGACCGTGCTCGCGCTGCCAGGCGCGGGCCTGCCGGACGGACTGGTCCAGGACCCAGCGGCCCAACGGGACGATCAGACCGGTGTGTTCGGCGAGCGGGATGAAGCGGTCGGGGCCGAGCACGCCGTGCTGCGGATGCAGCCAGCGGACCAGCGCCTCGGCTCCGCTGACACTGCCGTCGCCGAGGTGCACGAGCGGCTGGTACTCGATGAAGAACTCGTTGCGGTCCAGGGCGGCGGGCAGCGCCGTGGTGAGGCCGTGCCGGGTGATGGCGCGGGCGTCGGCCTCCGGGTCGGCGAGTTCGTAGCGGTTGCCGCCCGCCGACTTGGCCCGGTACATCGTGATGTCGGCGCTGCGCAGCACGTCCGCGGGGCCGCGCTCGCCGGAGGGGCCCTCGACGACGCCGATGCTGCCGCGCACCAGGAGTTCGCGGCCGTCGACGCTGACCGGGGTGACCAGGGCGTTCATGATGCGGTCGGCGAGTTCGTCGACCTCGCGCTGAGTGTCGGGGCCGGTGGTCAGCGCCACGAACTCGTCGCCGCCGAGCCGGGCGACCATCTCGCCGGGGGCGGTCGCGCAGGACTGGAGCCGGTCGGCGACCTCGACGAGGAGCCGGTCGCCGGCCGCGTGGCCGAGGCTGTCGTTGATGGTCTTGAAGCCGTCCAGGTCGAGGTAGCACAGGCCGAAGCGCTGCCCCTCGCCCGCGTTCAGGGCCTTCTCCAGGCGTTCGAAGAACAGGGTGCGGTTGGGCAGTCCGGTGAGGGCGTCGTGCGTGGCCTCGTAGCGCAGCCGCAGGTTGAGCAGGCGGCGTTCGGTGGTGTCCTCCATGAGGGCGAGCTGGTAGCGGGGCCTGCCGTCGGCGTCGCGCAGCAGGGACATGCTCAGGTTGGTCCACAGGACGGTGCCGTCGGGCCGGTAGAACGCCTTCTCCAGGTGGAAGTGCTCGCGGTCGCCCTGCACCAGTTCCTCGTAGAGCTTCCAGGTCTGGGGCGCGTCCTCGGGGTGGGTCCACTCCATGACGTTGCGGCCGCGCACCATCTGCTCGCTGCCGCCGAACATGCGCACGAGAGCGGTGTTGACCTGGAGGACGTTGCCGTCGAGGTCGGCGATGCCGATTCCTATCGCGGCGCCCTCGAACACCGCGCGGAAGCGGGCGTCGCTCTCGTGCAGGGCCTGCGCGACCGCGCCCTGGGCCTTGAGGGCCGCGGCGGAGATGGCCTCCTGCTCGGCCAGCGTGCGCTCCCGCAGCGCCTGGGCGAACCCGGCGGCCATGGCGTGCTGGAGCCGGGCGCACCGGCTGCGGTGGGCCTCCTGGACGTCGGCGGGGGCGTCGGGGTCGCCGCAGTAGAGGACCAGGTAGGCGTCGACGCAGTCGAGGGTGGCGCTCAGCGCGTCCGGGTCGGTGCAGTGCGCGGCGATGAGGTCGGCGCCGATCGCCTTGGCCTCGGCGGCGTGGTGGACGCGGGCGTGCAGGGCCTGGCTCAGCCTGCGGGCGAGCGGCAGGAGCCGCTCGGCCAGTTCCGGCCGGGTCAGCGACGTGGAGGTCATCGGGAAGAGGGCCCGGCTCCAGATCGTCGCGAACCGCTGGAGTCTGTCCTCCGGCCCGTCCGGCTCCGCCCTCACGCGAGGCGTCCCACACCGGCGAAGCCCGAGAAGGCGTACGGATCCTCGTCCTCGGGTGCCGTGTCGGGCCGCCACGACGCCATCGGCACCAGTCCGGGTTCCACCATGTCGTACCCCTCGAAGAACCGCGCGACCTCGTCGCGCGAGCGCATGATCAGCGGGTTGCGGATGTCCTTGTACACGTCGATCGCGCCCGCGGCCCGCTCCTGGGGCAGCGGAACTCCCGCGTACGAGGCGTGCGTCAGCACGAGCAGGCTGCCCGGCGCGAGCGCGTCGCGCAGCTGGGCCACCACTCGGCAGGGGTCGTCCGCGTCTTCCACGAAGTGCAGTATGGCAACGAGGAGAAGCGCGACCGGACGGTTCAGGTCGATCAGGCGCTCCACCTGGGCGCTGCGCAGGATCTCCGCGGGCTTGCGCAGATCGGCCGCCACGACGTCGGCGTACGCGTTGCCCTCCAGGACGGCCTGGCTGTGCGCGACGGCCACCGGGTCGTGGTCGACGTAGACGACATGGGCGCCGGGGCTGGCCTCCTGGGCCACCTCGTGGACGTTGCCGAAGGTGGGGATGCCGGAGCCGATGTCGAGGAACTGGGTGATGCCCTCCGCCACGGCGTACCGCACGGCCCGGCGCATGAACGCCCGGTTGGCCTGCATGATCTTGGGGAGTCCCGGCATGAACTCCATGGCCCGGCGGGCCGCCTGCCGGTCGACCTCGAAGTTGTACGACCCGCCCAGGTAGTAGTCGTAGATCCGCGACACGGACGGCACCGAGATGTCGATGTTCCGTGGGGCCCAGGCGGGACGCTCCATCTATCTCTCCAAGGCGTAGGCGACGGCTCGACGGTCCGGTGTTCGAGCAGAGGCTACTGAGTTGCCCACCGCGGGAGCGAGCAGAAACGGAAATTGACCATCCGTTCCCGGTCACCACCTCGGGCAAGTGCCGTACGGGCGCCCGGTCGGCACCGTTCGAACAGGCACCGTACGCCCCTTGGGAAACGTTCCAAAGGGTTCAGGAGAGTTCAGAAGTAATCCAGAGCTTGCACCAAGTGGTGCGAAACAAAAGGGAATTGAGCTGGAGACAGAACGGGAGCACGGAACCGCCCGGGGGCGCGTACGCCGATGCGCACGCCGAAGAGCCCGCCCCCTCCGTGCGGTGCGGAGGGGGCGGGCGGTCGGGCGCGCCTGTCCCGTTCGTCCGGCACTACGTGTGGGTGTGTCCACCCCCTTCCGCGTTCCGTGGATGGTGGGCGAGGCGATCGACCTGGGGAGGTGTCCCTACTTCGCCGGCGCGCCGACCGGCTTTCCGTCGGGGGCGACGGCGTACCAAGTGCCGCTCACACCCTGACCGTTGGTGTCCCCGGGCGCCTTGTCGCCCGAGAAGGTGTAGATGGGCCAGCAGTCGACGGTCATCTGCTTGGCTCCGTCCGGGCGGGTGAAGCCCATGAGGCCCTCCTTCACCACGCCCTGCGTGTCGGCCTTCTCGACCGGGGCGACGACCGGCCACTTGTCCAGGCAGGCGCCGGTGCAGGCCGACTTGGAGACGGGCCACGCCTGGTCCTTCATGAACCGGTAGACCGTCATGCCGTTCTTGTCGACGACGATGTTGCCGAGCTCGGGGTCCTTGCGGACCGACAGTCCGGGCAGCGTGGCCTTCTTGCCGGTGGGCGCCGTGGCGTACCAAGTGCCGCCCACGCCCTCGCCGTTGACGTCGCCGGCCTTGGTGTCCTTGGCGTAGCGGTACATCGGCCAGCCGGCGACGGTGAGTTGTTTGCTGCCGTCCGAGCGGGTGACCTCGCCGAGCAGGGTCTTGTCGATGCCAGCGCCGGCCGTGACATCGTTCGCGGGCACCGGCGGCCAGGTGGTCGCGCAGGTGCCGTCGCAGGTGGACTTGGGCGGTTCGGCGGTGTCGTTGTCGAACCGGTAGAGGGTGAGCCCGGCGCCGTCGGTGACGACCTTGCCCAGGCTCGCGTTGTCGGCGAGCTTCAGTTCACCCGCGGTCTGCGTGCTGGCCCCGGCCGCCTGACCGGTGCCGGACTCCGAGCCGTTGGCGCTGGCCTCGCCCGACGGGCTGGGGCTCGTGCTGTAGCCGGCCGCCGGTGCCGCACCCACGTTCTGGGCGCCCACCGACTGGGTGCCGCTCTCCTGACCACACGCCGTCGTGAACGCCAGCACGGCTGCGGCGCTCGCCATGAGTGAGGCGCTCCGCCAGGATGTTCTCATCTTCAACTCCCGCAGTTGGCTTGGGTGTTGCGCCATCCGAAGGGCGCCGCGTCCGGCCCTAGGTACGGGCGGGGGGCACGGATGTGTTCAATCGGCCCGGGAAAAACTTTCCGGCACCTGTGTCGCGTCTCGGCCATCCCGACGCCCGGCGCCCCTTGAGCCCCTCCCGTGAACCCCTGCCCCGTCAGTCCGCACAGCAGGTCAAACCCCCGAAGGCACATCTCCCTCCTTCGGGTTAATCCCGTCGGACCGTGCCACACGCGCGCGCGAAGGGACGCATGATCGCCGACGTGCAAAGACCCGACCCGACCCGATTCACCCTCGTCATACGCCTCTTGGCCCTGACGGCACTGGTGTGGGTCCTCGTGGGCGCCCCGGCCGCACCGGCGCGGGCGGACGCCTGCGCCTACGCCGAGGTGGGCCCCGGCGGGACCAGCGCGGTGGCGGTCGCCGGTGGCGGCGGCCACTGGCCCACTCCCCCCCCCCCCCCCCCCCCCCCCCCCCCCCCCCCCCCCC
>LJCV01000078.1 GCA_001298575.1 Actinobacteria bacterium OK074
AGGGCTTGAGCGGGCGCCCGGCGGGCGGGCCGGCCGCGGGTGCGGCGGCCGGTGCGGGGCGGGCGGCAGGGCCGTCGGCGAGGAGCAGTCCGGCGGTGCCCGCCGCACCGGCCGCGCCCAGGGCGGCGGCACCGGCGAGCAGGGCCCGGCGCCGCGTGAGCAGATGATCCTTCTTCATGACCCATCAGTCGCCCAGCGGGGCGGCGGCCCGGCTGAGCAACACCGGTGCGGAACAGGAAAGCACCCGATGGGACGAGTCGGGGCGGCGACGCACCCGGCGCGACGGCAAGGAATGGCAATGACGCGCCGGAGCGCACGCGGTCGCCCACGGAGCACCGGCTCCCACGCGTGTTCGGGTTCCTGGGGTTCCGATAGCCTCGCTGCCGTGACCCATGAGCACTCCCACCAGTTCGAACTCGGCACCGACGGCCCGAAAGTGATCGTCGTCGGCATGGACGGCTCCGAGTCCTCGTTGCGCGCCGCAGCGTACGCCGCCGGCCTCGCCCGGCGGCAGGGCGCGTTGCTCGCCGTGGTGTACGTCCAGCCCGTGATGGCGACGGGCGCGGCGCTCGGCGTGCCGGTGGCGGAGACCACCGACGAGATCGCCGAGGACCTCGTGGCGCAGATCCGCGACAACGCCGAGCGGCTCAAGGGGGTCTTCGACATGCGGTGGGAGTTCCACACCTTCCGCGGCGACCCGTACACCGGGCTGGTGAAGGCGGCCGACGAACTGCGCGCGGACGCGGTCGTGGTGGGCGCCTCGGAACACGCCGGGCACCGGATCGTGGGCTCGGTGGCGGTACGGCTGGTGAAGGCCGGGCGGTGGCCGGTGACGGTCGTGCCGTAGCCCCCGGGGCAGTCTCGGCCGGGAGCGGGGGCGGCCTGCGCCGTCGTAGCGGAACCGGAGGGTGCGCCCCCGGGTAGGGACCGCTCGTCGTACCGTTCACCGACGACATCGACCGCCCACCGCACCGCCGTGTCGCTCCCCTGTCCCGGCCGGGCCGCTCGCGCTGGCATACGGCCATGACGGCCGGAACCACGATCACCCAAGGAACGACCGCCGAGCACGAGCTGGCCGAACTGCAGCGGGAGCACGGGCGCCCTCTTTTCGCGCTGCTGCTGCGCCTGTGCGACGGCGACCGGCAGCGCGCCGAGGACCTGGTCCAGGAAACCCTCGTGCGCGCCTGGCAACACCCCGAAGCGCTGCGCGCGCACGATTTCACCTCCGTGCGCCCCTGGCTGCTGACCGTCGGACGGCGGCTGGCCATCGACGCCCGGCGGGCCCGGCAGGCGCGTCCCGCCGAGGTCGGGGACGCCGTCCTGGAGAACGCGCGGGTGTGCGCCGACCACGCCGAGCGGTCCGCCGCGACGCTCGACGTGCGCGAGGCTGTGAAGACACTCACGCCCGAGCACCGGGAAGTTCTGGTGCAGGTGTATTTCCGCGGGGCGAGTGTGGCGGAGGCCGCCGAGGCCCTGGGAATACCTCCCGGTACCGTGAAGTCCCGCGCGTACTACGCGCTGCGCGCCCTGCGCCGGGTTTTGCCCGGATACGCGGCCGACCTGCGCTGAAACCGGGTTCCTGGTCAAGCCTTCGCAAAGCGCCTTGCTGTGGACCCCGGTTGAGCAATCAGCTGTCCTCATCCGTGTTTCGGACCGAGGGCATTCCGTGGCACCGGGCCCTTGTTCCTGGGCCGGGTCCGCGGTGCCCCCGAGGGGCCCGGGGTCGGGCGACGCGCACGCACCGGAGGAAGGGCAGGAAGGGATGCTGCACAGAGGTCAAGAGGGCACGGACGGCACCGGAGACGGCGAACTGGTCGTCCCCATGGCGTGGTTGTACGCCGAGTACATCGCCGACGAGCTGCTGCGGACCGGCGACCTGATGCCGCCGACGTCCTTCGAGTTCCGGGCCGGGCGGGACGCCCTGGCGCTGACCATTTTCCTCTCCGACACCGGCGACGGACCCAACGGGATCGGGGTCGTCTCCCAGTTGGAGACCTGGCTTTCGCTCACGGCGTACGACCAGCCGTGGCAGGACTGGGTGCGCGAGCGGATGGCCGACCTCTCCGCCCGTTCGGCGCGGGCCGACGGTCCCGACCCCGACC
Source organism: Actinobacteria bacterium OK074 (assembly GCA_001298575.1). Classification (GTDB taxonomy): domain Bacteria; phylum Actinomycetota; class Actinomycetes; order Streptomycetales; family Streptomycetaceae; genus Streptomyces. The sequence goes on from LJCV01000078.1 coordinate 2,103, forward strand.
GGGACCTCGCCGCCGAGGCGTGGCGCTGGCTGGAGGAGACCGAGCTGCTGGCCCCTGACCTGGACGCGGTGCCCGGTGGCGGCGCGGTGGTGGGTGAGGACGACGGGCCCAAGGTCTGGACGCCCGCCTGGCAACTGGGGTTGCCCCTGGGACACCTGGCCATTCACCTTTTCTGACTTTTCCCGGACTTTGCTCGGGTCCGACCAATCCGCGGGGCCGTCCGCTCCGAATATCTTGACCGGTCTTCCCAAGGGCCTTGAGTGATTCGGCGGTCTGGTCCGTACCGGTGGGAGCAACAACAGCAAGCAACAACCCCACCCGCTTCACCGGCATGAGGATTTGGTATGAGGTCCCTGGAACGCCATCGCGACGTCGGCGCCTATACGCTCGGCGTGCTGGATGAAGCGGATGCGTTCCGCTTCGAGGACCACCTCATGGAGTGCGCCAGCTGCGCGGCGCATGTGACCGAGTTCCGGCCCGCCACCCGGCAGTTGATGCTGTACCGGCGGGCGACTCCGCGGTCCGTGCATCCGTTCGCGGCGCCCGGGCCGCGGCTGCTGGACCGGCTGCTCGGCGAGGTGGCGACCAAGCACCGCAGCGGGCGCAGGCGGTGGCTGGTGGCGGTGGCCGCGGCGGTGGTGTTCGCGGTGGGCGGGCCCGCGGTGGCGATGCTCGCCCAGCAGGGCGGCTCCGCCCAGTCCTCGACGTTCAGCGCGACCGACGCGAAGACCGGGGTGTGGGCCCAGGTGGCCACTCAGGCCCGGGACTCGGGCAGTGACATCGATCTGACGGTCAAGGACGCGTCGGGACCGCACTCGTGTCTGCTCGTCGCGGTGGGCAAGGACGGCTCGGAGCAGATCGTGACGACCTGGATGGTGGCCTCCGGCGCCGCCCAGTCGACCGTCACGGAGGGCGGCGCGGCGATGAAACCCTCGGAGATCGACCACTACGAAGTGCGTACGACGGCCGGCGAGCACCTGGTGACGCTGAAGGCGCACTGAGCGCGGGCGGTGGCGCTCCCGCCCCACGGTTCCTGTGGCGGCGCCTACTTGAGCAGGCGTGACATCCGGCGGTCCGCCAGCGGCTTGCCTCCCGTCTGGCAGGTGGGGCAGTACTGGAGGGACGAGTCGCTGAAGGAGATCTCGCGGATCGTGTCGCCGCACACCGGGCAGGGTTCACCCGCCCTGCCGTGCACGCGCAGGCCGCTCTTCTTCTCCGCCTTCAGGCGTCCGGCGGCCAGCCCCCGGGAGCGCTCGACGGCCTCGGTGAGCGTCGCGCGCAGCGCCTCGTACAGCCGGTGCGTCTCCTCGGCCGACAGGGACGCGGTCGGCTTGAACGGTGACATCCGGGCGGCGTGCAGGATCTCGTCGCTGTAGGCGTTGCCGACGCCCGCTATCAGACTCTGGTCGCGCAGGGCGCCCTTGAGCTGCCGCCGCTCCCCCGCGAGGAGTCCGGCCAGGCGCGGTTCGTCGAAGTCCGCGGCCATCGGGTCGGGGCCCAGGCGGGCGATGCCCGGGACCTGAAGCGGGTCGCGGACGACGTACACGGCGAGTCTCTTCTGGGTGCCCGCCTCGGTCAGGTCGAAGCCCTCGCCGGTCTCCAGCGCCACCCGCAGGGCCAGCGGGCCCTTGCCGGGGCGCGGGGGGCCGTCCGGGAGCCGGTCGCGCCAGTGCAGCCAGCCCGCGCGGGCGAGGTGGGTGACGAAGCGGAGGCCGCCCGCGGTCTCGGCGTCGAGGAACTTGCCGTGCCGGTGCACCGCCGTGACCTCCTGGCCCTCCAGGGCGGTCAGGGGCGGGTCGTACGTCTTCAGCACGCTGATCGCGACGGGCAGCACCCGCACGACCTCGTGGCCGACGAGGTGGTCGGCCAGGAAGCCGCGGAGCGCTTCGACCTCGGGCAGTTCCGGCATGTCTCCAGAGTGCCACCGGCCACTGACAACGCCAGCCGTACCGGCCGCACGGGGCTCACAGGGCTCACAGCCTCAGTCGCGCCGTTCCCCCTCCGACAACGGCACCACGAACTCGCACCACACGCACTTGCCGCCGCCGCGCGCCTCCACGCCCCACACGTCCGCGAGCCGGTCCACCAGGAGCAGGCCGCGGCCCGACACCCCGGACTCGCCCGCCTCGCGGCGGCGGGGCAGGGCGCTGGAGGGGTCCTCGACCTCGGCGCGCAGTCTGCGGTCGGGGCCGGTCGGGCCGTTGAGGACACGGACGGTGACGATCGCCGGTCCGTCGGTGTGCATCAGGGCGTTGGTGATCAGTTCGTCGGCCACCAGCTCGATCTCGTCGCAGCGCTCGCGCGCGCCCCAGGACCGTACGGCCGTCCGGATCATGCGGCGGGCCTCGGCCAGCGCCCGCGGGTCGCCGGGCTCCACCTGCCGCCGCAGCCGGCCGCCCGGCCGCCGTCCGGGGCCTTCGCGGCGCAGGAGCAGCAGGGCCACGTCGTCGCTGCCGCCGCGTTCCCCGGCCACCTCGATGAGCCGGTCGGCGAGGTCGCGGACGTCGTCCGGGCCGGTGGCGATCACCTTGCGGAGGAGCTCCATGCCGGTGTCGAGGTCGCTGCCCGGCTCCTCGACGAGGCCGTCGGTGCACAGGAGCAGGGTCTGGCCGGGGAGGAGTTCGACGGTCTCGACCGGGTATTCGAGGAAGTCGAACCCGGCGGACAGGCCGAGCGGCAGCCCGCCGCCCAGACGCAGCCGCCGGCAGGTGCCGTCGGCGTCCCGCAGGAAGGGGTCGATGTGGCCCGCGCGGACCAGCTGGATCACGCCGGTCGCCGGGTCGGCCTCCGCGTACAGGCAGGTCGCGAAGCGTTCGGTGTCGAGTTCCTCCAGGAAGACGGAGGCGCGGGCCATGACCGTGGCGGGCGCGTGCCCCTCGGAGGCGTAGGCGCGCAGGACGATGCGGAGCTGGCCCATGACGGCGGCGGCGTGCGTGTCGTGGCCCTGGACGTCGCCGATGACGCAGCCGATCCGGCCGCCGGGCAGCGGGATCACGTCGTACCAGTCGCCGCCGATGTCCTGGCCCGGCGCGCCCCGGTTCGAGGCGGCCCGGTAGCGCACGGCGATGTCGGCGCCGGGCACCTCGGGGATCGTGCGCGGCAGCATGGCCTGCTGGAGCCCCTGGGCGAGGTCGCTCTGCTGCTCGTAGAACATGGCCCGCTGGAGGCTCTGCCCGATGCCGCTGCCCAGGGCGACCAGGACGTTGCGTTCCTCGGGGGTGAAGCCGTGCCGGTCGTCGTAGAGCAGGCCCATCGCGCCGATGGGCTGGGCCTGGGCGATCAGCGGCAGGTAGGCGGCCGAGGTGATGCCGAGGCCGGTGAGGTGCGGCCACAGGACGGGGTAGCGCTCGGCGAACTCCTCGGCCGACTCGATGAAGCAGGGGCCCAGCGTGCGGACCGTCTCGCTCATCGGGTACTGCTCGTCGATGCGGGTGACCACGGTCTCGGGGACGAGGCTGCCCTCGGGGCCGCCGTCGACCAGCCGGATCCGGTCGCCCTCCACCAGGCCCATGACCAGGCTGGCCACGCCGAGCCGGGTGAGGCCGTGGCTGTCCTTGAGGACGTCGATCACGTCCTGGACGGTGCGGGCGTCGGCGGCCACCGCCGTGGTGGCCTGGACGACGTCGGTCTGGCGGCGCCGCACGGCGGTGATCGCGGCCCGGGCCTCCTGTTCGCCGCGGGCCCGGCTGTCGAGGAGTTCCTCGGTGGCGTCGCGGACGATGCCGATGACCCGGCGCGGGCGGCCCGTCTCGTCGCGGCGGATGTAGCCCTGGGTGTGGGTCCAGCGCAGGGTGCCGTCGCGGCGGCGGACGCGGAAGTAGGCGCCGTAGTTCTCGCTGCCGTCCTTGATGGCCCGGGACACGGCGGCGTCGAGCCTGCGGCCCTCCGTCGCGGGGACCCGGCCCTGAAGGCTTCCCGGGCGGCCGTCGTATTCCTCGGGGCGCACGTCGAAGATCTCGTGCGCCTTTGGGTCCATGTGGAACGTGCCGGTGTCCAGGTCCCAGTCGAAACTGCCCATGCGGTTGAGCGCCAGGATCGGATCCGAGTGGGCGGGCCAGTCGTCCGGGAGTGACAGGGCGCTCGCTCCCCGATCAACCATGCGCCCACCTTGCCAGGGTTGGCTGGAATGTTCGACTCCAGGACATACGGCCGCAAGGTATCGCCACGGATGTACGAACGCACGACGGTGACCGTGGGTGACAATGGGGCGGAGAGGAGCCGTGGCCGTGGACTGGTTCGTCGCACCCGGGTACTGGACGGGCCGCCTCGTCCTCCAGCGGGGTCTGGCGCTGCTGTACGTCGTCGCGTTCCTGGGCGCGGCCTTCCAGTTCCGCGCGCTGATCGGGGAGCGCGGCATGCTGCCGGTGCCCCGGTTCACGGCGCGGGTGCCGTTCCGGCGGGCGCCGAGCGTGTTCCACGTCCGCTACTCGGACCGGTTCTTCGCGCTGTGGGCGTGGTCGGGCTGCGCGGTGTCGGCGGCGCTGGCCGCCGGAATCGACGCGTGGGTGCCGTTGTGGGCGGCGATGCCGCTGTGGCTGGTGCCGTGGGCGATGTACCTGTCGATCGTGAACGTGGGCCAGACCTGGTACGGCTTCGGCTGGGAGTCGCTGCTCCTGGAGACGGGTTTCCTGGCCGTGTTCCTCGGCAACGACGAGGTGGCGCCGCCGGTCGTGGTGCTGTTCCTGCTGCGCTGGCTGCTGTTCCGGGTCGAGTTCGGCGCGGGTCTGATCAAGCTGCGCGGGGACGCCTGCTGGCGGAAGCTGACGTGTCTGGACTTCCACCACGAGACCCAGCCGATGCCGGGTCCGCTGAGCTGGTTCTTCCACCATCTGCCGCGGTCCCTGCACCGGGTGGAGACGGCGGCCAACCATGTCACCCAACTCGCCGTGCCCGTCCTGCTGTTCACCCCGCGGCCGGTGGCGACGGCGGCGGCCTCCCTGATGATCGTCACCCAGCTGTGGCTGGTCCTGTCCGGCAACTTCGCCTGGCTGAACTGGCTCACGATCGTGCTCGCCCTGCCCGCCGTCGCGTTCCCGTCCACTCCCCCGGACGTTTCCGGCCCGCCGCTCTGGTACGAGGCCGTGGTCCTCGCCGTCGCCACGGCGCTCATCACGCTCAGCTACCGTCCGGCGCGCAACATGCTCTCCCGCCGCCAGGTGATGAACCGCTCCTTCGATCCGCTCCATCTGGTCAACACCTATGGCGCGTTCGGCAGTGTCGGCCGGATCCGGTACGAGGTGGTGGTCGAGGGCACGGCGGACGAGGTACCGCACCCCGAATCCGGCTGGCGGGCCTACGAGTTCAAGGGCAAGCCCGGTGATCCCCGGTACTGGCCGCGGCAGTTCGCGCCCTGGCACCTGCGGCTCGACTGGATGATGTGGTTCGCCGCACTGTCCCCCGCGTACGCCGAGCCGTGGTTCGGCGGGTTCGTGGAGCGGCTCCTGGCGGGCGACCGGGACACGCTACGGCTGTTGCGGCGCTCACCGTTCCCGGCGGGCGCGCCGCCGCGGTTCGTGCGGGCGCGGCTGTACCGCTACCGGTACACGACGTGGGGGGAGTTGCGCGCGAGCGGGGCGTGTTGGGAGCGGGCGTTCGTGCGGGAGTTCATGCCGCCCGCGCGGCTGGCCTCCGAGGCCGTTCGGAGGCCGTAGCCGCGGCTTCTCGGGCCGGGGTCTCGGCGACCGCCGGAGCGCAGGTTCACAGGCCGTAGACGCGGGCGGCCGTGCCGCCGAAGACGGCCGCGCGCTCGGCGTCACTGAGCCCGGCCGTCAACTCCCGCGCGGTGTCGGTCACTTCGCCGTACGTGGCGGCCAGGGTGCACACCGGCCAGTCGGAGCCGAACATCAGGCGGGCGGGGCCGAAGGCGTCCAGGACCGTGTCCGCGTACGGGCGCAGGTCGGCCGTGGTCCATGTCTTCCAGTCGGCTTCCGTGACCAGGCCGGAGAGTTTGCCGACCGTGTTGGGCAGCGCGGCCAGGGTCCGGATGTGGGCGGCCCAGGGTTCGAGGGCGCCGGAGGCGACGGTGGGCTTGCCCACGTGGTCGAGGACGAAGGTGAGGTGGGGCAGGGTGCGGGCCGCCTCGGCGCAGGCGGGGAGCTGGTGCGGGAGTACCACCAGGTCGTACGCGAGGCCCGCCGCCGCGACCGCCGCGAGGCCCCGGAGGACCTCGGGGCGGAGCAGCCAGGCGGGGTCGGGTTCGCCCTGGACCTGGTGGCGGATGCCCTTGAGGTGGTGACCGCCGGGGAGGGCCCTCAACCGGGCGATCTCGTCGGCCACTTGGGGGGCGGTGAGGTCGGTCCAGCCGACGACCGCGCCGATCAGGTCGTGTTCGGCGGCCAGGGCCAGGAACTCCGGGGTCTCCTCGGCGACCGTGACCGTCTGGACGAGGACGGTACGGTCGACGGCGGCGGCGCGCGCCTCCGGTTCCAGGTCGGCCACGGCGAAGTTCCGGTACAGGGGCTGGAGTTCGGGGCCGGTGATCCAGTCCTGGTCGCGGACGGACAGGTCCCAGAGGTGGTGGTGGGCGTCGACGATCACGGGAGCTCTCCCGTTGCCGGTGGCGCTCCGTTTGTCTCCGGCTCTCGCGCTGTCGGCGGCTCTCCGGTCGTCGGTGGCACTCCGCTTGCCTCCGGCTCTCCTGTCGTCGGTAGTTCCCACACCACGGGCAGTCCGGCCGCCGCGCCCTCCGCCGAGTAGTCGTGCACCACGTCCAGGAGTCGCGCCATCCGGGCCTGCCAGGCGATGTTGACCGGCAGTTTCTCCAACTCGGCGAGCATGCGGGCGTAGTCCGCGCACTCCAGGAGGTGGAAGAGGTCGGTGCCGCTGCGCCAGATCGTCCAGGAGGAGACCCCGGCGGCGCGGATCGCGTCCGTGAGTTCCTCCGGGACCTCGCGGTGGGCGGCCTCGTAGGCGGCGACGCGGTCGGCCAGGACCTTGGTGTGCAGGGCGACTCTCATGACGGCTCCCCGACTGACGGCTGCCCGGCCGGCGTTTCCCCGGACGACGGTTCCTCGGCGGGTACGGGGGCGTCGGCCGGCAGGAGCCCCTCCATGCGCAGCTCCTCCCACAGGGCGGCGGGTACGGCGGCACTGAACTGCTCGGCACAGTCGCGGACTTCGGCGGCCGAGCGGGCGCCGACGAGGACGCTCGCGACGGCCGGGTGGGCCGCGCAGAAAGCGAGGGCGACGGCCCGCAGGGTGGTGCCGTGCCGCTCGGCGACGGCCCGCAGCGCCAGGGCGCGGTCCAGCAACTCCCGTGGCGCCGCCGTGTAGTTGTAGGTGGCGCCGGGCTTCGGGTCGGCCAGCAGGCCCGAGTTGAAGGCGCCGCCCACCACCACCGAGGTTCCGTGCTCCCGCGCGGCGGGCAGCAGGTCGGTGAGTGCGCTCTGGTCGAGCAGGGTGTAGCGGCCCGCGCACAGCACGACGTCCACGTCGGTGTCGCGGACGAACCGGGTGAGCATCGCGGTCTGGTTCATGCCCGCGCCGATCGCGCCGACCACGCCCTCCGCCCGGAGCTTCTCCAGCGCCGGGTAGCCCTCGCGGAAGGCTTCCTCCGCGTGGTCGTCGGGGTCGTGGAGGTAGACGACGTCGGCCCGGTCGAGGCCGAGCCGCTCCAGGCTCGACTCCAGGGAGCGGCGGACGCCGTCGGCCGAGAAGTCCCACACCCGGCGGTGGGTGGCGGGCACGGCGAAGCCGTCGGCGAGATCGTCCGCGGAGTCGCCCGCGTCGCTGGGTCGCAGCAGGCGCCCCACCTTGGTGGAGAGCGTGTACGCGGTGCGGGGGTGCTCGCACAGGGCGGCGCCGAGGCGGCGCTCGGAGAGGCCGAGGCCGTAGTGCGGGGCGGTGTCGAAGTACCGGATGCCGCTGTCCCAGGCCGCGGTCACCGCCTCGTGCGCCTGCTCCTCGGTCACCTCGGTGAGGAGGTTGCCGATGCCGGCGGCGCCGTAGGAGAGTTCGGTGACCGGGACGGTGCCGCGGCCGAGCGTGCGGGTGTGCATGGCGGTCACTGTCCCGCCGGGCGCAGCCGCAGGCCCTGCATGCCGCCGTCCACCGCGAGTGCCGTGCCGGTGGTCGCGCCGGACAGGGGGCTCGCCAAGTAGGCGATGGCGCCCGCGACTTCGGACACCGACACCAGTCGGCCGCTGGGCTGCCGGGCTTCGAGGGCGGCGCGTTCGGCGACCGGGTCGGGGGCCTTGTCGAGGAGACGGCCGACCCACGGGGTGTCCGCCGTACCGGGGTTGACGCAGTTGACGCGGATGCCCTCGCGGAGATGGTCGGCGGCCATGGCCAGGGTGAGGGACTGCACCGCGCCCTTGGTGGCGCTGTACAGGGCGCGTTGGGGCAGGCCCGCGGTGGCGGCGATGGAGCAGGTGTTGACGACGGCCGCGTGCGCGGAGGCGCGCAGGTGCGGCAGGGCGGCACGGGCCACCCGGACCATGCCGACGACGTTGACGTCGAACACGCGGTGCCATTCGGCGTCGTCGTTGGACTCGACGGTGCCCTGGGCGCCGATGCCCGCGTTGTTGACCAGGACGTCCAGTCCGCCGAGGGCGGCGACCGCGGCGGCCACGGCCTCGCGCACGGCGGCGTCGTCGGTGACGTCGACCTGGTGGCCCAGCAGGGGCTTGTCCACCGTCGAGACGTCGAGGTCGAGTACCGCGACCGACGCGCCGCGTTCGGCGAGGAGTTCGGCGGTGGCCCGGCCGATGCCGGAGGCGCCGCCGGTGACCAGTGCCTTCAGGCCCTCGAAGTCGCTCATGCCGCCTGTCCCTTCCGCTGACCGGGCCGCTGCCGCTGCCCGTCGAGTTGTTGTCCGTCGTGCTGTTGGTTGCTGTGCTGCTGGTCGTCGTGCTGCTGCCTGTCGAGGTCGGCGGCCCAGAAGGCGCCGTCGGGGAATGTGTACCGTGCGATGGACTCAGGGTGCATGACCGCCGAGAAGCCGGGCGCGGTGGGTGCCGCGTAGTGGCCCTCCCGGATCACCACCGGGTCGCGGAAGTGCTCGTGCAGATGGTCGACGTACTCGATGACCCGGTCCTCGGTGGTGCCGGACAGGGCCACGAAGTCGAACATCGAGAGGTGCTGGACGAGTTCGCACAGGCCGACGCCGCCCGCGTGCGGGCAGACCGGCACGCCGAACTTGGCGGCGAGCAGCAGGATCGCGAGGTTCTCGTTGACCCCGGCGACCCGGGCGGCGTCGATCTGCACGACGTCGACCGCCCCGGCCTGGAGCAACTGCTTGAAGATCACGCGGTTTTGGACGTGTTCGCCGGTGGCGACCTTCACCGGGGCCACGGCCCGGCGGATCGCCGCATGGCCGAGGACGTCGTCCGGGCTGGTGGGTTCCTCGATCCAGTACGGGTCGAACTCGGCGAGCGCCTTGGTCCATTGGACGGCCTCGTCGACATTCCAGCGCTGGTTGGCGTCGATGGCCACGCGCACATCGGGGCCGACCACCGCGCGAGCGACCCGGCAGCGCCGGATGTCGTCGTCGAGGTCGGCGCCGACCTTGAGCTTGATCTGCCGGAAGCCGTCGGCGACCGCCTGTTCGGCGAGGCGGGTGAGCTTCTCGTCGCTGTAGCCGAGCCAGCCCGGGGAGGTGGTGTAGGCGGGGTAGCCGCGCTCCAGCAGCCGGGCCGTGCGCTGTTCGGCGCCCTCCTTGCCGCGGCGCAGCAGGTCGAGGGCCTCCTCGGGGGTGAGCGCGTCGGTGAGGTAGCGGAAGTCGATCTGCCGTACCAGCCACTCCGGTTCGGCGTCCGCGAGCAACTGCCACAGGGGCTTGTCGGCGCGTTTGGCGGCGAGGTCCCACACGGCGTTGACGACCGCGCCGATCGCCATGTGCATCACGCCCTTCTCCGGTCCCAGCCAGCGCAGTTGGCTGTCCCCGATGAGGTCGCCGAAGAGCGCTCCGGGGTCGTCGCACACCTCGTCGACGGACCGTCCCACCACGTGGTGCCGCAGCGCGTGGATCGCGGCGACCTGGACCTCGTTGCCCCGCCCGATGGTGAAGGTGAAACCGTGCCCCTCCGGGCCGTCCGCGGCGTCGGTGCGCAGTACGACGTACGCGGCCGAGTAGTCGGGGTCGGGGTTCATCGCGTCGGAGCCGTCCAGCTCGCGCGAGGTGGGGAAACGGATGTCGTAGGTGTCGACCGCGGTGATACGGGCGGCAGTTGGGGACACGGGGTGCCTTTCGGTACGGGGTGGTACGGAGGAGGAGTGGGTCGGGGTCGGGGGCAGCCGGCTCGGTGGCCGGAGTCGGGTCGGGGGGCGAGGTCAGGTCTAGGTCGGGTCAGTCCTGGGCGCGTCCCGTCGTCACGCGGGCGATCATCAGGGCGACGAGGATGATGCCGCCGTAGATCGCCTGGATCCAGAAGGACGGGACCTGGGCGAGGGTGAGCAGGTTCTGTACGACGCCCAGGAGCAGGACGCCGGTGAGGGCGCCGACCATGGTGCCCTTGCCGCCGTCGAGGCTGATGCCGCCGATGACGGCCGCCGCGAACACCGTGAAGATCATGTTCTGGCCCTGGTTGGCGCTGATCGCGCCGACGTAGCCGGTCTGCATGATCCCGCCGACGGCGGCGAGCGCCCCGGCGACGACGAACACGCCGAGCATCACCCGCTCGACGCGGATGCCGGCGGCGCGGGCCGCGTCCGCGTTGCCGCCGATCGCGTACAGGGCGCGGCCGACGCGGTGGTGGCGCAGCACGAGTCCGGTGGCGGCGAAGGCGAGCGCCGCGAGCCACACGGACAGCGGGACGCTCAGGAAGGTGGAGGTGGCCAGGGTGAAGAAGGCGTCGGGCATGCCGAAGAGGGTCTTGCCCTCGGTGGCGCCGACGAGGGTGCCACGCAGCACGATCAGCATGGCGAGGGTGACGATGAAGGCGTTCAGCCGCAGCTTGACGACGAGGGCCCCGTTGACCGCGCCGATCGCCGCGCCCGCCACCACGACCGCCAACAGGGCTACCCCGGTGGGCAGTTGGATGCCCCAGCCGGACTTGTCGGCGGGCAGCACGAGCAGGGCGCCGACGGCGGGCGCGATGCCGACGACCGACTCCAGGGACAGGTCGAACTTCCCCGTGATCAGGACGAGCGACTCGGCGAGCACCACCATGGCGAGCGCGGCGGAGGCACCCAGGATGGAGATGATGTTGCGTTCGGTGAGGAACGAGTCGTTGACGAACGCGCCGAGGATCAGCAGGAGCAACAGGGCGGGTACGAGGGCGAGTTCGCGGGCGCGGCGGAGCAGGACGGTGCGAGCGGTACGGGCGGCGCGGGTGTCGGGGGCCGCTGGCGCGGTGAGCCGCGCGGCCTTGGTGTCAGCCATGGTCGACCACTCCTTCGGGGCCTGCGGCGGCTGCGGGGTCTTCGGAACCTGTGGCCGCGATTCCCTCGATGGCGGCGATCAGTTCGTGGTCGTGCCAGCCCGCCGGGTGTTCGCCGGTGATCCGGCCGTGGAAGAGGACGAGGACGCGGTCGCAGCGGCGCAGGTCGTCGAGTTCGTCGGAGACGACGAGGACGGCGGTGCCGTCGGCGCGGGCGCCGTCCACGCGGGCCAGCAGCGATTCCTTGGACTTCACGTCGACCCCCGCGGTCGGGTTGATGAGGACGAGCAGCCGGGGGTCGCAGGCGAGGGCGCGGGCCATGACGACCTTCTGCGCGTTGCCGCCGGAGAGGTCGGAGACCGGCTGGTCGGGGCCCTCGGCGTGGATGTCGAGGCGGTCGATCAGGTCGGCGGCGACAGCGCGCTTGCGGCGGGGGGCGACGAAGCCGCGGCGGCCGAGCCCGCCCGGGCCCAGGACGCCCAGGCCCAGGACACTGAGGGTGGCGTTGTCGCCGACGGTCATGCCCGGGACCAGCCCCTGGGCGTGCCGGTCGCGGGGCACGCACCCGACTCCGGCGGCGAGGGCGGCGTGCACGTCGCCGAACGGCATTGGTGTGCCGTCGAGTTGGGCGCTGCCCGCGTGCGGGGCGTACAACCCGGCGAAGGTCTCGGCGAGTTCGACCTTGCCGCTGCCGCTGGTGCCGGCGAGGCCGACGACCTCGCCGTGCCGGATGGTCAACTCGACGTCCTGGTACGCCGGTGCGCCGAGTCCGTGCGCTTCGAGGGCGATGGGAGCCTCGACGGGCACGGGTTCCCGTACGGCGGCGGCGTGTCCGGCGGCGGCCACGGACTCCCCCGCCATCGCCTCCACCAGTGCCGGGCGCGGGAGTTGAGCGACGGGGGCGGTGGTGATCCAGCGGGCGTCGCGCAGCACCGTCACGGTCTGGCAGATCTCGTAGACCTCCTGGAGGTGGTGGGAGATGAAGAGGAAGGTGACGCCGGAGGACTGGAGGGAGCGCATGCGGGCGAAGAGCCGCTCGATCTCGCGCTTGTCGAGCTGCGCGGTCGGTTCGTCGAGGACGATGAAGCGGGCGCCGAAGCTCAACGCCCGGGCGATCTCGACCATTTGGCGGTCCTCGACGCCGAGGTCGGCGGTGCGGGTGTCCGGGTCGACGTGCACGTCCCAGGCGCCGAGCACCTCGGCGGCCTCGGACCGCAGCCGCCGCCAGCTGATGAACGGGCCGCGGCCGGTGGGCTGCCGGTTGAGGAACAGGTTCTCGGCGACGGTCAACTCGGGTACGACGGTGGGTTTCTGGTAGACGCAGGCGACCTTGCGGCGCCAGGCGTCGCGGTCGACGGGCGGGGGCGCGGCCTCGCCGTCGAAGCGGACCGTGCCGGAGTCGGGGGCGATCAGCCCGGTGAGGACGCCCACGAGGGTCGACTTGCCGGCTCCGTTGCGGCCGACCAGGGCGTGCGACTCGCCCTGGAACACGGCGAGTCGACCGCCCTGGAGCGCCGTGGTGGGGCCGTACCGCTTGACGACGTCCCGTGCCTCGGCGAGGGGCGTGGCGGGGGTTTCGAGGACCTGGGCGCTCATTGGACCGTGTTGCCCCAGAGCTTGGGGGCGTCGACGTTGTCCTTGGTGACCAGCGGCGCGGGCAGCTGGTCCTCCAGGATGCCGCCGGCGAGTTTCACGATCGTGGAGTCGTGGTCGGTGGGGCCCGGCTCGAAGGTCTTCCCCGCCATGGCCGCCTTGATGTAGTACATGCCGTACTTGGCGTACGCGTCGGCGGGCTGCGAGACGGTCGCGTCGATCTGGCCGGCGCGGATGGCGTCGTACTCCTGCGGGATGCCGTCGTTGGAGACGATCACGATGTGGCCCGACTGTCCGGCCTTCTTCAGCATCTTCTTGGACTTGAGGGTCTGGAGGGTGGGCGCGAGGTACACACCGCCCGCCTGCATATAGATCCCCTTGATGTCCGGGTTGGCGTTGAGGAGGGTGTCGAGCTTGGCCGCCGCGGTGTCGGACTCCCACTTGGCGGGGATCTCCAGGACCGTCAGTTCGGGGTACTTCTTCTTCACGCAGGAGCGGAACGCCTGGCTGCGCTCGCGGCCGTTGACCGAGGCGAGGTCGCCCATGATCTGCACGACCTTGCCGCTGCCGACGTGCGCGCCGAGGTAGTCGCACGCCTTCTCGCCGTAAGCGACGTTGTCCGCGCGCACGACCATGGCGACCTTGCCCCGGTCGGGAGCGACGTCGACGGCGACCACGGGGACGCCCTTGCGTTCGGCCTGGTCGAGCCCGGCCTCGATGGCGGCGCTGTCCAGGGGCGCGACGACGAGGCCCTTCACGCCCTGGTTCAGCTCGTTGTTGACGTCGGTGATCTGCTGCGCGGGGTCGCTGTTGGAGTTGACCGTCTTCAGGGCGTCGACCCCCTCGGACGTGGCCATCTTCGGCACGTAGTCGTTGTACGCCTGCCAGAACGGCGAGGTCAGCAGCGGAAGGATCACGCCCACCTTTCCCGTTCCGTCGGCCGACGCGCCCGAGGCGCCGGTGTCGTTCGTGCTCCCGCAGGCGGCGAGGCCCAGGGTGAGCGCCGCCCCGACGGCCACGGCCGTCGCACGGGCCGCGCGTCTGGCCCGGGGTGCGTTTCGTTGGCTCGTCCGCCGTGCTTCCCGTCCCGTTCCGCCGGCCATCCATCAGCTCCTCATCGAGCGTGATCGAGCAGTTCCCCGAATATTTATCAGACCAATTCGCGATCACAACAGCCTTCGGCGGCAGATTTCCGCGTTTTCACCTCACAGTGGTCCGACCACTTCGGTGGTTAGACTGCGCCGCACGGCGAGAGAAGGAGTGGCGTGGACGAGAGCGCGACGGGGGACACGGCGGCGGAGCCAGTGACTGATCCGGCGGCGATACCTCCGCAGAAGGGCACGGTGACGCAGCGCGGCATCGAGCGGATCAAGGCGATGATCGCCGAGGGCCGCCTGGAGCCGGGCCAGCGGCTGCCGACCGAGCGCGACCTGGCCGCCCAGCTGGGCATGTCCCGCAGCTCGATGCGCGAGGCAATCCGCGCGCTCACCGTGCTCGGCGTCCTGGAGGCCCGCCACGGCTCGGGCATCTACGTCACCCAGCTGGAGGCCGGGGACCTGCTGGAGACCTTCGGCGTGGTGGCGGACCTCTCGCGCGGCCCCCGCCTGGTCGAGCTGCTGGAGGTCCGCCGCGTCCTGGAGTCGACGGCGACGGCGCTGGCCGCGGCCCGCATCACCCCGGAACAGCTCGCCGAGGTCGAGAAGCACCTGGCGGCGATGAACGCGACCGACGACCCGGAGGTGATCCTCGCCCACGACCTGGCCTTCCACCGCGAGATCGCTCTGGCCGCCGGCAACGACACCATGGCCGCGATCCTCGACGGCCTCTCCTCCCGCACCTTCCGCGCCCGGGTCTGGCGCGGCTACCAGGAGGAGGGCGCCTTCGCCCGCACCCGCCGCGAACACGCCGCGATCCACCGCGCCCTCGCCGACCACGACCCGGAGGCGGCGCGAGCCGCGGCGGCGGCGCATGTGGGCGAGGTGGAGCAGTGGCTTCGGGGGCAGTTGGAGGGGTAGGGCGCGGGAGCGCGGGATGTACGGGCGCGGGACCGCGGGGTGACACCCCGGAGTGCGGCCGGACGGCGGCCCGGGAGCCGACCGCCCTGCTGGACGGCGGCCCGGCGCGGACCGTGCCGGTGCCGGTGCCGGTGCCGGTGCCGCGACTGATCGAACGGGACAGTACGAGCGCGGCGCGGGACGCCTGGAACTCGGGCGCCCCGCGCGACACTCGATCCCGCCGACCGACCGACGCGGCACCCGGTCCGGACGGCCGACCGGCCCGCGCGGCTCCGGGCCGCACGGCCGACCGCCCCCACGCCCCGCGCCCCCAGGC
>LJCV01000079.1 GCA_001298575.1 Actinobacteria bacterium OK074
GTGGGGGGGGGGGAGGGGGGCTTGTGGGGGGGGGGGGGTGGGGGTGCGTGGGCGGCTGCGGGCCCGGTGGGGGCTGGTCGCGCAGTTCCCCGCGCCCCTAAAACGCGCGGGTGCCCGAAGCGATAGGGGCCCAAGGGTGCCCGCAGCCCTGAGAACCCATCGGCACCCGAGGCTCCCAGAACGCACCGACACTCGCAGCTCCCCAAACGCACAGGTGTTCGCTGCCCTGAAAAAGCGGGGCGCAGCCCCTGCTTTTAGGGGCGCGGGGCTGTGCCGATGTGCGGCTCCGCCGCGTGGGCGCGAGCAACCCCCACCCACCCGCACCCGCCAAACGCACCCGCACCCGCCAAACGCACCCGCACCCCCGAGCTATTAGGCGCCCCCCTGTGACACCCATCGCACCCACCATCGTCGGCCAGGACACCCCACCAGCGTTAAGGTAGGCCGGTTGTCATACGCAGCCGAGTAGCCCGACGGAGACCGTGACTACCACCGCCGCCACCAACAACTCGCACCACCTCTCTCCCGCCTTCCCCGGCAGGGCCCCGTGGGGTACCGCCGGCAAGCTGCGTGCCTGGCAGCAGCGGGCGATGGAGAAGTACATCCAGGAGCAGCCCCGTGACTTCCTCGCCGTCGCCACCCCCGGCGCCGGCAAGACGACCTTCGCCCTGACGCTCGCCTCCTGGCTGCTGCACCACCACGTGGTCCAGCAGGTGACCGTCGTCGCGCCCACCGAGCACCTGAAGAAGCAGTGGGCGGAGGCCGCCGCGCGGGTCGGCATCAAGCTGGACCCGGAGTACAGCGCGGGCCCGCTCAGCCGCGAGTACGACGGCGTCGCTGTGACGTACGCGGGTGTCGGCGTCCGCCCGATGCTGCACCGCAACCGTGCCGAGCAGCGCAAGACGCTGGTCATCCTGGACGAGATCCACCACGCCGGTGACTCCAAGTCGTGGGGCGAGGCGTGCCTGGAGGCGTTCGAGCCCGCGACCCGCCGCCTGGCCCTTACGGGTACGCCGTTCCGCTCCGACACCAACCCGATCCCCTTCGTGACGTACGAGGAGGGCAACGACGGCATCCGCCGCTCCTCCGCCGACTACACCTACGGGTACGGCAACGCGCTCGCCGACAACGTCGTCCGTCCGGTGATCTTCATGTCGTACAGCGGCAACATGCGCTGGCGTACGAAGGCGGGCGACGAGATCGCGGCCCGGCTCGGCGAGCCGATGACCAAGGACGCGATCAGCCAGGCGTGGCGTACGGCGCTGGATCCGCGCGGCGAGTGGATGCCGAGCGTGCTGCGCGCCGCCGACCAGCGGCTGACCGAGGTCCGCAAGGCGATCCCGGACGCGGGCGCCCTCGTCATCGCGACCGACCAGGACTCGGCCCGCGCGTACGCGAAGCTGATCCGCGAGATCACCGGCCACAAGGCGACCGTCGTCCTGTCCGACGAGGCCGCCGCCTCCGACCGCATCGACCAGTTCAGCCACGGCGACGACCGCTGGATGGTCGCGGTCCGCATGGTGTCCGAGGGCGTCGACGTGCCCCGGCTCGCGGTCGGGGTCTACGCCACCACCATCTCCACCCCCCTCTTCTTCGCCCAGGCCGTCGGCCGTTTCGTACGGTCGCGGCGGCGCGGCGAGACGGCGTCCGTCTTCCTCCCGACCGTCCCCGACCTCCTCACCTTCGCCAACGAGATGGAGGTCGAGCGCGACCACGTCCTCGACAAGCCCAAGAAGGAGGGCGAGGAGGACCCGTACGCCGAGTCCGAGAAGGAGATGGACGAGGCGAACCGGGAGGAGGACGAGGACACCGGCGAGCAGGAGCAGTTCGCCTTCGAGGCGCTGGAGTCCGACGCCGTCTTCGACCGAGTCATGTACAACGGCGCCGAGTTCGGCATGCAGGCCCACTCCGGCAGTGAGGAGGAGCAGGACTACCTGGGAATTCCCGGGCTGTTGGAGCCAGACCAGGTCCAACTCCTGCTCCAGAAGCGGCAGGCACGGCAGATCGCGCACAGCCGCAAGAAGCCGGCCGAGGAAGCCGACCTGATCGAACTGCCCGCCGAGCGGCGGCCGGTGGTCACCCACAAGGAACTCCTCGAACTGCGCAAGCAGTTGAACACCATGGTCGGCGCGTACGTCCACCAGAGCGGCAAACCGCACGGCGTCATCCACACCGAACTGCGGCGCGTGTGCGGCGGTCCGCCGAGCGCCGAGGCCACGGCGGGCCAGCTGCGGCAGCGGATCGCCAAGGTGGGGGAGTGGGCCACGCGCATGAAGTGACCGGTGGGACACGGCTGGTGAGGGGCGTGTGCGGCGCGTAGGGAACATGTGTACGTTCCGTGTTTGCGGCCGTACGTATCCGGGCAAACGGAAGCAGTCCATACCGGCAGTTGACCGGATTCTGGACGGAGGCTTCCGCTGAGCGAACCCGCTTCGCTACTGTCCCCGCTACGCACACGCCCCGTGGCAGCGCCGCCGCGGAGCGCAGCCGTGAAGCGATCGAGTCCGGCTTCGGCCGGACCGTCCGGGCGAACCAGCAGATCCGGTCAGACCCGGTAGATCCGGGGCGGGACCGGTGAATCCGGGTGAGCCGGACCGCCAGCCGATCGGCGGCCTCTCAAGCGCGTCGCTGACGGGACTCGGTGACGCACCCGCCGCTGCGGAGGTCGTCGACCTCACCACCGAAGGAGTGGGCGTCGTGACCGCGGAGACATCCCAGACGCTCGACCGGGGGCTCAGAGTCCTCAAACTGCTCGCCGACACGGACCACGGCCTGACCGTGACCGAACTCTCCAGCCGGCTCGGAGTCAACCGGACCGTCGTGTACCGGTTGCTCGCCACGCTCGAACAGCACGCCCTCGTCCGCCGTGACCTGGGCGGACGTGCCCGGGTCGGCCTCGGCGTCCTGCGCCTGGGGCGCCAGGTGCACCCGCTGGTGCGGGAAGCGGCGCTGCCCGCGCTGCGGGCACTCGCCGAGGACATCGGCGCGACGGCCCATCTCACGCTCGTCGACGGCTCCGACGCGCTCGCCGTCGCCGTCGTCGAACCCACCTGGACCGACTACCACGTGGCCTACCGTGCCGGCTTCCGCCACCCCCTGGAGAAGGGCGCCGCGGGCCGCGCGATCCTCTCCGCCCGCCGCCAGCCCGTCGCCGACCCCGGATACACCCTCACCCAGGGCGAGTTGGAAACCGGCGCGAGCGGGGCGGCCGCGCCGCTGCTGGGGGTGACCGGGGTCGAGGGCAGCGTGGGAGTGGTGATGCTTTCGGACGCGGTGCCGGAGCGGGTGGGGCGGCGAGTGGTTGACGCTGCGCGGGAGGTGGCGGAGGCGTTGCGGTGAGGGTGGGTGCGGTGGTTCTTCGGGTGCGGGTGCGTCCTTAAAGCTGCGGGTGGGTTCTTGGAGCTTCGGGCACCCGCACGTTTTTAGGGGCGCGGGGCTGTGTTGGATTTGCGGCTCCGCCGCGTGGGCGCGACCAGCCCCCACCCACCCGCAGCCGCGAACCCACCCGCACCCCCGAGCTATAAGGCGCCCCCCGCCCCGCCCGGCACCTGGCCGGAAAGAACCCTCACGTTAGATTGACCCCGTGCTCCCTCGCCTCCCTCGTCTCACCCGCCCCCAGGCACTCACCGCCTGCGCCCTCCCCGTCATCGGCCTGATCGCCACCGCCGTGTTCGCCCCTCTGCCGTTCGCGGTGACGCAACCCGGCCTCACGGCGAACGTCCTCGGCGAGAACCGGGGCGCCCCCGTGATCACCATCAGCGGGGCGACCACGCGCAAGACGACCGGCGAGCTGCGCATGACGACCATCGAGGCGACCGGCCCCGACGCGTCCGTGTCGTTCGGCGACGTCGTCGACGCCTGGTTCCGTACCGACCGGGCCGTGATGCCGCGCGACTCGGTCTACCCGAGCGGGCAGAGCGTCAAGGAGATCGAGAAGTACAACGCGGGGGAGATGCAGCAGTCCCAGGACGCGGCGACGGCGGCGGCGCTGTCGTATCTGAACCTGAGCGCGAAGAACGTCAAGGTGACGCTGAAGCTCGCGGACGTCGGCGGACCGAGCGCGGGCCTGCTGTTCACCCTGGGGATCATCGACAAGCTGAACGGCGACGGCGACGGCGGCGACCTCACGGGTGGCCGCACGATCGCCGGTACGGGCACGATCGACGACGCGGGCAAGGTCGGCGCGGTCGGCGGTGTCGCCCTCAAGACCCAGGCCGCACGGCGCGACGGCGCCACGGTCTTCCTGGTCCCGAAGGCGGAGTGCTCCGACGCGAAGTCGGACCTCCCGAAGGGCCTGCGCCTCGTCCCGGTCACCACCCTTAAGGGCGCGGTGAGTTCACTGGTGGCACTGGAGACGGGGAAGGGGTCCGTACCGAGCTGCTGACGGCGGCCTAGAGCGCGGGCGCGGTCCTGGGCGCGGTGGCGGCGAGCCTCAGCCCGACCTCGACGAGGGTCCAGCCGAGGCGGGTACGGAGACGGTACGACCGCCTGGTCCCGGCGGTGAGCCGGTACGCGTCGGCCTGGGCGCGGAGTTCGGCGGCGCGGGCGTGGTGCAGGGCGAGGTGGGTCTCGGGGTGCATCATCGGGCGTCTGCCTCTCGTTCCTGGTCGGTGGTCCGGTCGATGGGGAAGGCGTGCGTGTGGATGCGTACCTGGGCGGTATCGGTGTCGTCCTCGACGGCGGCCCGGTCGCGGTAGGTGTCGATGAGCGCGTGCATCTTCCCGATGAGTTCGCGGGTGAGTTCGGGCGTCAGCCGTAGCGTCGAACTGCTCATGTCCCAGACGCGGTTCCACTCCTCGGGCCATGAGGCGCGGCTGCCCAGCCAGTTCGACAGGTTGAGGGTCTGTGTGCCGGCGACCTCGTGCAGGTACATATCGGCGGCTCCGCGTACGGCCGGGTCGGTGTCCGTGAGCAGCGAGTCGTCGAAGCTCAGGCCCTTGTCGACCGCCTGCCACCACCGCTCCCGCCCCTTGCCTCGCTCGGGGGCGTCCTCGACGAAGCCGTGGGTGGCGAGCTGCCGCAGGTGATAGCTGGTCGCCCCGCTCGACTCGCCCAGTTTCTCCGCGAGTTGGGACGCGGTGGCGGGACCGCCGAGACGCAGGGTCTCAAGGAGCTGCAAGCGCAAGGGATGTGCGAGCCCGCGCAGCGAACGGGCGTCCAGCTGGCGGACTTTGGGCTGTTCCTGCTCCGTCATGCGTACAAAGGTAGTGTTGCAAAGAACCTGTTGCAACCCCTTCTTTGCATCTATCTCTTTGCGTCCGTCTCTTTGTAACTACCCCCAGGCGTCCGCCCCTTGGAGCAACCCACTCCTGGAACGAACCCCCCTCACCCCTCCTCAACAAACCCCTCCGCCTCCATCCACTCCAACGCCACCTGATGCGGATCCTCCCCCGCCACATCCACCCGCGCGTTCAACTCCTGTGCCACCGTGTTGTTCAGCTTCGCGGTGATCGGGTTGATGACGTCGGCGATGGCCGGCCAGCGTTTCAGGGTCTTGGAGTTGATCTCGGGGGCCGCGTTGTAGTTGGGGAAGAACTTCTTGTCGTCGGCCATCACGACGAGGTTCATCGACTTGATCCGCCCGTCCGTCGTGAACACCTCCCCGTACCGGCAACTCCCCTTCTTCACCTGGGTGTAGATGATCCCGGTGTCCATCTGCGTGATCCGCGACTCCGGCACGTCCATGCCGTACGCCTTCTCCATGCCCCGCAACCCGTCCGCCCGGTTCGCGAACTCGCCCTCCACGCACAGCGTTACGGCGGACGGGTCCGACTTGGCCAGCGCGGCCACCTCGGAGAGGGTCTTGGTGCGGTACTTCTCGTAGTTCGCCCGGTTCATCGCCAGCGCGTACGTGTTGTTGAGCCGAGACTGCGGCAGCCACGTCAGGCCGTTCTCCAGGTCCGCGTCCCGCACCGCCTGCCACTGCTTCTGCGGGTCGACGACCGGTTCGGTGTTGCCCAGGTAGGTGATCCACGCGGTGCCCGTGTACTCGTACATCGCGTCCGCGTCACCCTTGCGGACCGCCTCCCGCGAGCCGATCGAACCCTGGATGCCCGTCCGGTCGAGGACGTCCGCCCCGGCCGCCTGGAACGCGATGCCCATCATCGCGCCGAGGATGAGGTTTTCGGTAAACGATTTCGACGTCACCGTCAGATGCGCGCCCTTGAGCGGCTCACCCTTCCCGATCGACCCCGGCCGCACGTCGTCGACCATCGGGGAACCGCTGGTCAGCCCGCAGCCGGACGCCAGCACCAGCAGCGCCCCCGCCACCGCGAAACACCTTCGCCTCATGTCGTCACCCCCAACCCCCGTGGCCGCAGCAGCAGTTCGGCCAGCGACGCGAGCCAGTCGACCAGCAGGGCCAGTACGACCGTGAGGATCGACCCCAGCATCAGCACCGGCATCCGCTGGTTGGTGATGCCCGTGGTGATCAGCACCCCGAGCCCGCCGCCCCCGCCGAACGTCGCCAGCGCCGCCGTACCCACGTTGAGGACCAGCGCCGTCCGCACCCCGGCCAGGATCAGCGGTACGGCCAGCGGCAGTTCCACCCGCGCCAGCACCCCCAGCGGTGACATGCCGATGCCGCGCGCGGCTTCGAGCAGGGTCGGATCGTTCGCCTTCAGGCCCGCGATGGTGTTCGACAGCACCGGCAGCACCGCGTACGCGATGATGCCGATCAGCGCCGCCCGCCGCCCGATGCCCAGCCAGATCACCAGCAGCGCCAACAGGCCGATCGCCGGGGTCGCCTGGCCCGTGTTGGCGACCGCGATCACCACCGGGGCCGCCCGGCGGGCCGCCCCGCGGGTCAGCAGGATGCCCAGCGGAATCGCGATGACCAGCACGAAGAACGTGGAGATCACGGTCAGTTGGACGTGCTGCCACAGCGCCTTCGACACCTGCCCGTCGGACAGCGCGTTCTCCGAGATCGAGTCCAGGTCCGCCTGCCGGAACCAGAGCCAGGTCGCCAGCAGCACGGCCACGAGCACGGCCGGCAGGAACGTCAGCTTCTGCCAACTCACCCTACGGGAAGGGGACTTGGTGGGTGTCGCGGGCGCGCTGACCGTATCCGTCCCGGGCGCGCTCACCCCGCCCGCCCCCCTCCGCCGTCACCCTCCTGCTCCGCATGCGTCTGCGTGGCCCGCAGCTCCTCCAACTCGTGCTGGGCTTCCATCGCTTCGAGCCGGTCGGCCTCCAGCAGCTCGTGCACGGAGTTCATCAGCGTTTCCATGTCGACGACGCCCGTGTACTCCCCGCGCCGCCCGGTCACCGCGACCCGCCCCGCGCTCTCCGTCAGGACCGCCTCCAGGGCGTCCCGCAGCGTCGCGTCCCTGGTGACCGTGTCGGTCACCAGCGTGCCCGCCCGCGCCAGCGAACCCCGCGCCCGCATCAGATCGCCGCGCCGCAGCCACTTGTACGGGCGCCCGCGCCGGTCGAGCAACAGGATCTCGTTCGTGCCGCTGGAGCGCAGCCGGTCGAAGATGTCCTGCAAGGGGTCGTCCACGGTCACCGTCGGGTAGTCGGTGATCCCCACGTCCCGCACCCGCGTCAGGTTCAGCCGCTTCAGCGCCGCCCCGGCGCCCACGAACCCGGACACGAAGTCGTCCGCCGGGTTGGTGAGGATCGCCTCCGGGGTGTCGAACTGCGCGATGTGCGACCGCTCCCGCAGCACGGCGATCCGGTCGCCCAGCTTGATCGCCTCGTCGAAGTCGTGCGTGACGAACACGATCGTCTTGTGCAACTCGTGCTGGAGCCTGATGAGTTCGTCCTGGAGATGGTCGCGGGTGATCGGGTCCACCGCCCCGAACGGTTCGTCCATCAGCAGCACGGGCGGATCGGCCGCCAACGCCCGTGCCACGCCCACGCGTTGCTGCTGCCCACCGGACAGCTGCCGGGGATAGCGGCCGTGGAACTCGCCCGGGTCCAGCCCCACCAGGTCCAGCATCTCCTCCACCCGGGCCCGGACCCGCGCCTTCGGCCAGCCCACCAACTTCGGTACCAGCGCGATGTTCTGAGCCACCGTCATGTGCGGGAAGAGCCCGGACGACTGGATCGCGTAACCGACCTTGCGGCGCAGCTTCACCGGGTCCATGTCGGTGACGTCCTCGCCGTTGATGCGGATCCGCCCACTGGTCGGCTCGATCAGCCGGTTGATCATCTTCAGCGTGGTGGACTTCCCGCACCCCGAGGGCCCGACGAAGACGACCGTCTCGCCCGCCTTGATCTCCATGTTCACGTTGTCGACGGACGGCTGCGGATTGCCCGGATACCGCTTGGTGAGCCCTTCCAGCTCGATCGCCGCCCCATGGCTGCCCGCGGACGCCGTACCGCCGCCCGCCGCCACCGCCGTAGCGCCGTTTCCGGAACCGGTTTCCGACATAGATCCCCCTGGGCTCTCAGACACGGATCCCCCTGGGAATGGTCAGCCGCCCCACCAGCACGTACGCGGCGTCGAACAGCAGCGCGAGGACGATGATGCCGAGGGTGCCCGCGAGCACCTGGTTGAGGGCGTTCTTGCTGCCCAGAGAGGCGATCCCGCGGAAGATCTCGTTGCCGAGCCCCGGCCCCGAGGCGTACGCGGCGATAGCGGCGATGCCCATCAGCATCTGCGTGGAGACCCGGATGCCGGTGAGGATCGGCGGCCAGGCGAGCGGGAGTTCGACCCGCACCAGCCGGGTCAGCCGGGACATGCCGATGCCCTTCGCCGCGTCCACCAGCGCCGGATCGACCCCGCGCAGACCCACGATCGCGTTGCGCACGACCGGCAGCAGCCCGTACAGCGTCAGCGCGATGACCGTCGGCGGCACGCCGAGCCCGACCACCGGGATCAGCAGACCGATCATGGCCAGGGAGGGGACGGTCAGGATCGTCGCGGTCGTGGTGGTGGCGAGGCTCCCGGCCCACTCGCTGCGGTAGGTGAGGACCCCGATCAGCACCCCGAGCGCGGTCGCCACGACCATGCACTGGAAGACGGCGCTCGCGTGTTGGTAGGCGTCGGTGAGCAACTGCTGGTGCCGGTTGCCGACGTACTCCCAGAAACTCACCCGCGCTCACCCCGGTAGTCGGTAGTCGGTGATCGATGATCGACGGCCGTCGGTCCTGATCGGTCCCGATCGTTCCTGATCGTTCCCGACCGGTCAGTCCTCCGCCGCCGCCTGCTCCACCAGCGGGATGGTCCGCAGCGGAACCGGGTTCTCCATGACGATCGCCGTGGAGGCCCGGACAATCCCATCAAAACCGACGACCCGGTCGATCACACGTTGGAGATCGGCGTTCGACCGCGCCACCAGCCGGCACAGCATGTCGCCGCTGCCGGTGGTGGTGTGCAGTTCGAGCACCTCGGGCACGGTCGCCAAGTGCGCCCGTACGTCGGGGCCTTGGCCCTGCCGGATCTGGAGCGTGGCGAACGCGGTGACCGGGTAGCCGAGCGCCGCCGGGTCCACCTCCGGGCCGAATCCGCGGATGACGCCATTCGACTGAAGCCGGTCCAGCCGCGCCTGCACGGTGCCCCGCGCGACCCCGAGCCGCCGGGACATCTCCAGCACCCCGATCCGCGGCTCCCGCGCCAGCAGCCCGATGATCCGCCCGTCGAGACGATCGATCGCCACAACACCCTCCGGTCTTCCCACAGTGGTCACCTTGGGCACCCTGTACAGAACGCCCGACGATACGGGCATGCGGCTGCACATAATGCTCAGCCAAGAAGCGAACGGTTGCGCACCTTGCCGCCCCGGAGTCACCCTCCCCATATGACGCAGACCACACACCCCACCCCTGACACGGCCGGCGGCCCGGCCGACGCGGTACGGCGGACCGACCCCTTCCCGGTCAAGGGGATGGACGCGGTCGTCTTCGCGGTCGGCAACGCCAAACAGGCCGCCCACTACTACTCGACCGCCTTCGGTATGCGCCTGGTGGCCTACTCGGGACCGGAGACCGGCAGCCGCGAAACGGCGAGCTATGTTCTCGAAAACGGTTCCGCGCGTTTCGTCTTCGTCTCCGTCATCAAGGCCGCCACCACCTGGGGCCACTTCCTGGCCGCCCACGTGGCCGAGCACGGTGACGGCGTCGTCGACCTCGCCATCGAGGTCCCGGACGCCCGCCGCGCCTACGCCTACGCCGTCGAACACGGCGCGACCTCGCTCACCCCGCCGTACGAGACCAGGGACGAGCACGGCACGGTGGTGCTGGCCGCCATCGCGACCTACGGCGACACCCGGCACACACTCGTCCAGCGCACGGCCTACGACGGCCCCTACCTCCCCGGCTTCACCGCCGCGAGCCCGCTCGTCGAACCCCCGGCACGCCGCACCTTCCAGGCCATCGACCACTGCGTCGGCAACGTCGAACTCGGCCGCATGGACGAGTGGGTGGCCTTCTACCGCCAGGTCATGGGCTTCACGAACATGAAGGAGTTCGTGGGCGACGACATCGCCACCGAGTACAGCGCCCTGATGTCCAAGGTCGTCGCCGACGGCACGCTCAAGGTCAAGTTCCCCATCAACGAACCCGCCCTCGCCAAGAAGAAGTCCCAGATCGACGAGTACCTGGAGTTCTACGGCGGCCCCGGCGTCCAGCACATCGCGCTCAACACGAACGACATCGTGCGGACGGTACGGCAGCTGCGCGCGTCCGGGGTGACGTTCCTCGACACCCCGGACTCCTACTACGACACCCTCGGCGAGTGGGCCGGCGAGACCCGCGTGCCCGTCGAGACCCTGCGCGAGCTGAAGATCCTCGTCGACCGTGATGAAGACGGTTACCTGCTGCAGATCTTCACCAAGCCGGTCCAGGACCGCCCGACCGTCTTCTTCGAGTTCATCGAACGGCACGGCTCGATGGGCTTCGGCAAGGGCAACTTCAAGGCCCTGTTCGAGGCGATCGAACGGGAGCAGGAGCGGCGCGGCAACCTGTAGACCGGCGGTCGCCTCTACTCTTCTCCCATGGCCAGGATGAACGACGTGGGCGGCATGCAGGGGTTCGGCGCGGTCGACATCACCGACGACCCCCGGCCCTTCCACGCCGACTGGGAGGCGCGGGTGGTCGGCCTCCTCAACGCGCTCGGCGCCCGGGAGCTGTTCACCACGGACGAGTTCCGGGACGTCATCGAGTCGCTGCCACCGGCGGAGTACCTGGCGATGCCGTACTACCAGCGGTGGTTCCACGCGCTCTGCGTGCTCCTGGAGCGCAAAGGGGTCCTGGACGCGGGGGAGTTGGCGAGCCTCCTCGACGAGAGCGGCGACGACGGTGACGAGAGCGGCGACGGTGACGACCATGGCTGACCGTTTCGCGCCGGGCGCCCGCGTCCTGACGTACCGTCACGACCCGCCGCACCACACCCGGTTGCCCCGGTACGCGCGCGGAAAGCGGGGCGTGGTCGTGGAGCCGGAGGGGCGGGCGCCGCTGGCCGACGTCAACGCGCGGGGCGGCGCCGACGCCCCCGTCGAGCAGGTGTACGCGGTACGGTTCGCCGCCCGGGACCTGTGGGGCGCAGGCGACCACCACGTCGTACTGGACCTGTGGGAAAGCTACTTGGAGGAGGCACCCGACGATGAGCGGTGACCACGGCGACGCGTCCATCGCCCGGCGGGTACGGCGCCTGGAGACCCTCCTGGAGGAGAAGGGCGTCCTGACGGGCGCCCAG
This sequence comes from Actinobacteria bacterium OK074, assembly GCA_001298575.1. Classification (GTDB taxonomy): domain Bacteria; phylum Actinomycetota; class Actinomycetes; order Streptomycetales; family Streptomycetaceae; genus Streptomyces. The sequence goes on from LJCV01000079.1 coordinate 11,642, forward strand.
CTCGACGAGGTCATCGACGCGACCGTCTCCGGCGCGAGTGCCGCGAACGGCGCCCGGGTCGTCGCCCGCGCCTGGACGGACCCGGCCTTCAAGTCCCGCCTGCTCGCGGACGGTACGGCGGCGGTGCACGAACTCGGCTACATGGAAGGCTCGTTCCAGCGGCTGCGGGTGGTCGAGAACACGGCGGACACCCACAACGTCATCGTCTGTACGCTCTGCTCCTGCTACCCGCTGCGGCTGCTCGGCCCGTCCCCGAGCTGGTACAAGTCGGAGGCGTACCGCTCCCGCGTGGTCCGCGAACCCGGCGCGGTCCTCGCCGAGTTCGGCCTCGTCCTGCCCGAGACGACGCGGATCACCGTGTGGGACTCCAGCGCCCAGACCCGCTACATGGTGCTGCCCCGCCGCCCCGAGGGCACGGACGACCTGGCGGAACCCGAACTGGCGGCCCTGGTCACCCGCAACGCGCTGATCGGCACGGCGGCGGTGTAACGCGGTGGTGGTACGGGGGGTTCGCCGATGATCCCGCTCAATCCTCTTCTTCCTCCGAATTCCCCTGCGGCAGCGGATCGTTGGGCGGTTCGCCGAGTTCCGCCAGGGCCTGCTCCGCCGCCGGGACCCGCAGGACCGAGAAGTACGGGTTGATCCGGAGCGCCTCCTCCAGGTGCCGCCGCGCCGACGCCGTCCGGCCCAACGCCCGCTCGATCTCCGCCCGGTGGTACGCGTACAGCGCGCTGCGCACCCCGCCCCCGTGCTCCCGGTCCATGACCCGGGTCGCGAACTTCAGCGCCTCCTTGTCCTGTCCGGCCCGGTGCAGCGCCCACCCCAGCGCGTCCGCCACCCGGATCCCCGGCTGCCGCTGCCACTCCTCCCGCAACCCCCGTACGGCGGCGGTCACATCGCCGTGCTCGGCCTCGAACTGCCCCAGCAGTACGGCGTCGTCGACCCCGCCGGCCGCGTCCACCCGCACCCGCTCCCGGACCAGGTCGTACTGCACCCGGGCCGGGCCGCCGAGACCCAGCGCCTCGTACAACTCGCCCAGTTCCAGCGCGTATTGGGCCGACGGACGACGGACAAGCGCGGCCCGGTAGGCATTCACCGCCTCCGAGGTGCGGCCCAGCGCGGCCAGCGCCCGAGCCTGTCCGGCCAGCGCCTCGGGCGCGTCCGGATCGGTGCGGACGGCGGCCTCGCCGTACCGCAGCGACTGTTCCGCGTCGCCCCGCTCCCACGCCAACTCCCCGGCCCGCACCAGGATTTCCGCCCGCTCGGCCGGGGTCGCCGCCCGCGCCGCCGCGTCCGCGAGCGTGGCCGCCGCATCCTCGCGCCAGCCCCGGTCGCGGTAGACCCCGGCGGCCACCGTCATCGTCGTCGGATCCGCGCGCAGCTCCAGCAGCGTGTCCAGCGTCCGCCGGGCGGCCTTGTAGTCGCCGAGCCCGTCGTACGCCTCGATCAGCGCCGGATACGCCGACCACCGCTTCGGCACGGCCTTCACCGCCCGCCGCCCCCACTCCTTCGCCGCCCGGTAGTCCGCCCTGGCATCGGCCAGCGCGGCCATCGCGACGAGCGCGTCGGCGTTGCGGGGGCCGTCGGGGGCGGGGGAGGAGAGGGAGGAGAGGGAGGGAGAGGGGGCAGAGGGGGAGGGGGCAGAGGGTGACGAGGATGCGGCGGACGGGGAACCGGGGCGCCCGCCCGTCGCGGGCGTCGACGCCACCGCCGTCACCGCCGTCACCGGGGCCGAACTCGCCGACGTCGCCTGCCCGTTACGGCCGTCCTGCGCGTCTCCCCCGTGAGCCGCGCTGCCCCGCCCACCCCACCGCTCGTCCGCCCGCAGGGCCGTCCGCAGGGCCCGTTCCGCCTTCACGTAGTAGCTCGGGTCGCCCGTTCGGCCGCCCTGTTCGACGTAGGCCGCGCCCAGGGTGGTCCAGGCGCGCGCGTCGCGCGGGTGCAGTCGTACGTACGTCTCCCGGTCGGCGACCAGCGCCGCCAGGTCTGGAAGCGCGGCCGGCACCCCGGCCCCCACCGCGGTAGCCGCCCGCGCCACCGGACCCGGCGCCGGTGGCACCGCCCGGTCGGCCCCGGTCGGCGGGAACAGCAGCAGCGTCCCGCCGACCCCGAGGCACCCCACGACCGAGCCGACCAGCACCCACCGGAGGCGACGGGAGCGGCGGGGGCCTGGGCTGTCGGGAACGGGTTCGGCGGACGTGGGCGGCGCGGGCGGTTCGTTCTCCATGCCGATCACTCTGCGTCAGCAATAGGACGATATTCCGGCACGGAAAGCCCCCGAACGACGGGTTCACACCGATGGCCCCCGATGCGACGCTCGGATCATGAGCCGTATGGAAAGCCGTACCGAAAGCGCTGCCGAAAACGCTGTCGAAAGCGCTACCGAAAGCCGTGGCGAGAGTCCGCTCGTCGAACGCCTCCGCGCCGACCTCCGCGCCGGTCTGCCGGACGGTGCGGTCCTCACCGACCCGGACGTCACGGCCTCGTACGCGAACGACATGGCGAGCTTCTGCCCGGCCGGGACCCCGGCGGTCGTGGTGCTGCCCCGCACGGTCGAGGAGGTGCGGCACGTGCTGCGCACCGCGACCGCCCTGCGGGTGCCGGTCGTCCCGCAGGGCGCCCGCACCGGACTGTCCGGTGCCGCGAACGCCTCCGACGGCTGTGTCGTCCTCTCCCTCACCAAGATGGACCGGATCCTGGAGATCAACCCGGTCGACCGGATCGCGGTGGTCGAACCGGGCGTCGTCAACGCGACGCTCTCCCGTGCCGTGGCCGAGCACGGCCTCTACTACCCGCCGGATCCCTCCAGTTGGGAGATGTGCACGATCGGCGGCAACATCGGCACCGCCTCCGGCGGGCTGTGCTGCGTCAAGTACGGCGTCACCGCCGAGTACGTCCTCGGGCTCGAAGTCGTCCTGGCCGACGGCCGGTTGCTGTCCACCGGACGCCGTACGGCGAAGGGCGTCGCGGGCTACGACCTCACCCGCCTGTTCGTCGGCTCCGAGGGCTCGCTCGGCGTTGTCGTGGGGGCGACCCTGGCGCTGAAGCCGCAGCCGCCCCAACAGCTGGTGCTGGCCGCCGAGTTCGCGTCCGCGGACGCCGCGTGCGACGCCGTGTGCCGGATCATGGCGGGCGGGCACGTCCCGTCCCTCCTCGAACTCATGGACCGTACGACGGTGAAGGCGGTCAACGACCTCGCCCACATGGGCCTCCCGGAGACCACCGAGGCCCTGTTGCTGGCCGCCTTCGACACCCCGGACCCCGCCGCCGACCTGGCGGCCCTCGGCGCGCTCTGCGAGGCGGCGGGCGCCACCCAGGTGGTCCCGGCCGACGACGCCGCCGAGTCCGAACTCCTGCTCCAGGCGCGGCGGTTGTCGCTCACCGCGCTCGACGCGGTGAAGGGCACGACGATGATCGACGACGTGTGCGTGCCGCGTTCCCAACTCGGCGCGATGCTCGCCGGGGTGGACCGGATCGCCGAGAAGTACGCGCTGACGATCGGCGTCGTCGCCCACGCGGGCGACGGCAACACGCACCCCACCGTCTGCTTCGACGCCACCGACCCCGACGAGTCCCGGCGCGCCCGCGAGTCCTTCGACGAGATCATGGCCCTCGGCCTGGAACTCGGCGGCACGATCACCGGGGAGCACGGCGTGGGCGTCCTGAAGAAGGAGTGGCTGGCGCGGGAGGCCGGTCCGGTGTCGATGGAGTTGCAGCGGTCGATCAAGCAGGTCTTCGACCCACTGGGCATCCTCAACCCCGGAAAGCTGTTCTGAGACCGCGGGAAACGGCACGGAATCCGGCACGGAAACCGGTGCGGAATCCGGCACGGAAACCGGTGCGGAAACCGGTGCGGAAAACGGTGCGGAAAACGGTTTCGGAAACCCGCGGCGCGCCTCCGTCATCGGCCTCACTCCCCGTCCGTCGACTCGTCGGACGGCCACGGGTCGCGCAGGTACAGGTCGTCGGCGGGGGTAGGGGCGAGCAGTTCGGCCAGGGCCTCGTCGAGGCCGAGCTGCTCGCCCTCAGTCCCCGGGGGCACCACGCGCAGGGTGCGCTCCAGCCAGGCGGACACGGGCGCGGCGGGAGCTTCCAGGAGGGCGTCGCCGTCGGGCGAACTCAGCGCCATGAGCACGACGCTGCGCCCGGCGACCTTGGTCGGCCACACCCGCACGTCCCCGTGCCCGCACGGCCGGAACACGCCCTCGACGAGCAGTTCACGGGCGAACGTCCAGTTGACGGGCACCTCGGAGTTGATGTGGAAGGAGATGTGGACGGCGTACGGGTCGTCGGTGCGGTAGCTGAGCAGGGCCGGGACGGGGATGCTGCGCTCGGGGGAGAGGACGAGCCGTAGTTCCAGCTCGCGTTCCACCACGGTGGGGTGCTGGTGCTGCATGTCGGTGCGCTTCCTTCTTCTGTCGTACGGCGCCGGGGCCCGGGTCGGGCGGTCCGGGGGGGGCCCGCGGGTGGGCCCGTACGAGAGAGAGGGCGGTGGTGGGGAAGCATTACGCGGGTTTCGGAAAGTTTTTTTGGAGGGGGTTCGGGAGGGGATCGGGCGGGGGCGGGCGTGGGTTACCGGCCGGGGTTCGGGGCGGGCGCCGGAGTGCGGTTCGGGACGGGCGTTGGAGCGCGGCCCGGGGCAGGTGTCGGCCGTCGGCCCCTGCGGGCTCGGGGCACGTCTCGGCCTGCCGGTCGAGGCACGTGTCGGCGTGTGTCCGCTGCGTGCGCCCGATGTGAGAGAGCCGTACACGACGTTGGGCGGAGCTTGCCCGAAAGTGGCCCGTGTGACCGCAGGTGCCCGGCGTGGCGCGCGCGTCTGGTAGATGTGGAGGCTTACAAGACCCCCGAGCAGATACGGGACGACGGACATGAGCGCCCCAACCCCGGCCCCCGGTGACGACAGACCCCGCGAGGGGTATTACCCGGACCCGTCCATTCCTGGATACGTCCGGTACTGGAACGGTGCCTCATGGGTGCCGGGCACGAGCCGGCCGGCGCCCACGGACGGGCGCCCGCTGCCGCCCCCGCCGGGCGCACGCCCCGCGCAGACCGCACCGCCGGTCGAGGAGACGGGCCCGCACTTCTTCGACGAGGACCCGGCCGCCGACGCCCCGCCGCGCCCCGCCCAGGACGGCTTCGCCCACGGCGGCCCCCCGGCGTCCGCGGCGGCGTGGGGCGCGGACCGCTCCCAGCAGTCGGGCTTCGGCGGCGACCCGGACCGTCGGGTGTCCTGGGGAGCCCCCGCGGGCGCGGACCCGCGCGCGCAGACGCCTCAGAACTCTCAGCAGAACTCTCAGGCGTCTCAGACACCTCATGCGTCTCAGACATCTCAAGCACCTCGTGCGGCTCAGGAGCCGCCGCAGCAGGGTCAACCGGTTGTGTCCGACGGGACGATGACGTTCCGCCGGGCGGGCGCGGCCGCGTCCGGCGCGGCGGGTTCGGCGGGTGCGGCGGGTCCGTCGGGTTCCCAGGCCGGTACGCCGGCTGCCGGCCCCCAGGCGGCGGCACGCCAGGCCCTGGGGCTGGACCCCTCGGGCCAGAGGCAGCCGGGACAACCGGGCCAGCCGGGCCAGGGCCACGCCCCGGCGGGCCCCCAGACGGCCCCTCCGGCCGCCCAGCGACAGGGCGCACAGGCGATGGCCCAGCCCCCCGTCCGACAGGCACCGGAAGCACCACCGGCCGTCCCCCAACCCCCGCAGTCCCCGCAGCCCCCCCAGCCCCTGCAGGGCGGACAGCCACAGGTCCCGCCCCAGTTCACCGCCCCGAGCGGCACCGGCACGGCACCCCCCGGCACCCCCGCTCCCGCCCCCCCCCCCCCACGCGGCCCCGGCCACCCGCACCCCCCCCCCCCCCCCCCCCCCCCCGCCACCCC
>LJCV01000080.1 GCA_001298575.1 Actinobacteria bacterium OK074
CTCGGTGTGCTGGCGGCGGGCGGCTGTTACGTCCCGCTGGACCCGGCCCAGCCCCCGGCCCGGCTGGCGAGCGTGGCCCAACAGGCGGACTTCGCGGCCGTGTTGGACGACAGCGGCACGGCACCCGACTGGCTGCCGGAGGACGTCGTGGTCGTCGACCCGGCCTCCCTGCCCAAGGTCGCGCCCGACGAGACCGAGACCGCCCAAGTCGCCTGGGACCAGGCCGCCTACACGGTGTTCACCTCCGGCTCCACCGGCGCCCCCAAGGGTGTCACCGTGCCGCACGGCGCCCTGTGGAACCTGCTCGCCTCCATGATCCGCGAGCCCGGGCTCGCCCTCGCCGACCGCCTCGTCTCCGTCACCACGCCCACCTTCGACATCGCTGTCTTCGAACTCCTCGGCAGCCTCGCCGCCGGTGCGGAACTCACCATCGCGGACGACGTCCAGGCCCACGACCCGGCGGCCCTCGCCGCGCTCCTGGACAGCGCCTCGGCCACCGTTCTCCAAGCCACCCCGGCCACTTGGCAGATGCTCACGGAGACGGGCTGGCGGCCGTCCGGCGCCTTCCGCGCCCTGGTCGGCGGCGAGGCGCTGCCACCCGACCTCGCCACCACCCTGCGCGAGCGCTGCGCGGAGGTGTGGAACTGCTACGGGCCCACCGAGACCACCGTCTGGTCCGCGATCCAGCCCGTCACCGAAGGCCCCGTCCGCATCGGCGGTCCGGTGGCGGCCACCGATCTCATGGTCGTCGACGACGCCTTCGCGCCCGTACCGCCGGGCATCCCGGGCGAGTTGCTCATCGGCGGCGACGGCCTCGCCCGCGGCTACCTCAACCGCCCCGACCTCACCGCCGACCGCTTCGTCCCCCACCCCACCCGACCCGGCGCACGCGCCTACCGCACCGGCGACACCGTCCGGCAACACCACGACGGCACCTACGCCTACCTCGGCCGCACCGACCAACAGGTCAAAATACGCGGCTTCCGCATCGAACCCGGCGACGTCGAAGCCGCGCTCCGCACCCACCCCGACATCGCCGAAGCCGTCGTACAAGCCGTCGGCTCCGGGGCCGAACGGCGCCTCGCCGCCTGGCTGGTACCGCGTGCGAACTCCTGCGATCCGGCGGCGGTCCGCGCCCACCTCAAGACGCTGCTCCCCTGGTACCTCCTGCCCGACCTCTACACCGTCATCGACCAACTCCCCCTCACCACCAGCGGAAAGGTCGACCGCAAGGCACTTCCCGAACCGACCGCCACGGTCTACGACCACACCCCGCAGGAGCCGCCCGCGACACCAGCCGAAGTGCTGGTGGCCGAGGCGTGGCAGGACGTGCTCGGAGTCGAATCGGTGGGCCGCGACGACGACTTCTTCGCCCTCGGCGGCAACTCGATGCTGACCCTGCGGGTGCGGGCACGGCTGGCAGAGGCGGGTCATGTGCTCACGATCGAGGACATGGTGCGCTCCACCTCGCTCGCACAGACGGCACAGCATCTCGTCGCCGCGGACGAGGGTGCGCCCGGTCCGGTCGCCCAACAGGCGCCCGCCATCAGTCCGTTCGCCTTGCTCGACGCTCCCGTGCGGGACGAGTTGCGTGCCGCCCACCCGGGCGCCGACGACGCGCTGCCCGTCACCGCGATGCAGGCCGGCATCCTCGCCCACCAGCAGCGCACCGAGCACGAGGACGGACCGGCTGCCTACCACAACGTCGACGTCGTCAGCGTCACGGGCACCTTCGACGAGGCTCAACTTCGTGCCGCAGTAGCGGACGTGATGGTCCGTCACCCCGCGTTGCGGACGTCGTTCACCACCTGCGGGACGGACGTCGTCCAGGTCGTGAACGCTCCCGTGACGGCCGCGGTGCGCGTGGTCGACCTGCGCCACGGGGCGGACCGGCAGGGCGTGTTGGACGAGGAGGCGGCGCGGCCGTTCGCGTGGTCGGAGCCGAGCCAGGTGCGGTTCGTGTGCCTGGTGGAGGACGCCGGGCGGTTCGACGTGGCCTGTGTGTACAGCCATGCCGTGCTCGACGGCTGGAGCGTCGCCGTACTGCTGTCGGAGCTGCTCCAGGCTTACGCGGGGCGCCCGTTGGGGCCTGCCGTCGACGCCGGTGCGCTCGTCCGGGACCAGGTCGCGGAGGAACTGCGGCTGCGTGCCGCGCCCGACGGCGACGCCACTCGCTTCTGGTACGACCTGCTGGACGGCTGCACGCGTACGCCGCTGGTCACGCTCGCCGGGGACCAACGTGGGGAACCCTCGGAGTCCGGCGCCGCATGCGGGCCTGACATTGCCCAGACCGTGCTCGACGCCGAGGTCGTCGACGGGTTGCGCGTGCTCGCGCGGCGGGCCGGGACCGGTCCGCGGACCGTGCTCCTGACCGCCTACCTGCACGTCCTGTCGTATCTGACGGGCAGCCCGGACGTCGTGGCCGGCGTCGTGCACAACACCCGGCCCGACCGGGCCGACGCCGACCGGGCGGTGGGGCTGTTCCTCAACGTGCTGCCGCTGCGGGCGAGTCTGCCGCGCGGCGACTGGGCGACGGCGGTCGGTCACGTGGACCGGGCCGACCGCGCGACCTGGCCGTACCGTCGTGCGGCGCTGGCGGAGGTCCAACGGGCGCTGGGCGGCGGCCGGATCGTCGACACGATGTTCAGCTTCAGCTCGTTCCAGCCGCTGGCCGCGCTGGACGCCCTGCCCGGTGTCGAGAGCGTGTCCTGGCGCAACGAGGTGGCCTACACCGAGTTCCCGCTGGCCTGTTACGCCGATCTGGACCCGGTGGACGGCGGGGTGACCCTGCGGGTGGTCACCGACCCCGGGCGCTCGCCGCTGCGGGCGGACCGCGTGGCCAGGCAGCTGGAAGCGGTGCTCACCGCCATGGCGCTCCAACCGGACGCCCTGGCACACGAGTTCGTCCCTTCGACGGCGGCCGGCTCCGCACCGGATGTGCCGGACGCGCCCGCGCCCCCGTCGCTGCTCCTGCACCGGCTGGTGGAGCTGCGGGCCGCCGAGTGCGCCGACCGGGTCGCCGTCAGCCATCGGGGGACCCGGCTGACCTACCGGGAGTTGAACACGCGGGCCAACCACATCGCCCGGCATCTGCTGGAGTTGGGGGCCGGACCGGAGCGGCCGGTCGCGGTCTGTCTGCGGCGCACCCCGGATCTGGTCGCGGCGGTGCTCGGCGTGCTCAAGACGGGTTCGCCGTTCGTGGGCATCGACCCGCACTACCCGGTCGAGCGGCAGCGGTTGATGCTCGCGGACTCGGCGGCACCGATCCTGGTGACGGACACGGCCTCGGCGGCGGACGTGACCGGGGAGGACTCCCCCGGCGTGGACGCCCAGGCCACACAGACCGTCGGCGTCGACGCCCAGACCGCGCACACCGTCGACGTCGACACCCAAGCCGCGCACACCGTCGACGGCAGGGCCACGGTTGCCCACACCGTCGTCCTCGACGAACCGCGCACCGACGCCGAGTTGGCGGCCCACGACGGCACCGACCTCGGTCTCGTGCTCACCGAGTCGGGGCTGGCCTATCTGATCTACACCTCCGGTTCGACCGGGCGCCCCAAGGCGGTGGCCATCGAGCACCGGCAGGCCGCCCGGTTCGTGTGGTGGGCGCGGGAGCGGTTCCCGGCCGAGGTGCTGGACGGCATGCTCGCCGGTACCTCGATCTGCTTCGACCTGTCGGTCTTCGAGCTGTTCGCCCCGCTGGCCGCGGGCGGCCGGATCGTCCTGGCCGACAACGTACTGGAGTTGGCCTCGCTGCCGGACGCGGACGAGGTCCGGCTGGTCAACACCGTCCCGTCCGCTGCCGCCGAACTCGTCCGCCTGTCCGCCCTGCCGTCGTCGGTGCGGGTGGTGTGCCTGGCCGGAGAGGCGCTCCAGGCCACCGTGGTGCGCGGACTGCACCGGCTGCTGCCGGGAGTTGAGGTCTACAACCTCTACGGTCCCTCGGAGGACACCACGTTCTCCACCTTCGCCCTGTGCCCGCCGCAGGACGACGTGCCGTCCATCGGCGTTGCCCTGGGCGGCAGTTGGGCCCATGTCCTGGACCCCTGGGGCCGGCCGGTGCCGCGGGGCACCGTCGGGGAGCTGTATCTGGGCGGCGTGAAGGTGGCCCGCGGGTATCTGGGCCGTCCGGACCTGACCGCCGAACGGTTCCTGCCGGATCCGTTCGCGGCCGACGGCAGCCGGATGTACCGCACCGGTGACCTGGTGCGGCAACGGTCCGACGGGCGGCTGGACTTCCTCGGGCGCGGCGACCACCAGGTGAAGATCCGCGGCTTCCGCATCGAACTGGGCGAGGTGGAGGCCCGGTTGCTGGGGCTGCCCGGGGTGGCCGACGCGGTCGTCACCGTGGACACCACGGGTGGTCCGGCCCGGCTGGTCGCCCATGTGGCGCCCGACGGTCCGGATCCGGCCGAACTGCGCCGCCTGCTGGGCGAGTCGCTGCCGCAGTACATGGTGCCGTCGGTGATCATGCCGCTGCCGGCCCTGCCCCGCACACCGAACGGCAAGGTCGACCGGGCCGCACTGCCCGCCGTCGCCGGGGCCGCGACCGGTTCGTCGGCCTTCGCGGCACCGCGCTCGGCGGCCGAGCACGCCGTCGCCCGGGCCGTGGGCCAGGTGCTCGGCCGTGCCCAAGTCGGCGCGCAGGACGACTTCTTCGAGGTCGGCGGGGACTCGCTGGCCGCGCTGCGACTGGTCGCCGCGTTGCGGCAGGACGGCTGGGCGCCTTCCGTGCGGACCGTGTTCGACGCCCGGCGGGTGGCGGCCATCGCCGCCGCCCTGGGCGAGCGCGGCACCGCCGAACCGGCACCCGTCCCCGTCCTGCCCCGCCCCGTCCGGGAAGGTGCGGTCTCCCCCGCGCAGGCCCGGTTGTGGTTCCTGCACCAGCTGTACGGCGGCGGCGCGCAGTACCACATCGCCGGAGCCGGACGGCTGCGCGGCGCACTCGACCGCGAACGGCTGCTGCACGCCGTGGAGTTGTGCGCCGTCCGGCACGAGGCGCTGCGCAGCGGGGTGTCGGCGGTGCGCGGCACTCCGGTCCTGAACGTGGCCGACGCGGCCGAGCCGGGCATCGGGTTCACCGACCTGTCCGGGCTGCCGCGCGAGGTCCAGGACGACCGTTTCGCGACGGACACCCGGCGCCTGGCGGCCGAACCCTTCGACCTGGCGCGACCCCCGCTGTTCCGGTTCCATCTCTACCGATTCGGGCCGCAGGAGCACGCGTTGCTGCTGGTCGCACACCACGTGGTCGCCGACGGGGTCTCCCTCGACGTGCTGCTGCGCGACCTGACGGCCGCGTACGACTCCCTGGCGGACAGCGGGGCCCCGGAGCCCCCGGCGCTCGCGCCGCTCGTCGTGCAGCCGGCCGACGTGGCCGCGTGGGAACTCGGGCTGCCCGCCGACCGGTTCGCCGCCTCGCTGACGTACTGGCGTGAACAGCTGGGCGGCGCACGGCCGTTGGACATCGCTCCGGAGCAACCGCGTACCGCCGAGTCGCCCGGCGCCCGGGTGCCGGTGACCGTGCCCGCCGAAGTGGCGGCGGCCGTACAGGAGTTGGCGCAGGACCACCAGGCCACCGCCGCCATGGTGCTGCAGGCCGCGTTCGCCGTGGCGCTGCGGGAGTGGACGGCCGAGTCGGACATCGCCTTCGGGATCCCGGTGGCCGGGCGCGACCGGCCCGAACTGGCGGATCTGGTCGGCTGTTTCGTCAACAGCCTTGCCCTGCGCGTGCGGACGGATCCGGGTCAGTCGTTCACGGAGTTGCTGCGCACCACCCGCGACACCGCTCTCGCCGGGTACGCGCGCCAGGACGTGCCCTTCGACCGGGTCGTGGACGCGCTCGGCATCCAGGGCACGTTGGACCGCAACCCGCTGTTCGAGGTCATGCTCGCGCTCCAGCCACGCGAACGGGCCCGCCCGACGATCGCCGGGAGCCCCGTGGAACGGGTTCCGGTCGACACCGGGACGGCCAAGTTCGACCTGTTGCTGGAGCTGCGCGAGGACGACCAGGGGTGGCGGGGACACATGGAGTACCGCGCGTATCTCTTCACCCCCGAGCGGGCCGAGGAGTTCGCCGCCACCTTCGGCCATCTGCTCGCCCGCGCCGTTGCCGCACCCGGCACCCCGCTCGCGCGCCTCGGCACGGCGGCCGACGCACCGCCCTCGGACGCGCGGGCCGGCACCGGATCCGCCGGGACGGCACCGACGACCGGCACGGCCCCCGACACCGACACCGACACCGACACCGACACCGACAGCGCCACGAGCGCCGACATCGAGGACACCGTCCAGGCCATCTGGCGGGAGCTCCTCGGCATCCAACAGATCGAACCGGCCGACGACTTCTTCGCCCTCGGCGGCCACTCCCTGCTCGCCACGCAGGTCGCGGCCCGGATCACGGAGGCGTACGGCGTCGCGTTGCCGCTGCGCACGTTCTTCGAGCAGCGCACGCTGCGGGACCTGGCGGCGGCGGTCGAACGGGAGCGGTCCGCCGCACCACCGCCGGGCGTCACGGACACCGCGCCCGCCGTCCCCTCCGCGCCGAACCGCCATCCGCTCTCCTCCGGGCAGCGCCGCATCTGGCTGGTCGAGCAGCTGTTCCCGGGTGGCACGACCTACACCATGCCGGGCGCCGTCCGGCTGCGCGGCGCGCTGGACCGTACGGCGTTGGCGGCGGCCTTCGACCAGCTGACCGAACGGCACGAGGCTCTCCGTACGGTCGTGGCCGCCGAAGAGACCGGGGCGGGCGATGGCACCGACGGGCCGGTCACCGGGGGCGAACCGGTCGCCGTGGTCGGGCCCGCCGTGCCCGGCGTCCTGCGGGTCACCGACGGCCGGGACGAGCACCGGGCCGACGGCGACTGGCTGGACCGGTACCTCGCCGACCGGCTCGCCGAACCCTTCGATCTGCGCGAAGGCCCCTTGTTCCGGGCCGAGTTGGTGCGCCTCGCCGAGGACGACCACCTGTTGTGCGTCACCGCGCACCACCTGGTGTGCGACGGCTGGTCGGTGGGCGTCCTGCTGGCGGAGATCCGGTCGCTGTACGAGGCCGAGTTGGCGGGTACCGTCCCCGTTCGCCCCGCGCCCGTGGCCCGGTACGCCGACTTCGCGCACCGTGAACGGCAGCGGCTCGCCTCCCCGGAGGCCGCCCTCCACCTGGACTACTGGCGGCGGCAGTTGGACTCGCCCACCGCCCTGGACCTGCCGCGCGACGGCGAGTTGGACGGTCCGGCCGGGCCAGCGGGCGTCACCACCGCTGTCGTACCCGCCGAAACAGGCGCGGCCGTACGGGAGTTGGCGCGGGCCCGGGCCAGTACGCCGTTCGTCGTGCTGCTGACGGCGTGCAAGCTGCTGCTGGCGCGGCTCGCCGGGACCGAGGACGTGTGCGTGGGGGTGCCCGCGGCCGACCGCGACCGAGGGTTCGAGGGGGTCGTCGGGAACTTCCTCGACGTCTTCCCGCTGCGTTCCGCCGTCGAGAACGGTGCGGCCTTCGGCGCTCTGCTCGACCGAGTCTCCCAGGGGTTCCTGGAGGCCGTGGAGCACCGCGCCCTGCCGTTCGAGCACCTCGTGGAGACGCTGTCGCCGCCACGGCTGCTGGGGCGGCACCCGTACTTCGACGTGTTCCTCAACTACCAGGCGGGCACCGCGACCCCCTGGTCCCTTCCGGGAGTTACCGGCGAGGAGGTCGAACTCCCGGAGCCGGACGCCAAGTTCTGGCTCACCCTGTACGTCCGCGACCGGGCGGACGGCGGCTACGACCTCCGCGCGGTGCACCGACGCGGTGTCCTCGGCACCGAGCGGGTGGACGGCATGCTGGACCAGTTCGTCCACCTGCTGCGGCAGGGCACCGCCGAACCGGGGCGGCCCGTGGGCGAGTTGTCGCTGGTGACCCCCGGCACGCGGGAGCTGGTGGCCGACCCGGCACGGCAACTGGCCCGGCCCGCCTACCCGTCGGTCCCCGAGGCCGTCGCCCACTGGAGCGCGACCACCCCGCAGGCGGAGGCACTGCGGTGGGCCGGGCGCGGCTGGAGCTATGCCGAACTGTGGGACACCGCCGGTGAGTTGGCCGGTGAACTGCGCGCGGCGGGAGTGGCGCCCGGGGCGGTGGTCGCCGTCGGCGGGCTCCCGAGCCCCGGCCTGGTCGCCACCCTGCTCGCCGTGATGCTGGCCCGCGCGACCGTGATGCCCGTCGACCGGCTGCTGCCGCGCGCCCGGGTGGAAACGGTCCTGCGCCAGGCGGGGGCGGTGCATGCGGTGCATGTGACCGGAGCGGCGGGGGACCCGGCGGGCGATCCGGCAAGTGGCCAGGCAAGTGCCCCGACAGGCGGCCTGGAGGGCGCCCCGACAAGTGGCCCGGCAGCCGGGCCGGCAGGCAATCCGGCAGGCAATCCGGCGGACGGCCCGGCGGCTGCCTCGTCGGACGGCTGGTGGGGCGACCTGCCCGTCACCGTCCGGCCGCCGGACCCGATCCCGCACCCGAACGGAGCGCCCCGCTCCGACGCCGCGCCCGACTTCCCGGCCCCCGACGACCCCGCCTACGTCATGTTCACCTCGGGCACCTCCACCGGAACGCCCAAGCAGGTCGTCGCCCCGCACAAGTCCCTCGCGCACTTCCTGGACTGGCAGCGCGGCGAGTTCGAGCTGGCCGCCGGAGACCGGTGTGCGCAGCTGACGGGGCTGTCGTTCGACGTGCTGTTCCGGGACGTCTTCGTGGCGCTGGTCAGCGGGGCCACCCTCGTCGTGCCGGAGGAGGGTGAACGCCTGGTGCCCCGGGCCCTGTTGGAGTGGCTGGGGCGAGAGCGGATCACCGTCGTGCACACCGTGCCGTCCGTGGCCCGTACCTGGATCGCGGAGGCGGAGAGCAACGGCCTGCCCCAACCCCTCGCGCTGCGCTGGCTGTTCAGCGCGGGCGAGCCGCTGGACGACCGTACCGTGCGGCGCTGGCGGGCGGTCTTCCCCGGCCGGGTCGTCAACGTGTACGGGCCGTCCGAGACCGTGCTGGCCAAGTTCCGTTACTGGGTGGCGGATCCGCCGCGTCCCGGTGTGCAGCCGTTGGGCCGTCCGCTGCCGCACACGCAGGCGTTCGTGGTGGGGGTCGGCGACGACGCCGCCCGAGGCCGCCGGTGCGGGATCGGCGAGGCCGGGGAGTTGGCCATCCGGACGCCGTTCCGCAGCATCGTCCGGCCGGGCGAGCCGGGCGCCGAACGGTTCGTCCCCAACCGCTGGGCCGACCGGCCGGACCCGGACGATCTCCTCTATCTGACCGGCGACCGGGCGCGTTGGACCCCGGACGGTCTGATCGAGTACCTCGGCCGCCTCGACGACCAGGTCAAGATCCGCGGTGTGCGAATCTCCCCCGAGGAGGTCGCCCGGGCCGTGCGCGGTCTGCCGGGGGTGCGGGACGCGGCCGTGCTGGCCGTCCAGGAAGACGGGGACACGGCGCTGGCCGCGTTCGTGGTGGCCGTGCCGGATGTCGTGCTGTCCGCGCTCGAAGTGCGGGGCGCGCTGCGCGCGGAGCTGCCGACGGCCATGCTGCCCGGCACGGTCACGTTCCTGGACGCGCTGCCGGTCACCCGAAACGGCAAGGTCGACCGGGCCAGGCTGCGCGAACTCCCGCGCCAAGAGGTGCAGTTGGCGGCAGCCGACCAGCCGGTGAACGACGTACAGCGTCAACTCGCCGCGATCTGGCGGCAGGTGCTCGGCACGGACACCGTCGGCGTCTTCGACAACTTCTTCGACCTCGGCGGGCACTCGCTGCTGCTCATCGAGGTGCACCGGCGGATCAAGGAGACGTTCGGGCGGGACATCCCGATCGTGGACCTGTTCCGCAACCCGACCATCGCCACGCTCGCCGACGGCATGGAGAACACGGCGGACGAGGTGGGCGAACAGCGGCTCGACGCGGCCCGCTCCCGCGGCGCCCGCCGCCGCCACCGGCACATCAGGCCGAAGGCCGAGGAAGGACAGACCCGATGAGCACGCACAGCGAGTACGGCGGGGGCTTCGGCGACAACCCCGACAGCCCCTACAGCCCCCACAACGCGGACGACTTCGACGGGAAGATAGCGATCGTCGGAGCGGGTGTCCGGGTGCCGGGCGCCCAGGACGTCGACGGGCTCTGGCAGTTGCTGCGCGGCGGGTACGACGCCCGCACCGCGCTCAGCGACGAGCAGTTGCGGAGCGCGGGCGTGGACCCGGCCGCCGCCGGGCGCCCGGACTTCGTCCGCTCGGCCTATCTGCTGGACGACATCGACCGGTTCGACGCCTCGTTCTTCGGGCTCGGCCCGCGCGAGGCGGACATCCTGGACCCGCAGCAGCGGTTCATGCTGGAGTGCGCCTGGCAGGCGCTGGAGGCCGCCGGGCGCACCGCCTCCGATCCGGAGGTGCGCGTCGGCGTGTTCGCGGGCTCCTTCTTCAGCACCTATCTGCTCCAGCTCTACTCGAACCCCCAACTGGTCTCGGCGCTCGGTGACTTGGTGGTCCGCCAGTCCAACGACAAGGACTACCTGGCCACTCGGATCGCCTATCTGCTCGACCTGCACGGTCCCGCCGTCAACGTGCAGACGTCCTGCTCCACTTCGCTGGTCGCCACCCATCTCGGCTGCCAGAGCCTGCTGTCCGGGGAGTGCGACGTCGCGCTGGTCGGCGGGGTCTCCATCGACGTGCGGCAGGCGGCGGGTTACACGTACGCGGCCGGCGGCATCCTCTCGCCGGACGGCCACTGCCGTGCCTTCGACGCGGGTGCGAACGGTACGGCGTTCGGCAACGGCGCCGTCGTCCTGGCCCTGAAGCGGCTGTCGGACGCCGTCGCCGACGGGGACCGGGTGCACGCGGTGATCCTGGGCTCCGCCATCAACAACGACGGTTCGGACAAGGTGAGTTTCACCGCCCCGTCGGTGCGCGGCCAGTCGGAGGTGATCGCGGAGGCGCTGGCCGTGGCCGACGTCGACGCGGACAGCATCGGTTACGTCGAGTGCCACGGCACCGGCACCCCGCTGGGCGACCCGATCGAGATCGCCGCCCTCACCGACGTGTACCGGCAGTACACGAAGGAGACCGGGTACTGCCGGATCGGCTCGGCGAAGACCAACTTCGGTCACACGGGGGCCGCTTCGGGCGCGCTCGGCCTGCTCAAGGCGGCGCTCGCCGTGGAGCACGCGCAGCTCCCGCCGAGCCTGCACTACGACGCGCCGAACCCGGCCATCGACTTCGCGGCCTCGCCGTTCGTCGTCAACGACCGGTTGATGCCGTGGAAGCCGGGCGACCGGCCGCGCCGGGCCGCGGTCAGCTCGTTCGGCATGGGCGGCACCAACGCGCACCTGATCCTCGAAGAGGCACCGCCCGTACGACGCCAAGGTCGGCCCCGCCGCTGGTCGGTGCTGCTCACCGGCGGCCACAGCGCACGCACCGCCGCCACCGCCGCCCGGCGACTCGCCGACCAACTCACCGACACGGACGGCACGTTGACCGGCGGCACCGCCACAGAGAGCACCCCCACAGAGAGCACCCCGGCAGACAGGACCCCGGCAGACAGCACCTTGGCGAACACCGCCTTCACCACCCAGTACGGCCGCCGCGCCCCCGTCCACCGTCTGGCCGTGGTCGCCGACTCGCCGGAGTCGGCCGCCGCCGCCCTGCGCGCCGGAGAGGCGGCGGAGGTCCGCACGGGCCGGGCGCGCCCGATCGCGTTCCTCTTCCCCGGCCAGGGCAGCCAGTACGTCGGCATGGCCCGGGAGCTGTACGCCGAGGAGCCGGTCTTCCGCGCTCAACTCGACCGCTGTGCCGACGAGTTCGCCCGGCACCTCGACACGGATCTGCGCGAACTCCTGTTCCCCGCCCCGGAGTCGGAGACCACCGCCCAGGCGCGGCTCGCCGAGACGCAGTACGCGCAGGCGGCGCTGTTCGCCGTCGAGTACGCGCTGGCCCGGCAGTTGACGGGCTGGGGTGTCGAGCCCTCCGTGATGGCCGGGCACAGCCTGGGCGAGTGGGTCGCGGCCTGCCTGGCCGGGGTCTTCGACCTGTCGGACGCGGTGGAACTGGTCAGCCTGCGCGGCCGTCTCCTCCAATCGCTGCCGCCCGGGGCGATGTTGGCGGTGAACTTGCCGGAGGACGAGGCCGCCGTCCTCGACGGGGTGACCGTCGCCGCCGTCAACGGCCCCCGTGCCTGCACCGTCGGCGGTCCGGTGGCCGCCGTGGACCGGCTGGAAGCGCTGCTGCGGGACAAGGGCGTGCGCGTGCGGCGGCTCGACACCGGCCGGGCCTTCCACACCCCGATGGTCGAGCCGGTGCTGGCGGAGTTCGCCGCGGCGGTCCGCGCGAAGGGCCCGCGCCCCCCGCACGCCGTGTTCCTGTCCAATGTCACCGGCGCCCCGATCGGTGCCGCCGAGGCGACGGACCCGGAGTACTGGGCGCGGCACATCCGGCAGCCCGTGCGCTTCCACGACATGCTGCGCACGCTGGGCCCCGAGGCGCTGGTCGTGGAGGTCGGCCCGGGCCGCGCGCACAGCGCCCTGGCCGCCGTCGCCCGGCCGGACGCGCCCGCCCCCGTACCGGTGTTGGGCCCCCGGGGCGGCGACGCGGAGCAGCGGCTGAGCCAGGCGCTCGCGGCGCTGTGGACGGCGGGCGCGAACGTCGACTGGGCCGCGTACCAGTCCGAACGGGGCCTGGTCCGGGTCTCGTTGCCCCCGTACCCGTTCGAGCGCGAGCGCCACTGGATCGACGCCGGCGACGGCGCCCCACTGCTGCCCGGCGCACACCCGACGGCGACGGCGACGCCCGACGAGGACTCCGCAGAGGACGGCGAAACGGCGGTGCTCTCCGTCGAGGCGATCCGCGCCGAGGTCACCGCCGCCTGGACGCTGCTCATCGGCGAGCCCCCGCGCTCGCCGGACGAGGACTTCTTCGCCGCGGGCGGTGACTCGCTGCTCGCGGTGCAGTTGGTCTCCCGGCTGCGGACCACGTTCGACTGCGACCTCCCGCTCGAAGAGGTCTTCGACCGCCGTACGGTCGTCGACCTCACCGAACTGCTGACGGCCGCGCTGCTGGCCCCGGACACCCCCGACGCGGCGGACCTCACGCACCTCGGAGACATCGAGGACGACGAACTCGCCGCGCTGCTGCGCGAGATCGAGGGGCTGTCCGCCGAGGACCTGGAACGCGAACTCAACTCCCCCGCGGAGGACACCGGTGAGTGACACCAACGACCTGAACGGCCGCCTGGACCGCCTCTCCCCCGAACACCGCCTGCTCCTGGAACGCCGGCTGGCACAGACCGGCCGCCCCGCACCGGCCGAGCCCGGCAACTCCGGCTCCCCGCAGGCCCGTCGCGCCACCGCCAAGTCACCGGCGCCCTCCCTCATCCCCCTCGGCGACGGTCCCGCGAGCGGCCAACTCCCCGACCTGAGCCTGCTGTTCTTCTCCGGCGACGCGGCGGCCGAGGAGCCCGACGGCACCAACCCGTACCGGCTGCTGATCGAGAGCGCGCGCCTCGCCGACCGGCGCGGGTTCCAGGCGGTGTGGCTGCCGGAGCGGCACTTCCAGCGGTTCGGCGGGCTCTACCCGAGCCCCTCCGTGCTCGCCGCGGGCATCGCCACCGTCACCGAGCGGATCGGGCTGCGCTCCGGGAGCGTGGTGGCGCCGTTGCACGATCCGGTGCGGATCGCCGAGGAATGGGCGGTGGTGGACAACCTGTCCGGCGGGCGGGTGGGCCTGTCCTTCGCGACCGGCTGGCATCCGGTCGACTTCGCGCTGGTCCCGGAGGCGTTCGCCGACCGGCGCGAGATCATGCACCGCACGATCGAGACCGTACGGGCGCTGTGGCGCGGCGAGCGGATCCCGCGCACCGACGGCAGCGGCGGCGCCGTGGAGGTGAGCACGCTGCCGCGGCCGGTCCAGCCCGAACTGCCCATCTGGGTAACGGCGTCCAGCACCCCGGCCACCTGGCTGCGGGCCGCCGACCTCGGTGCCGGGGTGCTGTGCGGGCTGATCAGCCAGGGGCCCGCGAGTCTCGCCCAGGGCATCTCCGCGTACCGCAAACGCTGGGCGGAACACGGCCACCCGGGCACCGGCCACGTCTCCCTGATGCTGCACACCTTCGTCGGCGACGACGAGGACGCCATCCGCGAGCGGGTGCGGGAGCCGCTGACGCAGTACTTGGGGACCTTCCTGGGCCAGTACGGCAGCGTCGAGGAGATCCGCCGCCGCAACCCGGGCCTGGACGTGCGGGAGGACGACGCCGCCGCGATCGTCAACCACGCGTTCCAGCGGCACTTCGACGGCTCGTCGCTGCTGGGCGGGCGGGACAAGTGCCTGCGGATGCTCGCCGACGCGGCGGCCGCGGGCATCGACGAGGTCGCCTGCCTGATCGACTTCGGGGTGGGGGTGGACGAAACGCTCGCCAGTCTCTCCCTGCTCGCCGACTGGCGTGACCGGCACAGCAGTTGACTCTCCGTCCGCCTCCCCGAACCGATTCCCGGAGCCCCGCCATGCCGGACCTGTCCGCCCAGCTCGCCGACCTGACCCCCGAGCAGCGTCTCCTGCTCGCCCGCCGGCTGAAACAGAAGCAGCCGACTCCCGTACGCACGCGGGCCGTTGGCCGCCGTCCCGGTCCCCTGGACCGTCCCGTCCTCTCCCTCGCGCAGGAACGCATGTGGTTCCTCCAGCAGCTGTATCCCGACTCCCCCGAGTACAACCGGCGCATCGCCTACACGATCGAGGGGCCTCTCCGACCGGAGCTGCTCGGCGCCGCGTTCGAGCACGTCGTACGGCGGCACACGGCCCTGCGCACGTCGGTCACCGGCACCGACGGGGTGCCCACGCCGGTCCTGCACGACGCCACCGCACTGCCGTTGCGGCTGCTGCCGGGCCACACCGAGGAGAGCGCCGCCGAACTGGTCGTCGAGCTGTGTACCGAGCCCTTCGCGCTGGCCGGTGAACCCCTGCTGCGGGCGGCCCTGTTGGGCCTGTCGCCGGAGCGGCACCTGTTGGTCGTGGTCATGCACCACACGGTCTCCGACGGCTGGTCCGACGGCATCCTCGTGGGCGAACTGGCCGCCGCGTACAGCGCGTTGGCCGCAGGAGCCGAACTGCCCGCCGCCGCACCGGAGATCGAGTACGCCGACTACGCCCACTGGCAGCGCCGGCGCATCGCCGAGGGCGGGCTGGCCGCCCAGAGCGGCTACTGGCGGGAGCGCCTGCGTGGCGCCGCACCGCTCGACCTGGTCCCGGACCGGACCGCCGACAGTACCCAACGGCGGTCAGGGCGCTGCGACTTCGTGCTGTCCGCCGCGCTCACCGAGGCCGTCGGCGATCTCGCGCGTGCGCTCGGCGCGACCCTGTTCATGGCGCTGACGGCGGGCTTCGCGACGGTGCTGCACCGGCGCAGCGGCCAGGAGGACATCGTGGTCGGCACCACCAGCGCGGGCCGCACCCGGCCCGAACTGGAGGGTGTCATCGGCTACTTCGTCAACACCCTGCCGCTGCGCACCGAGATCACCGCCGACAGCACCTTCGTCGAGGTCCTCGGCCGGATGCGGGACACGGCGGTCGGCGCCTTCGCCAACCAGGAGGTGCCCTTCGCGCAGATCGTGGAGGCGGCCCTGCCGGACCGGGGCGCCGACGTCGCCCCCGTCGTCCAGGCCACCTGCGCCCTGCAGAACGCCCCGACGGGCGCCACCCGCATCGCGGGCCTCGCCTTCACCCCGTACGACGTCCCGGTCGCCGCCAACCCGTTCGGCCTCGCCCTGTCCTTCACGCGCCAACCCGACGGGTTGCGCGGCCGGATCGAGTACGACGCCGGGGCCTTCGACGAGGCGACGGTGACGGGCCTGGCGACGGCGCTGCGCGAACTGTACGCGGCGGTCGCGGCGGACCCGGACCGCCCGGTGGGCACCCTGCCGCTGCTGTCGGCCGACCGCCGTGCCGAGGTGAGGGCCGCGTGGAACGGCCCGGTGGGCGACCGGAGTTCGTGGTCCGGTGGGGTGCACCGGGAGGTGCTGGCGCGGATCGCGCGTACGCCGGAGCGGGTGGTGCTGCGCTCGGGCACCGGGGCGGAGCTGACCGGCGCCGAACTGCTCGCCCGGGTCGGCGCGGTGGCCTCGGCGCTGCGAACCGCCGGGGTCGGCCCGGAGTCCCGGGTGGGGCTGCACCTGCGGCGCGGTCCGGACCTCGTGGTCGGGATGCTCGGTGTGCTGGCGGCGGGCGGCTGTTACGTCCCGCTGGACCCGGCCCAGCCCGCGGCCCGGCTGGCGAGCGTGGCCCAACAGGCGGACTTCGCGGCCGTGTTGG
>LJCV01000081.1 GCA_001298575.1 Actinobacteria bacterium OK074
GGGAGCGAGAGGGGGGGGGGGCACCCCGCATGGCGCGCGACGGCGGAGGGGGGGAGGGGGGGGGGGGGGGGGGGGGGTAACTTCTTGGTGCGTCGTTCCAGCCCTGACCCTACGTTACGTGTTGGCAGTCCGCGTAACTTCCCTTGTCCTTATTTATACAAGCGGCAGCACCGTATGTAAATGTTTGATCATGTGTGCGACTTGGAGATTGCCCGGTGGTGCTCTAGTCAGGCGCCTGAATTCTGTGTAGACTAAGTCTCAGGATGTTGTATCGAATGAATGACCGCCGGGCTAGCTTCGGGTCACAAGACTTGATGGGAGGTTTAGAGTGAGTTCTGGTGAGCGTATTCCTGTAGCGAGCGGGATACTGGAATGGGCCAGGCGATCGGCTGGCTATGATGTCGCACTCGCGGCAAAGAAGCTGGCTGTGAAGGAAGAGCGTCTCATTGTCTGGGAAGCAGGTGAACTTGCGCCGACGGTTACTCAGCTCCGTAACATGGCCAAGCTGTACAAGCGTCCACTGGCGGTGCTGCTATTGCCATCCCCTCCTAAGGATTTTGATGCGTTGCGCGACTTCCGCAGGACCGGTGAACAGGTAGCGCATAAGTGGTCGCCTGCTCTCCATGTCGAATATAAGCGTGCTATGTCTCAGCGGGAAGTGCTGCTGGAACTAGCCGAAATTTCTCCATCGTCGTTGCATGGCGTGTCGCAAGACTTGGGTATTACTCGGGAAATGGATCCGGAAGCAGCCGGGCAGATTCTCCGAGAGTATCTAGGAATGGACGGCTGGCGAGGAGCGATCGCTT
The DNA here is from genome assembly GCA_001298575.1 of Actinobacteria bacterium OK074. Classification (GTDB taxonomy): domain Bacteria; phylum Actinomycetota; class Actinomycetes; order Streptomycetales; family Streptomycetaceae; genus Streptomyces. Next base: position 807 of record LJCV01000081.1, read on the forward strand.
CCAACCCGAGGAATACACTCCGCGCGGCAATCGACGCGGCGGAGGGGCACGGTATTCTCGTGCTGCAATCGCGGGATGTCGAAATTGGTGAAATGCGAGGTTTCTCGATCTCTGCATGGCCGTATCCTGTCGTTATCCTTAATGGTTCCGATTGGCCCCGCCCTAAGTTGTTTACACTTCTCCATGAGCTGTGTCATTTGGCACTTAATGCGGGTGGGCTGTGTGATCTACATGAGGCTAAGCCTGGGCGTGGGCGTGCAGAAGACCGCTTGGAGCACTTTTGCAACCAGGTAGCTGCAAGCGCCCTCATGCCCCGTGCCGCTGTTCTGAATGACGTCACGGTACGCACTACTCGCCAATGGACGCTTGATGCGCTCGTAGAGGTAAGTGGAAAGTATGCGGCGAGCAGCGAAGCATTTCTGCTGCGTCTTGTCTCACTGGAAAAGGTTGACTGGGACACGTACTGGCGCTTGAAGCCGCAGCTCGACGCGCGGTATGCGCGGATGCGGAAAGAAGAGAAAGAAAAGCAGCGGCGAGCGGAAGGTGGCCCGAACTACTTTGTAGTTAAGGCCCGAAATTTGGGGCGTGGATACGTGGAGTCGGTACTCGACGCTTACCACTCGCGCGCGATCTCATCGTATGACGTGGCGGATTACCTGGATATCAAGTTCGACCAACTTCCGAAACTGCGAGAGGCGGTGATGCGGTGAGTAGTAAGAATATCTATTCTGTTGACACTAGCGCTCTGCTCGATGGTCAAGAGCGCTACTACCCGCAGAGCATGTTTCCCGCGCTTTGGGAGAAGGTAGACGGATTGGTCCACGAAGGGCGGTTCTTTGTCTCCGAAGAAGTGTGGGAGGAGGCCCGTGTTCACGATGCCGCAACGAAAGAATGGCTTGAGACGCACGAGAAGGATTCGATCGTAATACCCACGGATGTTTCTATCGCGACAGAGGTACAGGGAATACTCGGAGATTATCCGCGTTTGGTTGCCAACATGAAAGGTCGCAACCGGGCGGACGCATTTGTGATCGCAGTGGCTAAGAAGCGAGGTGCGATCGTGGTTACCGGCGAAGGGGCTGATGGTAGCGAGACCAGACCCAAAATACCATTCATTTGTCAGCGTTCTGGAATTCAGTGCGTGCGCTTTATTGACATCATAAAGCTGGAAGGCTGGAAGTTCTAGTCCGGCTTCTGTCGTACTATTTAAAATAGTTAATTCGCCGTTATTAAAAAATCCTGGTCGCCGTGAAGGTGACCAGGATGCCGTGTATAGGTTATAGCCGACTCTGGCATATCAGTGTCGTGCTATTTATGGTCTTGCTTTACCGCGTCTGCTACTCGGGCTACTGCTTTGCTCCGGAGCGGCTTCACTCGAAGCTCCGCCTGCTGTGGCTGTCTGCCCAAGGATGCCCGCAATGGCGCTGCGACGTTCCTGAAGTCTGCGTTCCTCGGCGTCGAGTTCGGCCATGGCCTTGTTTCGGGTGGTCTCGTCTTCCAATGTCTTGGCGACCCAGTCGTTGAGTGCCTCCACCCCAACATCATTGACGCTTTGCTCAGTTATGCCGCGTAGTCCCTCGATCTGTTCCCGCAGAACCGGATCAATGCGCACGGCAAACACCACTGGCTTACGCTCGTCTTCGGGTGTTAGCTCCTGTCCCTGTATGTCTGGTGCTTGTTCGGTCATTCAAACCTCCTTCCGGTTACTGGTTGGCAGAGGCTATTTATAGCGGGCGGAGCTTAAAGATTGATTGATGGACATAGATTAGCCCCACCGATCATGCGAAAGGTGGGGCTAATCTGGAGGTTCACGGTTTGTCAAGGTCGGTCGTGCGGATCGCGCATCTGCACGCCACGATTACGTAGACGCAGGCGCACTGTCTCCGGATCGACCTTCAGTTGGTCGGCAATACGGGCTGTCGACATGCGCTGATGGATGTAGAGGTGTTCGGCACGGTCCACGTCCGCCTCGGTGAGGCGACGCCAACGGGGCGTGATGCCATTGCGCTTGAGGATGCTGCTCACTGTCTGCCGCTTGATGCCGAAGCGATCAGCGAGTTGGTATGTCGATGCTCCAGCTCCGTACGCTTCGACCAGCACCTTGACTTGGTCGTCCTTGAGCCGCTTGGCCTTGCCACGAGAAGGTTGTCGCTCTTGCTTGGGTAGCGGGGACGTGGGGTCTGGCAGGCTGGCAAGGAGGTCCCGAAGGGCCCGCAACCGGGGCTTTGTGTTCCAGTCAGGTACCTTGTCGCCCACCCCGGAAAGACCGGTCCGTCACCGACGGACCGGTTTTTTGTTGCCCACGTTGCCTCACGCCATGCGTCTTGCGCAGCGCTTCTCGCACGGGGCTTCTCACACGGCGCCTCTCACGCCGCCGCCGGCAGGTCCGGACGCAGCGGCCATGCCGTATTCACCGCCTCCGGTGTGCCGCTGCGCGCGAACCACGCCTGGAGACCGCGCGCCTGCGCCGCGTGCCACACCCCCTGCAACGTGTGCAGTTCGGCGGGCGACAGCCGTTCCAGGCGGGCCGCGAACCGCCGCCCCACCGCCCGCACGACCTCCAGTGAGGCCAGCGCGTCCGCCGCCGCGTCGTGCGCGTCCTCCAGGGCCACCTCGTAGTGCGCGCACAGATCGGTGAGCGTACGGCGGCCCTTGCGGTAGCGGTCCAGATGCTTGTCCAGGACCCGGGGGTCCAGCACCAGCAGCGGCGCCGCCTCGAACCAGCCGTCCAGCGACGACGCCCGATGGCGGCGCAACTCCCGGTCCAGCAACGTGAGATCGAACGGCGCGTTCATCACGACCAACGGCCGCCCCGCCAGGGCCTGTTCGGCCAGCTCGTCGGCTATCTCCCGCATCACCGGCGCCGGCCAGCGGCCGTTGCGCTGAAGATGATCGTCCGTCAGCCCGTGCACCGCCGTCGCCGCGGCGGGCACCGGCGCCCTCGGATCCACCAGCCACCGGGTCACCCGCGCGCGGACGCCCGGCGCGTCCTGGACGACCACGGCGGCCGACACGATGCGGTCGCTCTCGACGTCCACCCCGGTGGTCTCCGTGTCGAACGCGGCCAAAGGGCCCTCGTACCAGCACGTCATACCTACACAACTCCTCGTTCACCCACGGCAGATGACGTCCCGTCTTCTGCCCGTTTGGTGATACCCGGGCTGTTTGCGCCGTACGCCGGAAGGACACAACAGGAGTGCGGGTCTTTGCAGTTCAGCGACCTGCTGTGCGAAACACCCGGCGCGGAAGGCAGTTGGACATGGCAATAGCGCAGCCCGAGCGGGGCGGGCTGCTTCCCGAGCGGACGGCACCCCATCGCGGCACCCTCGCCACCACCGCCTGCATGGAAACCCTCCAGGTGGGCTACCTGCACGCGGTCGCGGCGGCAGCGGGCTGCTCGCTGTCACAGCCCTTCCCGGACAACGGCATCGACTGGCACGTCAGCCACAGCGCCCCCGGGCACACCGTGGACGACGAAGTCACCATCAAGGTCCAGCTCAAGGCCACCTACCAGATACCGCCGAACCCCCCGGGCCGCACCTTCTCCTTCACGCTCGACAACGAACACCTCAGAAAACTCGCCCGCACCCCGGTCTCGGTGCACAAGATCCTCGTCGTGATGCTCGTGCCCAGATCCCAGGACGACTGGCTGCGCGCCAGCCACGACCGCCTCGACCTGCGGCACTGCTGCTACTGGGTCAACCTCGCCGGACACCCCGTCACCGGGCGGCACCGCACGACCGTACGCATCCCCACCGCACGCGTCTTCGACGACCGCGCACTCTGCGACATCATGACCAGGGTCGGAACGGGAGGCAGACCATGACCCACCGCTCCGCGGAGGAACCCCCTCGGCCACACCCGGTCGACGCCCTCCGGGACCGCGAAACCCCGCCCGACCCCCACGACGTCGACCCCGCCGTCCTCGGCGCCCTCCTGCACCGCCACGGCTGGCACCGACGCGGCGGCGCCGCCGGACGCTACGGCCGCTGGACCCCGCCCGACCCCGGCAGCGGCCGTACGAGCCTGCTGGTGCCCGAGAACCGGGCCTTCCCCGACAGCGACGACCTCCTCGGCGAAGCCCTCGCCGCACTCGCCCGCAGCGGATCGCCCTCCGCGCGCGACATCCTCCTCGCCCTCGCCGTCCCCAGCGACGAGATCAGCTGGTGGCGCGACGCACCCACCGGCCCCGCAGGCACCGCGTCCTGGGACGTCGAGGACCAACTGCGCACCGCCGCCCGCCACTTGCTGCTCGCCGCCGCCCTCGCCACCCGCGCCCGGGCCGGCTACTACGGCGCCCGCCACCGCCGCCCCGCCGCCGCACTCCTGGAACACGTCCTGGTGGGCACCGCCCCCGGCGGCCACCGGCTCACCGCGTTCGTCCCCGTCGACACCGGCCGCCCCCTGTCCGTACGCCTGCACCAGGCGCTCTGCGCCGCCCGCGAGGCCATCGACTACCAGCGCGCCACCGGCGGCATGGACGCCTTCGACGCCGCCGTCGAGGCAGGCGTCAGCCACGAACTGACCGAGGCCCTCGTCGCCCTGGTCCGCGGCAGCGAGGGCGCCCGCATCGCCGTCGAATGGTCCCCCGCGGCCGGCGTCCCCGACGGCTGCGCCGCAGGCGGCGAACCCGTCGAGTTCTCGCCCGGCGACCTCCCCGTGCTGCGCGCCGCCGGAGCCCGCTACCTGCGCGAGGAACCCTCCGTGGCCGTCCGGCTCACCGGCACCGTTGTCCGCATGCGCCGCTCGGGCCCGCGCGGCGACGGCAGCGTACGGCTACGGGTGCTCGCCGGGGCCGAGATACCGCACGTCCGCATGACCCTCGACGAGGAGTCGTACCGCACGGCCGGCCACGCCCACCTGGTCGGACTGCCGGTACGGGTGCACGGCCGCCTGGAGAGCCGCGGCGGCTTCCGGCGGCTGACCGGCGCGTCCGGCGTGGCCCCCGTCCAGGTCGACGAGGCGGAACGCGACCGCCTGATGAAGTCCCTCCAGGAGAATATGGATTTCTTCGAGGAGGCGTGCGGGGGAGACTAGGGGTGTGCGCGGGCCCCGGTGACCGTTTCGCGGTCGGCCGCCCCGGGTCGGTACGATCCCCTCTTGCGCGCGCTCTCGGTATGGCGCCGCACCCACCTTCAGTCAGGAGAGACCGGTGTCAGACGTCCGTGTGATCATCCAACGCGATTCCGAGCGGGAAGAACGCGTGGTGACGACGGGCACTACGGCCGCCGACCTCTTCGCCGGCGAGCGCTCGATCGTCGCCGCACGCGTGCGCGGCGACCTCAAGGACCTGTCCTACGCGCTCACCGACGGCGACGAGGTCGAGGGCGTCGAGATCTCCTCCCCGGACGGCCTCGACATCCTGCGCCACTCCACCGCGCACGTCATGGCCCAGGCCGTGCAGGAACTGTTCCCCGAGGCCAAGCTGGGCATCGGCCCGCCGGTCAAGGACGGCTTCTACTACGACTTCGACGTCGAGAAGCCGTTCACGCCCGAGGACCTCAAGGCCGTCGAGAAGAAGATGCAGGAGATCCAGAAGCGGGGGCAGAAGTTCTCCCGCCGCGTGGTCACCGACGAGGCCGCCCGCGAGGAGCTGGCGAGCGAGCCGTACAAGCTCGAACTCATCGGCATCAAGGGCTCCGCCTCCAGCGACGACGGCGCGGACGTCGAGGTCGGCGGCGGCGAGCTGACGATCTACGACAACCTCGACGCCAAGACCGGCGACCTGTGCTGGAAGGACCTCTGCCGAGGCCCGCACCTGCCCACCACCCGCAACATCCCGGCGTTCAAGCTGATGCGCAACGCGTCGGCGTACTGGCGCGGCAGCGAGAAGAACAAGCAGCTCCAGCGCATCTACGGCACCGCCTGGCCCTCCAAGGAGGAGCTGAAGGCGCACCTCGACTTCCTGATCGAGGCCGAGAAGCGCGACCACCGCAAGCTGGGCACGGAACTGGACCTGTTCTCCATCCCGGAGCAGATCGGCTCGGGCCTCGCGGTCTTCCACCCCAAGGGCGGCATCGTCCGCCGGGTGATGGAGGACTACTCGCGCCGCCGCCACGAGGAAGAGGGCTACGAGTTCGTCTACACCCCGCACGCCACGAAGGGGAAGCTCTTCGAGACGTCCGGGCACCTGGACTGGTACGCCGACGGCATGTACCCGCCCATGCAGCTCGACGAGGGCGTGGACTACTACCTCAAGCCCATGAACTGCCCGATGCACAACCTGATCTTCGACGCGCGCGGTCGCTCGTACCGTGAACTGCCGCTGCGGCTCTTCGAGTTCGGCACGGTGTACCGGTACGAGAAGTCGGGCGTGGTGCACGGGCTCACGCGTGCGCGGGGCTTCACGCAGGACGACGCGCACATCTACTGCACGCGCGAGCAGATGGCGGAGGAGCTGGACAAGACGCTCACGTTCGTCCTCGGCCTGCTGCGGGACTACGGTCTGACCGACTTCTACCTGGAACTGTCCACCAAGGACCCGGAGAAGTTCGTCGGCTCGGACGAGGTGTGGGAGGAGGCGACGGAGACCCTTCGCCAGGTGGCCGAGAAGCAGGGGCTGCCGTTGGTCCCGGACCCGGGCGGTGCGGCTTTCTACGGTCCGAAGATCTCGGTGCAGGCGCGCGACGCGATCGGCCGGACCTGGCAGATGTCGACCGTGCAGTTGGACTTCAACCTGCCGGAGCGGTTCGACCTGGAGTACACGGGGCCCGACGGCTCGAAGCAGCGGCCAGTGATGATCCACCGGGCGTTGTTCGGTTCGATCGAGCGCTTCTTCGCCGTGTTGCTGGAGCACTACGCGGGCGCGTTCCCGGCGTGGCTGGCGCCGGTCCAGGCGGTCGGTATCCCGATCGGGGACGGGCACGTCGAGTACCTGGAGAAGTTCGCCGCGGCGGCCAAGAAGAAGGGGCTGCGCGTCGAGGTGGACTCGTCGTCGGACCGTATGCAGAAGAAGATCCGTACGGCGCAGAAGCTGAAGATCCCGTTCATGGTCATCGTCGGCGACGACGACATGAACGCAGGTACGGTGTCGTTCCGTTACCGCGATGGTTCGCAGGAGAACGGGATTCCGCGTGACCAGGCGCTGGCGAAGCTCGTTGATGTGGTGGAGCGCCGTATTCAGGTGTGACGTGGTCCCCGCCTACGCGGGGGTGGTCCGAAGATTCGGAAGGCCCACAAGCACAAGGTGCCGTTGTCCCCGCCCGCGCGGGGTTCAGGCCCCCGGGAGAGATCCCGGGGGCCTTTCCCCTGCCCAGCGGGCGAAGCCATATGCTGATTCTCATGACGAGTGAGCCGGAGCAGCAGATCGGGGTGGGGACGCGGGACGCGTTCCAGCGTCTGTGGACGCCCCACCGGATGGCGTACATCCAGGGCGAGAACAAGCCGACCGGCCCCGGGGCCGACGACGGCTGCCCGTTCTGCTCGATTCCGGCCAAGTCGGACGAGGACGGGCTCATCGTGCGGCGCGGGGAGCACGTGTACGCGGTGCTCAACCTCTACCCGTACAACGGCGGCCACTTGATGACGGTCCCGTACCGGCACGTCGCCGACTACACGGACCTGACGCTGCCCGAGACCGCCGAACTCGGGGAGCTGACCAAGCAGGCGATGACGGCGCTGCGCACGGCGTCCGGCGCGCACGGCTTCAACATCGGCATGAACCAGGGCGCGGTGGCGGGCGCGGGCATCGCGGCCCATCTGCACCAGCACATCGTTCCGCGCTGGGGCGGCGACACCAACTTCATGCCGGTGGTGGGGCATACCCGGGTGCTGCCGCAACTCCTGGCGGACACGCGGAAGATGCTGGCGGACGCCTGGCCGGCCACGGGGGACAGCAGCCCGGCCGGCGTTTGAGGCCGAGGCCGTTCGGGCCGAAGGGGGGGCTGGGGGCGCAGCCCCCAAGGACGGTGCCCCCAACGTCACCCGCACAACCCCGGCCGAACCACCGGAGGTTCACGCGTCGTACGTGTCCGCCTTCCGCGGAGTCGGATCCTGCACCAACCCGCTCAGCACCGACGACCGCGACCCGAACTTCTCCGTGTCCACGCCGTTCTCCTCCAGGAGCCTGAACGCCGCCGCGTGCACGGCCCGCAGCACGGGCGTGGCGGCGCGCAGCGCGTCGTCGGCCATGAAGCGGTGCCGCCACGGCTGGTCGGCCCAGGAGTGCCGCAGGCCGAACGGCTCGGGCAGGGTGAGGGTGCCGCCGAGCCAGTTGAGCAGCGGCGGGTACCAGGTGAGGGGGGCGCGGGCGCTCAGTCGTACGACCTCGTCGGCGTCGACGAGGGGGAGCTTCACCTTGCGGGTCTCCCAGAACTTGACGGCCTTCTGCACCTCCTTCTCCTTCGCCGAGGGCTTGTCGTTGAAGAGCGGGTTGACGGGGCCGAGGGCGTGGCCGGTGATCTCGATGCGCAGGGTCTCGTGCAGCACGGTCACGGTGATCATCATGGTGAGGATCAACTGGCCGTCCCAGAGGATCCATTGGACGCCCAGGTAGTGCCGGTTGCCGCTGCCGAACTGCTGCTTGTTGCAGATGTCCTGGATGGCGTGGGTCTTGAGCTGGTACGCCTCGACGTCGGTGCCCTCGGGCCGGGACACCGCCTTGGCGTTCTCCCCGATGGGGGTGACGACCCAGTCGCGTATCACGGGCTTGGGGAAGCCGCCGGTGTTGATGATCGTGCGTTCCAGCAGGCCCAGTTCGCGCTTGATGGCGGTGATGACGTCCCAGCTGCGGAAGGGGTGGAACTCCTTGGCCGAGTCCGCGGAGACGAGTTCCTCGGCCAGCTGCCAGCTGCCCCAGCGGGTGCCCATGCCGAGTATGCCCTTGGGACCGGCGTAGAAGACCGAGTTGGACTGCTGTTCGGCGCTGAGGCGGGCCAGGGACTGGCGCAGGTTCTCGGCGGCGGTCTCGCCGGGGCTGCCGGGGACCGCCTCGGGGATCTTGGCGCCGATGCCGCCGCCCGCGAGCAGGCCGCTCCAGCGGTCGCGCAGGTCCTTGGCGGTGTTCTCGCAGATGCGCTTGGCCCAGACCCAGCCGACGACGGGCATGACGATCGACGCGCGCGCGTACCAGGCCCAGAAGCCGGTGAGCGGCGTCTTGACGAGGAAGATCACGGCGACCACGCCGACGCCGAGCAGCAGGGCGTTGGCCAGGGTGCCGGCCCGTTTGTCCTCGCGGCGGGCGAGGTTGGAGCGGAGGACGAAGACCAGCAGCCACAGCAGCAGGCCGGGCAGGAAGAGCACTCCGCACAGGACCATGACGGCCGACAGCCAGTTGTCGCGGTCGCGGCGGATGCGGTGTGCCGCCAGCGCGTGCTCCACGACGACCTGGGGTTCTATGCCGAACGACTGGATGAGCGGTTTGCGCCCGGCGCCCAGCATGCGGTCGATCACCGCGCGGGAGAACGCCTCACCGAGCCGGGGCCGGAAGATCTTCGCCCAGGCGCCCCTGGGGCCCTTGACCGTCGACTTGTGCCACTCGTTGTCGGCCTCCAGGATCTTGTCGACCTCTTCGTCCCGGTAGGCCGCCGAGGCCAGGGCGAAGGTGGCCGCCGTCTGGCCCGCCGAACCCGACAGGGGCACCTGAGCCCCGGGACTGAAATCGAATCCGTCCGTCACCTGCCGCCCCCATCGCCGCCGTACCCGCTGATGCGGCCTTTCCCGACTTCCTTGGTCCGCACACCTGTTGAACAGGTCATCACGCTCTTCGCGTCACAACTTGATCAGGTGATCAGCGTATCCGCAGGCACCGACATTCGTCGCCGGTCGGCCGGAAGCGGCCGCGAAGGGAGGCGGGCGGGCAGGGGGGGGGCACGGGGCGGGCGGCCGGTCCGGACCGGCCACCCGGCGCCCTTTTCCCCCGTTCTGCCGCCGTTGTGCCCCTGTCTGGCCGTCAACTACGAGGCGTCCGCCGTCTGTTGGCGTACCTTCTCCGCCAACTGGGGTGGCATCGGCTCGTGTCGGGCGTAGGTGCGGTCGAAGCGGGCGGTGCCGTGGGAGAGGGAGCGCAGGTCCACGGCGTAGCGGCCGATCTCGATCTCCGGTACCTCGGCGCGGACCAAAGTGCGGGCGCCCGCGGCCTGTTCGGTGCCCACGACCCGGCCGCGGCGCCCGGACAGGTCGCTCATCACGGCGCCCACGTAGTCGTCGCCGACCAGGATGCTCACCTCGGCCACCGGTTCGAGGAGGTGGATCGTGGCGTCGGCCGCCGCCTCGCGCAGTGCGAGTGCCCCGGCGGTCTGGAAGGCGGCGTCGGAGGAGTCCACCGAGTGCGCCTTGCCGTCGCGCAGGATGACCCGTACGTCCACCAGGGGGTAGCCCGCCGCGACGCCCCGGGCGGCCTGGGCGCGGACGCCCTTCTCGACGGAGGGGATGAACTGGCGGGGGACGGCGCCGCCGACGACCTTGTCGACGAACTCGATGCCGGAGCCGCCGGGCAGCGGTTCGACCTCGATCTCGCAGATGGCGTACTGCCCGTGCCCGCCGGACTGCTTGACGTGCCGGCCGCGCCCGGCCGAGCGGTCCCCGAACGTCTCCCGCAGGGACACCTTGTGCGGGACGACGTCGACCTGGACGCCGTAGCGGCTGCGCAGCCGTTCCAGGGCGACGTCCGCGTGGGCCTCGCCCAGGCACCACAGGACCACCTGGTGGGTGTCGGGGTTCTGTTCGAGCCGCATGGTCGGGTCCTCGGCGACCAGCCGGCCCAGGCCCTGCGAGAGCTTGTCCTCGTCGGCCTTGCTGTGGGCCTGGATGGCGAGCGGGAGCAGCGGGTCGGGCATCTGCCAGGGTTCCATCAGCAGCGGGTCGCCCTTCGCGGAGAGCGTGTCGCCGGTCTCGGCGCGGCCCAGCTTCGCCACCACGGCCAGGTCGCCCGCGATGCAGTGCGTGACGGGCCGCTGCTGCTTGCCGAACGGGGTCGACAGGGCGCCGATCTTCTCGTCGACATCGTGGTCCTCGTGTCCGCGGTCGGCGAGCCCGTGCCCGGAGACGTGGATGGTCTCGTCGGGCCGCAGCGTGCCGGAGAACACGCGGACGAGCGAGACGCGGCCGACGTACGGGTCGGAGGCCGTCTTGACGATCTCCGCGACCAGCGGGCCGTCCGGGGCGCACACCGTGACCTCGCGCGGGGTGCCGTCCGGCGTGGTGACGGCGGGCTGCGGGCGCTCCAGCGGGGTCGGGAAGCCGCGGGTGACCAGGTCGAGCAGTTCGACGGTGCCGAGGCCCTGCCGGGCGCCCTCGGCGGCGGGCGCGGCGGCCAGGACCGGGAAGAACGTGCCGCGCGCGACGGCCCGTTCGAGGTCGTCGATCAGGGTTTTGACGTCGATGTCCTCGCCTTCGAGGTAGCGGTCCATGAGGGTCTCGTCCTCGCTCTCGGCGATGATCCCCTCGATGAGCCGGTTGCGGGCCTCCTCGATGACCGGCAGCCGCTCCGGGTCCGGCGGGGACTCCCGGCGTTCCCCGTCGGCGTAGTCGAACAGCCGTTGCGTCAGCAGCCCGACCAGCCCGGTCACCGGCGTGTGCCCGTCGGGTCCGGCCGGTCCGTAAAGGGGCAGGTAGAGCGGGAGTACGGCGTCGGGGTCGTCGCGGCCGAACGCCTCGGCGCACACCCGGGTCATCTCGTCGAAGTCGGCGCGGGCCGCCTCCAGGTGCGTGACGACGATCGCGCGGGGCATGCCGACGGCCGCGCACTCCTCCCAGGCCATGCGGGTCGCGCCGGCCACGCCGTCGGAGGCGGAGACGACGAAGAGGGCCGCGTCCGCGGCGCGCAGACCGGCCCTGAGTTCCCCGACGAAGTCGGCGTAGCCGGGGGTGTCGAGCAGGTTGATCTTGAAGCCGTCCCAGTCGACCGGGACCAGGGAGAGCTGCACCGAGCGCTGCTGCCGGTGCTCGATCTCGTCGTAGTCGGAGACGGCGGTGCCGTCCTCCACGCGGCCCGCCCGGTTCAGCGCCCCCGCCGTCAGCGCGAGGGCCTCCACCAGCGTGGTCTTGCCCGATCCGCTGTGGCCGACCAGCACCACATTCCGTACGGACGCGGGGTGGTCGGCCGCCGTAGCCCTGCCGGCGGCTCCGGGGTGTGCGTTCGCCTTGTCGCCCATGGTCATGCCTCCCGTACACGGGTGAGGTCACTGTGGGCGCGGACGCACGGATTCCGCGTGAGGGGTGGCGGCTTCGTCGACGCCCGCGGTGCCTTCGAGCTTTGCACTCGCGTCACGGCGCGTCCATACGACTGACGCCATCCCGCCGCCCCGGGTTGCTCGCGGGTGCGGCGCGACCGTGCCGTGACCCGAGTGCCACAAGGACGTGACACGGTGCGGCGGGTGCCCGGCCGTCGTCGGCACGCGCGCGTGGCTACGATGGGCCAGCCGCGGCCGAGCAGAGGCCGCGTGCTCACCAACCGTCGGGAAGGCCATGCTGAACAAGTACGCGCGTGCATTCTTCACGCGTGTCCTCACACCGTTCGCCGCGTTTCTCATCCGCCGGGGCGTGAGTCCCGACACGGTCACGCTGCTCGGCACAGCCGGCGTGATGGCGGGCGCACTGGTCTTCTACCCCCGGGGCGAACTGTTCTGGGGCACGATCGTGATCACCCTGTTCGTGTTCTCCGACCTCGTCGACGGCAACATGGCCCGCCAGTTGGGCCGTTCCAGCCGCTGGGGCGCCTTCCTGGACTCCACGCTGGACCGGGTGGCCGACAGCGCCGTCTTCGGCGGCTTCGCCCTCTGGTACGCGGGCAACGGCGACGACAACGTCCTGTGCGCCGTGTCGATCTTCTGCCTGGCCAGCGGTCAGGTGGTGTCGTACACCAAGGCGCGCGGCGAGTCGATCGGCCTGCCGGTCGCCGTCAACGGGCTGGTGGAGCGCGCCGAGCGGCTGGTGATCTCGCTGGTGGCGGCCGGGCTCGCCGGGCTGCACAAGTTCGGGGTGCCGGGCATCCAGTACCTACTGCCGATCGCCCTGTGGATCGTCGCCGTCGGCAGCCTGATCACGCTCGTACAGCGCGTGGTGACGGTCCGGCGGGAGTCCGAGGAGGCGGACGCGGCAGCCGCCGCGGACGCGCCGGAGAGCGCCGCCCAGGGGCACGAGACCGCGAAGTGAGCAAGGTGGCGGAGTGAACGACGGGGCGGACTCGTGACCAGCGTGCGGGAACGGCTGACGGACGCGCTGTACGGCGTCGGCTGGGGAGCCGTCAAGAAGCTTCCGGAACCGGCCGCCGTCCGGCTGGGCAGGGCCGTGGCCGACCTCACCTGGAAACGGCGCGGCAAGGGCGTACGGCGCCTGGAGAGCAACTACGCGCGCGTGCTGCCCGACGCGAGCCCGGAGCGGCTCGCGGAGCTGTCCCGGGCGGGCATGCGCTCGTACCTGCGGTACTGGATGGAGTCGTTCCGGCTGCCCGCGTGGAGCCCCGCGCGCGTGAAGGGCGGTTTCGACCCCAAGGACCTGCACCACCTCACCGACGGGCTGGCGTCCGGCCGGGGCGTCATCCTCGCCCTGCCGCACATGGCCAACTGGGACCTCGCCGGCGCCTGGGTCACCACCAAGCTCGAAGTGCCCTTCACGACGGTCGCCGAACGCCTCAAACCGGAGACGCTGTACGACCGTTTCGTCGCCTACCGCGAGGGCCTGGGCATGGAGGTGCTGCCGCACAGCGGCGGCACCGCGTTCGGCACGCTGGCCCGGCGGCTGCGCGACGGCGGCCTGGTCTGCCTGGTCGCCGAACGCGACCTGTCCGCCTCGGGCGTGGAGGTCGAGTTCTTCGGCGAGACGACCCGGATGCCGGCCGGACCCGCACTGCTGGCCCAGCAGACCGGGGCGCTGCTGCTGCCGGTGACCCTCTGGTACGACGACTCTCCGGTCATGCAGGGCCGGGTGCATCCCCCGATCGAGGTGCCCGGGTCAGGCAGCCGGGCCGAGCGGACGTCTGTCATGACACAGGCGCTGGCCGATGCCTTCGCCACCGGCATCGCCGATCACCCGGAGGACTGGCACATGCTCCAGCGCTTGTGGCTCGCGGACCTGGAACCCCGCCCGTCGAACGGCACGGACACCGCCGACGGTTCGAACGGCACGGATCCTGCCGACAGTTCGAACGATGCGAACGATGCGAACGATGCGAACGATGCGAACGGTTCGGCCGGTGAGCGACCGTGAAGATCGGCATCGTCTGCCCGTACTCCTGGGACGTCCCCGGCGGCGTCCAGTTCCACATCCGCGACCTCGCCGACTACTTCATCCGCCTCGGGCACGAGGTCTCCGTCCTCGCCCCGGCCGACGACGACACGCCCCTGCCGCCGTACGTCGTCTCGGCGGGCCGCGCGGTCCCGGTGCCGTACAACGGGTCGGTGGCGCGGCTCAACTTCGGGTTCCTGAGCGCCGCGCGGGTACGGCGCTGGCTGCACGACGGCGCGTTCGACGTCATCCACATCCACGAGCCGACGTCGCCCTCGCTCGGCCTGCTGGCCTGCTGGGCCGCGCAGGGGCCGATCGTGGCGACCTTCCACACGTCCAACCCGCGCTCGCGCGCGATGATCGCCGCGTACTCCATCCTCCAGGCCGCCCTGGAGAAGATCAGCGCCCGGATCGCGGTCAGCGAGTACGCCCGGCGCACGCTCGTCGAGCACCTCGGCGGCGACGCGGTGGTCATCCCGAACGGCGTCGACGTCGACTTCTTCGCCAAGGCCGAGCCGAAACCCGAGTGGCAGGGTGACACGATCGGCTTCATCGGCCGCATCGACGAGCCCCGCAAGGGCCTGCCGGTGCTGATGAAGGCCCTGCCGACGATCCTCGCCGCCCGCCCCCAGACCCGGCTCCTGGTGGCCGGGCGCGGGGACGCCGAGGAGGCGGTGGAGTCGCTGCCCGAGGAGATGCGCTCCCGGGTGGAGTTCCTCGGCATGGTCAGCGACCAGGACAAGGCGCGCCTGCTGCGCAGCGTCGACCTGTACGTCGCTCCCAACACGGGCGGCGAGAGCTTCGGCATCATCCTCGTCGAGGCGCTGTCGGCGGGCGCGCCCGTGCTCGCCTCCGACCTGGACGCCTTCGCCCAGGTCCTCGACCAGGGCGCGGCGGGCGAACTCTTCACCAACGAGGACGCGGACGCGCTGGCCGAATCGGCGCTGCGGCTGCTGGGCGATCCGGAGCGGCGGGAGGCTCTGCGGGCGCGGGGGAGCGCCCACGTCCGGCGCTACGACTGGTCGACGGTCGGCGCGGACATCCTCTCGGTCTACGAGACGGTGACGGCGGGCGCGGCGGCCGTGGCGGCGGACGAACCCGCCGGTGGGACGGGCGGGTTGCGGGCGCGGCTGGGGCTGGCGCGGGACTGAGGACAGGGCGGCGCGGGGCGGTGACGGGGCGGTGACCGGTCCCGGTACTGTTGCCGCCCGTGAGCGCAACGCTGATCTGGATCCTCGTCGTCCTGCTGGCGACCGGCCTCTACCTGAGCTGGACCGCCGGCCGCCTGGACCGGCTGCACGCCCGGATCGACGCCGCCCGTGCCGCCCTCGACGCCCAACTGCTGCGCCGGGCCTCCGTGGCACAGGAGTTGGCCACCTCCGGGGTGCTCGACCCGGCCGCCTCGATCGTCCTCTACGAGGCTGCCCACGCCGCCCGGCAGGCGGAGGAGGAGCAGCGTGAGGTGGCCGAGAGCGAACTGAGCCAGGCGCTGCGGGCGGTGTTCGCGGAGGCGCCACAGGTGGAGGCGGTCCGGGAGGCCCCGGGTGGCGAGTCGGCGGCACACGAGCTGACCGAGGCGGTACGACGGGTGCCGATGGCGCGCCGCTTCCACAACGACGCTGTACGTGCCGCACGGGCCTTGCGGAGGCATCGGAAGGTGCGGTGGTTCCGTCTCGCCGGGCATGCGGCGTTCCCCATGGCCTTCGAGATGGACGACGAGCCGCCGGGGGCGTTGGTGGAGCGGGTGTCGCAAGGGTAGCGGGGGTTGTGTGTGGGGGAGTTGGCCCA
>LJCV01000082.1 GCA_001298575.1 Actinobacteria bacterium OK074
GGGCGGGGAGGGGGGGCGCCCGGGGCGGGGCGGGGAGGGGGAGGGCGGTGGGGGGGGCGGGGGTGGGGGGGGCCGCTGGCCGGTGGGGGGGGTGGGGTGGGGGGGGGGTCGGGGGGGGGGGGGGGGGGGGAGAGGTGCCTGGCGGGGCGCCAGGAGGGTGTTTGTGCTGGTCAGGGTGATTGTCAGTGGTGGGGTGCAGGATGGGGGCATGGCGAACAGAGCGGCTTCGGCCGGGTCGGCGGGCTCGGCTGTGGTGAAGGCGGCGCGGCGGCCGGAGGTGCGGCTGTCGTCGTTGGAGGCGTACGACGGAGGGGAGTTGGAGCCGGACGGGGATTACGACGGGTTCGAGTTCCGTGACGTGGACTTCGTCGGGCAGGACGGCGAGGGGGCGCGTTTCATGGACTGCGCGCTGACGGGGTGCGCGCTGGACGAGACGGGGCTGAAGCGGGCGCGCGTGCTCGACTCGGTGCTCAGGGACATACGGGGCGTCGGCACCGACCTCTCGGACGCCACCCTGCGCGACGTCGAGGTCGTGGACGCACGCCTCGGCGGCACGCAGTTGCACGGGGCGGTGCTCGACCGGGTCGTGGTGCGCGGCGGCAAGATCGACTACCTGAACCTGCGCCGGGCGAAGCTGAAGGACGTCGTCTTCGAGAGCTGCGTGCTCGTCGAACCGGACTTCGGGGGCGCGCGGCTGGAGCGGGTCGAGTTCGTCGACTGCGTGCTGCGGGACGCGGACTTCAGCGCGGCGACCCTGACGGACGTGGACCTGCGGAGGGTGGCCGAGCTGGGGATCGCGCGCGGGGTGGGGCGGCTGGCGGGGGCGGTGATCAGCCCGGCGCAGCTGATGGATTTGGCGGAGGTGCTGGCGGCGGAGATGGGGGTGAAGGTGGCGGGGGTGTGAGCCGGGCCGGGCGCGGTGTGCGGGCGGGGCCGGATCCGGGTCTGGCCCGGTGGCGTCGGGCTCAGGTCGCGGGCAGCCGGGGGAAGCGGGCCTGGAGGGTCCAGATCGCGGGGTTCTCGGCGAGGCCCTCGTGCAGATCGGTGAGGTCGGCGAGGAGGTCGTGCAGGAAGTCCCGTGCCTCGCCGCGGAGTTCGGCGTGGGAGAAGGTGAGCGGATCCTCGTCGCCGGGCTGCCAGTCGGCCTCGATGTCGACCCAGCCGAAGCGGCGCGCGAAGAGCATCCGGTCGGTGGACTCGGTGAAGTCCAGCTCCGCGAACTGGGGCCGGGCGGCGCGGCTGCCGAGCGGATCCTGGTCGAGCTGCTCGACGATGTCGCACAGCGCCCACGCGAAGTCGAGCACCGGCACCCATCCCCAGGCTGTGGACAACTCCCGGTCCGCCTTGGTGTCGGCGAGGTAGACGTCACCGCAGAACAGATCGTGGCGCAGCGCGCGGACGTCCGCACGGCGGTAGTCGGTCTGCGGGGGGTCGGGGAAGCGGTTGGAGAGGGCATAGCCGATGTCGAGCACGTGGTGATGGTGTCACGGGCGGCCGGGACTCCGGTGACCGCCGGGACTCCTGCGATCACCGGTGCCCCGTCGCGCTATCTTCTCCGGCATGAATGCGATGGGTGCGATGGATGCAAAGGTGTTCGAGCACGACCGCGTCCACATGCGGGTGGACCAGGGGATCTTCGAACTGTTCCGGCGGAATCGCATCATCGGTTCGTACCGGACCCCGTTGAGCTGGCTGAAGGTGCGCGCCGAGGCGCGCAGGGGCGGCGTGATCCGGCTGCACTTCGGCAACGTCGAGGAACTCGACGAACCGATCTACGCGAGCACGACCAGCTCCAGGCACCTGCTCCACACCATCGAGATCCAGACCACCGACGAGCCCCTCTACCGCGCCTTCTTCACCGAACTCGCCCAGCTCTCCGACCGCCCGACAGCCCCGTAGCCGCGCAGCTCCGTAGCCGCGTGCTACGAGGCCGTGGCGGAAGCGGGTGTCGCCGGCACTGGTACTGGCACCGGCACCGCCCCGTGCGCGATCAGGCTCTCCGCGCAGTCGAGAACCGTCTCCCGCGCGGGCCGCGGCTGCCAGCCCAGCAGCCGGGCCGCCTTCGCCGTCGTATGCCGGTTGCGGCGGCCGAGGGCCGGGGTGATGTCGCGCAGCGAGTGGTCGCGGAAGCGGGCGAGGAGGCGTACGGCGAAGTCGGGCACCTGCCGGGTGGAGACGCGGTGCCCGCGCTCGCCGAGGCCGTCGCGCAGGACGCGGGCCATGTCGGCCATCCACAGGAACTCGCCGGTGGCGAGGAAGCGTTCACCGGCGGCGTCCGGCGAGGTCATGGCGCGGATGTGCACGTCGACGAGGTCGCGGACGTCGACGACTTCGAGCCCGATGCGGGGCACGCCGGGCAGGTCCCCGGAGACCATCCGGGCGACGATCGCGACGGACCCGAGGTTGTCCGCGGTGAGCACGGGCCCGAAGACGGCACCGGGGAGGACGGTGACCAGTTCGGTCGGTGAGCCGGGGCTCCTCGCTGAGCCGTGTGCCTCGGGGGAGGCCATGAAGTCCCAGGCGGCGCGTTCGGCGAGGGTCTTGGAGCGGCGGTAGGGGATGAGGGTCGGGTCGTCGGGGTCGGTCCACAGGGTCTCGTCGGTGACGCCTTCGGTGGCGTAGGAGGAGGGGCTCGCGGCGTTCGCGGCGGAGGTCATCACGACGCGCCCGACCCCGGCGGCGGTGGCGGCGCGCAGCACGCGCAGGGTGCCGTCGCGGGCGGGTCCGACGAGGTCGTCCGGGTCGCCGTCGCCGTCGCCGGAGGAGGCGCCGAGGGGCGAGGCGACGTGGAGGACGTGGTCGACGCCGTCGAGGGCCGCGCTCCAGCCGTCGTCGGCGGTGAGGTCGGCGACGGCGAAGGTGAGGCGGTCGAGGAGCGCGGGCTCGACGGCGGTGGAGACGGCGTCGACGACGGCCCGTTCCCTGCCGGGCGAGCGCACGGTCGTACGGACGTCGTAGCCGCGCCGCAGGAGTTCGACGACGCACCACCCGGCGATGTAGCCGGTGCCGCCGGTGACGAGGACGGTTTCGGGCATGGCGGTGCTCCTCGGAGTGAGGTGTGCCAGAATGAAACGGAGACCCCTCCGTTCTCGTTTCCAACGTAACGGAGACCCCTCCGCATAGCAACCGAACCCGTACCGAGCCGCACTCACTCGCACCGAACAGATGGATGCCGACACCCGTGAACGACCAGCCGACGCGACCGAAGAGGGCAGCGAGCCCGGCCGGACCGACGAAGCCGACCCGTAGGGACGCGGTGGGCAACCGGGACCGGATCCTGACCGTCGCGCGGGAGGCGCTGGCCGAGTCGGCGGGCACCTCGCTGACGGTGATCGCGAAGCGGGCGGGCGTGGGCATCGGCACGCTCTACCGCCACTTCCCGGCCCGGGAGTCGCTGATCCTGGAGCTGTACCGGCACGACATCCAGCACGTCATCGACCTGGCCCCCCAACTCCTGTCGTCCCACCCGCCGTTGACGGCCCTGCGGAGGTGGTTCGACGAGGTGGCCCACTACGGCCGCCTCAAGTACGGCGTCGCGGAGGTCATCCACGCGGCGACGGACGGCGGCCTGGACGACGAGTACTACGCACCCTTCGTGGGGTCGATCGCCGCGCTGCTCAACGCGGGCGCGGCGGAAGGGGTGTTGAAGCCGGACGTGGACCCGGAGGACGTCCTCCTCCAGCTGAGCGTGCTGTGGCGCATCGACCCGGCGCGGGGGGACGGGGAGGAGCGGGCGGCGCGGATTCTGAGGCTGATCGTGGATGGCTTGCGGGTGCCGGAGGCGGACTGACGGGGTGCACTGGCGGAGGTGCGCTGGCGGAGGTGCACTGGTGGAGGTCGGCCGGGGTTTTTAGGCCCCCTCCGTGCGCCGCAACTCCTCGTAACGCTGCCAGAGTTCGGGTCGGGTGTCGTCCATGTGCCAGGCGCGTAGGAGGAGTTCGAGGAAGGCGCTCTCGGTTTCGGGACCGCCGCGGCGGTACAGCTCGGGGTCGGACTCGACGAGGGCGGCGACCGGCCGCCGGCCCGCAGGTGTCTCGGGCGTCGCGGGGCTCTCGGCGACGGTGACCTGGAAGATCCGGTGACCGGTCCAACTGCGGTGCACCATCAGCTGGTTGCCGTCCTCCAGGTATGCGTCCCACTTGTCGTCCATGTCCAACGCCCGTACGCCGTGCCGGACGCGCTGCCACTGCCCCGGAGTCCACACCAGCTCCGGCACCGGAATCGGCTCGGGTCGGCGCAACGGTGTGACGTCGTCGCCCAGTTCGGCACGGCCGAGATCCACGCCCAGCGCACCCTCCTCAACCCACTCGGGCAAGGCTTCGCACGCGGCCAGCCAGTCGGCGGGAATCCCCGCCGTCCCCACCCGCGAAGCGACGATCCCCCCAACGATCGCGCAGGTGGTGTCCACATCCCCGCCCACCGACGCGCACGCCCACAACGCCCCCTCGAAATCGTCCAGTTGCCGGGCCGCGCACCACAGGGCGAAGGGCACGGTGTCCGCCGCGCTCACCTGCCGCCCGTTGCCGAGCCGGTGCGCCGCGTACTCGGCGTGCGGCTGCCCGAGCAGTTCCCGCGCCTCGGCGACCCCGGACCGTACCCGCCCCTCGGGTGTCAACTGCTCGACGGTTTCGAGGAGTTGAGCCCCGCTGACCTGCCGGTGTGCCGCACACGCGGCGGCCACCGCCACGGCGATTGCTCCCGCCGCGGCCTCCGGATGGGTGTGCGTCACCCGGGCCGACCGCCCGGCCTGCGCGGCGGCCTCGACCGGATCGACGGCGAACCAGGCGCCCAGCGGCGCCACCCGCATGGCGGCCCCGTTCCCCCACGACCCCTGCCCGTCGAACAGCCCCGCGGCCAGCTCCTGCCACCGCCCGCCCTCCCGAACGAGCCGCAACAGCCGGTTCATCGCCGGTCCGTAACCACGGTCGAAGTCGTGCCGCCGCGCGAAGTCGTGCGCCAGCTCGTACTGGTCCACACGCCCGCGCCGCCGCAGGACGCCGTAGACGGAACAGGCCATCTCGGTGTCGTCCGTCCAGGGCCACGGCGCGACGGGCAACTCCCGTTCCCGCAACCGGGGGAGATTGTCCGGCACGAAGAACTGGGCCCCGAAGGCGTCCCCGACGGCGAGACCGCGCAGGGAGTCCCGGGCGACGACCCGATGATCGAAGGAGTCAGGGAGAGAGGCGGAGGCAGGGAAGGGGAAGGGGGAATGGAAGGGGGATTCGGCGGACATTGGGCACATCCTGCCAAGCGGCCCCACTTCGGCGCCACCGCAATGCCGGCGGATGGCCGAGAGGGCTGACCGCTCACGGATCCGCACGCACATCCGTATGCGCCGATGCTGATCGACCGTGTTCGTCACCGTCCTGCTGGCCGTTCATCAGATAGCGCGAACTCGTGTTTGTCGGCTGGTTGGGCCGGATGGGGCGTGGATACGGTCGCTGGAGCCGTCCGGAAGAAGTGGTTCCGAAGAAGTGGTTCCGAAGAACAGGTTCCCGGACGGTTTCCACGGGGATGGACACGAGTCACGGAAATGATGGACAACATGAGTTCTGTAGGCCGTAAGACCGTCGCGGTGATGGCCGCGGCGTTGGCGTCGCTGGGTGCGGGGAGCGGGGTCACCGCGTCCGCGACGACGACGATGCCGTCGTCGGCGCCGTGCAGCGGTTCGGAGTGCCCCAGCCTGAAGCCGACGCGGCTCTCGGTCAGCCAAGCGTCGTTGAACGTCACGCAGATGCAGCTGGAGAACATCCACGCGATGGCGTCCGACGCGGTGACCGGGGAGCCCATCCGCGGTGCGCGGATCGTGTTCGCCACCATCGGCGGTCGCACGCTGGGGGCGGCGTACACCGACTACGACGGCATCGCCGCGATCACCGCCCCCGAGAACCTGGGCCCCGGCACCCTCCAGGAACTGCTCGGCGGCTACGAGGCGTCGATGGTCGGCGACGGCGTCCACGCCCCGGCCGGCGCCCACGGAGCGATCACCATCGGCACCGACCAGGGCCCCGGCGTCCCGAACAGCCCGTGCGCGGTGTGCTAGCGACGACGAACACCGAAAGAGCAAGAAGAGCAAGAAGAGCACGAAGACCAGGACACCAGGACGCCAGGACACCCATGACGACGACGCAGAGCACGACGACGGCGACAACGGGGGCCGACGACCAACGATCACCGGTGTCCACGGACGCGATCTGGCGGCTCCCGGTGACGGTCTGCCGTATCACCGGTTTCCTGGGCGAACGGACGTCCGCCACCCTGCTGGAACGGGCCATCGCGACGACGTCCGACACCCTGAAACCGTCAATGATCAGGGACCAGGAACTGGACCCCGACTTCCGCCGCTCCCGGTCCGCCCAGGACTTCGCAGCGCCGGAGTTGATGGCGGCCATCGAGGAGGTGCTGGAACCGGTCGAGCACACCCTGGGAGTCTCCTGCCGCCACACCGAGCCGAGTTACGGCCTCAACGTCCACAACGACGGCGACTTCTACCGCGAACACCAGGACTCCAGCGCCGAGTTCTCCCCCCGGCGCCTGCTCACGTTCGTGTACTACCTGCACCGCACGCCCCGCCCTTTCACCGGCGGCGCACTACGCGTGTTCGACGCGGCGCTGCCGTTGCACACGGAGCCCACGGGGCAGTGGCAGGAGCGGACTTGGCGGGACTGGGAGCCGGAACACGACAGCATCGTCTTCTTCCGCCCCACGGCGTGGCACGAGGTGCGCCCGGTCAACTGCCCGAGCGGGGCGCACGCGGACAGCCGTTTCGCCGTCAACGGGTGGTTGTGCAGCCCCGATCCGAGCCTCACGTCATGAACTCCGGCCGCGGTCACGCAATTCGAACCACACCCGCTTCCCGGTACAGCCGTGAAACCCCTGCGGCTGAAAGGCGTCGGCCCAGGTAACCCCCCACTCATGGGCGAGCCCGGACAGCAGATGCAGCCCCCGCCCACCCTCGGCATCCGGCTCGGGCGGCTTGAGCTGCGGCCCGGCGCCGGGTTTGTCGTCGTACACGGCCACGCGCACGCGGTCGCGCCGCACGACGGCCTCCATCCGAACGGTCCGCGAGTCGGTGTGCAGCCCGACATTGGTGACGACCTCGGACACGAGCAGCCGTGCGGCGTCGGTGAGTTGGGAGTGACCGGTGGCTTCGAGGAGGAGGGCGACCATGTCGCGGCAGATCTTGGGGCTGATGGGGCGGGTACGGGGTTGCGTGCCGCACGCAGCCATGGCTCGGCTTGGCTTCGCCTGGCCGTCAAGTGGCCTGGCTGCGCTGGGGATTTGCTGACGTGCGGGGTGTTGCGGGATCGAAGGCAGGAGACAACCTTGCCCCACTGCAAGGTTGTCTCCTAAGTTCACCCGAGTGGGTGGACCCGGCGTGCTGTGATCCGGCAGACTCGGGGCCGAAAGGAACGGAAACATGCCACTCAGGGACAACCCCTCGGCTCGTCAGGTCCGACTCGGCACGGAACTGCGGAGGCTGAGGGAAGCGGCGGGCAGGACGGCACGCGAGGCCGCCGGCCTGCTCTCGGTCGACCAGGCAAAGATCAGCCACATCGAAGCGGGGCGCCTGGGCATCAGCGAGGAGCGAGTCCGACGGCTGGCGGTGTTCTACGCGTGCGACGACGCGGAGTTGATCGACGCGCTGTGCACGATCACGCGCGAGTCGCGAGGGCAGGGGTGGTGGGACGCGTACCGAGGTGTACTTGTTCCGGGTTTCCTGAACCTCGCCGAACTGGAGCACCACGCAACGTACTTGCGCAACGTCGGGCTGGTGACCGTGCCGGGGATCTTTCAGACCGAGGAGTACATCAGGGCGATCCACGGAGGACATCAGCCTGGGTTGCCTGCCGAACACGTGGACGCGCGGGTTGAGTTCCGGCTGCGGCGCCGCAACATCTTCGAGCGCGAGAAGCCCACCCGCTGCCTGGCTGTCGTCCACGAAGCGGCGCTGCGCATGCGCTTCGGTGGAAGGAAGGTGGCCAGGGGGCAACTCGATTTCCTGCTGGAAGTCTCGGAGTGGCCAACCGTGACGGTTCGGGTCCTCCCGTTCACCTGCGAGGAGTTCGTGGAGCTGACCTCGCCGTTGCTGTATGCCCGCGGTGTCGTTCCGCAGCTGGACACGGTGCAGTTGGACAGTCCGGTGGGCGGCATCCACATCACGGCCGACGCCCAACTGAAGAGGTTTGCGAGGATGCTTGACGTCGCGGAGCACTCGTCGCTGAGTGAGTCGGAGTCCCGGCAGCTCATCCACCAGATCGCAAGCGAACTGTGAGAGGTCCAGGAGTGCCCATGGAGTGGCAGAAGTCTTCGTTCTCAGGCATCGACGACGAGAACTGCGTCGAACTCGCCCGCAGCGAGGACCAACTCCTCCTCCGCGAAAGCGAAACCCCGGCCTCGGTCGTAGCCACCGATCCCGTGCCCCTCCGAGCCCTGCTCACCTTCCTGAAGGCGGCGGGGTAGGAAGGGTCAGGAGAGGGCTGCCAGTTCCGCCTCGATCAGGCCCCGTGCCGCCTGCCCGTAGACCGCCGATCGTTCGAGTAGTGCGAACGCCCGCTCGTAGGTCGCGACTTCGTCCTCGGCGGTGATGCTCAGGCCGGCGGAGAACGTCTTCACTTCGACCTGGGCTCCGTCGAAGATCGAGAACGAGTGCCCGGGGTATACGGAGAGTTCCGCCCGTGCCGGAATGATCCCCAGTTTGAGCCCCGGCAGATCCAGGGCCTCCAGGAGGCGGGCGAGTTGGCCTTGCATCACGTCCGTGCCACCGAGATTCGTGCGGAGAGCCTGCTCGTTGAGGAGCGTGTGGTAGGTGCGGTTGCCCTGCCCGATGAACTGGGCGCGGGCCCTCCTCCGTGCCACACCTGCTTCGACGTCGTCGGGGATCTCATGGAAGTCGACGACCAGTTGGAAGACGGCTCGGGCGTAGGCGGGCGTCTGGAGGTTCCCCCGGACGACGTTGGCGGAGTAGTGCCGCGAGTCCTGAGTGCGGCGCGTCAACTTGAGGAACTCGTCCTGTACGGGCTCCGTCCCTGTCTGGAGTGCTCGGTGCCACTTGTCGTGCAGCTGCCTGGATGCCGTCATGTCGGGAAGTCTCCCCACGCCCCTGGGCGGACGGGACCTCGAATCGCCGCAAGTATCTGCAAGTCCGGTGCGTGATCCGGAGGTTCGCGTGCAAGCTCAGGAAGCACAGAAGATCTCCGACCCGCGAGCAACGGAGGAAACCATGGCTCTGCACCTGTTGGGCAAGGACCCCGAGTCGCCTGAAGGCAAGTCGCCGACGGTGTACTACGACGACGAGACCGACAACTACCTGGTGCAGGGTTGGAAAGTGCTGGACGGCGAGCGCCTCTCACAGCTCGAACTGCCGGAGCACGAGTCCGTTGTCGAGATCCCCAAGCGCATGATGCAGTTCTTCCCGGAGGTGAACGGTGGTGGAGGAGCCCACGTTTGAGGAGTTGTTCCGGCTGGCCAAACGGTCTGCCGTGCATCTTGAGATGCGGGACGGCTACATGCAGTCCGGTCCGGAGTACGTCGCCTGGCGTGCGGGAGCAGCTCGCAAAGATTCCCGTTACCTGGAGCTGGGGACCCGCTCCTGGCTCGGTCTGATGGGAGAGACCATCGGCCGGGGAGTCGTGGTGCGTCGGGCCCGCATCGTCTCCGAACCCGTCTCGGATCTACATCCGGTTCGAGCATCGTGTGACGGTCGGAAACGTCGCGGCGGGTGAACTGGTCCGCCGGCTTCCTCGACGCCGGGCCTCCGACCTCGCGCTCCAGGGGAGGAGCGTACGGCGGATCCGGTGCTGATCCAGCTGTGCTCGACGGCCTTCGAAGCGGTGTGGGAGCGTGCCGTGCCGCATGAGGAATACCGGCCGTCCCGGGCGATGCCGAAGACCTTGTAACCGTCGCAATCGTCGTAACCGTCAAAGTCGCCGAACACGGCCGCCCCGGCCTCCGTACCGATGTAGGGAGGGCGGGGCGGTTCTCGTGCCGGTAAGGCCGATGAGCCATCAGGCCGACGTGCCGTACGGGCCGGAGCCCGAGTGAGGCCGAGGTGTCGTCGTCAGACGTTCACGCCGAAGTCCTGCGCGATCCCCACCAGACCCGACGCGTAGCCCTGCCCCACCGCGCGGAACTTCCACTCCGCTCCGTTGCGGTACAGCTCGCCGAAGACCATGGCCGTCTCGGTGGCCGCGTCCTCCGAGAGGTCGTAGCGGGCGATCTCGGCGCCGCCGGCCTCGTTCAGGATGCGGATGTAGGCGTTGCGGACCTGGCCGAAGTTCTGCGAGCGGTTCTCCGCGTCGTAGATCGAGACCGGGAAGACGATCTTGTCGATGTCCGCCGGGAGGCCCGCGAGGTTGACCTTGATCGCCTCGTCGTCGCCCTCGCCCTCGCCCGTGCGGTTGTCGCCCGTGTGGACGATCGTGTTGTCCGGGGTCTGCTTGTTGTTGAAGAAGACGAAGTGGGCGTCCGAGTAGACCTTGCCCTGCTGGTTGACCGCGATTGCGGACGCGTCGAGGTCGAAGTCCGTGCCGGTGGTGGTGCGGACGTCCCAGCCGAGGCCCACGGTGACGGCCGTCAGGCCCGGAGCCTCCTTGGTGAGCGAGACGTTGCCACCCTTGGACAGGCTTACAGCCATTGTTGGGAGTCCCTTCCCTCGTTTGTGCCGGAGTTCGTTCCGGCCGGTCCGGCGTTCGTTCCGTGCGGCTCGAAGCTACCGCTCTACCCCTATGAACGCCTTGGGGGGTCCCCAGGGTTCCTCACCGCTTTACCTTTTTTACCCAAGCCGGGCCGTAGCCTCGGGCGAGCCCGGCCCGAGTCCGACCGCAGCCCGGCTCAAGCCGTCCTCCTGCGGCCCGACACCCCCGCCGTACAGCCCCACCCCACCCCGCCCCACCCCACCCCGAAAACCGCGTGACGCACCCCCCACCCCCGCGCGACCATGGACCCATGTCCGGTCCCTACGTCATCCGCGGCTCCGTCGCGCTCCCTGACGCCGAGCTGATGTGGCGTTTCTCGCGGTCCTCCGGGCCCGGCGGGCAGCACGTCAACACCAGTGACTCGCAGGTCGAGCTGCGGTTCGACCTGGCCGCCACCGAAGCGCTGCCCGAGGTGTGGAAGCGGCGCGCGCTCGAAAGGCTCGCCTCGCGGCTCGTCGACGGCGTCGTCACCGTGCGCTCCTCCGAGCACCGCTCCCAGTGGCGCAACCGCGAGACCGCCGCCGTACGCCTCGCCGCGCTCCTCGCCGAAGCCACCGCGCCGCCGCCGAAGCCCCGCCGGGCCACCCGCATACCCCGTGGCATCAACGAACGGCGGCTGCGCGAGAAGAAGCAACGGTCCGACACGAAGCGGGGGCGTTCCGGGCGCGACTGGGGGTAGCGGGTGCGAATTCTGCTACCCGGGGGATTTTCCTGACCCGTGGGGCTCCGGTGTCCCTCCCGCGCCCCTCCCGTACGTCTCCGGTACGCCTCCGATACGTCTCCGGCGAGCGTCAATTCCGCCACCGTAAGCCTCTGGAAGGTCCCCGTAAGCCCCCCCGTAAGCCACCGTAGGCGATCACACGCAAGGAATGTTGATCATGACTTGCGCGCATCACCGACCCTGCGCGCGATCTGGGCGTGCTTCTGCAAATGGTGCGTGCGAATACCATTCGTGAATGGCGTGCGCGCGTGCCACTGGGAAATGCCTCGTCCGGAATTAATTCCCGCCCCGAGGATTTTCGACCCTCGCCCCCGACCGCCGTCGCTACCCCAAACCCCCGTCGCTACCCCAACTCCCGGTACCGCCCCCGGAAATACATCAACGGCCCCCCGTCCACCCCCACCGCCCCGGCCGCCAGCACCCGCCCGATCACCAGCGTGTGGTCCCCCGCCGGCACCCGCTGCTCCGTCCGGCATTCCAGCGTCGCCAGCGCGCCCTTCATCAGTGGAGCGCCACTCGCGCCGCCGCGGACGTAGGGGAGGTCCTCGAAGAGGAGGCGGTCGCTGATGCGGCCCTTCATCGCGAAGCGGCCGGCGATCTGGCGCTGGGCCTCGGTCAGGACCGAGACCGCCCACAGGGGCTGTTCGGCGAGCAGGTCGTCCATGCGGGAGCCCTCGCGCAGGCCGATCATGACCAGCGGCGGGTCCAGGGACACCGAGGTGAAGGAGGTCGCGGTCATGCCGACGTCCTCGCCGGTGGGGCCGTCGTCGGACAGGGCGGGCTCGTGTGCCGTCACCAGGACCACGCCCGCGGCCAGCCGGGACATCGCGGCCCGGAACTCGTCGTTGCTCACCCCCTCAGCATGCCCGGCGGCGGGCGCCGAGGGGGGAGAGGTGTAGACCGGGGCGGACGGGGCAGCGGGGGCAGGAGGAGTGTTCTGCACGCCGAAAACGCTAGTCTCCGACCGGGACGCGGCACATCGGACCAAGGCCCCAACAGGGCCCGGCCGGGGCCTAGAACCGGCGGTGTACCGGCGGTGTACCGGTGGTGTGCCGGGCGGCGCACCGGCGGCGCACCGGAGGGCGGCCCGTCCCGGTAACCCTGGGTAACTTCCCGTCGGCCCGACGCCCCCAAAGCCGTATGCTCGCAACTGCTCACAACGTCTTCCCGGCTTTCTGAATTACGTTCAGTAAACGCACAGGGAAGTGCGGAAACCCCGCGGAATTGCTCATCTTCGGTTGTGACTTGACTCACAGGAGGCAGGTTTTGTTGACCCTGTGTGCCGGGTGGGCAGCACGCTGTGATTCAGTATCGGTGAGGATGCGGGGAGTACCCCGGAGTACCCGGAACGCGATCAGGCGCGTATGCCGGAGTGTGAACAGGGGTGCACACCGGAGTGCACGTCGAAGTTCATTGGAGTACACCGAAGCGCGAAGTACGCCAGACCTGGAGTTTGCCGAAGTCACTGCGTTGTCGCGATAACCGCGAGATCTTGCGAGTCGATCCGAGTCGATCCGAGTCGCGATCCGAGTCGATCCGAGTCGAGGGGAGGGCGAAATGGACGCGGAGTCGGAGCCGTACGTCCGCCTGACGACACTGCGGCAGCTGCACCAGGTGATGGCGGACATGAACACCGCCCGCAGCCTGGCCGACACCTTGCAGACCGTCGCCGACGGCGTCGTCAACGGCCTCGGCTACGAGCTGGCCTGTGTCAACCTCGTACGCCACGACGGTGATCTCGTCGTCGCCGCCCTGTCCGGCAACGCCGCCGCCGAGGCCCTGATCACCGGCCGCGTCGGCTCCCGCGAGTCCTGGGAGCGCCGGCTGACCATGGGCGAAGGGTGGGGCGACCTGCGCTTCATACCCCACACCGAAGCCTGGATCCTCGACGAGGACGACGTCCCCACCTGGTACACCGAGGGCCCGCTGCCCCGCTTCGAGGACGAGTGGCACCCCTCCGACCGCCTCTTCGCGCCCATGTACACGCCCGGCGTGCAGGGCAACGCGTACGGCGAGCTGATCGGCGTCATCTCCGTCGACCGCCCGCGCAACGGCCGCCGCCCCGGCGCCTGGGGCCGCGAGGCGCTCCAGATGTACGCGTTCCAGGCCGCCACCGCGATCAGCAACGCCAAGCTCAGAGCCAACATGCAGCGGGCCCTGGTCCGGCTGGAGCGGGAGCAGCAGGCGCTGCGCGCGAGCGAGGAGTCGTTCCGGCAGGCGTTCGAGTACGCGCCCTCCGGCATGGCCATCGCCGAGATGGGCGGCGACCAACACGGCCGCATCCTGCGCACGAACGACGCGCTGTGCCGGCTGCTCGGCCGCCCCGCCTCCGCGATGCGCCGCTACGCCTTCTCCGACCTCGTCCACCCCGAGGACATAGGCACCCTGCTGCGCACCTCCGCCGAGGGCGGGCGCGCCGAACTGCGGCTGGGGCGCCGCGACGGCACCCACGTGTGGGTCTCGCTGCGCAACTCCGTGGTCGCGGACGCCGCCGACGGGCCCCGCTTCCTGCTCACCCACGTCGAGGACATCGAGGAGCGCAAGCGCCGCGAACTCCAGCTCGCCCACCGCGCCTCCCACGACTCCCTCACCGGCCTGCCCAACTCCGCCGAACTGCGCGCCCGCCTCTCCGCCCGCCTGTGCAGCCGCCCGCTGGCCCCGACGGCGGGTGACATCGATGCCCTGGACGCGGCCTACGCCCGGCACGGCGCCTACGGCGGCCACCCGGCGGCGTACGACGCCGACAGCCACACCACCGGCCTCAACAACCGCGGGCACGACTTCGACCTCCAGGTCGGGGCCAACGGAACAATGTCCTCCGGTTACGGCGCCGCCGGGGGATACGACGGCTTCGACCACCACGTGCACGTGGTCGCCCCCGAGGGCGAGACCGACGACGGCACCAAGGGGCTCGCGGTGCTCTTCTGCGACCTCGACGGCTTCAAGTCGGTCAACGACCGGTTCGGGCACAACGCGGGCGACGCCGTCCTCATCGAGGTCGCCCAGCGGCTCAGCCGGGGCCTGCGCGACGGCGACACGGTCGCGCGGCTCGGCGGTGACGAGTTCGTCGTCCTCGCCGACGGCCTCGGCCGCGCCGACGCCGAGGACCTGGCCGCCCGGCTGCGCAACGAGATCATCCAGCCGATCCGGCACGACGGCCGGGCCATGCGGGTGGGCGCCAGCTTCGGCATCGGGTGGGCGCACTGCGGGATGACGGCTGACGAAGTGTTGAAATCAGCTGACGAACGGATGTACGTAGAGAAACGGTCTCGTCCCAAACAGCATCGCCGTGCGGGATGAACCGCAGGTCAGCGCGTTCGTGATGGGAAGTACACCCGTTTGGGTGGCCGGGAGCGGGTAGGCTCGCAGTTCGCTGCCGTACAGATCGATGGTTCCTTCGATACAGATCGAGGCTTCCTTCGAGGTTTTCCTTCGAGGGTTTCTTCGGCCGGGTCGATCGCACATCGAGTACGGTTCGCCGTTTTCCCGTACCACCTGACACACCCCGCACCCTGCAAGGAGACCAAGGGATGACGCCCGGCAACAACGGCGCGAGCACGCCCGAGGACGACGATCCGTTCGGCTATCTGTACGAGGACGGCCAGGCCAACGGCGCCCAGCCGCCCTCCGGGGGTGGCTACGGCTACCCCGGCGCCGTCAACAGACAGCGCCCCGTCGGGCAGCGGCAGTACGGCCAGCCGGGCCAGGCCCCCTACGGGCAGCAGGGTCCCGCCGCGCCGCCGACCGCGCCGACCGCCGCGTACGGCCAGGCACCGCAGGGGTACGGACCGCCGCAGCAGGCGTACGGGCAGCAGCCGTACGGACAGCCGCCGCAGGGGCAGGGATACGGCGCGCCCAACGCCCACGCGCCCAACGCCCACTACGCGGCGCCGGAGACCATGCCGGGCGGGGCGCCGCCCACCGGGCGGGGCGGTCCGGGCGCCGGTGGCGGGCGCGGCGGCCGGGGGCCCAACACCAAGGGTCTGCTGATCGGCGCGATAGCGGTGGTGGCCGCGGTGGTCATAGGCATAGGCGTCGCCATGCTCGGCGGCGACGACTCGGGCGACAGCAAGAACACGGCGAGCGGTTCGAGCACGCCGTCGGCGTCCGCGAGCGAGTCCTCCAGCCCGTCGTCGACGTCGTCCACGACCGCCGAGGACCTGCCGGAGATCGACGCGAAGGCGCTGCGCCTGGACGGCGGCGCGACCACCGCGTCCGACGTCGAGGGCGCGAAGTCCGACGGCGGCATCTACGTCACCGGGCTCAACACCACGGGTGCGCAGGTCACTTGGACCGTCAACGGCATCCCCAAGGACGGCACCTACACCCTCTTCGCGCGCTACAGCGCGGCCGGTGACGACGGTTCGATGACGCTCACCATCAACGGCAAGACCTTCGGCTCCAAGCTCAACATGGGCAACTTCACGGGCGCCGACGACGGCGACTTCGCCAAGGGCTGGACGCAGACGTACGCGTACCCCGCACTCACCAAGGGCACGAACACGATCTCCCTGTCCTGCCAGGACGGCGACAAGTGCAATGTCCTGCTTGACCAGTTGTGGCTCAAGGAGGGCCAGGTCAAGAAGTAGTCCACCGGGCGGTCATGCGGCGCTCGACTCCCGGGTGACCGTGACCGCCGTCAGCAGCTCCTCGTACGTCCGCCGGTCGAACTCCCCGGCCACCGGCGCCAGTACGGTCGCCGCCGCCAGGGCCGCCGCGCGGGTCAGGCGGGCGGGCCAGGGGAGTTGCTCGACCAGCGCGGACAGCAGTCCGGCGGTCGCCGAGTCGCCCGCGCCCGTGGGGTTGCCGTGCAGCGGGCGGCCGACGGTGGCCCGCCAGCGGCCCTCCTCGGTGACGGCGAGCAGTCCGCCCGTGCCCAGCGAGGCCACGACGGTGTGCGCGCCGCGCCGCCGGGTGTCCCGGGTGGCCTGCAACGGGTCCTGGGAGCCGGTGAGTTCGGCGAGCTCGTCGAGGTTCGGCCGGACGATGTCCGGGCGGGCGGCGAGCCCCCGGCGCAACGGCTCCCCGCTGGTGTCCAGCAGCACCGGCACACCCAACGTACGCGCCGTGCGCACGAGTTGGGCGTACGCGCCGACCGGCACCCCCGGCGGCAGACTCCCGCACAGCGCCACCGCGGCGGCGGAGCGCAGCAGTTGGGCGTACGACGCCTGGAACGCGGCCCACTCGGCGGGGGAGATGCCGGGCCCGGGTTCGTTCAGCTGAGTCGTGTCACCGGTGGACTCGTCGACGACGGCCACGGTGCGCCGGGACGGTCCCGCGACCGGCAGCAGCGCGTCCACCACCCCGCCCGCCGCGGCGAGTTGGTCCCGTACGGCACGGCCGGTGGCGCCGCCCGCGAAGCCGGTGGCCGTCACCTCGTGGCCGAGCGCGGCCAGCACTCGCGCCACGTTCAGGCCCTTGCCGCCCGGGCGTTCGGCGACCTGGCTGACGCGGTGCGAGGTGTGCGGCTTCAACGCGCCCACGCGGTAGGTGATGTCGAGAGCGGTGTTCAGCGTGACCGTGAGGATCACCCGGGCGGACCTCCCTCGCGGCGCGGGTACGGCAGTTGACGGTGGCGGACCCTCGATCATGCCAAAGGAGCACACGCCGGGCACACCCTTCCGACCGACCGAACCGGTTCAACTCACCTTGCAACTCACCTTGCCGGTACGGCACTAGGACGGGCGTACGACCCGCTTGCGGCGGTGGTCGAACACGATCGACGTGCGGACGTCGGCGAGTTCGGGGCGCTTGGTCAGCTTGTCCAGGACGACCGCGTGCAGGTGGTCGGTGTCCCGGACGGCGACGTGGATCAGGAAGTCGTCCGGACCGGTGAGCACGAACACGGAGACCACCTCGGGCATCCGCTCCACGAAGTCCCGGAACGCCTCGATGACCGACCGCGTCGGTGGCCGCACCCGCACGGCGATCATCGCCTGGAGCCCGCGGCCGATCGCGGCGAGGTCGACGTCGGCGTGGAACCCGGTGAGGATCCCGCGCTGCCGCAGCGCACGGACGCGCTCCAGACAGGTCGACGGCGCGATGCCGAGCGCCTCCGCCATGTCGCGGTTGGTGCGCCGTGGGCTCGGTGGTGGTGGCCGCGCTGCTGTGGAGCAGTTCGTACGCGGTCACCAAACGGGTGCTGGACGAGGTCGGGCCGGTCACGATCGGGGCGGTCCGGTTCACCCTCGCCGCCGTCCTCCTCAGCGTGCTCGTACGGCTGCGGCGGCGTCGCCCGGCGACGGTGCGGCCCACCGCCCGGCAGCGGTGGCTGCTGTACGGCAGCGGGCTGCTCGGCATCACCGCGTACTTCGTGCTGGAGAACGTCGGCGCGTGTCTCGTCGTGCGCAACGGGGCCGAGGCGGGCGGGAGTTCGCGGTGGCTGGGGGATGTGCTCCTGCTGCTGGGCGGGGTGGTGTGGGCCGCGTACAACCTCGTCGGGAAGCGGGCGGGGGAGGGGGCGGGGGAGGGGCTCGATGTGACGTACCGTCAAACGCTCGCGGGGGCGGCCGGGTTCGTGCTCGCCGCACCACTGGAGGCCGCCAACTGGCGGCTGCCGGGGCCGGGTTCGGCGCTACTGCTCGCCTACCTCGCCGTCGCCTGCTCGGTCGGCGGGTTCCTGCTCTACAACCACGGGCTGCGGCGGATGCCGTCGAGCGTGGCCGTCAACATCCTCAATCTGGTGCCGGTGTTCGGGGTGCTCGCGGCGGTCGGGCTCAATGGGGGGTCGGGGGGGGGGGGGGGGGTGGGGGGGGGGGGGGGGGTGGGGGGGGGGGG
>LJCV01000083.1 GCA_001298575.1 Actinobacteria bacterium OK074
CGGGGAGGCCGGCCGCGTCGCCGGCCGCGCGGACCCCGTCGGGCCTTCAGGTGCGCGGGAGTTGGGCCGTGAACAGTTCGCTGTGGTACGGGATCGCCACCCGGCCGTGCGTGGTGTGGGCGTCGACCAGGGCGGTGAGCCGGTCCAGGAGCGCCTCGCCGTGGGCGGTCAGGCCGCGCTGGAACTGGGTCGAGGACTTCGCGAAGCCGGTGAAGTCCTCGGCGTCGAGCGTCATCGTCCAGTCGGCCGTCGTCACGTCGACGTCCCCGCCGGCCGGCTCGAAGACCTCGCGCAGTTCGGCGGCGACGTCGAAGGCGCGGTAGTGGCGGCTGTAGCCGGGGCTGAGCTCCTCCAGCAGGCTCTCGTACGCGTCGAGGAACGCGCTCGCGGCGAAGTCCCGGTTGTTCTGGACGACCGCGACCAGGCCGCCGGGCCGCAGGGACTTGACGGCCGCCGCGAGGAAGCGGGGCCGGTCGAACCACTGGTACGCCTGCGCGGCGGTGACGAGGTCGACCTCGGTGGCCGCCTCCAGGTACGGCTCGACCGGGCCGACGCTCCAGTGCACCTGGGGGAACTTGGCGCGGCCCAGGTCCACCATGTCGGACGAGACGTCCACGGCCGCGGTCCGGGCCCGCGGGCCCAGCAGCGGGACCAGTGTCTCCAGCAGGATGCCGGTGCCCGCTCCGGCGTCGACGACGTGCGGGTCCTCGCGCCGCACCAGCCTGCCCGCCAGTTTCCGCACCAACTCGGCCGGATAGCGCGGCCGGTGGCGCTCGTACTCCTCGGCCAGCGTGTCGAACTTCTGCTTCCTGTCTTCCATGTCACCGCTCCTTGTCTCGGGGGCACGGGGTCTCGGGGGACGGCTGCGGGGGCGGCTGCGAGGACGTCACCGGCCGCTCGCGTAGCGGCTCGGCGGCCGGCGGAGGCCGAGTTTCTCCCGCAGCGTTCCCTCCCGGTAGAAATCCTTGTATACCCCAAGCTTCTGTAGCTCCGGCACCACATGGTCGACGAACTCGTCGAGCCCGCCCGGCAGTTGGGGAGGCATGATGTTGAAGCCGTCCGCCGCTCCGGTGGCCAGCCAGCGCGCCATGACGCCGGCGACCCGGCGGTAGGAGCCGACGACGACGAGATGGCCGCGGGCGATCGTCAGCCGCTCGTAGAGCTGACGGATCGTCAGACCCTCGTCGCGGGCGAGCTTCTCGATGAGGGCGCGCCTGCTCTGGTTGCCGTTGGAGGGCGGCAGTTCGGGCAGTGGCCCGTCCACGTCGTGTCCGCTCAGGTCGAAGCCGCCGACGAGGTCGGAGAGCATGGCCACGCCCAGCCGGGGGTGGATGAGCCGCTGGAGTTCCTCGAACTTCGCGTTCGCCTCGGCGTCCGTCGCCCCGATGAAGGGGCACAGGCCCGGCATCACCAGGACGTCGCGGCCCGGGCGGGAGTGCGCCCGCAGCCGGCCCTTGAGGTCCCGGTAGAAGGCGCGGGCGCTGTCGTAGTCGGGCTGTGCGGTGAAGACGATCTCGGCGGTGCGGGCCGCCAGTTCCTTGCCGTCCTCGGAGGAGCCCGCCTGGACGAGCACCGGGCGTCCCTGCGGCGGGCGCCCCACGTTGAGTTCGCCGCGCACCGAGAAGTGCTCGCCCCGGTGGTCGAGGGCGTGGCGCGCGGCCGGGTCGTAGAAGACGCCGCGTTCCTTGTCGCGGGGGAAGGCGTCGTCGTCCCAGCTGTCCCACAGTCCGGTGACGACCTCGTGGAACTCCTCGGCCCGCCGGTAGCGCGCGCCGTGCTCGGGGTGGGCGTCGAGGCCGAAGTTGTGGGCCGCGGCGCTCTTGGAGGAGGTCACCATGTTCCAGCCGGTCCGCCCGCCGCTCAGCAGGTCGAGCGAGGCGAACTCGCGGGCGACGTTGTACGGCTCCTTGTAGGTGGTGGACGCCGTCGCGACGAGCCCGAGGTGGGTCGTGCGCATCGCGAGGGCGGCCAGCAGGGTCATCGGTTCGAAGACGACGACCCTGCTGCCGTAGCCCTCGTGGTCGTCGTTGAAGACGGACGGGGTGTCCGAGAGGAACATGAAGTCGAACAGGCCCCGCTCGGCGGTCCGGGCCAGGTCGACGTAGTGGCCGATGTTCTGGGCCCCGTCCGCCACGGCCCCGGGATGGCGCCAGGACGCGGCGTGGTGGCCCGTTCCGTAGGACAGATAGGCACCGAGGACCAGGTGCCTGCCCTCTGGTTTCCTGCCCTCTGGTTTCCTGTCCGCTGGCTCGCTCATGGATCTGTGTTCCCCTTTCCCGGCAGGGCCGGTTCGCGGTGGCGGACGGGGGCGGTGGCGGGGTTTCCCGCGTTGGTCAGCTGGAGAGCTGGAAGACCTCGCGGACCTGGGCGATCTCGTTCTCCAGGGCGCTGGTCGAGCCGTTCTCCGTGATGTGCGCGAGGCTGTTGCGCATGGCCGTGATCGACGCGCGCAGCGCCTGGTTGGCGTAGATGGACAGCGAGAAGCCCGCCTCGCGCAGCTGCTTGGCGTCCACCTCGGGATAGGTCGTGGGCACGGCGATCAGGGGGACGTCCTTGCGGTGCCAGCTGTCGGCGAAGTCCAGGATCTCCGCGCCGTCGGGCGACTTCGAGTGGATGAGCACGGCGTCCGCGCCGGCCTTGACATAGGCGTCCGCGCGGCGCAGGGCGTCGTGCTTGGTGCCGCCCGCGATGAACGTCTCGATCCGCGCGACCACCACGAAGTCGGGGGTGTTCTGGGCCTTCTTGGCCATCGAGATCTTGGCGGAGAAGCCGTCGATGGTGTCCTGGTGCTGGGCCCCGTCGCCGAGCGAGTTCCGCTTGGGGAACATCTTGTCCTCGATGCAGACCCCGGCGACCCCGGCCCGCTCGTACTGGTCCACCATCCGCGCCACATTGCGCGTGTCGCCGAATCCGGTGTCGCAGTCCGCGAGCACGGGAAGGTCGCTGGCGTCGTTGATCGCGCGGGCCGCGTTGAGGAATTCCGTCATCGTCAGAATGCTGTCGTCGGGGACGGCGTACGACGCGGATATCCCGAGTCCGCTGGCCCACAGCACGTCGAATTCGCTGTTCTGGGCGATCCGCGCACTCAGTCCGTCGTGCACACCGGCGGCGAGGGCGAGTTCCCCGTCACGGGCGATGGCACGGCGCAGCAGCTTCCTTTTGTTCATGATTTCCTCCCGGAGGGTTGAAGGGGTGATGGCGGGGCGGGTGGTCTTTCTCTCTTCACCGGGGTGTCCGTCCCCCGGTACATGCGGGCGAAGCCGACCAGTTCGGTGGCGAGCCGCCGCAACTGCCGGGCGGTCTGCGGGTTCTCGCACCGGCCGTCCGGACGGAACCCGGCGGCCTGGGCGTTCAGCGCCACCCCCAGCGGAGTGGGCCAGCCGCGCAGCGCGTGGACCACGTCGCGCAGCGCGGACAGGGTCAGGGCCGAGCCCGTGCCGCCCTGCCCGACGGCCACACAGCCGACGCCGCGCCCGCTCAGGTAGGGCCGGGCGTCGCCGCGGAGTTCCTCCACGTGGTCCAGGGCGTTCTTGACGAGCCCGGAGATGCCCGCGTGGTAGGCGGGCGACACCAGCACCAGGCCGTCCGCCGCCGCGACCTCGTCGACCAGGCGCCGGGCCCGTGCCCCGAGCGGCCCGCCGCCGGGGTCGTACAGCGGCATGACCAGGTCGGGGCCGGCCAGCAGAGCGGTGTCCGCGCCCAGGTCGGCGGCGTGGGCCAGGACGGTGCGCAGCGCGCGTTCCGCGGTGGAGTGCGGGCGGGGCGAGCCGCCGATCCCGAGGATCCGCACCGGAGGGCCGGACATCACGCCTCCGTTCCGCCGAGCAGGGGCGCCGCCACCGCGCGCAGGAAGCCGCCCCGGCGCACGTAGTCGAGTTCGCGGACCGTGTCGACCCGCACCCGCATGCGCCACTCCCGCACCGCCTCGTCCGGCCCGCCGTGCGCCCGGACGGTGACCTCGCCGCGGGGGCACAGCCCGGCCAGCCCGACGATGTCGAAGGACTCGCGGCCGGTGAGCCCGAGCGTGTCCGGGCCCACTCCGGGCGGGAACTGGAGCGGGACGATGCCCATGCCCAGCAGGTTGCTGCGGTGGATCCGCTCGAAGCTCTCGGCCAGCACGGCCCGCACCCCGAGCAGCGCCGGACCCTTGGCCGCCCAGTCGCGCGAGCTGCCGAAGCCGTAGTCCCGCCCGGCCAGGATCACCACGGGGGTGTCGTCCCGGGCGTAGCGCTCGGCGGCGTCGTACACGCTCGTGGTGCGGCCGGTGGGGACGTGGAGGGTACGGCTGCCGCCCTCGTCCGGGGTGAGCCGGTTGCGGAAGTTGGGGTTGGCGAAGGCGCCGCGCACCAGCACCTCGTGGTTGGCGCGGCGGCAGCCGTAGGAGTTGTAGTCGGCGCGGGCCACGCCGGCGTCCGCGAGGTGGCGGCCCGCCGGGGAGTTCGCGGCGATGGTGCCGGCCGGGGAGATGTGGTCGGTGGTGGTGGAGTCGCCCGCGAAGACCAGGACGCGGGCGCCGGACAGATCGGCGATCCCGTGCCGCCCCGCCTCGTCGAAGAACGGCGAGCGCACCAGGTAGGTCGAGCCGGCCGGCCAGTCGTAGACCGGGCCCTCGGGGTGGTCGAGGTGCTGCCAGTTGCCGTCGCCCGCGAACAGGTCGCTCTTCTCGCGGCGGAAGTGGGCGGCGGTCACCTGCCCGGTGGCCTCGGCGATCTCGGCCGGTGTGGGCCACAGCTCCGCGAGCGCCACGGGGCGGCCGTCCGCGTCGAGGGCGACCGGATCCGCGGCGAGGTCGGTGCGCACGGTCCCGGCCAGGGCGTACGCCACCACGAGCCCCGGCGAGGCGAGATAGGCCGCCGCGACGTCCGGGTGGATCCGGCCCTCGAAGTTCCGGTTCCCGGACAGCACGGCGGCGACCCGGCTGCCCGACCTGCGTACGGCGTCGGCGGCGACCGGGGCCAGTCCGCCGGAGTTGCCGATGCACGTGGTGCAGCCGAACCCGGCCACGCCGAACCCGAGTTTGTCGAGATAGCCGAGGAGCCCGGCGGCCTCCAGGTAGGAGACCACCGTGCGGGACCCGGGCGCCAGGCTGGTCTTGACCCACGGCGGCACGGTCAGCCCGCGCTCCACGGCCTTGCGCGCCACCAGCCCGGCGATCACCATCGAGCGCGGGTTGGAGGTGTTGGTGCAGCTGGTGATGGCGGCGATGGCGACCGTGCCGTCGGGCAGCGCCGCCGGGTCGGGACCGGCCGATCCGGACGGCCGTTCCGGGAAGCTGAGCGGCACCGCCGAGAGGGCGAGCCGCTGCTGGGGGCGGCGCGGGCCGGCGACACTGGGCTCGACGGCGGAGAGGTCGAAGTCGACCTCGCGGGCGAAGCGGAGGCGCTGCTCCCCTCCGCCGGACCCGGCGAACAGCCCCTGCTCCTTCGTGTAAGCCTCGACCCGCGCCAGGTGCGCGGGCGTACGGCCGGTCAGGCGGAGGTAGTCGAGCGTGGCGTCGTCGACCGGGAAGTAGGCCACCGTGCAGCCGTACTCGGGGGCCATGTTGGACAGCGTGGCCCGGTCCGGCACGGTCAGGGTGCGCACGCCAGGGCCGCAGAACTCGACGAACTGGCCGACGACCCCGGTCGCGCGCAGGAACTCGGTCATGCTCAGCGCCAGGTCCGTGGGGGTGCTGCCGGGCGGGAGTTCGCCGGTCAGCCGGACGCCCACCACCGGCGGGCTCAGCAGCGACACCGAGTGGCCCAGCAGCGCCGTCTCGGCCTCGATGCCGCCGACGCCCCAGCCGAGCACGCCGAGTCCGCCGACCATCGGGGTGTGGGAGTCCGTGCCGAGCACGAAGTCGGGGGCCAGCAGGCCGGAGGGGGTCGGCATGACCACCTGGGCCAGGTGCTCCAGGTTCATCTGGTGGACGATGCCGCGGCCGGGCGGCACCACCCGCAGTTCGTCGATGGCCTGCTGGGCCCAGCGCAGGAACCGGTAGCGCTCGTGGTTCAGCTCGTACTCGCGGGTCATGTTGAGGGCGGGCGCGTCGGGCCGCCCCCAGGCGTTCACCTCCACCGAGTGGTCCACGACGATGTCGACCGGCAGCGCGGGGCGCGCCCGGCGCGGGTCCAGCCCGCGTTCGGCGAGCAGG
Organism: Actinobacteria bacterium OK074; assembly: GCA_001298575.1. GTDB lineage: Bacteria > Actinomycetota > Actinomycetes > Streptomycetales > Streptomycetaceae > Streptomyces. Next base: position 6,134 of record LJCV01000083.1, read on the forward strand.
GACCGCAGCGAGGCCAGGTCGGACAGGACGGGGATGCCGGTGTGGTCCTGGAGGATCAGCCGGGTCGGGGTCAGGGCGATCTCCTCGTCCGGCCCGGCTCCGGCGCAGGCGTCGATGAGGGCGGTGCAGGAGGCGAGGGCGCGGGCGGCTTTCTCTTCGGTGCCGGCGCCTTCCTCCTCCGTGCCGACGTTCCGGGTGCCTGTGTCTGGGGCGCTTGCGTCTTGGGCGCTTGCGTCTGGGGCGCCTGCTTCGTCGTACTGGCCGGTTCCGGAGGTCACGGCGGCGCGGAGGACGTTCTCCACCAGGATCCGGACGGTGTGGGGTGCCGTGGCGACACCGGACAGTCCGAGCGCCTCCGCGGCGGCCAGGCTGAGGTAGCGGCCCGGTCCTCCGGCCGGGGGCAGGGAGCGCAGCATTTCTCGCATGGATGGCCCACTTCCGGTCATGAGGGACCTCCGGTCCGACGGTCGGTGACGCCGGACCGGAGGGGTTGGTGCGGTGCGGGACGAGGGGCGTCGGCCGAGGGAGCGGGGAGGGCTCCGGCCGACGGCCTACGACTGCCGGCCGCCTGTTGACGACTGCCGCGACCTGCGGCCGACGACCGACGACCGACGCCGTGTCAGAGTCAGGCCGGGCTCAGCGCCTTCTGGTAGATCGTGACCAGGTCCTCCTGCGCGACCTCGCCGCCCGTGCGGATGGACAGCGTGCGCACCTCGTCCAGGCAGTGGGCCAGCAGGTCCTCGCGCGGCTCGATGCCCTGCTGCTCCAGGGCCCAGGCGATCAGCGCCCGGCCGGAGTGCTTGCCGAGGACGTAGCGCCGTTCGCCGCCGACGTGTTCCGGCGGGAAGGGCTCGAAGCTGGAGGTGTCGCGGAACATGCCGTTGGCGTGGATGCCGGACTCGTGGGCGAAGACGTTGTCCCCGACCACCGGCTGCCAGGGCAGCGTCTCGTGCCTGGCCGCGCCCGCGACCAGGGTGCTGACCTCCTTCAGCCTGGACAGGTCGATGCCGAGATCGCGGTCGTAGAGCTTCTTCAGCGCGACGACGACCTGGGCGAGGTCCGCCATGCCGGCCCGCTCGCCGATGGCGTTGACGGTGACGTGGAAGTAACGGGCGCCGGCCTTGAGGCCCGCGAGGGTGTTGGCGGTGGCGAGGCCGAAGTCGTTGTGCGCGTGGCACTGCGTGTCGATCGGGGCCGCGGCGCCCACCGCCGCCACGCGTTCGCCGTACGCCTCCGGGCCGAGCAGGCCCACCGTGTCCGACAGCCGCAGCCGGTCGGCGCCCGCCTCGTGCACGACCCCGGCGTACTCCTGGAGGAAGGAGATCTCGGTGCGGGCGATGTCCTCGGCGCTGATGGAGACGAAGGCCCCGCGGTCCTTGGCCATCTTGATCAGGTCCGTCGCGGTCGCCAGCAGCCAGGTGCGGTCCTTGCGCACGCTGGCCTTGAGGTGCCCCTTGGAGGTCGGCAGTCCGATGTGCACGGCGCTGAACCCGAGGTCGAGCGAGCTTTCGACGTCCTCCCGCACTCCGCGGTGCCAGACGACGAGCCGGGCCTCGTCCTGCCGGTCGACGCAGGTTTTGATGAAGTCGAGTTCCTCGCCGCCCATGGCCGGAATTCCGATTTCCACGGAGGTCACACCGGCCGCTATCAGGGCGTCCAGAATTCGCGTCTTGGTCTCCTTGGAAAAGGCGACCCCCGGCGTCTGCTCGCCGTCTCGCAGGGTGGTGTCCTCAAGAACGATGTCGTTGCGGATGGACATACTGGTGCCCTGGCCCTTCTGCGCGGGGAAAAGTTTGGTGTGCTCCCGTTCGAAATCCGATCGCTTCCCGGATTCCCACAAGAGTCAACCTGGCGGACATGTTCCGTCAACGCCGACCGCCGTCCCATGAATCAGGTACAGCGGAGCCCCTTATACGCAAGGAATTATTTGTCATATGCGCGCAGAAAATAGCGGGGACGCTTTCCGGGCGAACCAGGGGATGAAACGGCTGTGGCGGCCGGGTACAGGTGGGTCCCACCTGTACCCGGCCGCCACAGCCGTTGCCCGACTCCGGTCAGATCATCAGATCCCGTCCGGATCCGCCCTGCTGAGCGCCGGCTTCGGTGCCGTGCCCGCCGTCATCAGGTAGTCCGCGGCCGACGTGTCCGTCACCAGGCTGGTGACGAGCCCCGACCGCAGCACCGCGTCGATCGCGGCCGCCTTGCGCTGCCCGCCCGCGATGGCCACCACCTCGGGGATACGGCGGAGCTGGTCGGCCTTGACGGTGATGCACCGCTCGCCCAGGTCCCGGCCCACGCGGCGCCCCTCGGCGTCGAAGAGGTGCGCGGACATCTCGGCGGCGACCCCGAGGGAGGAGTAGTGGGCGCGCTCCTCGTCGGTGAGCATGTCGTGCACCGTGGAGATACCGGCTTCCCAGGAGCCGATGGAGACGCAGGCGACCGTGACCTTGTCGAAGTACTCGAAGGCCCGGGCGATGCCCGTCTGGTGGCGCAGCGCCTCCGCGGTGGCCTCGTCCGGCAGCAGCATGGGCGCGTAGATGGGATGGGCGTCGCCGCCGGACACCTGGGCCGCGCGCCGCACCGCCTCGACGGAGCCGCGCTCGGCGGTCCCGGCGTCGTACACGCCCGTCAGCTGGACGACGGTGCACGGCGGGAGGCGGTTGAGCGCCGCCGCCATGTGGATGGTGGAGCGGCCCCAGGCCAGGCCCAGGACGTCGCCCTCGGTCACCAGCTCGCCGAGGAGGTCCGCGGCGACCTCGCCGAGGTTCTCGGGGTCGGGCGAGTCCTGCGCCTCCGCCGGGGACTCGACCACGACGGCGTGCCGCAGGCCGTAGCGGGCGCGCAGCGCGTCGGAGCGCTCCGCGTCCAGCTCGGCCGGCACGCGGATCTCGATCCGCACGAGATCCCGTTCGAGGGCGGTCTCCAGGACCCGGGCCACTTTGAAGCGGCTGACGCCGAACTCCTCCGCGATCTGGATCTTGGATTTGCCCTCAAGGTAGAAGCGGCGGGCCATGGCCGCCGCCTGTACCAGCTCAGCGGGTCCCATCCGCATGGCCGACCGGCCCGCCGACATACCCGACACGGCGATCTCCTCACTGCTGTTCACACTCTGGATTCGCCGTTCATCCTTGCAGATCCGGCGTGCTTGATCAGCCCGGACGGGCGGCGTTCAGATTCTGTTGGCTCAGTGTCCGCACGCCCATGACGCGCGGGCCGTGGCCCCCTCCGCCTGCGTGCGCAGTGCACGTACCGCCGCGGCCGGGTCGTCGGCGCCGTAGACCGCCGAACCGGCCACGAAGACGTCGGCGCCCGCGTCCGCGCACTGCTCGATCGTCGACGCCGCGACACCGCCGTCGACCTGCAACCACAGGTCCAGGCCGTGCTTGCCGATCAGCTCACGGGTGCGGCGGATCTTCGGCAGCATGATGTCGAGGAACGCCTGCCCGCCGAAACCGGGCTCGACGGTCATGATCAGCACCATGTCGAGTTCGGGCAGCAGGTCCTCGTACGGCTCGATGGGCGTGGCGGGGCGCAGCGCCATGGCGGCGCGGGCGCCCTTGGCGCGGATTTCCCGGGCGAGTCGTACGGGCGCGGCGGCGGCCTCGACGTGGAAGGTGACCGATCCGGCGCCCGCCTCCACGTACTGGGGCGCCCACCGGTCGGGGGCCTCGATCATCAGGTGGCAGTCCAGCGGGGTGCCCGTGGCCCGCGCCAGCGACTCCACGACCGGCACCCCGAGCGTGAGGTTCGGGACGAAGTGGTTGTCCATGACGTCCACGTGGAGCCAGTCGGCGCCTTCGACCGCCCGCGCCTCCTCGGCGAGTCGGGCGAAGTCGGCGGAAAGGATGCTGGGGTTGATCTGCGCGGCCATGCCCCAAGCCTGCCATGTCCGAGGCGGGTTGGTGCCCTCGGGCCGGATACGTCCGTACGAATACCGGACAGTGGTACCGATCGGTTGTACGGAAAGCCGATCGGCTGTACGGAACGCGTGCCGCTCCGGTGGGTCAGCCGGTGCGCCGGATGATCGCCAGGTACATGGCGTCCGTGCCGTGCAGGTGCGGCCACAGCTGTACGTCGGGGCCGTCGCCGAGGTCGGTGACGCCCTCGAACAGGGGCCGGGCGTCGACGAGTTCGGCCTCCGGGTGCTGCTTGAGGACGTCGTCGACGACCGCGCGGGTCTCGGCGAGGTGCGGCGAGCAGGTGGCGTAGCCGACGACGCCGCCGACGCGCACGGCGTCCAGGGCCGTCCGCAGCAGGGCGCGCTGCAACGGCCCGAAGCCGTCCAGGTCCTCGGGCCGCCGTCGCCAGCGGGCCTCGGGACGGCGGCGCAGGGCCCCGAGCCCCGTGCACGGCACGTCCATCAGCACCCGGTCGAAGCTGCCGGGCCGCCACGGCGGCCGGGTCCCGTCGGCGGCGACGACCTGGTACGGCCCCGGGTTGCCGGCCAGCGCCTTGGCGACGAGCCCCGCCCGGTGCGGCTGCTTCTCGGAGGCGAGCAGGAAGGCCCCGCGTCCGGCGGCCAGCGCACCGAGCAGCGCGGCCTTGCCGCCGGGCCCGGCACAGCCGTCGAGCCAGGCCCGGTCGGGCCCGTCGAGGGGAGCGCCCGCCAGCGCGAGCGCGACGAGCTGGCTGCCCTCGTCCTGGACGCCCGCGCGGCCCTCCTTCACCGCTTCCACGGCGCCGGGTTCGCCGCCCTCGGTCAGCCGGACCGCGTACGGCGACCAGCGGCCGGGCACGGCGGCGTCCTCGCGCAGCAGCTCGTCGGTGGTGGCGCGGCCGGGGCGGGCCACCAGCGTGACCTCGGGCCGCTCGTTGTCCGCGGCCAGCAGTTCCTCGATCCCGGCCCGGCCGCCGCCGAGCGAGTCCCACAGCGCGGAGACGACCCACCGGGGGTGCGAGTGCACGACGGCGAGATGGTCCTCGGGATCCTCGTCGTAGGGCGGCGCGACCTGCTCCAGCCAGCCGTCGAGGTCGTGCTGTGTGACCTTCCGCAGCACGGCGTTGACGAACTTGGCCCGCCCGTCGCCCAGCACGACCCGGGCGAGTTCGACGGAGGCGGAGACGGCGGCGTGGCTGGGGATGCGGGTGCCGAGCAGCTGGTGCACGCCGAGGCTGAGCACGTCCAGGACGGGCGGGTCGACCTCGCGCAGCGGCCGGTCGACACAGGCGGAGATGATCGCGTCGTACGTCCCCTGCCGGCGCAGTGTCCCGTACACGAGTTCGGTGGCCAGGGCCGCGTCCCGGGTGTCGAAGTCGCCCTTCTCCCGGGCCCGGCGCAGCAGCGGCGGCAGGACCAGGTTGGCGTACGCGTCCCGCTCGTCCACGGCCCGCAACGCGTCGAAGGCGAGGATACGGACGGGGTCCTTCTGAGGACGGCGGTAGGGCTTGCCGGGCCCACGGGGCCGACGGGACTGCTCGCTCACGTAAAAGGTGCTCCGGCTACTGGGTTGATGTGCGCCCTTCAGCGTACGTCGGGCGAGGTGGGAGCGGACACCGGGCCGACGGACCCGGTGTTCCGTCGGCGTCGACGTCGGCGGGCGTCAGCCGAGGGACTCCCCGGCCCCGATCCGCACCCCTCGCGCCCAGTCCGCCGCGCGCATCGGCTTCTTGCCCTGGGCCTGGACCCACAGCAGCTCGACGGCGTGCGAGCCGGTGCCGACGTGCACGTCGTTCTTGCCGACGGACAGCGCGGCCGGGGCGAGGTCGGTGCGGTCGGGGGCGAGGGCGGTCTGGATGAGCTTGAGCCGTTCGCCTCGGAAGACGGTCCAGGCGCCGGGGGCGGGCGTGCAGCCGCGGACCACCCGGTCGACGCGGAGCGCGGGCGCGGCCCAGTCGACGCGCGCGTCCTCGACGGTGATCTTCGGCGCGAGGGTGACGCCGTCGGCGGGCTGCGGTACGGCCTTGAGGGTGCCGTCCTCGATGCCGTCCATGGTGGCCAGGAGCAGCCCGGAGCCGACGAAGGCGAGCCGGGTGAGGAGGTCGCCGCTGGTGTCGGTGGGGCGGACGGTCTCGGTGACGGTGCCGTAGACGGGTCCGGAGTCGAGCCCCTCCTCGATCAGAAAAGTGGAAGCGCCGGTGAGTTCGTCGCCCGCCATGATCGCGTGCTGGACGGGGGCGGCGCCGCGCCAGCTCGGCAGCAGGGAGAAGTGCAGGTTGACCCAGCCCTGCGCGGGCACGTCGAGGGCGACGCGGGGCAGGAGTGCGCCGTAGGCGACGACGGGGCAGCAGTCCGGTGCGATCTCGCGCAGCCGGGCCAGGAAGTCCTCGTCGCGGGGCCGCCGCGGCCGGAGGATCTCGATGCCGGCCTCCTCGGCCCGTTGGGCGACGGGGCTGGCGACCAGCCGGCGCCCTCGCCCGGCGGGCGCGTCGGGCCGCGTGACGACGGCGGCCACCTCGTGCCGTTCGGACGCGATCAGCGCGTCCAGCGCGGGAACGGCGACCTCGGGGGTACCTGCGAAGACAAGCCTCATGGCTGGTTGTCGGCCTCTCGGGCGGGAGCGTGTGACCACCCCGCCCACCCGGCGACACCGGGGCGGACGGGCAGCGCACCAGTCTAGGCGGGGGGTGCGCCCGGGACCCGCCCCGGCGACGAAGACGACCCGGCAGCCGCCGACGAGGGGGACCCCCACGGGCGAGTCCCACTGGCAACGAGACCCGCACGGGCGGTGCGCGGGCGGGAGACCCCCCACACCAAACCCGCAGCCGCCAACGACGGGCACCCCCACAGGCGAGTCCCACCCGCAACGAAACCCGCACGGGCGGTGCGCGGGCGGGAAACCCCCTCGAATCCCGAGGCGCACACCCACCCCCAGGGGCGTACGCATATGCGCTTACGCCCCACAGCGTTACCCGCGGAGCACACACGCGTTGGTCAAGAAAGAGTTGACCACATCGGGCCGCCCTCAGCGGCCCGCCCCTTTTCAACGCCGGTTCGAGAGGCTTGTTCATGGCCGACCATGCAACCCACGACGCCCAGGCCCGGGCCAGCCTGCACTTGCTGGTGCGGGACATCGAGCGGGTCCGCCGGCAGGTGGACGCCCTGCGCACGCTCACCGCCCAGCTGGGCAACGTCTACCGCCCGCGCCGCTCCGGCCCCTCCACGGGCTTCGTCGTCTACGGACGCGCCCCCGCCCCGACCGTCCGCCTCGCCCAGGAGCTGCGGGACAGCGTCGAGACCCTGGTCACGGCGGCCGTGGACTTCGACCGCTCCCTGGGCTTCTCGTGGGACGCGGTGGGCTCCGCGCTGGGCGTCACCAAGCAGGCGGTGCACCGCCGTTACGGCGCCCGCCGGGCCACGGCCGCGGCGACGACGGCCCCCGTGGAGCCGGAGCTGACGACGGAACCGGCGGCCCCCCGCACGGTCAACGTGGGCGCCGGCCTCCCCGTGGTCCCGACGGTCCCCGCGGCCCGCTCGATGCCCACGCAGCCCACCGCGGGCAGCCCCGCCCTCCGCGACGAGGTCCGGCCGACGGCCTTCCCGGGCCCCCGCAACGGCTGAGCCCGCACTCCCCTGCCTCCCGGTAACCGACCGGGAGGCAGCGCCATGTCCAGACGGCCGACGGCTCACCCGATATCCCCGGGATCGATCCGCACCCGCACCCGAGCCCCCTCTCCCCCACCACCGCTCCCCCGCGCCATCCGAGCGGCCTGAGCGGCCTTCAACGCGGCGGCCAACGCCGCCCCCCTCCCCGGCGGCACCCGCACCAACGCCCGCTCCCACCGCTCCCCCGGCCCGGGCCCACCGCCCCGCCGCGCCCGGCCACCCTCGCCCCCCAGCGCCGCGGGCCCGACAGGCACCGGAATCGGCACCGGCCCCAACACCTCCGCGTCCGGCGGCAGTTCGACCCCCGCCAGGAACTCCGTCACCGCCTCCGCCACCCCGGACACCGCGGCCATCCGCGACACCGGCGGAAAGCCCAGCTCCGCCCGCTCCGCCAGCTCCCGCACCGCGTGCCCGACCGGGTCCCAGCGCACCAACGCCTGCACGGGCCGCAACGTCGGCTCGGCGACCACGACCACCGTCCCGCCCGCCCCCTGCGGCCGTACGAGCGCGGCGGCGCCGATCCAGCGTCGTAGCGCCTCCTCGGCGGCGCGCAGGTCGGGGCGGGAGAGCATGGCCCAGCCGTCGAGCAGGACGGCCGCCGTGTACCCGCCCTCGGCGACCGGTTCGGCGCCCGGGGTGCTGACCACGAGCGCGGGCGCCCCGGAGACCGTGTCGAGCACCTGTTCGCGCCCGGAGGTGCGCACCGGGACGGCGGGAAAGGCCCGGCCCAGTTCCTCGGCGGTGCGCCGCGCCCCCACGACCTGCGCGCGCAGCCGGACGGAGTCGCACTCCGGGCAGCGCCACCCGGTCTCCGCGCGTCCGCACCACCCGCAGCGCAGGTCCTCGCCGCCGCCCCGGGCCTGGAGCGGCCCGGCGCAGTGCCGGCAGCGGGCCGGGGCCCGGCAGCGGTCGCAGGCCAGCCGGGGCACGTAGCCGCGCCGCGGCACCTGGACCAGGACCGGCCCGTGCCGCAGCCCGTCCCGTACGGCCTGCCAGGCGAGGGACGGCAGCCGGGCCGCGCGCAGCGCCTCGTCCCGGGCGAGGTCGCCGTCGCCCACGGTCCGCACCAGCGGCGCGACGACGCGCACCTGTTCGCGTTCGGCGACGATCGGGGCGGCCCAGCCGCTCTCGACGAGCTGGGCGGCTTCGACGGTGCACGCCCAACTCCCCAGCAGAAAGCCGCACTTGTCGCGCGCGGCGCGCAGTTCCAGCACCTCGCGCACATGCGGGAACGGCGCGTGGTCGTCGCTGTGGCTGCCGTCCCCGTCGTCCCAGACCACCACGAGCCCGGGGTCGCGCACCGGGGCGAACATGGCCGCGCGGGTCCCGACGACGGCCCGTACCGCGCCCCGGCGGACGGCGAGCCACTCCCGGTAGCGCCGTTCCTGCCCGGCGTCGGCGGTGAGCAGGGCGTGCCGCCCCTCGCCGAGCAGCTCGCGCAGCGCCGCGTCCACCCGCCCGGCGGGCCGCCCCGCGGGGACGACGACGAGGGCGCCCCGGCCGGAGGCGAGCGTGGCCTGGACGGCCCTGGCGATCTCGGTGGCCCACTCGGGCCCGGGCAGCGCCGTCCACACGGCCCGCGGCGAGCCCCCGGCGGCGAGCGACTCCAGGAACTCCGCGCCGCGCGGGTACCGCCCCCAGGACCCGGGTTCGGGCGCGCCGGGCGGGGGCGGGGGCGGCCCGGATTCCATGGCCTCCGCGCGCGCGTGGCGGGGCGGTACGGCGAGTTGGAGCACGTCGGCGAGGCTGCCGGCGTACCGGTCGGCGACCGCCCGGCACAGTCCGAGCAGTTCGGGTCCGAGCACGGGTTCGGGCGACACGACGTGGGCGAGCGCGGCGAGCGGTCCGCGGTAGTCGGACTCGGCCACGCGTTCGACGAGGAAGCCGTCGACGAGGCCCCCGCCCTCGCGCCGCCCCTCCCTGACGGTGCGTCCCCCGGCCCCGAACCGCACCCGCACCCGCACCCCCGGCTGCGCCACGGCGTCCAGTTCCTCGGGCACGGCGTAGTCGAAGTACCGGTCGAGATGCAGCACGCCCTTGTCAACCAGCACCCGCGCCACGGGCAACTCCCCGGCGAGCGCGGCCCGCAGCCACGTACGCGGCTTGGCCCGGGGCGCCCTGGCCTTCCGCACGGCCTCCCGAATCAACGCAAGCTGCTCGGGCGGCGCGCCCTCACCGCTCCCCCGCTCCGATCCGTCCTCGCTGCTCACGCCTGCATTCTTACCAAACCCCACTGACAACGCGGCCGGACCGTGACCACCGCGGACGCCCGCACCGTCCGGACGACCGTCGTTCCCCCCGGACCGGCCACCGCACTCCGGACCCCCGCCGACCCGCCCCAGGCCGGACACCGCACCCCCGCCCCCTCCCCCCCCCCCCGCACACCCCC
>LJCV01000084.1 GCA_001298575.1 Actinobacteria bacterium OK074
GCCGGCCCCAACCCCGAGCCCCCCGTCCCCGCCCCCGTACCGGCCTCGTCCCCTCCCCCCAACGCCCCTACCTCCGCTGGGCCGCAGCCGCCGCGCTGGCGCTCTGCGGTGTCGCCCACTTCCCGCTGCACCGCGGTACGGCGGCCCCGTACGCGTACGGGCTGTCCGTCGGGATCGCCACCCTCTGCCTGCTGCTCGCGCTGGGGCTGCTGCCGCGCGCGGCCGTGTCGGTGCTCGCGGTGGGCGCGCTGTTCCCGGGGGCGCTCGCGGTGGCACACGTGATGGAGACCCGGGTGCCCTCGCCCGCCGTCACGCAGGCTCTGGACACCGGCGGCACCCTCGCCGCCCTCGCGGCCCTGATCGCCGCCGTGGCCGCTTTCGCCGCCCTCGTCGCCACGGTCACCCGGGTACGCGTACACGCCTGAGCGCCCCCTCCGAGAATAACCCCACCGGGCCCCAACTGCCGTATTCCCTACGGCAGTTGGGGCCCACCCCACCCCTCCCGCACCGTCCGCCCTGTGCGTCCCGTGTGACCCTCCCCACTCCCCAACCCCCCGGATTTTACTTCCGCTATACCCTCTCCCGCCCCTCCCCGCCCGTACTCCTCTGCGTCCGATTCCGCCGAGCAACTCGCGCTCCGGACCGAAGCAGGGCACTCCGCCTTCGCCTCGGTCCGCTCCCGGCGGAGCCACGACGCCGCTCAATCGGGCGGTCGCTCCGACCGGCGACCGCCCCCTAGCAGGAGGTGCCATGGGCCTTTCACGGAATGCGACGGGGACCCTGTTCGTGGGGGGCGCGCTCGCGGTCACCCTCGCCGCGCTCGCCTACCCCAGCATGCTGGGCGTGCAGAACGTCTCCACGTCGACATCACGCGTGATCGCCAACACCTCGTCCGGACCGCTGACCGAGGCCGACCGCGACTTCGTGGTCAAGGTGCGGGCGGCGGGACTGTGGGAACTCCCCGTCGGCATCCTGGGCATGAACAAGGGCACGACCGAGGCCGTACGGATCGCGGGCGAGCACCTCGTCGACGGGCACGCCCGGCTCGACGAGGCCGACCGCAAGGTCGCCACCGCGCTGGGCATCACCATCCCGAACAAGGCGAGCCCACAGCAGGAGGGTTTCGTGTCGACGCTCACCTCCGAGTCCGGAAAGCAGTTCGACACCGACTTCGCGACGATCCTTCGTACGACCCACGGCTCGATCTTCAACACGATCGCGTCGATCCGCTCCACCACCCAGAACACGCAGATCCTGGCGCTCGCCAACCAGGCCAACGCGACCGTCCTGGACCACATCACCGTCATGGAGAAGACCGGCCTGGTCAACATGCAACAGGTCCTCTTCCAGGAGACCAGCCCGCCCAAGCTGCCCAAGAGCGACACCACCCCGCCGGTCCCCGCGGCCGGCGAGCCGACCATCGCGCTCACCCCGCCGGCCGGCTTCACCGCCCCGCCGACCGTCCCGCCGGACACCCCCGGCGCGGGCACCGGCACGACCACCGGCGACGACACGGGCGCCGAGCCCAGCGTCACCCCCAGCCCGAGCGTCGGCTGATCGCCCCCCACCCCCACGTTCGGCCGTTCGGCCCAGTACGACCGCGCCCGCGCCCATCCGGTGCCGTATCCCTGATGACAGAGACCTGTTGGCAGGGATACGAACCGGAACCTGGGAGGCCACGGTGGCGAAACGGGCAAGCGTACGGATAGTCCGGTCGGTGGCGGCAGCCGTCTGCGTAGCCGCGGCGGCCGTGAGCGGGCCCCCCCCCCCCCCCCCGGCCGCCACAGCACCACAAACGCAACCGGACTGCACCACCGGCACCGGCCCCTACCAACGCGAACTCGAAACCCACCTCCGCCTCCCCGTCGACGGCCGCCAGTCCCCCGCCGACTGCGCCGCCATCCGCGCCTTCCAGCAGGCCAACTCCCTTCAGCCCTCCGACGGTTACGCGGGCCTGGCCACCTACCGCACGATGCTCGTCGTCGAGGCCCGCCCGAACCCGAACGCCGCCGGGAAGTGCCCGGTGCGGTCGTACGTCGTCGCGTGCGTCGACCTCGACCGGCAGCTGCTGTGGGTGCAGAAGGGCAACAAGGTCGGCTACGGACCCGTCCCGATCCGCTCCGGCCGCGACGGCGCCGAGACCCGCACCGGCTGGCACAGCGTCTACTGGCGCGACCGCGACCACTACTCCGACCTGTACGACAACGCGCCCATGCCGTACTCCCAGTTCTTCGACGGCGGCCAGGCGTTCCACGGCACCACCTCGGACCTGTTCCTCGGCGGCTCGCACGGCTGCGTCAACCTCCGCTACGCCGACGCCGAACGGCTGTGGAACGTGCTCCAACTCGACGACGCCGTATACGTCTGGGGCGTGAAACCGGGCACCTACCGCTCCCGCCCGGCGCCCGTCACACCAGCCCTGCCCCCAGCGGGCGACCCGCCGCCGCCCCCGGCAGTACGTACGCCACCGCCGAACCCCGATGCCGGGTGAAACCGCTCAACTCGTCGCGCTCCGCGAGCCGTTCCTGTACGCGCACGAAGAGGGCCGGGTCCCGCATGAACGCGACGAAGAGCAGGCCGCGGTCGTCGGGCCCGTTGTCGTAGGAGTAGCCGCCGCGCAGCATCCGGGCGCCGCCGTCCAGCCGCGGTGAGGCCGCCCGGACGTGCGCGTGCAGCGGGATGACGTACCGGCCCTGCGGAGTCTTGGCGAAGATGTCCGCGTCCTCCCGCTCCCGCCGCCCGCCCAGCGGCGCGCCACTGGCCCGGTGCCGCCCGATCACCTCCTCCTGCCGCGTCTTCGGCAGCCGCCCGAACCGGTCCGCGTCCACGTGAATCCGGCGTACGACGACGAAGGTGCCGCCGCGGCGGTCCCACACCCAGCGCTCGCACTCCTCGGGGGTCGGGTTGGCCGAACCGTCTTTGAAACCAAGGAGGTTGCGGGGGGTTTCGCCGGGCGGAGTGGGAGGCAGATGGCCGTCCTGGCGCCAGCGGATGTCTCCAACGGCCAGGCGGGAGAGGCGGGTTGCGGTCGCTTCGAGCGACTGCGGCTCCGGGCCCCGGAGTTGGACGAGCAGGTCGCCGCCGCAGTCGGACGGGGAGAGGTCGTCGCCGGGGAAGGGGGGCAGGTCGGGGACGTGGACGGCGTGGCTGAGGCCGGGCCCGATCGCGACCGTCGCGGTGAGGCCCTTCGCATGGAGCGTTTGGGTCCAGCGGTCGAGGGTGGTGCGGGCGGCGGTGCGGGAGCCGCCGAGGTCGTAGGCGAGGAGGAGGGCGGCGGGGGGTTGGGGGGTGACGACGCCGAGTTGACGGAGGCTGCGGTTCGGCCGTTGCGGACCGGGGGCCCCAGTCATCGGGGTCGTCGGTGCGGCGCAGCTGCTCGCCAGCTGTGCCGCCAGTGAACCGGCCGCGGCCGTCGTCACCATCAGCCGGCGCCGCGAAACGGCGGGCGTGGGCGTGTCGGACTGCGCATTCCTCGTCATCGGCACGAAAGGGACGATACATCTGCGTGTCATGCGAACCGTTCTCATTCGACCTCGACTTCCGCTCCTTCGACTTCCGCTCCTTCGACTTCCGCTCGTTCAACCCGCCGTCGCGTGCCGCGCCTTGCGGCTGGGCTGTGCGGTACTGCTGACGCTGGGCGCGGGCACGGCCTGCGGGGGCGGCACGCCAGGGGCCCATGGCGCGACCGGCGGCGCCGCGGTCGTCCGCGTGCCGCAGGACGTCCGGACCGTGCAGGCCGCCGTGGACCGGGTGCGGCCCGGCGGGCTCGTGCTCGTGTCGCCCGGGGTGTACCGGGAGAGCGTCACCGTGGCCAAGCCGCGCGTCGTGCTGCGCGGCACCGACCGTACGAAGGTGGTCGTGGACGGCGAGTTCGAGCGCGCCAACGGGATCACCGTCACGGGTGCGGGCTCCGTCGTCGAGAACCTCACCGTGCGCAACAACCTCGCCAACGGGGTCCTGTTCACCGGCGTCACCGACAAGAACCTCCAGGGCGCCGGGCGTGCGGGCGGCTCCGCCTACGACCCCCTCGACACCGTCAAGTTCCCACCCCTGCACGGCTTTCGGGCGTCGTACATCACCGCGTACAACAACGCCCTCTACGGCATCTACGCCTTCGACGCCCGCTCCGGGGTCATCGAGCGCTCCTACGCCTCCGGGCAGGCGGACTCCGGGATCTACGTCGGCCAGTGCCGCCCCTGCGCGACGGTGGTCCGCGACAACGTCACCGAGCACAACGCCGTCGGCATCGAACTCACCAACGCGAGCGAGCGGTTGTGGGTGGTGGGGAATCGGGTGACGCGGAACCGAGTGGGCCTCACGGTCAACTCCAACGACCTTGAGGCGCTGGGCCCGCAGCACGATGCGGTGGTCGCGGGGAACGCGATCACCGACAACAACGACGACCGCGGGCCCGAGCAGGCGGACGGTGGGTTTGGTATCGGGATCGGGGCAGGGGGTGCGCGGGACAACCTGTTCACACGCAACCTTGTCTCCGGGAACCGGGCGGCGGGGGTTGTCGTAACGGATGTCCAGGGATACCCGGCGAGTGGGAACTCCGTTCGGGGGAACCGGATTTCGGGGAACGGGGCGGATGCCGTGCTGTCGGTTTCGGCGGTGCGGGGGAACCGTTTCGCGGGGAACGGGGGTTCTGCCGGAGCGGTGCAGCCCCGGGTTCGCGCTGTCGCGCAGCCGCCGGGGGTTTCCTTCCAGGAGGTGTCCCCGCCAGCGGCTCAGGTGGGGATGCCGGGGGACGTTGCGGGGCCTGGGCGGGGGGCGGTTGGGCTGCCGGGGCCTGTGGATCTGGAGGGGTATCCGTTGCCGTCTTCCGCCGGCGCCGTTCCGCGTGGTCGCCGTTGATCGTTGGGCGCGTTGGCGAGAGTCCTGCCTGACCGTACGGGGACGGAGGCCGGGAGCGCCCCGCCCGGTCGCCCTCAGCAGTACCGGGTTGGCGTTGCACGCCGCGTACGGGCTCCGGCGACGCGGGGATGACGGCGGGGGCATCGCGGAGGTCGCTGCTGCGGGGCTCTCCGAGAGGGCGGCAGTACCGCTCTCTCGGACCGCTACGGACGGACTCCTCATGGCTCTTCCGGTCGGCGGGTCGCCTCAGCGTTGCGCCCAGGTGCTGCACCGGCTCGAAGAGCCCGTACGGCACGTAGCCGGGGATATCTGCGAGGGCCGCCCACGCCGGCTCGGCCAACTCCTCGACGTCCGCGACGTACGCCGTACCGCCCACGACCTCACAGGCCGTGTACGACATCAGCCGGCCCGTCTTCGGGTGGACCCGCTCGCCAAGGAGCTTGGCCGCGGCCACGTCCAGGCCGGTCTCTTCCTTCGTCTCACGCACGGCGGCGTCTTCACGTGCCTCGCCCGGCTCGACCTCGCCCGCGGGGAACCGCCAGGAGAGCTGGCCCTCACTGACCCGGCGCCGCACCATGAGTACACGGTTGTTGTGGACGACGACGGCCGCGGCGATGCCCGGTCGCTCGTCCGCGTTCTGCTGCGTCTCTCGACTGCTACGTCTGCTACGTCCCTGTTCCCGCATCCTCCCAACGTTCCGACGGGCCGGTCGGGTTCGTCGAGCCACACGGTGTTCTGCCCGGGGGTCACCGTGAGGCCGTACCGGTCGAGCGGCGGACGCCCCTGGTCGACCGCCTATGCGGTCATGCCGGGCTCGAAGTATCCAGGCGTTCGGAACAGACCTGCGAACGTGCCGGGACCGTGGCGGTCGTCGAGCCACGCCCCGAGCGTCGTCGTGTCACCGCTGATGATGGCTGCGAGCAGGCGCGTGTGGAACTCGCATTCCTCCCCAGGGGCGAATTCCCCGAGAAAATGCGAATAGCGGCTGTTCACGCCCATTTCATAGTTCCGAAGTGCTGCCGCGTATTGCGTCCGCTCCGCGCTTTCCAGCACTTCCACCGCCCGCCGACTGTCCTCTTCGGTAAGCGTTCCCGTCGTGTCCCGGAAAACGAGTGCGCCGAGAAAGTCCGTGGGTTGCGTGACGTCGCAGCGCTCTGCGACTTTCCGGGTGATGGAGCGCGCTTCCCTGTCACATGCCCCCTCCATGACGATTCCGAGATTTCGCGTGTGGCGGCTTCCGCGCTCGTCTGCAACCGAGTACGACTGCCCGGTTGCACGCCGGTAGTTGATTCCGTACTGAGTGCGCACGGGTGAGCCTGCCACTTCCACATACCGTCGACGCGATCCGTAGTGAAGGCAGTCATGGGCGTACGCGCGCAACAGGTCGAGCAACGCCAGATCGGGGCGTTCGGGATTCCGGCGCTCCATGGGGCCGTGCATGGTGATGACGGCGACCATTTGGAGATGCCGGTAACCCTGGTCCGGGTGGTGGAATCCGCCGAAGGCCCCGGCGCGCGAGGATTCACAGCCGACCAATACGCGGTCGAGCGGCAGCATCCTCGACAGCCCGTAGTCTGCGTATCGACGCTTGGCGTCCTCTACCCCGGTATGGAAAGGCGTGGTGTCGATCCCGTCGGCCGCCCATCGGCTGAGGATTTTCGAGAGTGGGCGGAACACGTGGGCAGGGTGCTTGTCCATGAGCGAGGACACGTCAGCGCGCATGATGGAAAGCGCCGCCATTGCCCGCGCTCCCGTGACGGACTCGTTCGGGGCGAGTTCCGTTAATTCGAGGACTCCCGCTTGATGAGCTGAATGTGAGACTCTTGCATCCCCTCCGGGAGCATGTCCGGACTGAACCACTTCGCCTCCAGAATCTCGAAGCCGTCAATCTTGAGCGTTCCGCCCACATGCCGAGCCTCGTACGCGATTTCCACGCGGAGTTTGTATCCGCTGGTTACCTGAACCAGCCGCCCCGGTACCACGTCAAGGCCCGTTTCTTCCCGGACCTCTCGAACGACGGTCATCGGGAATTCCTCACCCTTGACGGCGTATCCGGTAGGAAGACCCCACGGGCGGTCGGCAGGCCACATGCGGTGTTTCAGAAGCAAGACATCCCCCGACTCGTTTCGCACCACGCCGGTCACGCCGACCATGAATTTGGCGTGTGCAAACCACAGGACACGCCATTGCAGAGGGCCGCGGATGAGCTTCCACAGTCGGGCAATGATCCTTTTCATGCGCACCCCTTCGACAGGGCAAGCGCCGGGAGCGCCTGCGGTAGCTGATTCAACCGGAGCAGTGGGGGGGTGGGGCACGCCCCAGCTCGCCGGCTCGGAGCTGGAGACGGCCAGTTGCGGCCAGTACGGGCAGCGCGGTGCCTGCCGCAGCCGCAACGAACACCAGAACCGACCAGGCAACGTGCCGCGCACGCTTCACACGTCACCCCGCCGCGGAATGCAGTTGGGGCAGCCGTCCGCGTGGAAGGGCGACGGGGGATGCGTCGGGCCCGGGACCAACTCCGGGGGCGGGCGAGGCGGCGTACAACGTCTCTGCGGCCGTACGGGGGTGCTCATTGGTGATCCGCCGTGAGGTGCCGCCGCAACCGGACGTTGCAGTCACTGCGCTTGCTCGCGTCGCCGTTCGCCTGCGCCCTGTCGCGCCCCACAGCAATGTTGTCGCAGTGCGCACAGCCCGGAACCGGCTTTGGTTCAGCATCCAGCCTCAGCGGCAAGGCCACTGGTGCACTTGGGTAGGTTTGCCGCTCGCTCATGCCGACCCCTTCACGTCGTCTGGATCACGACAACGCTAGGAACGCCAGAGCCTCAACTCACAGTCGATTGCACGTGATTGCAGACCAGTCAGACGAGCGAGTCCCGCGCCTTGTAGATCAAAGCACGTGCCCGCGCACCGTAGACAGCCATGTCGGCGAGCTTGGTGTAGGTATCCGAGTACGCCTTGACCTCGCTGGGCTGGGTCAGCGTCAAGTAACCCGACACCAACTCCACATTGACTTGCGTGTTGTCATAGATCCAAAAATTCTCAACTGGAAGTTGCGGGCGCCGCTGAGCAACAGGAATGACACCGAGACTGACATTCGGAAAGCCACTTACAGTGAGTAGATGCTCCAGCTGTTCTTCCTGTGCTTCCGCAGCGCTAAGCGTGTTCCTAAGAACGGGTTCTTCGATCAGAAAAGCGAATACTCGCTGCCCCTCGCGCAGCACTCGCTGCCGTTCCATACGGGCCGCCACCGCGTCGGCCACATCATCCATCGGCACCCGCTGTTGCTGAATTGTCCGGAGCACGTCCTCGGTGTACTGATAGGTCTGAAGGAGTCCGGGAAGTGCCCACACGCCATACGAGCGGAAACGTCGCGTGCGCTGGTACAGCGGTAGTCTTTCCTCTTGGGACCGTTTGAGTCCCGCGCGCTCCAACCGACGCCACGTCAGCCATGTACCCTCTGCGGCCCGGAGCGATGCGATCAAGTCTCCTATTTGATCCTCGGCGTCACACGCACGACACCACGACCGAATATCGTCCTCACTCGGTTGTGTCTTCGCTGTCGAGATCCGAGAAACCTTTGAAGGGTGCCAGCCGCACAGGGCTGCGAGATCCTTACCATCCAGCCCGGCATCCTTGACCAAATCGCGAAGACGATTACCCAAGGCTTGCCGGGCCTCTTGGACGCTAGATGATGCTGATTGCACTAGACCGGCTTGTACTCCTCGTGAGGCGTGGCCCGCTCCCAGACGGCATCGAATGCTTCAATGCACCACGCAGCCAGGGTTGCGTCGTTAACGTACTCGCGTTCCGTCAGAACACCGTCTCCGCTGAAGTGATGAAAAAGCACCAACTCGCCGTCAAATACCCAGAAATCAACGGCGGGCACCGCAAGGTCTTTTGCGTGACGTCGGGGAAGCCAACGAACATCCTCACCGGCAGCGATATTGGTCACCGCATAGTCGTGCTCCCACCGAACGTATTCAGTCAGAGGCTCGGACACTACGCGTGCACGACGAACCGAGACCCCACGCGAAACGGCGGCCTGTACCGCGTCGTGCCAGCCTTCCCACCAGTCCGCACGGTTGTCCGGCGTGAATGTGCGTCGACCCTTACACCATTCGAGGAAATCGGGGTCAGTGCTCGCGTACTGATCACGAACCTCTAGATGGATTGCGGTTCGCCGCGCCCGAGACAGCGGCTCACGTGCCGGAGGCTTCATCGGCGGTGCCTCCATCCGGTCGAGGAATGTACTGGATCATGACCTTGGGCAACCGAACGATCTCTTCGTGGTCCGGAACGTCCGTGCCATGGCCGGGAATCGAACCGATCTCCTGGCACGCCTTCACCTCCTCCTCGGTGGCCCGGTAGGACTGGATCAGCAGGTCTCCACTGTCCTCGTCCAGCCAGATGGTGGGCGAGTCGTCCTTACCGGTGTTCGGGATGATCCCCAGGAAACGCAAGCGCATGGCCTCTCCCCGTGCCGATCCGATTGCAGCAGATTGCTTGAGCGTCACCCACTCGGCTAAGGCGGTCAAGAGGCCCCAGCCGTCGGGCCGTTGACGCAACGCATCAAGCCCCCGCGCCGCCGTCCTGGTGTGGGCGACGAGCGCGGGGCTCTGTGACGGCGCGGCGACACCCTGGCCGTTGCGATAGGCGAGCAGGGGTTGTCACGGGGCGGTCGGCGCGGGGAAGGTGACGCCGCCGGCGGTACAGGTGGGATTGGCTGGACCTACGGGTCCTGGGCGTCCGGCGGTTGGGCTGCCGGGGCCTGTGGATCTGGAGGGGTATCCGTTGCCGTCGTCCGCCGGGGCCGTTCCGCGTGGTCGCCGTTGATCGTTGGGCGGGTTGACACGAGCCCCGTCCGGCGATCACTGGACGGGGCTCGGACGGGGGCTCTCGGGCAGCGCGTCAGGCGGTGCCGAACTCGCCGTCCTGGACGCCCGCCACGAAGGTGGAGAAGGCGGCGGTGGGGAGGTGCAGCACCGGGCCGGTGGGGTGCTTGGAGTCGCGGACGGGGACCACGCCGTGGGAGGTGACGAGGTTGGTGGCGACCTCGATGCAGGAACCGCCGTTGCCGCTGTAGGAAGAGGTGAACCAGTCGGGGTGCCCTTCAGTCGGCAATGAACTCACCGGCCCTGACACCCGCCACGAAGGAGGAGAAGGCGACGCCCGTGAAGTCCAGAACCGGACCGGCCGGGTTCTTGGAGTCACGGACAGGGACTATGCCGCGCGAGGCGACGAGGTTGGCGGCGACCTCGACGCAGGTACCGCCGTTGCCGCTGTAGGAGGACTTGAACCAGGTGAGGGGGAGGGATTCGGTCGTCACGGGGTGCCCTTTCGTGCCTGCTCGATCATGGCCACGGAAGCCGCCTGCGACAGCGCTTCGGCCTGTAGTTGATGGTAGGCCCTCACCAGCGGCACGACGGATGTGATCTCCCGGTCCAGGTACCCGTTGGTCTCGGACTCGACGTAGGACATGACGGAGCGGTCGGGCATCGTCAGCAGATTCACCGCCCGGTTGAACGGGCGGAGCGCGCCCATGGTGTAGGGGGCCAACTGGAGTGAGGTGTCCGGCTGTTCGGCGAACTCGACCAACCGGGCCAGTTGACGGTCCATCACCTCGGGCCCGCCGACCTGCCGCCGGATACAGCTCTCGTCCAGGACCGCGATCACCATGGGCGGGTTGCGCCGCACCAGAGCCGCCTGCCGTTCCGCCAGGAACTCGACCCGCTCAGAGGCTTGTTCAGGGCTGAGCGTGCCCCGCCTCACGTTGCCCTCTTCGATGGCCCTTGCGTACTCCGGCGTCTGGAGCAGTCCGGGAATCGCCCCCACTTCGAACAGCCGGATCTCCACCGCGCGTGCCTCGTGCGCCAGGTACTCCGGGAAGCCCTCCAGCAGACTGCCGTTGCGAAGCTCCCCCCAGAGGCGCTCGAACGAGTCCGCGGTCCCGGTGAGCCCGAGGACGACGTCCACACTCAGCGAAAAACGGCGGGTTGGCGGTTTGCGGCCTGTTTCAACCGACGAAATATGCCTCCCCGAGTAGCCCACCCGCTCGGCGAACTCGTCCTGGATCCAGCCCCGGGCCTCCCGTGCAGCACGCAGACGCGCGCCGTAGGCCGCTCGGGGCGATGCCTCCGGATGCAGCTCCTTGATGTTTACCAACGTGCCCTCCGACTACAGAACGTTGCAGGCGTTTCCACTGTAGGTCACGCTGAATCGTCCCGGTAGCGGTTTGGCTACAGAGAGCACTCAAGCGTGAAGGGGCACGGCAACCGACCATGACCAGCAAGCCGACAACCACCACGACCGAGCACACGCCGGACGACGACACGACGACGCAACTGGCCATGTGGATACGGGAGTTC
The DNA here is from genome assembly GCA_001298575.1 of Actinobacteria bacterium OK074. Classification (GTDB taxonomy): domain Bacteria; phylum Actinomycetota; class Actinomycetes; order Streptomycetales; family Streptomycetaceae; genus Streptomyces. The sequence goes on from LJCV01000084.1 coordinate 11,223, forward strand.
GCCAGCTCGGAGTTGCCGCGATGGGAGCCCCCCGGCGGCTGGGCCGACCCCGACACCGTCGACCTCCACGCCGTACAAGCCGGACTCAGGCGGCTGATCTCATGACCGAGAAACCGGACATCGGCACCATCGCCAAGGACACCCGCAACGGGAAGATCGGCCGGGTCATGGGCCACGTCGGCAGATACGTCCAACTCCGCCCCCTCAAGGGCGGCCTGGAGTGGGACGTACCCCCGGAACACATCGAACCGGCCACCACCTCGGACACCCTCTCCGCCGCCGTCGCCGAGCGCAACGCCCAAAGCCAGCGAGGGACGTTGAAATGACCCGAGCCGTCTACCGCTTCGTGAAATACACGACCCGCCAGGACCCCACCGTCGAACCCGAATACTCCGCGGAATGCGTGGCCGGCGACGAACAACCCTGCGGAGCAACCTCCGGCACCCACGCCCACCCCAGCAACGTAGAAGACTGGATGGAAGCCCACCTGAAGGAAACCCGCCACCGCCACTACCGGCGCCGCATCGACGACTTCGCCGAATTCGTCCCCACGGACGAACTCCCCGACGAACTCCCCAGCGAACTCCCGGGCGACCTCGAACCCGCGAAGGTCAGCCGGGCGACGCCATGAAGCGCCTGCGCAAAGAGATCCTGGTCGCAGGGGTGTTGATGATCGCCGCAGCAATCGGCGTATGCGGACTGACACTCGGCCTCGCCGCACGGATCGCCCCATGAACTCCCGCCCTGCCGGGGTGACACCTGTCGGCGGCATCCCCCGGTGCCGACAGGCAGCCCCCGGCAGGGCGGGGCACCACTTCAAGATTCAGCTGCGCGGACGCCGCTCGTAGCAAGGGGCTTCGTCGGGGAAGTCGTCCGGGAAGACCTCGCTGACGATGTCCCCCCGCAGGACGCTCAACAGGTAACTCTCCACTGGCCCTTCGAAGAGGTCGTAGTCTCTTCCGCGGCCTTCCACGACGAGGACGGCCCATCTGGAGTGGTCCTCGTGAGGGATCAGGAAGCACATGTCGGCGTTGTCAGTGCCGCCCCAGGCCACCAACCGGGACGTATCCGTTCCGCGTTCCGCCAACAATTCCTGGATGTGGGCGCGGGTTTCGGCCATGGTCTGCCTATTCTGGAGCGTCTGAGCGACGAGATCGACGTTCTTGTTCTCCGCACCCGCACGATAGGCATGCAGAAAGTCGTCGAACTTCGCGCCGCCGAAGGCGTCCAGGAAGCGTCTGAAGGCAGCGGGGAACACAACGCCCAGCGCCGCCTCGGCCCACTCCCAGTCGTTGGGCACCAGACCCGTCTCGCCGGTCGACGGAAGGGCTGCCAGGAGTTCGAGGTCGGTCATTCTTTGCCTACTTGTTAATGATGGTCTGATCGATGTCGAGCCCGCCGCCCTTGGCGATGACGCGCACGCCGGCGGGTATGAGGTCGGTGGGGTTCCGGTAGACAGGCATCGCCGAATATTTCACGTCGTGGCCCGCGTCAACAACCTGATAGATCTGCTCTTCCAGCTTTTCCATGACGTTGTTGTTCGCGACCTTGTACATGATGACGATGTTCTCCGGGGCCGCCCCGTCACCGCCCAGAGACTTTGCGAGCAGGTGCCCTCGGGTGTGTTCCGCGACCTGCCCCACCCACCCCGGCGGTTGCACCCGCCTGCTCGCTTTGCTCCCCGTATTGAGCATCGACTTGGTGATCGTCGTGTCGACCCCCTGTGCTCGCCCGAGGCTGTCCAACGGCTTGGCGTACGGCGGGGGTTGACGCACCGCGCCGTACCCGCCACCACCGCCCCGGCCCGTGCGATAGGCCGTGCCCAGGCCATCCAGATCATCGGCCGCCGCGGTCAGGCCGCCGGGCACCGCCAACTCGGGCGCGAGACCCGGCACACGGACCCCACCCAGCAACTCCGTCCAACCACCAGCGTCACCCGCCGCCCGGACCGCCGATCCGCCGCCGCCGAGTGCGCCGCCCAACAGCGCGCCGTACACCCCCGCCTGCCGGGCCTCGTCGAGGTTGACGCCGTCCTTCTGCTCGCCCAGGGCAATCGCCGTGGGCTGGGCGACGGCCAGGTCCACCGTGATGGACTCCACCCCGCCGAAGGCCGCCGTGGCCAGGGTCGTGCCGACGATCGCGGCGACCTCCTCCGTCACCACCACCCCCAAAGACGCCGCCAGTTCAGCGACCCCCGCCGCAGCCGCCAGCGCGGCACCCTCCGACAGACCCGCGGTGAAGAACGCCAGCGCCGTACCCGCCACCAGCGTCGCGCCAACGATCTCCAGCTCGTGTTCGAGGTGCTTCTTCGCGCCGTGCACCGCGTCCGCGTACGCGTCCAACGCTTTGGCCATGTCCCGGGCCGCGTCCGCCAGGTCCTTCAGCCAGCCACGGCCTTGGGCGTAGTACCGGCGCCAGAACACCTCGAAGGCGTCGATCGACTCACCCTTGTTGTCCTCGACCAGAGCGAGGGCCGCCTTGTTCGCGACGGCCATGACGTCCTCGACGTCATCGGCGAACGCCCGCCACACCCGGGCGGCATCCCGGAGTTGGTCTTCGTCGGCGTCGGGCCACCACATGCCCGTCAGCCTCTGGACGACCTTGCGGGCCTCGTCCGCGACACTCACTTGCCGTCGTCCATGGCGTCGTCGCCGAACATGCCCCGGACGAGGTCCTCGTTGTCGATGTGCTTGTCCGCCATGTCCACCAGACCCGCGTGGATGCTCGCCAGACCCTCGACCAGGATCCGCGCGGAACCCTCGATCCGCTCGACGTGCGGGCCGTACGCCGCATGGAACTTCGCGCCCTGCTCGTCGTCACCCCACGGGGCACCCGCCGCGGACAACCCCTGCCTCAGCCGTGCCAGCGCGTGTGCCAGAGCAACGCTTTCGCGATGGAAGGCAGGAGCCGCCGTCTTGATGTCGTCGACCTTGATGTCGAGTATCTCGCCCTCGCCACCCACGACTTGAGCCCCTCCCCCTCCGCCGACTGCACGAACGTTCGACCCTAACCAAAGGTCGCCAATTCACAACTGCGAGTCACGCAAAGCCAAGGCAAAGATCCGCTCGACGGCCGTGAGTTCCCTCACGGGCGTCGCCGTGTCGACCGTGAGCAGGCCCGGCCGGTGACAACACCGGACGGGTTCCAGAGACCGGTTCGGTCACCGCCCGCGCCCCTTGAGTCGCCACGGCGCGTCCGGCAGCTTCCAGTAGACGTGTCGCCGCACCACGTCGATCGTCACCGTCCTCCCCGGTGTCACCTCCGCCGTGACCCTCCTCAACTCCCCCTCCCCGTCGATCCAGTACGCAAGTGGCGAGCGGCCGGATGCCGAAGTCGTCGGGGATTGCGTGCCGTTGGGCCTTGGCCTCGGGCCCGAGAAGACGCCGTACTCGCGGCCCCCGATCCGGTCCTCCCGTAGCCACAACGGGCCGGACTGGGCCAGGAGTTGGGCGTTGTCGGGGCGGTTGGCGGAGAGGGAGAGGAGGAGGCGGAGGGCTCGGTCGAGGGGGGCCGGGGTGTAGGGGCGGCGGGTCCAGCGGTCGGGTTTGAGGGCTGCTGCCCTGCGCAGGGCCTGTTGCGGTGTGCGGGACGGGGCCTTCGCGGAGGCGTCCGTGACCGCGATGCCGCCCTGGTCCCAGGCGATGACGCCGCGTGCGGTGGCCGTCTCGAAGGTGCCGACCGCGCGGTGGAGGCGGTGGTCGACGATCGCGCGGACGGTCACCGTCTCGGTGCCGGTCGACGGGACCCGGATCGTCACCTCGGCGGGGCTCTGCTGGTAGGTGCGGAAGCGGGCCAGCGCCATCCGCTGGGCCTCCGCGCCCGAGACGGGGCGCCCGCCCTCGCCGCCCGGCCCCCCGGCACCGGGGGCGCCGACTCCCGTCAGCGCCACGGCCGTCAGCGCGCCCACGGCCGCCACCGTCGCCGTACCCGCGGCGAACCACACCCTCTTGCCCGCGCATCTGCTCATGTCCGCGTCTCTACACGGCGGCGGGCCCCCCGCCGGTCGTAACCGGGGGGCGGCCCGCCCGCGTCACCCTCCCGGGTGCGCGGTGTTCACTCGGCCGGGCAGAACCGGCCGTCAGTGCGTCAGCACTTCTTGCCCTTGCACGGCTCGCCCCGCTTGTTGACGAGCTTGACGAGCAGCCCGCCCTTTCCGGCAGCGTTGTCGAGCGTCAGCGTGTACGGGCCGGTGACCGGCTGCTTCGGCAGGAGGTAGCCCTCGGGGACGTCCTTCTCCACGAGGTAGTACGTGCCGATGGGCAGCTCGTCGAAGTGGCACTGGCCGCGGCGGTCGGTGACGCAGTCCGTGACCAGCGTGTCCTTCGCGGTGCCGGTCTGCTGGAGCCCCGCCGTGCCGTTGCTGTCGCGCCACAGCTGGAAGACCGCGCCGCCCAGCGGACGGTGGCTCTTCGCGTCCGACTTGAGGAGGGACAGCGCCAGCGCCTTGACGAGACCGGCGTCGGCCGTCAGCACGTCCCGGTTGCCCGGGCCGAGCTCGATGACCGGGGAGCAGCCGGTGGCCGGGTCGACGACCGAGTCGTCGCCGTTCCCGCCCGCCTCCTGCTTGGTCCACAGGTAGCCGTGGGGGGCCGTGAAGCAGACCTTGTACGTCCCGTTCGGCAGGTCCGTGAAGAGGTACTTGCCGTCCTCGTCGGTGGACGTCTCCATGAGCGTCCGGCCGCTGTCCGGGTCGACCAGCTTCACGTCGACGCCGTCGGCCGGCTTCTCACCCTTGTCCTGGATACCGTCGCCGTTGGCGTCGTACCAGACGAAGTCGCCCAGCTTGTTGAGGGGTTCGAGACCCGCGTCGAGGGTCAGGTCCTCGCGCTTGTCCGGGCCCAGGGTCACGGAGTCCGAGCAGCCCGTCGTCGGGTCGACCACCGAATCGTCGCCCGCCGCACCCGCGTTCTGCTTCGTGAACGCGTAGCCGTCCGGCTTTTCGACGCAGATCTTGTAGTCGCCGTTGGCCAGGTCGGCGAAGAGGTAGGTGCCCTTGTCGTCGGTCTTGGTCGTGTCGAGGACCTTGTCCGTCGCCGGGTCGACCAGGTTGACCGTGACACCGGGGGCCGGCTTCTCGTCCGCGTCCTGGATGCCGTCGCCGTTCTCGTCGTACCAGACGAAGTCGCCCAGTTTGTTGAGGGGTTCGAGACCCGCGTCGAGGGTGAGGTCCTCGCGCTTGTCCGGGCCCAGGGTGACGGAGTCCGTGCAACCCGTCGTCGGGTCCACGACCGAGTCGTCGCCGTCCGCACCCGCGTTCTGCTTCGTGAACGCGTAGCCGTCGGGCTTGACGAAGCAGACCTTGTAGTCGCCGTCCGCGAGGTCGGCGAAGAGGTACTTGCCCGCGTCGTCCGTCTTGACTGTCTTGAGGACGGTGTCCGTTGCCGGGTCGACCAGGTTGACCGTGACACCGGGGGCCGGCTTCTCGGTCGGGTCCTGGATGCCGTCGCCGTTGGTGTCGTACCAGACGTAGTCGCCGACCTTGTTGAGCGGGACGAGGCCCGCGTCGAGGGTCAGGTCCTCGCGCTTGTCCGGGCCGAGGGTGACGGAGTCCGTGCAACCCGTCGTCGGGTCGACCACCGAATCGTCGCCGTCCGCACCCGCGTTCTGCTTCGTGAAGACGTAGCCGTCGGGCTTGACGAAGCACACCTTGTAGGCGCCGTCGGGGAGTTGGTCGAAGAGGTAGGTGCCCTTGTCGTCGGTCGTGGCCGTCTTGATGACCGTGTCCGTGGCCGGGTCGACCAGGTTGACCGTGACACCGGGGGCCGGCTTCTCGTCCGCGTCCTGGATGCCGTTCTCGTTGTTGTCGTACCAGACGTAGTCGCCCAGCTTGTTGACCGGACCGACCAGGCCCGCGTCGATGGTGTGGTCGACGGTGCCGGGGTCGCCGACGTCGACGGTCGTCTTGCCGGTGGCGTCGACGTTCGAGTCGATCGTGCGGTCCGAACCGACCGCCGTCTTCGTCCACTTGAGGGAGGCGAGCGTCGGGGAGCCGGGCAGCCCGGCCGGGTCGACGTTGCTGTAGTCGAAGGCGGCCTCGTACGACGTGTTCGGCTTCAGGCCGTCCGCCGTGCCGAGGTAGTACTCGCCGTTCGCGTCCGTACGGGCCGTCAGCGTACGGCCGTTGGTGTCGGTGAGGGTGACGACGACGCCGGCGACGGGCGGTTCGGACGGGTCCTGGACGCCGTTGCCGTTGGCGTCGTACCAGACCCGGTTGCCGATCTGAACGGGCGCCTGGTCACAGACGAGTTCGAGGTCGGCGAGGCCGTTGCCCTTGCCGAACAGGGAGGTGTCGAGCGAGGAGCCGAAGGTGAGGTTGCCCGCGATGGCGCCGTCCTCGGAGGTCCAGCGCCGCACCCCCTGCTCGAACGCCTGGTTGGTGTACGGGTCGTAGACCGTGGACCAGAGCTTCTTGCGGTACGGCTGGAGGACCGTGCCGCCCTGGGTGATCTGGTCGTGGTGGGCGTCGCCGAGGACGGTGAGGTCGTCGTAGAACTCGCCGTTGCCGGGGCCCATGGCGTTGCCGGGCAGGTTGCCGGTGAGGGAACCGCAACTGCCGTTGTTCTCCAGCGTGTACGTGGTGCCCGACACGCAGGCGCGCAGCACGTCACCGGCGGCGATGACGGAGGCCAGCACGGTCGTGGTGCCGAACCGGTAGGTGCCGTTGCCCTGCATGTCGCCGAAACGGTCGCGGTAGCCGAGGACCAGGTCGCCGTTGTCGGCGATCTCGATGTTGGAGAGGATCGGCTGCGGCGCGGAGACGAACCGGTGCGACTCGATGTCCGGGACGCGCTCGTTCCACGCCTCCCACAGCGCGCTCATCCGCTCGCCGACCGTCGTCGTGTCCGTGCAGCGGTACGCGGTCGTCGGGGTGCCCAGGAAGCGGTAGGCGCAGCCGCGCGGGTAGTCCAGCTTCTGGTTGAAGATCTCGCTGAACGCGCCCGCCGCGAACTCGTAGACGTGCGCGCTCAGTTGGGACGGGTCGCCCCACGGCACGGTGGTGGAGACGGTCGTCTCGGCGCCGCACACCCCGCCCACGAGGACGCGTGCGCCGCGCACCCCGATGCCGTACGGGTGCCAATCGCCCACGCAGTCGGCCGGCTTGGGGATGTCGTACGCCGTCTGCGTGCCCGCGGTGACGGTGTCGCCGGTGCCCTGGATGGGGACGGTGTACAGCTTGGAGTCGTTGAGGTCGACGGCGTAGAGCGTCTTGCCGTCGCCGGAGACGTCCACGTCGCCGATGCCCTCGCGGCCGACCTTGCTGTAGACGGCGTCGTCGTTGAGGTAGCTGTCCGCGCTGTCGTGCGCGGTGAGCGTGCCCGGCAGCGTGACGAACGTCGACACGGCCTGGCTGGTGGTGTTGTAGCGGTAGATCGCGTTGACCGCGCCCGCCGGGCCGTACTCGGCGTGCCGCTTGACCAGCGTGCCCATGTAGGTGTTGCCGGTGCGGTCGGTGCCGATGCCGAACACGGACTGCTGGGCGGTGTTGGCGGTCAGGTTGGTGAACGTGCCGCCCGGCGAGGTGTTCGTGAAGTCCCCGCCGAAGGACACGAGCCCGTTCTTGCCGGTCGCGTCGCCCTTCGCCAGGTTGCAGGTGACGAGGGTGGGGTTCTCCTGGCAGTACACGCCCGGGTCCCAGAAGCCGGTGGTGTACGTGACGTCCGTAGCGCCGGAGACGTCGACGAACCCGGTGTTGGAGCGCATCGCGTCGGCGCCCGTGGCCAGTCCCGCGACAGCGGGCCGGTAGGTGTTCGCGTCCGGGTTGACGACCTGGATGCGGTACTTGCCACCGGTGAGGTCGGAGGTCGCCGGGGTGAACACGGCGGTGCCGTCGTCGGTGGTGGTCGAGGTCAGCGTGTGGCCGGCGTCGTCGGTGAGCGTGACCTTGACGCCGGGCATGCCGGGTTCGAGGACGCTGTCGTAGGTGCCGTCCGCGTCGACTTCGGTGACGACTCGGACGGTTACGGTGCCGTCGCCGGTACCGCGCGGTTTGCGGTGCGCCTTGGCGTCGGTGACGCCGGTGGTGCCGGTGGTGCCGGTGGCGGGCGCGGCGGGCGCCTTGCCGTCGGCGGTCGACGTCCCGCGCAGGGCGGTGTCGGTGTACGCCGCGGGTACGGCCTGTGTGGCCGCCCCCATCAGCAGGGCTGTCGCCATCACCAGCGTCAGCCCGACACCTCCCGGTGTTCTTCGCTTCACCACGTCCCTCGTTTCGTGCGTTTGCTCACGGTCGCCCGGGGGCGGTGCCAGTTCCGGTCCCGTTGCCTGGCCGGTCACATTCATATGAAGTGCGACGAACCGGTAATCGGGCCGAGTGGGGCATGGGGGGGGGGGGGGTGGGGCGGGG
>LJCV01000085.1 GCA_001298575.1 Actinobacteria bacterium OK074
TCCAACGGCGCCTCTCGGGCCCGGTGACACCACCCCCCAGGTCATCGGTTCGACAGGGGGGAACAGCCATGCCGGGCCCGGAGGCCAGCGGCCCTCTTGCAGGACCGCAGAAAACATAACGGGGGGGGGAGGGCGGATGCCCGCTCGCCGGGGGCCGCGCCCCGTAAGGGGCGCGGGGCGGTATCGATATGCGGCTCCGCCGCGCGGGCGCGACCAGCCACGACGCCGCCGCAGACAAGCAACGGCGTGTCGCGGCACCCCCGGCGGAGCGCTACCCCGGCGGAGCGCTACCCCTCGTCGAACGTGACGACGACCTTCTCCGCAGCCCCCGGCGTCAACGCCAACTCGAACGCCCGCTCGACCTCCGCGAACGGCACCCGGTGGCTGATCAGCTTCGCGAACCGCTCGTGGTGCTCGGCCAGCTCCGCCGTGACCTCGAAGATCTCCGTCGGATACCCCTGCGAGGCGATCAGCGTCAGCTCGCTGCGCAGCATCCCGCCCAGATCGACCTCCGCCCCCTTCTTCTGCACCGCCACCATCACCAGCCGCGCGCCCCACTTCGCCGCGTCCACCGTCGTGTTGACGACGGCCGGGACCCCCGCCGCGTCGATGTAGACGTCGGTGGCGGGACGCGGCTGGCCGAGCGCGTTCGCGGACTGGCCGTGCAGTTCGGTCAGGCGCTCGATCACGTTCTCCCGCGTCGAGTCGATGACCGCGTCCGCGCCGACCGCGAGCGCCGTCTCCAGCCGGGCCGGGATGACGTCGGCGACGACCACGTGCCGGACCCCGCGCAGCTTCAGCCAGATCGTGGCGCCCAGGCCGATCGGTCCGGCGCCGAAGACCAGGACGGTTTCGTCGGGCTTGGCCTCGGAGCGGTTGACGGCGTGCCGGGCCACCGCCATCGGCTCGTTGAGGGCGGCGACGTCGTACGGCAGGGTGTCCGGGAACCGGGCGACACTGCGGCCGAGTTCGGCGTCCTGGATGAGCAAGTACTCGTTCATGCCGCCGAGTTCGCCGCCGCAGCCGATGATTCCGGAGGGTGCGCCCTGCGGGTTGACGACCACGCGGTCGCCCGCCTTCAGGCCGTCCACCTCCGCGCCCACCTCGACGACCTCTCCGGCCGGCTCGTGCCCGAGCGGCAGCGGGACGACCGAGCCGTCGGCGGTGTTGTACGGGGTGCCGCCCGACTGGACGAAGAAGGTGTCCGTCCCGCAGATGCCGCACGCGCGGATCCGGACGAGGGCGTCGCGGGGGCCCGGCACCGGCCGGTCCACCGCCACGACCTCGATCGTGTTCTTCGCGCCGGTCAGGACGGACTTCATCGTCGCCATGGGGTGGGCTCCTCGTGCGGGCGGGTGTAAGTACGGCTGAAATGGGGGGACTTGGCTACCAGGTCACCGGCAACTCGTAGATGCCGTACGCCTGCGAGTCCTCCTTGAACTTCAGTTCCGAGACGTCGGCCGCGAGCCGCAGCGTCGGGATGCGGCGGAACAACGTGCTGAAGACGACGTGCAGTTCGATACGGGCCAGCTGCTGGCCGATGCACTGGTGCGGGCCCCAGCTGAAGGCGAGGTGGTGGGCCGCGGCGCGGGTGAGGTCGAGCTTCTCGGGGTCGGGGAAGGCCACCGGGTCCCAGTTGGCCGCGGGCAGCGAGGCGATGACACCCTCGCCCGCGCGGATGGTCTCGCCGTCGATCTCGATGTCCTCGACGACCGCCCGGCGCGCCAGCAGGTGCGGGATGGTGAGGTAGCGCAGCAGTTCCTCGACCGCGTTCGGCACGAACTTCGGGTCGTCGGCGTTCTCCCGCAGGAGTTCGAGCTGGTCGGGGTGCTGGAGCAGCAGCGCCGTACCGAGCGTGATCATGTTGGCGCTGGTGTCGTGGCCCGCGACGAGCAGGATGTGGCCCAGCGGCGCGGCCTCCTCCAGGCTGAGGTCGCCCGCCTTGACCCGTTCGGCGAGGTCGGAGAGGACGTCCTCGCCCGGGTTGTCCATCTTGCCCACGATCAGCCGGTAGATGTACTCGCGCAGCACCCGCGTCGTCTCGGCGCTCTGCTCCGCGGTCTTGTACCGCGCGTTGGTGACGCCCGCGTGCTCCTGGAAGAACTCGTGGTCCTCGTAGGGGACGCCGAGGAGTTCGCAGATCATCAGCGACGGCAGCGGGAGCGACAGGACCGCGTTCAGGTCGACCGGCTTGGGACCGGCCAGCAGCTTGTCGATGAGGTCGTCGGTGATCTGCTGGATCGCGGGGCGGAGCTTCACCATCCGGTGGCGGGTGAAGGAACTGGTCAGCATCCGGCGCCAACGGGCGTGCTCGGCACCGTCGGTGTTGTTGATCGACGGCACCTTGTGGTTCGCGTGCTCCTTCATGGCCGCCGTCGTGTACGGGTACCCGGGGGCGCCGATGTTGGCGCTCAGCCGCGGGTCGGCGAGGAGTTCGCGGAGCGTGGCGTGGGAGGTGGCGACCCAGGGGGTGGAGCCGTCCCAGGTCCGGGCGCGCTGGACGCCCTTGCCCGTCTCGTGCAGTTTCAGCAGCTCGGGCGGTGGCGCGAAGGGGCACTGGCCCGATCGGGGCGATGGGAACTCCGGCAGTTCGTCGGTGCGCTCGGCGCTGCCGGTCGCGGCCACGTTCTCGGTCATGGTGCCCTCACATTCGTCCGCTCGTCCCACTTGGCTCGAACGTCACGCTCCGCCCGAACGTCATGCTTCCCTCGAAACCATACTTCGACCAAATGGTCCAATCAACAGTGGCGCATACGGTCAAGCGATGTCCTCCGGCGGGAAAAGTAAAAGGTGAAGCGATTTCATGAGTATCGACCAACCGGTCTACTTTTAGCCGTACGCTACGCCGCACAAAACCGGAGGTCCCCTGGCCGCCGCCCCCTCACCCACGTTTGTTACGCTCCCCCCGCCTCCCGTGGGAGAAGTCCGGTGAGAGTCCGGCGCTGACCCGCAACGGTGTGCGCGCGGACCCGGAGGTCCGCGCGTGAGCCCGATCGCCCCTGGGTGGTGCGACCCGTTGACTGCTCGCCGCGGACTGCGAGAGGGGACCGCACGGCGTTCGGTGCCGTACGGGCCGGCTCTGGCGGTACGTCCGCCAGGCGGCCCCACGCGAAGGACCGCCCGACCGTGCTCCAGAGCCCGCCAGCGTCACCGACGGCCGCACCGCCGCCGACGCCGTCGCCCCCGCGCCGCATACCCCTCGTCCCGCTGGCCGTCGGCCTGGCCGTGCTGCTGCTGGGCTCGCTCGTGTGCGGGGTCGGGCTCGGGGCCGCCGGGATCGGCTGGGGCGCGGTGTTCCGGTTCCTGTGGGCCGGGTTCAGCGGCGGGACCGTGCGCGCCGGGGACGCGGACGCGTACACCATCGTCTGGGAGCTGCGGCTGCCGCGGGTCGTGCTCGCCGCCGTGGTCGGGGCGGGGCTGGCGAGTGTCGGGGTGGCGGTGCAGGCGATGGTCCGCAACGCGCTCGCCGATCCGTTCGTGCTGGGCATCTCCTCGGGCGCGGCGGTCGGCGCCAACGCGGTGATCCTGCTGGGCGCGTTCGCGGGGCTCGGGGTGTGGGCGCTGTCGGTGTCGGCGTTCCTGTCGGCGCTCGCGGCGATGGTCCTGGTGTACGCCGTGGCCCGCTCGCCGCACGGCCTCACCCCGCTGCGGCTGGTGCTGACCGGGACCGCGCTGGCGTACGGCTTCCAGGCGGTCACCTCGGTCATGGTGTTCGGCGCGGCCCGCGGCGAGGCGGCCCGCTCGGCGATGATGTGGCTGCTGGGCAGCCTGGGCGGCGCGGCCTGGACGCAGGTGCCGATCGCCGCCGTGACCGTGGCGGCCGGGTGGGCGTGGCTGCGGCTGCGCGCCGAGTCGCTCAACGCGCTCGCCATGGGCGACGAGACCGCCGCCGCGCTCGGGGTCCAACCCGGGCGGCTGCGGCGGGAGTTGTTCCTGGTGACGGCCGCGGTGACCGGGACGGTGGTCGCGGTCAGCGGGGCCATCGGGTTCGTCGGGCTGATGGTGCCGCACGTCGTGCGGATGCTGGTCGGCGCCGACCACCGCCGGGTGCTGGCCGTGGCCCCGCTCGCCGGGGCGGTGCTGCTGGTGTGGGCGGACGTGCTGTCCCGACTCCTGTTCGCGCCCGCCGAGTTGCCCGTCGGGGCGATCACGGCGGCGGTCGGGGTGCCCGCCTTCCTGCTGCTGATGCGGCGCGGCGGCTACGCGTTCGGAGGCCGCTGAGCCATGGGGACCCATGACACGGCCGGGAGTTGGTGAAGCATGCGGCTCGACATCGATGGAGTGAGCGTGGCGGCCACCGGGGCGCTGCTCGTGCAGGACGTCCAACTGGCCGTGCCCGACGGGGCGTTCGTCGGGCTCGTCGGCCCGAACGGCAGCGGCAAGTCGACGCTGCTGCGCTGCGTGTACCGGGCGCTGCGGCCGACGGCGGGCACGGTACGGCTGGCCGGGGACGACGTGCACGCCCTCCAACCCCGGGCCGCCGCACGGGTGTTGGCGGCGCTGCCGCAGGAGTCGACGGCGGAGTTCGACTTCACGGTCGCCGAGGTGGTCGCGATGGGGCGGCTGCCGCACCAGGACCGTACAGCCGCGTCGGACGACTCGGTCTGCGCGGAGGCGATGACGCGGACCGGCGTGTCCCACCTGGCCGACCGCGGCTTCCTCGCCCTCTCCGGCGGCGAGCGGCAACGGGTACTGATCGCCCGCGCGTTGGCCCAGCAGCCGCGGGTACTGGTGCTCGACGAACCCACCAACCACCTCGACATCGCCCACCAGTTGGACGTGCTGTCCCTGGTGCGCGCCAGCGGCGTGACGGTCCTGGCCGCGCTGCACGACCTCAACCTGGCCGCCGCGCACTGCGACGTCCTGTACGTGCTCGCGGGCGGCCGGATCGTCGCGTCGGGCCCACCGCACGACGTGCTCCAACCCGCCCTGCTGGCCGAAGTGTTCGGCGTCCGGGCCCATCCGGTACGGCACCCGGAGACCGGCGCCGTCCAGCTCCTCTTCGACCGACTCGCGCCGACGACACCGTAAGGACCCCCATGCGCAAGCCACTCGCAGCCGCCGCCCTCTGCCTGGCCACCACCCTCACCGCGTCCGGCTGCGGCGCGAAGGTGGAGTCCTCCGACGCGTCGAAGTCCACCGCCGTCACGATCACCAACTGCGGCCGGAAGGTGACGTATCCGAAGGTCCCCGACCGGGTGGTGACCAACGACGTCGGGATCACCGAGCTGATGTTCGCGCTGGGCCTGGAGAAGCGGATGGCCGGGTTCGCGATGCCGGACGACAAGGGCGACCTGACCGACGTGCCCTGGAAGAAGGGCTACGACGAGGTGAAGTGGCTGTCGAAGGAGCAACTCACCAAGGAGAACGTCCTGGCCGCCCACGCCGACCTCGTCTTCGCGGGCTGGAACTACGGCTTCCGCGAGGACAGCGGCTTCACCCCGGACGCCCTGAAGAAACTCGGCGTCCCCTCGTACGTCCTCACCGAGTCCTGCCACAACGGCCGCACCGAGACCTCGCGCGGCATCATGCCGCCGCTCCAGGCCCTGTACACCGACCTCACCAACCTCGGAAAACTGTTCGGCGTCGAGCGGCGCGCGGCCACCCTGATCGCCGGCTTCAAGAAGCAGATCGCCGCCGTGCACGCCAAGGCCCCGGCGAAGAGCCCCAAGGTCTTCCTCTACGACAGCGGCCAGGACGCCCCGTTCACCTCCGGCCGCTACGCCGCCCCCGACCAGATCATCAGCGAGGCGGGCGGCACCAACGTCATGCACGACGTCGACGACTCCTGGACGACGGTGGGCTGGGAGAGCGTGGTGAAACGCGACCCCGACGTCATTGTCATCTGCGACTACGGCGACGTCTCCGCCGAACAGAAGAAGAAGTTCCTGCTGTCGTACGCGCCGCTGCGCAATGTCTCGGCCGTCAAGCACAAGCGGATCTTCGTGCTGGACTATGTCGACCTGGTGGAAAGCCCGCGCAACCCTTCGGCGATTGCGCGGTTGGGGGCTTATTTGCGGGCGGTGAGCGAATAAGTTGTCGGCCCGGGATTACTCGCCTGCCCCGTCCAGCTCCCGCACCAACCCCCGCAGAATAGGCCCGTACTCCGGATGCGCCAGCGCCGAGGCGAACTGGGCGACCAGGTAGTCCGCCGGGTTGCCCGTGTCGTACCAGCGGCCCTGGATGACCTGGCCGTAGACCGCGCGGGAGGCGGCGTACGCGTTGAGGGCGTCGGTCAGGTAGATCTCACCCTGGCGGTGTTCGTACCAGCGGCGGGTCTGTTCGCGGAGTTCCTCGATGATGCCGGGGGTGACGACGTAGCCGCCGATCGCCGCGTACGAGGACGGGGCCGCCGTCGGCTTCGGCTTCTCCACCAGGCCGGTGATGCGGAGCAGACCGTCGCCGAGGTCCTCCTTGACGATGGGGACGCCGTAGCGCTGGGAGTCGGCCGGGTCCATCGGGAGCAGGGCCAGGACCGGGCAGCCGGTCTGCTCGTAGGCGCGGATGAGTTGCTGCGCCCTCGGGACCTCCGCCACGAAGACGTCGTCCGGCCACAGGACCAGGACCGGTTCGTCGCCGATGTTGCGGGCCGCGTTCAGGACGGGGGTGCCGTTGCCGTACGGGCCGTGCTGGTCGAGGTAGGTGATGTGGCCCCGGCGGGCCAGCTCCGCGACCTCCTCGACCGCGTCCGCGTACGCCGTCTTGCCGTCGGCGCGCAACTGGTCCACCAGCGCCGGGTTGGGACGGAAGTGCTCCTGGATGAGCGACTTGCCGCCCGAGACCACGATCGTGATGTCCGTGATCCCCGAGTTCACCAGCTCCCGCACGGTGTGCTCGATCACCGGTTTGTCACCGACCGGCAGCATCTCCTTGGGCGTGGCCTTGGTCAGCGGCAGCAGCCGTGAACCGAGTCCGGCGGCGGGGATAACGGCCCTGCGGATCGTCGGGGGCATACGGATACGGGTCCTTTCCCGGGGTCACGCGGTCGCGCCGGGCGGCACGGTACGAGTCGACGCTACCCAATGCGCCCTTTGCGGTCACCTCATGTGACCGGTCGGTGATCTACCCGAGAACATCCATCGCGAACGTCGTGATCACCGCCGCGTGGTCCGACGGCCAGTCGTTGCCCGCCACCTCCGGCCACGGCCTCGGCGTCCCCGCGACGAACGTCGTCGAGGCCACGGCCCGCAGGCCCCTGCCGTTGTGCAGGACGTAGTCGATACGGTCCTGGGGTTCCGGACGGCCGCTGCCGTCCTCGTGCTCGGGGTGGACCGGCGACCACGTGTGGCCGGGGGCCGTGCGCGGGTCGGGGTGCGTCTCGCGGTACGAGTCCCGCAGGCCCGCCGCCTGCGCCGCCCGCGACACCGGCCACTCGACGTCCGGCCGGTCCAGGTGCGAGGGCGCGTTGAAGTCGCCCGTCAGGATCACCGGGCGGTCCGACCCCGCCGCCTCCGCGATCCGGGTCAGTGTGTCCCGCATCTGCTCCAGCCGCACCCCCTCGTGGGCGACCAGTTCGGGCGCCGCCAGGCCGTCGAAGGCCGCCTCGTAGGGGCCGTAGGGGGTGTAGTCGAGGTGGGCGGTCCAGATGTCCACCTCGACTCCGCCCACGTCGACACGGGCGCCGGCCGCGCCGTAGAAGCCGACGTCCGGGTCGCCCAGGGCCGCCGTGATCGGGTGGCGGCTGATGATGCCGAGGTTCCCGCCCGCCCGGTGGTGGTGCCAGCCGAGCGCCTCGGCCAGCTCCCCGGCCGCCGTGCCCGCGGTCTCCTGGAGGCCGACGACGTCCACGCCCGTCTCCACGATCACCTTGAGCTGCTTGCTGCGGTGGTCGTCGACCTTCGCCCCGCCGTGCCAGAGGTTCCAGCTCATCACCCGCAGTTCGTACGACGACGACGGCGCCGCCCGCCGTGGGAGCATCTCGCGCAGCCGTGCCGGGGTCACCTCCGCCAGGCTCTCCAGGACCGTCCGGCCCGGGGCCGCCGCGATCGGGGCCAGCGACGGCACCGCGAGCACCGCGCAGCCCGCCGCCTCCGCCGAGCTGACGCCCGTCGGGGTGTCCTCGACCGCCACGCAGTGCGCCGGGTCCACGCCCAGCGCGGCGCACGCGGCCAGGTAGGGGTCGGGGGCCGGTTTGGTGTGCTCGGTGTCGTCCGCGGTGATCGACACCGCGAAACGGTGCGCGCCGAGGGCCTGGAGGACGGTGTCGGCGACCGCCCGGGGGCTCGCGGTCACCAGCGCCGTGGGGACCGACTCGGCCGCCAGCGCGTCCAGCAGCGCCACCGCACCCGGACGGGGCACGATGCCGGTGCGGACGCGGTCGGCGAACTCCCGGTGCAGGGCTTCGGCGAGGGTCGCGGCGGACGACGCTCCCGTCGCCGCCGCCAGCCACTCCGCCGTGTGTTCCACCGGCCGCCCGAGCACCTCCGGCTGGTCCGCCTCGGTCAGGGGCCTGCCGGCGACCTCCTCCACCGCCTCCCACCACAGCCGCTCGGTGTCGACGAGGGTGCCGTCCATGTCGAACAGGACGGCGGCGAGCGGGAGTTGATGGCCAGGGGGCGCATGGGGGAACCCGTGGGAGGGCCCGTGGGAGGACTCGTGGGGGGTCAACTGTCCTTCTCTCACGACTCGTTCGTACGGTCCGCCGTCGGCGCCGACCGTTCCGCCACCAGCACCGGCCGCTGCGGCAGCGACACTTCTACGACGGTGCCGGCGCCCAGCTCCGCCGCCTCGTGCGCGGGCAGGTCGGCCTTCACCTCGGTGCCGTCGGGGAGTTGGACGGTGGCCCGGACGGCGGCGCCCAGGAAGGCGGTGGCGACCACCCGGCCGTTGCCGCGCGCGTCCGCCGCGAGCCGGACCGCCTCGGGGCGGACCAGGACGTCGACGTCCGCCGAGCCCGTGGGCAACTCGCCGTCCACCGGCAGCCGTTGGCCCAGTACCTCGACCGTGGTGCCGTCGAGCCGACCCGGCACCCGGCTCATCGTGCCGACGAACTCGGCGACGAAGGCGGTGGCCGGGCGGCCGTACAACTCGGCGGGCGCGGCGCACTGTTCGAGGCGTCCGGCGTGCATGACGGCGACCCGGTCGGCCATGGACAGGGCCTCCTCCTGGTCGTGGGTGACGAACAGGGTGGTGATGCCGAGTTCCTGTTGCAGGCGGCGGATCTCCTCGCGGAGGGTGAGCCGGACCTTGGCGTCGAGCGCGGACAGCGGCTCGTCCAGGAGCAGGACGCGCGGCCGGAGCGCGAGTGCGCGGGCGAGTGCGATGCGCTGCTGCTGGCCGCCGGAGAGCTGGTGCGGGAAGCGGCCCGCCTTGTCGGCGAGGCCCACCAGGTCGAGCAACTCGGCGGCCCGGGACCGCCGTTCGGCCGTACGGACCTTGCGCATGCGCAGCCCGAAGGCCACGTTGTCGAGGGCGTTGAGATGCGGGAAGAGGCTGTAGGACTGGAAGACCATGCCCGCGTCGCGGCGGTGGGCCGGGACCGGGGTGACGTCCTCGCCGTCCACCAGCACCGCGCCGGAGTCCGGCTGTTCGAACCCGGCGAGCATGCGCAGCGCGGTGGTCTTGCCGCAGCCGGACGGGCCCAGCAGGGCGATCAGTTCACCGGGCTGGACGGCCAGGTCGAGCCCGTCGAGGGCGACGGTCGGGCCGAACTCCCGGCGCAGGCCCCGGAATTCGACCGTGGCTGCCTTGTCGAGCGTCATGAGGTTCATCCCTTGGCGGCGGATGTGCGGGCGGAACGCCCGCCGAGTACGGCGAGCGCGAGGAGCAGGGCCCAGGTGACGAGCAGGCTGAGCACGGAGACGGCGACGGACAACTGGGCCTGCGAGCCACTGATGTTGACGATCCACACCGCGAACGGCTGGAACCCGAGCAGCTGCGCGACGCTGAACTCGCCCAGCACCATCGCCAGGGTGAGGAAGGACGCGTTCAGCAACGCCCCGCGCAGGTTGGGCAGTACGGCCTGGAACAGCGCCTGCGGCCAGCTCGCACCGCAGCTGCGGGCGGCCTCGACCAGCGTGCGGACGTCGATGGCGCGCAGCCCCGCGTCCAGTGCCCGGTAGGCGAACGGCAGGGCCATCACGACGTAGGCGAGGACCAGCACGAACGGGAAACCCGGGTTCTGGATCGCCACGAAGGTCTCGAACAGCGGGGTGCGGGACAAATAGTCCGGGCCCCACTTCAGGACCGTACCGATGCCCGCGACGAACGCGATCGGCGGGACGACCAGCGGCAGCGAGCACACCACCTCCACCACCGGCCGCAGTCTCGGCGCGCCCAGCCGCAGCGCGACCGTGGCCGGGACCAGGAGCAGCAGCGTGATCGCGATGGTGGCGGCGGCAAGTTCCAGCGAGAGCACGAGACTTGAGGTGAAACCGGCGGTGGAGAAGATCTGGGTGTACGCGTCGAAGGTGATGCCCTGGCCGGGCACGTCCACGGTGAAGACGACGGACGCGGCCATCGGGACCAGGAAGTACAGCGCGGCAACCGCCAACACGGCCCAGCGCCACAGGTGTTGGGGCCGCCGTCGCGAGCCCGGCGGGTTCAGGAGAGCCATCGCGCGCTCCTCCGTTGCAGGGGCAGGTACACCGCCATGACCAGGCCCGCGACCAGGACCATGTCGAGGCTGAGGGCGAGGGCCACGTTCTCCTGGCCGACCAGGACGTTGCCGGAGATGGCGTCGGCGATCTGGAGGGTGACCAGCGGGATCGAACTGCCCACCATGGCCGCGGCGGTGGCGTACGCGGCGAAGGCCATGCCGAAGAGGAGGACGAACCCGCCGAGCAGGGTGGGCGCGAGGACGGGCAGGGCCACGTGCAGCCAGTACTGGAGGGTGGTGGCACCGCTGTTGCGGGCCGCCTCGCGCCACTGGACGCGCAGGCCCTCCAGCGCCGGGGTCATGGTGAGCACCATCATCGGAATGAGGAAGTACAGGTAGACGATGACCAGGCCCCAGAAGCTGTACAGGTCCCAGCCCTTGGCGGTCAGCCCGAGGTGCTCGGTGAGCACACCCGCGTTGCCGAGGGTGGCGACGAACGCGAACGCCAGTGGTACGCCACCGAAGTTGGCGAGCACCCCGGACGCGGTGAGCACGGACTCGCGCAGCGCGCGGGAGCGGGAGGTCACCACGGCCTGGGCGAGCGGGAGTCCGACGACGGCGCCGATCGCGGCGGAGACGGCGGAGAGCTTGACGCTGCCGGTGAGGGCGGTGAGGTAGGCGCCCTTGAGGGAGGCGGTCAGGTTGGCGGTCGTGTACGAACTCGCCCCGGTGGCCGGGTCCTTGACCGTGAAGGCGCCGTTCAGCATGGCGACGGCGGGCACGCCGAACGCGACGGCGACGAAGAGCAGCAGCGGGACGACGGCGACCCAGCCGGGCGCGGCGCGCCGACGCCCGGCCCGGGTCACGGGCGGGGCATCGACGCGCGAGAAGTCCGAAGTCCCAACAGGCGTGGCCGTCATCCGGAGACGGCCTTGCTCCAGCCCTCCGCGATGACCGTCTTGGCCTTGTCCTGCTGGGCCTCGGTCGGGAAGGAGGGGGTGCCGGAGACCGCGGGCAGCTTGGCGGCGGCGGCCGTGTCGAGCGTGCCGGCCTTCTGCATCGCGGTCATCAGGGCCGGGCGGGCGTACCCCTTGAGCCAGAGGTTCTGGCCCTCGGCGCTGTAGAGGTACTCCTCCCACAGGCGGGCGGCGGCCGGATGCGGGGCGTCCTTGTTGATGGCCTGGGAGTAGTACTGGGAGAACTTGCCGTCGGTGGGCACGGACACCTTCCAGTCCAGGCCCTTGGACTTGAACTCGTCGGCGTACCCGGCGTTGAGGTAGTCCCAGTCGATGCTGATCGGCGTCTCGCCCTTCTCGACGGTCGCCGGGGTCGACTCGACGGGCGTGTAGTTGCCGTTCTTCTTCAGCTTGGCGAAGAAGTCGAGGCCGGGCTGGACGTCGCCGAACGAACCGCCGCTCGCGAGGGCCGCCGCGTACACGCCGCCGTAGGCCGAACCGGACTTGGTGGGGTTGCCGTTGAGGGCGACCTGGCCCTTGTACTGGGGCTTGAGGAGGTCCGCGAAGGTGGTCGGGCAGGTCTTGACGCGCCCCGCGTCGCAGCCGATGGAGATGTAGCCGCCGTAGTCGTTGTACCAGCGGCCCTGGGGGTCCCGCTGCCCGGTCGGGAGGTCGGCGAACGAGGCCACCTTGTACGGCGCGAGCAGGCCCTGGGTGGCGGCGCTGAGCGCGAAGGAGGAGCCGAGGTCGAGGACGTCGGGGGCGCGGGTCTGGCCCTTGCGGGAGGTGACGGCGTTGATCTCGTCCTGGCTGGTGCCGTCCGGGTTCTCGTCCTGGACCTTGATGCCGTACTTCTTCGTGAACCCGTCGATCAGGGCACCGTAGTTGGCCCAGTCGCGGGGCAGCGCGATGGCGTTGAGGGTGCCCTCCTTCTTGGCCGCCTTCACGAGGGCGGCCATGCCGCCGAAGTCGGCGACGGAGGTGGCGGTGGCGGCGTTCTTGCCGTCGGCGGTGGTGGACGCGTTGTCGGGAGCGGCGCCGCAGGCGCTCAGGGCGAGCGCGGCGACGACGGCGAGGCTGCCGCCGAGGACGGCGGTTCTCGGCAGGGACACGGTCACGGTCTCTCCAGGGGTGCGCACGGGGTGGGGCGATACGGAGACATCGGCGTGGGGGGCAACGGCATGGGGACAGCGGCGTGGGGGGACGCGGAGTTGGTGCGGAACTTGTCTGAACAAGTTGGCCTCAGTACGCCCGCCGCTGGTGTCCTCCTCGTAAACACTGGCGAAACGCTGACGCCCGTTTCTCCGGACTTTGGACGGCCGCTCCGGTGGCCGGGAAACTCGATTAGGCTGCTCACGCTGTGCACAGCGGTCGGCGACGGAGGTGACGGTGGCAGCGCGACACGAGACGATCGCCGACGAACTGCGGCGGGCGATCGACGAGGAGCAGTACGCGGTGGGCGGCCCGCTGCCCACCGAGAGCGAACTCGCCGCCCGCTACGGCGTCTCGCGCGGCACCGTCCGCCAGGCGTTCGCCGCGCTCACCGCCGAGGGGCTGATCGGCTCCCGGCAGGGCGCCCGCCGGGTGGTCCTGGCCAGCCGCCGCAGCCAGAGCTTCGCCGAACTGCGCAGCTTCGCGCAGTGGGCCCGGGCGATGGGCCGCGAGGCGACCGGCAAGGTCGTCGCGCAGGAGTACCGCGCGGCGACGACGGAGGACGCGGTCCGCCTCCAACTCCCCACCGGGACCCAGGTGTTGCACGTCCTGCGGATCCGCGGCCTGGACGGCGAACCGGTGCTCCTGGAGCGCACGGTGTACGCGGACTGGATCTCCGCCGCCGTCGAGCCGATCGAGCCGGACTGCCCGTCGGTGACGGCCCGCCTCTTCGCCGACACCGGCCTGGTCTTCGCGCACGGCGAGCACGTCATCGACGCGGTGGCCGCGGGCGCCCAGGACGCCGAACTCCTCGGCGTCCGCCGCACCAGCCCGCTGCTGCGGGTCCGCCGCGTGACGACGACACCGGAGGGCCGCCCGGTGGAGTGGTCCGACGACCGCTACCGCTCGGACGCGGTCAGCTTCAGTGTGCGCAACTCGATGGGGACGAACGCGTTGGCGCGGAAGGCGGCGGAGTAGACACCGGTTCTTTCAACCCCGTGGTCGCGCCGCCAGCAGTGCGATGTCGTCCTCCGGGGAGGCCGGGGCGACCTCCGCGAGGACCTGGTCGAGGAGGTCCTCCGGGGCGGCGCCCGGGCGGGGCCGGACCCGGGTGAGGCGGCGCAGGGAGACGTCGATGTCCTCGGTGCGGCGTTCGATGAGGCCGTCGGTGTACAGGAGCAGGGTGCCGCCGGGCGTGCAGGGGATTGTGTACGACGTGTACCGGGTCCGTACGGTGCCCAGCGGCGGCCCGGGCGGTACCGGCACCAGGGCGGCCTTGCCGGCGCGGGTGAACACGACCGGCGGCAGGTGTCCGGCGCTGGCCATGGTGCAGATCGCGTTGCGCGGGTCGGCGACGGCGATGAGGCAGGTCGCGGGGCGTTCGTTGCCGGTGCGCAGGAGCAGGTCGGCGAGGCGGTCGAGGATGCCGTCGGGGTCGGCGCCCTCCTCGGCGACCACGCGCAGCATGGCCTGGTAGCGGCTCATCGCGACGGCCGCCTCCAGGCCGTGGCCCATCACGTCGCCCATGGCGAGCAGGGTGCGGCCGTCGTCGAGGGCGACCGTCTCGAACCAGTCGCCGCCGACCAGGGCGCCGCGCCCGGCGGGCCGGTAGCGGTGGGCGACGTCGACGTCGGGGTGCGGGCGGCCGGGCTCGGACAGCAGGGCGCGCTGCACCTGGACGACGGCGTTGTGCTCGGCGGTGTAGCGGCGGGCGTTGTCGAGGCTGATCGCGGCCCGGCTGGCGAGGTCCTGGGCCATCACGACGTCGGCGGCGGAGAACACCGGGGAGTCCTGGGAGCGGACCATGCTGACGGTGCCCAGGTCGTGACCGCGCGCGGTCAGCGGCACGACGAGCGCGGAGTGGATGCCGGCCGCCCGGTAGTGGGTGACGTTGGCCGGGTCCGGGGCGGCGCGGCCGAACTCCTCGTCGTCGGGCAGGTTGGTGATGACCGGCCGCCCGGTGCGCAGGCAGCGCGGGATGGCGGAGCCCGGCTGGTAGTCGACGTACTCGTCGGGCTGGCCCAGCGAGCGCAGGACGGGTTCGAGGCCGGGCCCGGAGGCGAGGGCGGCGCGGCGCAGCCGGAGGGTGCCGTCGGGGGGCGGCGGGCGGCTGGTGCCGCTCTCGGGCAGCACCTCGACCCCGGCGGCGTCGCACAGCCGTCCGACCAGGAAGTCGGCGAGTTCCTGGCAGGTGGTGTCCATGTCGAGGGTGGTGCCGACGCGGGTGGCGGCCTCGTCCAGCAGCGCGAGCCGCTCCCGGGCCCGCTCCAGCTCCCGCTGCTCCTCCCGGGCGGCGGACACCTCCAGCACGATCCCGACGATGCCGACGACCCGGCCGTCGTGTTCGAGCCGGTGGTAGGCCCCGTGCCAGTACCGGCTCTCCAGCGGCGAGTCGGCCCGCGTGTGCCCACTGGAGACGGTCTCGCGCGGCACCCCGTCGGCGAGGACCTCTTCGAGGACGTCGAGCCGGGCCTCGACATCGGGGACGACGTCGGCGACGGTCCGGCCGAGGTGCTGCTCGGGCGGTACGCCGTTCATCCGGGCCAGGGCGAGGTTGACGTAGAGGTAGCGCAGGTCGGTGTCGAGGACGGCGACGGCGGCGGGGGTGTGGTCCAGGACCTGCCGGAGGAGCTCCTGGACCTGTGGGGAGCCGACCCCCGGCGCCGGAGCCCCGAGGGCGGGACCGGCGTCCCACCGCTCTGCGTGCCGGTCCCGCTCCCGGTCCCCTGGTATCGCGACCACTCCAGCATCCGACCACGGTTCCCGCGGCTCCGCACGCCGGGAGGCCCGCGGCACGGGCGTTCGCCCATACCGCGGCCCTTCTCACTTCTCGGTTACGACGTCGGCAGCGCGGGCAGGGCGGGCAGTGCGGGCAGCGGCGGGACGGCACCGCCGAGCAGGCCGGTGACCACGCCGACCACCGAGCCGAGCAGTCCGGTGACCGAGCTGAGGATCGAGCCCAGGTCCAGCGAGGTGAGCGCGGAGAGCAGGCTGCTGACCGCGGACTGGAGCGTGGCGAGGGCGTCGGAGACGGGGTCGGCCGCGGCGGCGGACCGGCCTGCGGCCTGCCCCTTCAGCGCCTCCAGCCGCTCGGTGACGGTGGCGCTCGCCTTCCGTACGGCGTCGGCGTAGGCGGCGGCTTCGGTGGGGTCGAGGTGGGTGGCGTGCGGGTCGGCCGTCTTCGCCGTCTCGGCAAGGGAGTCCAGGGTGCCGAGGAGAGGGGCGACGGCGTCGGTGTGATCGGCGTGGTCGGCGTGGTCGAGGCGGGCGAGGATGCGGTCGGCGAGCGAGTCACCGGACGAGCCGGAGACGCCGAAGCCCCGGAGGTCGGTGAGGGAGTCCATCCAGTCGGCGTCGGCCGCGGTCGCCGTGGCGGCGGTGCGGTCCGTCGCTCGGCCGCCTGCGTCGGTGGCCGCGGTGGCGGTCGCGACCGGCCCGAAGACCAGCGCGGCGCAGAGCAGCGGCGGCAGGGCGAGCCCGCGGGATACCAGGGGACGCATGTGCGTGTTCCTTTCGAAAGCCGCCGTTGGGCAGCCGTCATCAGCCGCGATGGGCGGCCGTCCTTGCGCCCCACGGTGAGAACCACCCGGGTGGACCGCAACTGGGCGGAGGGGTGGTGGTGGGGGTGCGCGGGGGTTGGGGATGGCCGCTGACCAGCACCTTCCGTGGTGGGGTGGGGGCTGTGGGTGACGGGGGGTGGGTTCGTCCG
>LJCV01000086.1 GCA_001298575.1 Actinobacteria bacterium OK074
GCTCCAGCCTGGGATCACCCACGCTCCCAGCACAGCGCAGCCCGGCCACTCCCCGCAGCGGACCACCAAGATCTGAAACGAGAAGCAACTCACGAGGCGAGCTACCGACTCAAGACCAGCTCACTAGGCAACACGTGTGGCGAACGCCGGGGTACCGTCGTAGGGGTGTCGAAGGGTGTCGCTTTCGGCACCCCCCGTCACAGAAGGTTGTGAGGATGAGGACGCCGAACGACAAGCTCGCACAGTGGCTGAACCGGTCAGGGATGAGCCGGGGGGAGTTGGCGCGGCGCGTCAAATCCAAGGCACTTCAATGGAGTCAGCCGAACATCTCGCCCACCACGACCCGTATCCGGTTCTGGCTGCAAGGTGAGACGCCTCGGGCGCCGATCCCCGACATCCTCGCCGCCGTCTTCTCGGAACACGTCGGGTACCGGGTCACGACGTACGACCTCGGGCTCGGCGACAGCGGTTCGGCCGATGCCGCCCTTGCTTACAACTCCTCGTACGCGGCTACGGTGGACGTAGTCACAGACCTGGGGAGAGCCGACGTGGACCGACGGAAGTTCCTTGCAGCCGCGCCGTTTGCGGCCGCGGCCGGGGTTGGTCCCTCGCGGGACTGGCTGTTGAACACGCTTGAGCAGGAACCGGAACCTGGGCCGCGGGTGCGTCTCGAAGACGTGACCGCGGTGAAGAACATGTTCAGCACGTTTCAGCGCATGGACATCTTCCAGGGCGGAGGATCCGGGCGCCTGGTCCTCGCCGACTACATGAACGTGCACGTCTACCCGCTGCTCCGGCGCGCCCACAGCGACGACGTACGGCACGCGTTGTGCGAGGCCGCGGCCGAACAGACGTATCTACTCGGGTGGATGGCGTACGACAACGGTGAACACAGCATCGCGCAGCGCTACTTGATCCAGTCACTCCGTCTCGCCGAGGAGTCACGCAACCCTGCTCTCGGCGCGCACGTCCTCGCGGGGATGGCCGATCAGGCGACGTTGCTCGGCAATCCCACCGAGGGGCGGCGCCTCGCACAGGCAGGCCGACAAGGCTTGTCGAAGACGACGTCGCCGGCCTGCCTCGCGGATCTGTGGTGCCTGGAAGCTCGGGCGCTGGCGTTGCTCGGCGACAAGTCGGCGGCGGCGCATGCGGTGGTCCAGTCGGAAAAGGCGTACGAGCGGGTCGACTTGGCCGTCGAACCGGACTGGGCGGAGTTCATCGACCCGGCGTACCTGCACGGCGAGCACGCGAACACCTTCCGGGACCTGGGCGACGCGAACACGGCCGAGGAACACGCGCGCCGCTCGATCGGCCATGCGGCCATGCAGAAGCGCGCCCGCCGCGGTGCGATGTCACAGGCCGCGCTCGCCGTCTCCCACCTGCAACGGAGCGACCTCGAAGCGGCGTACGCGGCCGGTGTCCGGACGCTGAAGCTGTCGCAACAGGTGAAGTCGTCGCGGTGCGTCGAGGCCGTACAGGATCTCCAGAAGCGCATGCAGCCCTTCGGGCGGCATCGGCTCGTCGCGGACTTCAACGAGCGGGCGCGCGAGTTGGTCGCCGCGGCGTAGCGGCGGAAACGACAGAGCGCCCCTCGTACGGCCGCGTATAGCCGTGCGAAGGACGTGTTGTGTTTACCGGGTACGGGGGCCCAGAGCCGGACGCGTAGCTCCTCGGCGTCCTCGTGCAGCGTGACGGTGAGGGCGCTGCGCCGGTCGGCGAGGTCTGTCGTACGCACGGCGGTAGCGGTGACCACCTTGGCGGCGCGGTCGAACGGCATGAGAGGGGAGAGGCCGGCGGCCCGCTCAGATGGCGCGGTGGACGTCGCGCCGGTCGCCGGCCTTGATGACGAGGATGATGAGTTCGCCGTCCTCGACCTGGTAGGCGACCCGGTAGGTGCCGACCCGGAGCCGGTAGCGGCCCGAGGGGCCGGTGAGCTTCTTGACGTCGGCGTCCTCTCTGTACGGATCGTCGCCGAGCGCGGTCAGCGCGGCCAGGACCGCTGTCGCCTTCCGGGTCAGCAGCACATCGGCCGCCTCTTCCAGCGCGTCGAAGTCCGCAATGGGAACCACGGCCGCCACCGGCACGCCGTTGCGAGTGATCGTCGTCCCGTCGGGAGGGTTCGTTTGAGGGGGGGTAACCCTCTCCTGAGCAGGTCGGACAACGTATGAGCGGCTCTGGAGGGGGCTTCTCGGGCCCTTCGTGGTGTGTCGCTCAAAAAGTTCGTGAAGTTCTTCACAAGGAAATCGGTCCTGTTGGACGACGTTTCTCTGTCGCGGAGCCGTCCGTGGGGCTCAAGGGGGTTTAAGGGGTGCTCGGGTGAGCGTGTACGGGAGATGGTGGAGGGGTGTCGCGTGGGGGTCGTGTTGACGGGCCGCGAACCCTCTGGCTGCGGGAAGAGCAGATCACGGGGCCTTGACAACGTCCCCGGGGGAGGGCTGGTTCCCGTGTTCGATCATGACCTGGATCACGTGGGTCGCGGAGTATAGCAAAGCCCCCGTCAAAGCTTGTGAAGGGGCGCACGAGCGCACCCCCTGGGGCGGGTGGATACTCGATCCCATGAGCACCACGGAGCGTCCCAGGATCCTCGTAGTAGGCGGTGGGTACGTAGGCCTGTACGCAGCTCGGCGCATCCTCAAGAAGATGCGCTACGGCGAGGCGACCGTCACGGTCGTCGACCCCCGGTCGTACATGACCTACCAGCCCTTCCTCCCCGAAACCGCGGCCGGCAGCATTTCGCCTCGGCACGTCGTCGTCCCGTTGCGACGCGTGCTGCCCAAGGCGGAAGTCCTCACCGGCCGGGTCACCAGCATCGACCAGGACCGCAAGGTCGCCACGATCGCCCCGCTGGTCGGCGAGGCGTACGAGCTGCCTTTCGACTACCTCGTCATCTCGATGGGCGCGGTCTCGCGCACCTTCCCGATCCCCGGCCTCGCCGAGCAGGGCATCGGCATGAAGGGCATCGAGGAGGCCATCGGCCTGCGCAACCACGTCCTCGAACAGCTCGACAAGGCCGACTCCACGCAGGACGAGGACGTCCGCCGCAAGGCGCTGACCTTCGTCTTCATCGGCGGCGGGTTCGCCGGCGCGGAGACCATCGGTGAGGTCGAGGACATGGCCCGCGACGCG
The DNA here is from genome assembly GCA_001298575.1 of Actinobacteria bacterium OK074. Classification (GTDB taxonomy): domain Bacteria; phylum Actinomycetota; class Actinomycetes; order Streptomycetales; family Streptomycetaceae; genus Streptomyces. The sequence goes on from LJCV01000086.1 coordinate 3,127, forward strand.
GCCAAGTACTACACCAACGTCTCGCGCGAGGACATGCGGTTCGTCCTCGTCGACGCCGCCGACAAGATCCTCCCCGAGGTCGGCCCCAAGCTCGGCGTCTACGGCAAGGAGCACCTGGAGGGCCGCGGGGTCGAGATCTACCTCTCCACCTCCATGGAGTCCTGCGTCGACGGCCACGTCGTGCTGAAGAACGGCCTTGAGGTCGACTCCAACACGATCGTGTGGACCGCGGGCGTCAAGCCCAACCCGGTCCTGTCCCGCTTCGGCCTGCCGCTCGGCCCCCGCGGTCACGTCGACTGCGCGCCGACCCTCCAGGTCCAGGGCACCGACTACATCTGGGCCGCGGGCGACAACGCCCAGGTGCCCGACGTCGCCGCCCGCAAGGCCGGCGTCGAGAACGCCTGGTGCCCGCCGAACGCGCAGCACGCGCTGCGGCAGGCGAAGGTCCTCGGCGACAACGTGATCTCCGGCATGCGGGGCTTCCCGCAGAAGGAGTACGCGCACGCCAACAAGGGTGCGGTGGCGGGTCTCGGCCTCCACAAGGGCGTCGCGATGATCGTCATGGGCAAGGTGAAGATCAAGGTCAAGGGCCGTCTCGCGTGGTACATGCACCGCGGCTACCACGGCCTGGCCATGCCGACGTGGAACCGGAAGATCCGGGTCTTCGCCGACTGGACGCTCGGGATGTTCCTCAAGCGCGAGGTCGTCTCGCTGGGGGCGATGGAGCACCCGCGCGAGGAGTTCTTCGAGGCCGCGAAGCCTGTGCCTGCGGCGCCCAAGCCGGTTGAAGCGAAGGCGAAGGCGTCCTGACGTCGTCGTAACGCTGGGTTTGAGCCGAGGGGACCGTCCGCCATCCGTGGTGCGGGCGGTCCCCTCGGCGTTTGTTGTGCGTTTTGCCCGCCCTCCCGCCCGACTCGGTGGGGTGGAGAGGTGCCCTCGGCGCCCAAAGGGGCGGGGGTGAAGGAGCGTTGGCGGGTGCGGGTCGACCTGAGTTGCTCGCGCCGTTCCTCGCGCCCCTGGTGGGGGCGTCCCCAGGCGGGTGAGGTGCGGCGCGGCAGCCTCACCCGGCGGACGCCCACCCGCTCCAGCGCTCGACCCGGACGATCACGACGGGGCCCTCGGGAGGGTGGTCGCGGTACTGCTCGTACTTGGCTCGCAGCAGCTCAACGGCCTTGAGGCGGTCGTCGCCGTCGTTCCGGACCTCTGCCCGGCCGTCGGCCCTCGACCACCAGAGGGCCGACCAGTCGGACGCGTAGTGGTCGACGAGAACCGACACCTGCGGGTTCTCCCGGATGTTCCGGAGGCGGCGGAGGTTCCGTGAGCTCTTGGGCTTGTGGTCGATCGCGAAGTACACGGTGTCGTCGCCGACCGCGAACGTGATCGGCACAAGGTGAGGGACGCTGTCGGCGCCGACGGTCGCCAGGCGCGCGACCGGCGACATGGCGAATCGCGCGCGAGCGTCGGCGGGAGCGAGCTTCATGGGATCACCGTCGTATCCGCGAGAGCGGTCGGCAACACCAGGACCTGTCCCACCTGTCCCACCCCCGCCCCATGCCCCCTACACCCATTTTGCCCACCCGTAACACCGCCCCGGGACTGCACAACCCCCCTCCCGGTGTTTACGTGGTGTTGGACATTCCGGAGTGGTCTTCTCACGGAGGTGTGCGCCATGGCTGACGCCGCGTCGCGGCTGCAGGGTCTCGTCGAACGGTTGCTGGGGGTCCCGCTCCCGGTTCGTGTCCGCGCCTGGGACGGCTCCGAGGCCGGCCCCCCGGACGCCCCCGCCCTCCTCGTGCGCAACCGTCGCGCCCTGCGCCGACTCTTGTGGAAACCGGGCGAGTTGGGGCTGGCACGGGCCTGGGTGGCGGGGGATCTCGGGATCGAGGGGGATCTCTACGCCGCCCTCGATCTCATCTCCGGCCTCGTCTGGGAGCGGGGCGAGGACGCCCGTACCCTCCGGCAGGCCCTCGCCGATCCGGACGTACGGGCGGCGGTGCGTGGGCTGGTGAAGATGGCCGGGCCCTTTCCGCCGCCTCCGCCGCCCCCGGAGGAGGTCCGCCGCGCCCGCGGCCACCTGCACACCAAGCGCAGCGACCGGCGGGCCATCAGCCACCACTACGACGTCGGCAACAGCTTCTACGAGATCGTCCTCGGCCCGTCCATGGTGTACTCCTGCGCCTACTGGGAGGCCCCCGAGGCCGACGGCGGCACCCTTGAGGACGCCCAGCGCGACAAGCTCGACCTCGTCTGCCGCAAGCTGAACCTGCGGCCGGGGCAGCGGCTGCTGGACGTCGGCTGCGGCTGGGGCTCGATGGCCGTGCACGCCGCCCGCGAGTACGGCGTGAGCGTCGTCGGCGTCACCCTCTCCCAGGAGCAGGCCGCCTACGCCCGCAAACGCGTCGCCGAAGAGGGGCTGACCGACAAGGTCGAGATCCGCGTACAGGACTACCGCGACGTCAGCGACGGGCCCTACGACGCGATCTCCTCCATCGGCATGGCCGAACACGTGGGCGGTGAACGGTACTTGGAGTACGCCCGGAGTCTGCACGCGCTGCTCGCCCCCGGCGGGCGGCTGCTCAACCACCAGATCGCCCGCAGACCCCAGCGCGACGAATCCGCCTACTCCATCGACGAGTTCATCGACGCCTACGTCTTCCCCGACGGCGAACTCGCCCCCATCGGCACGACGGTGACGCTCCTGGAACGCGCCGGGTTCGAGGTCCGCGACGTCGAGGCCCTGCGCGAGCACTACGCCCTCACCCTGCGCCGCTGGGTCGCCAACCTCGAAGGGCAGTGGGAGCGCGCCCAACGTCTCGCCGGGGCCGGCCGCGCCAGAGTCTGGCGTCTCTACATGGCCGCCTCCGCCCTCGCCTTCGAACGCAACCGCATCGGCGTCAACCAGGTCCTCGTCGTACGGACACCCGAAGAGGGCGCCTCCGGGCTGCCGTTGCGTGCCCGCGCCTGGGACCAGGCTTCGTAGCACAACAGTTGGGGCCGCACCCGTTGTCGTCCTCGGGTGCGGCCCCTCTCAACTGCCCTCCGCTCTCAACTGCCCTTCCGCTACTCCGCCTTGATCGCCGCCAGCATGTTCATCTTCGCCGCCCGCCGCGCCGGCCAGAGTGCGGCCAGGACGCCCACGCAGCCCGCCAGCACCAGGAAGAGCGCCATCCGGCCCCAGGGCAGGACGAGTTCGTACGTCGACAGGGAGGTGCCGAGCAGTTCGCCCGCCGCCCAGCCGAAGAACACGCCCAGGGCCAGGCCCAGTACGGCGCCGAAGAGCGAGATGACCAGGGACTCCAGCCGGACCATCCGCTTGATGCCCTTGCGGTCCAGGCCGATCGCGCGCAGCATCCCGATCTCCTGCTGCCGCTCGAAGACCGACATGGCCAGGGTGTTGACCACACCGAGGACGGCGACGATCACCGCCATGGCGAGCAGGCCGTAGAGCATCCGCAGGATCAGCGTGAAGAACTGGGCGATGCCGTCGGAGATGTCCTGCTTGGACTGGATCTGGATGGCCGGGTTGTTCCCCAGGTTCTTCTTGATCGCGTCCTTGACCGAACTCGTGGGCCCGTCCGCCGTCTTGACCATGATCTGGTTGTCGGCGGGCGTGGTCAGGTGCGGGGTGAGCGTCGAGTTGTCGACCATGATGCCGGAGATGATCGCGTTGCCCTCGTAGATCCCGGCGACCGTCAGCGTCTGCCGCTTGCCGTCCTCGTAGGCCACCGTGAAGCGTGAACCGGCCTTCCAGCCGTAGTCCTTGGCGGTGTCGTCGTCGACGGCGGTCTTCGTGCCGCCGACGGTGAAGGTGCCCTGGGTGACCTTCACGTCGGTCAACTCGCCGATGGTGGCGCCGTCCACGCCCGCGACGGACTGACCGCGGCCGTCGACGCGCGCGTCGGCGATGCGCAACGGGCTGATGGCGGTGACACCCTGAGTGTCCGTCAGCTTCTTCTCGACGTCCGTGGAGAGCGGGCGGCCGTTGGCCAGCGAGACGATGTAGTCGGCGCGGATCGCGTCCGCCGCCATCTTGTCGATCGCGTTCTGCAGGCTGCCCGCGATCACCGTCATGCCGGTGATCAGGGTCAGGCCGATCATCAGCGCCGACGCGGTCGCCGCCGTACGGCGCGGGTTGCGCACCGAGTTCTGCCGGGCCAGCTTCCCGGAGATGCCGAACGGGCGCAGCAGCGGCGCCGAGGCCGCGATCAGCGGACGGGACAGCAGCGGGGTCAGCACGAAGACGCCGATCACCAGGAGCACCGCCCCGAACCCCATCGGCTTCTGCCCGTCGGAGCCGCTCAGCGACGTCGCGTACAGCACCAGCGCGGTGCCCGAGCCCGCCAGCAGCGCGCCCAACGTGTTGCGCAGCACAAGGGATTTGGTGGTCGCCTTGGCGTGCAGCGCGTTCATCGCGGCCACCGGCGGGATCTTCGCGGCGCGGCGGCCGGGCAGCCAGGCGGCGAGCATGGTGATGAGGATGCCGACGGCCAGCGCGGCCACGACCGTGCCCGGGGTGATCACCAGCGGCCCGTCCGGCACGCCCGACCCGAACGAGCCGATCAGCGCCCGCAGTCCGGCCCCGATGCCGATGCCGACCACCAGACCGACCACCGCCGCGACCGCGCCCACCACGAACGCCTCGATCAGCACCGACCGGGTGACCTGCCGCCGGGACGCGCCCACCGCCCGCAACAGGGCCAGCTCCTTGGTGCGTTGGGCGACCAGCATGGTGAAGGTGTTGGCGATGATGAACGTGCCGACGAACAGCGCGATCCCCGCGAAGACCAGAAGTCCCGTACGCAGCCCGCTCGTCGCGCTGGCGATCTGCTCGGCCTGGTCGTCGGCGAGCTGTGTGCCGGTCTTCAGGTCGGCGGTGGCCGCGGGGACGACGGCGGAGAGCGCCGAGCGCAACCGCGTCTGCGTGGTGCCCGTTGCCGCGCTCACGTCGATCTCGTCGTAACCCGTGGTGTGGAACAGCTTCTGCGCGGTCGCCGTGTCGAAGAGGGCGAGGCTGCCGCCGGCGGCGACGTTGCCGTCGTCCGTGGTGAAGATGCCGACGATCTTCGGGGTGAGCACCGGGCCGTCCACCGACAGCCGTACGGTGTCGCCGACTTCGTACCCCGCGCGCTTGGCGGTCTCGGAGTCGATGACGACCTCGTCCGCGCCCTTGGGGGCGTGGCCGCTGGTGAGCGGGTAACGCGCGTCCTTCGTGCCCCAGAAGTTGCCGCCCTGGGACTGGAAGCCGCCGCCGATCAGGTCGCCCTTCTTGTCGGCTATCGCGGTGAAGCCGCTGACGACCCCGACGGCCTCCTTCGCGCCGTCGACCGCCGCCGCCTTGTCCAGCAGCGCCTGCGTCAAGTCCGGTGTCGTACCGACCGTGTTGCCCGAGCCCTTGACCTCCTTGGGCTCGATGGCGACGTCGACATGGTCGAAGCCCTTGCGGGAACTGTTCTGGTAAGCCTGGGAGATGGTGTTGGTGAAGACCAGCGTGCCCGACACGAACGCCACGCCGAGCATCACGGCGAGCACGGTCATCAACAGCCTGGCCTTGTGCGCGAGTACGTTGCGCAGGGCGGTACGGAACATGAGGGTTCTCGGGTTTCGGGTCGCGGAGGGGTACGGCAGGAGTCGGGTGGGCGCCCGGTGGCTAGCTGGTGCGGCCCTTGCTGTCGAAACGCTTCATCCGGTCCAGCACCGAGTCCGCGTCCGGCTCCTGGAGTTCGTCGACGATCCGGCCGTCCGCCAGGAAGATCACCCGGTCCGCGTACGCCGCCGCCACCGGGTCGTGCGTCACCATCACCACCGTCTGCCCCAACTCCCGTACGGAGTTGCGCAGGAAGCCCAGCACCTCCGCGCCCGAGCGGGAGTCCAGGTTGCCGGTGGGCTCGTCGCCGAAGATGATGTCCGGCTTCGAGGCCAACGCCCGTGCCACGGCCACGCGTTGCTGCTGGCCGCCGGAGAGCTGGGCCGGCCGGTGGGTGAGGCGGTCCGCGAGCCCGACCATGCCGATCACCCGCTCCAGCCACTCCTTGTCCGGCTTGCGGCCCGCGATGTCCATCGGCAGCGTGATGTTCTCCAGCGCGGTCAGCGTCGGCAGCAGGTTGAACGCCTGGAAGATGAACCCGATCTTGTCCCGGCGCAACTTGGTGAGCTGCTTGTCCTTCAGCGACCCCAGCTCGACGTCACCGATGCGCACGGAACCGGAGGAGAAGCTGTCCAGACCGGCCACGCAGTGCATGAGCGTGGACTTGCCGGAGCCGGAGGGCCCCATGATCGCGGTGAACCGGGCCTGCTGGAAGTCGACGCTGACCCGGTCGAGGGCGACGACCTGGGTCTCGCCCTGCCCGTAGACCTTGGACAGTTCGGCGGCGCGCGCGGCCACGGCGGTGGTGGTCGGATCGGCGATGGGGGTGCTGGTCACGAGGGAGTGCTCCTTGGGGACGGAGGGGACGGAGGGGGCGGAGAGGACTGCCGGGTGGGACGCCGCGGCGCTGCGGACACGGCTTCCATCCTGGCCGCCGCGACGGCCGGAGGAGTCAGCCGCTGTTCCGGTTCCGGTGGACGACCGGGGGTTGACTGCCGTCGGCGAAGTCATACCTGAGAAGGAGACGCGCGATGACATCGGGGGCTGTGGAGGGAGGGCCGGGGGTCACCACGGGTGCCCTCCGGGCATCCGCCGGACGCCCGCCGGACGCCCTCCCGGCACCCGCCGAGCCCGCCTCCCGATGGCCACCGGACCTGCCTCCCGACGGCCCTCGAACCCGCCTCCCGATGGCCTTCACGGCCCTCCCCGTCCCGCCCCGACGTCCTCTTGCGTGAAAGCGATTGCCATGCATAGAGGGGCAACGGCCGCGGGGGGCCTCCTTCATGGCGGTGAAATTCCGTCATTCCCCATACGGCGCCGCGAGTTGCCCGAAAGGCTATTGGCAAGTGCGGATGGCCCGTACCGTGTGCTGATGCACCCTCAGACGTCAATAAAATAAGACAACATCGGGTCGCCCGACCGCTGTTGGGGGTAAGCCTCCCGATAGGCTCGGAACGGTCGATGCGGAGCCGGCGGAGCCCATGGCCTGCCCGGATGGTGGAATGCAGACACGGCGAGCTTAAACCTCGCTGCCCCCTGGCGGGGCGTACCGGTTCAAGTCCGGTTCCGGGCACCTCCGCGGCCGTAGTGCACGTCTGGTCTACGGCGTATCTCAGTGGACATTGATTTCTGGTCAGCGAACAGCGTTGGAACTTGCTGTGTCCGCTGCCATAAACACGCATATATGCAAGGCGGTACGCGAGGAGCGCCTCTCGGGGGCGATCGAGCCGCCGTTTTCTCCAGTTATGGAACTTATGTTCCGCGCGCCGTCGCGCCCCGCCGTCATCACCGTTCACCGTTGACAGGGGGCGCGTATGGTCGGAGACTCCCCTGAGTGGTGAAGTAAATTTCACCAGGCGAACACCTTCGGGCGTGCGAGCGCAAGGGTTCGGGCGTACGAGCGCAAAGGGGCGTCGGATGCGTACCACTGTCGGGATCGTCGGAGCCGGGCCGGCCGGGCTGCTGCTCGCGCGACTGCTGCACAACGCGGGCATCGCGGCCGTCGTCCTGGAGAGCCGGGACCGGGACTACGTCGAGCACCGGCAGCGCGCCGGGATCCTCGAACAGGGCACCGTGGACGTACTGCGCGCCGCGGGCGCGGGCGAGCGCATGGACCGCGAGGGGCTGCGTCACGACGGCATCGAACTCCGCTTCGCCAGGCGCCGCCACCGCGTCGACTTCCCGGCCCTCACCGGCGGCCGGTCGGTGACGGTCTACGCCCAGACCGAGGTCTGCAAGGACCTCATCGCCCTCCAGCTCAAGGACGGCTGCCCGCTGCTGTTCGAGGCGGAGGCCCTGGCCGTCGAGGAGCCCGAGAGCGACCGGCCGCGCGTCCGGTACACGCACGAGGGCCGCGAATCCGTCCTGGAGTGCGACTACGTCGTCGGCTGCGACGGCTTCTGGGGCGTTGCCCGCAAGGCCGTCCCCGAGGCCCTCACCCGGGTGTACGAGCGCACCTACCCGTTCGGCTGGCTGGGCATCCTCGCCGACGTCGCCCCCTCCCACGACGAACTCGTCTACGCCCGCCACGACCGCGGCTTCGCCCTGCTGTCCATGCGCTCGCCGTCCGTCTCCCGCCTCTACCTCCAGGTGCCCGCGGACACGGACGCGGAGTCCTGGCCGGACGAGGCGATCTGGGACGAGCTGGAACGCCGCTTCGAGACCGCGGACGACTGGCGCCTGGACCGCGGGCCCATCACCCAGAAGTCCGTGACGCCCATGCGCAGTTACGTCCACGAGCCCATGCGCCACGGCCGGCTCTTCCTCGCCGGGGACGCCGCCCACATCGTCCCGCCGACCGGGGCGAAGGGGCTCAACCTCGCCGTCGGGGACGTCGTCACCTTCGCGCGGGCACTGACGTACCAGAAGGAGACCGGTTCGAGCGCGCGGCTGGACGCGTACTCGCAGACCTGCCTGCGGCGGGTCTGGCAGGCGGAGCGGTTCTCGTACGACATGACGACCCTGCTGCACCGGCTCCCGGACGCGACCCCCTTCGAGGAACGCCTCCAGCTCGCCCGGCTGGAGCGGATCGCGACCTCGCGGGCGGCGGAGACGGACCTGGCGGAGGGGTACACCGGGTTCCCGCTGGAGTGAGCCGGGCGGCGGGGGCCGCGACCCGCTCCCGCCGTAAGCCGCAGCTAAGCGGGCTGTCACGGGTTGGTACCAGTCCTCGCCGGGGGCTCCACGCGCGCGTACCGTGGCTGTTCGCGGGGAAGATCCGCCGCAAGTAAGGGAAAACACCCAGGGGAAAGATCCTCCCTGGGCAGTAGAGCCAATCCTTTGCTAAGCCATTACTCTTGAGGCCAAGGCCACGCACGGTGGCCATGGAGGAGTGAAATGAGGAGCAGCAACCCGGTCTTCTCGCGACGGGGGTTCAGCCGCGACAACGGCTACGCGGGCTTCAACACCGCGCCGCAGGCCGGGGGCGCCGCCGTAGGCACGCAGGGCAACCCGTACGCCCAGCAGGGCGGCGCAAACCCGTACGCGCAGAACCCGTACGCCCAGCAGACCCAGTACGGCGCACCGCCGCAGGCCCCGGTCGCCACCGGCCGGATGACGATGGACGACGTCGTCATGCGCTCGGCCATGACGCTCGGCACGGTCGCGGTCGGCGCGATCCTCGCCTGGGCGCTGCTGCCGGTGTCCAACAAGAGCTACGGCCTCGCCATCGGCTCCGCGCTCATCGCCTTCGTCCTGGCGATGGTGCAGTCCTTCAAGCGTACGGCCACGCCCGCGCTGATCCTGGGCTACGCCGCGTTCGAGGGCGTCTTCCTCGGCGTCATCAGCGAGATGTACAACAGCCGCTGGTCCGGGGCGCCCTTCCAGGCGGTCCTCGGCACCATGGCCGTGTCCGGCGCGACCCTGCTCGTCTACAAGCAGGGCTGGATCCGGGTGACCGCGCGGTACGCCCGCATCGGCATGTCCATCGCGATCGCCTTCATGGTCGTCATGGCCGTCAACCTCCTCCTCGTCGCCTTCGGCGTCGCCGAGGACGGCGGTCTGCGCTCCATGGGCCCGATGGGCGTGATCGTCGGTCTCCTCGCCATCCTGCTCGGGGCGTTCTTCCTGACCCTCGACTTCAAGCAGATCGAGGACGGCATCGCCTACGGCGCCCCGCGCGAGGAAGCCTGGCTGGCCGCGTTCGGCCTGACCATGACCCTCGTGTGGATCTACGTGGAGATGCTGCGACTGGTGGCGATCTTCAGCAGTAACGACTGACGCCACGGCGACTGCGGTCGCTCCGGCGTTCGGTCCGGCTTCAGCCGAAGGGCCCGCGAACCCCTGGTGGGGGCGCGGGCCCTTCGCGCTATGGGGGACGTCGGTGCGTGCGGCGCGCTCAGAGCAGTTTGCGCGCGGCCCTTCTCAGGTCGTACTCGTGGATGATCGCCTTGGCGTGGCCGTACGCGAGGTCGTGCTCGGCGCGGAGCCAGCTGACCTTTTCCTCGAAGCGGACGAGCGCGGGGCCTTCGTCGACGGTGCGCAGCCAGTCGGAGATCTCACGACCGGTGCAGTGGGGGATGCGGGCGAGCAGATTGCGATGGGTCTCCGCGGAGAAGACTTGGGACATCGGCGCCTCCGGACGCTGGGGTGTGAGCCGGTCCTTCAAGTCACCGTGCCTGAGCGTTCGCCTGTTGGCAACACTCCCGGTACGGGGTGGTGGGGCTCCGCCGGGGTTGTACGGGGGCGCGTGCGGTCGCCGCGCCGTGTCGTACGGTTGCCGCGTGCTGGATACGACGCCGTTGACCCTTGCCGTGGATCATTTCGCCGATCGGTTGCGGGCGGCTCCGCAGTCGCGCTTGCAGCGGAACGCTGCCGCTGAGGCTTTGGGGTTGGCCCGGGAGTTGGCCCGGCGGGCGCAGGAGCTTGAGGGTGTCGCGGCGGGGGAGGCTCTGGTGATGCCGGACGCGGGGATGTTCGCTGTCGCGGATCAGGTGGTTGTGGCTGTGCACGACTTGGCGGTGGTGCTTACTTCTGAGGCGGAGCTTGCTGAGGCGTTGGTGCTTGTGGGGGAGGCGCAGAAGCGGGCGGGGGTTTGAGGGGGCGTTGGCGACTGCGGGTCCGGTGGGGGCTGGTCGCGCAGTTCCCCGCGCCCCTAAAGGGCGCGGTTGCCCTGAGCGAGGTTGAAAGGCGGACCGACCAGCGGTCGAAGAGGGCGGGCCGCCCCACGGCCGCCAGCCAAAGGTGTGCTCAGAGTGACGCTATGACCCTGTCCGCCAGGATGTAGATGTTCTCTTCTCCGCAGGCGAAGGTGAGGGCGTAGGCGCCGCTGACGCCGGAGCCGCCGAGGAGGACGGGGGTTTCGCCCTTGCGGAGGGCGGTGGCGAGGCGTTCCGAGGTCTCGCGGTGGCCCGGGGTCATGCAGAGGGTGGTGCCGTCGGCGAAGACGTAGACGTCGAGGGTGCCGAGGGGGCCGGGGCGGACGTCGGCGAGTTCGGTGCGGGACTCGGCGAGGTCTTCCAGGCAGGCGACCGTGCGCTCGTGGTCGGTGACGACCGGCGAGGAGGACGGGACGAAGTCCGGGTGCGAGGGGTGGCGGCGGCGGGCGGCGGCCAGTTCCGGGGAGTCCCCGGCGAACTCGTCGGCCTCCACCTCCAGGCCCGCTTCCGCGACCGGCTCCAGGCTGTCGTGGTCCAGGCCCGCGAAGTCCGACTGGCGGGGCAGGAACAGGTCGCTGTCGGTCAGGCCCAGCAGGGTGGGCGCGTCGGCGGCGTCGCGGGCCTCCTGGGCGGCCCAGAAGGCGCGCGCCTCGGCCAGTTCGCGCTCCCGTTCCTCGGCGAGTGCCTCGGCGACGGCGGCGCGTATCTGGTCGGTGTCGGCGGCCGGACGGGCCGCCGGTACGAGGCCGCGCAGGCTCTCGGCGCGGTTCGCGGCGAGTTCCGTGTGCAGGGCCGCGACCTGTCGGCGCAGTGTCCGCACACTGCGCAGCACGACGACGCCCACGGCCGCGCCGGCGGCGGTGGTGAGCAGCAGAGCAATCGGCATGGCGCTCACTGACGTACTCCCGGTTCAAAGTCGACCCCCGACTTCCTACATCAGCTTGAAGCGCGGACTAACCAGCTGTCAGTGCGTAACGTCACGAAACGGACAGGACTTTGGGCCCGAGGTTTGTCGTCGAATCGGGGGTGACCTGCGTAAATGGCCCACAGGAGGGAGATAGGTCACATCCTGGGGGAGATTGGATCACGAAACGGTCCGGGGCCCTCGGGGGAGTGGGCTCCGGACCGTTCGTACGCGGGCGTACGCGGCGCTTCGCGGGTGGCTGGGCGGTGGCCGGGCGGGTGGCTCGGCCGGGGCGTCAGCTGAGGCGTTCGAGGACCATGGCCATGCCCTGGCCGCCGCCCACGCACATGGTCTCCAGGCCGAACTGCTTGTCGTGGAACTGGAGGGAGTTGATCAGGGTGGTGGTGATGCGGGCGCCGGTCATGCCGAAGGGGTGGCCGACGGCGATGGCGCCGCCGTTGACGTTCAGCTTGTCGAGGTCGATGCCGAGGTCGCGGTAGGAGGGGATCACCTGGGCGGCGAACGCCTCGTTGATCTCGACGAGGTCGATGTCGTCGATGGTCAGGCCGGCGCGGCGCAGCGCCTGGTTGCTGGCGTCGACGGGGCCGTAGCCCATGATCTCGGGGGACAGCCCGGAGACGCCGGTGGAGACGATCCGGGCGAGCGGGGTGAGCCCCAGCTCGCGCGCCTTGGTGTCGCTCATGATGACGAGGGCGGCGGCGCCGTCGTTCAGGGGGCAGCAGTTGCCGGCGGTGACGCGGCCGTCGGGGCGGAAGACCGGCTTCAGGCCCGCCACGGCCTCCAGGGTGACGCCGGGGCGGGGGCCGTCGTCCTTGCTGACGACGGTGCCGTCCGGGAGCGTCACCGGGGTGATCTCGCGCTCCCAGAAGCCCTTCGCGATGGCCTGCTCGGCGAGGTTCTGCGAGCGGACGCCGAACTCGTCCATGTCGGCGCGGGTGACGCCCTTGAGGAGGGCGAGGTTCTCGGCGGTCTGGCCCATGGCGATGTACGGGTCGGGGAGGAGGCCGTCCTCGCGGGGGTCGTGCCACTCGGCGGCGCCGCTCTCGGCGACGGAGACGGTGCGGGCCTCGGCGTCGGCGAAGAGGGGGTTGCGGGTGTCGGGGAGGCTGTCGGAGTTGCCCTTGGCGAAGCGGGACACGGTCTCGACGCCGGCGGAGATGAAGACGTCGCCCTCGCCCGCCTTGATGGCGTGCAGGGCCATGCGGGTCGTCTGGAGCGAGGAGGAACAGTAGCGGGTGATCGTGCAGCCGGGGAGGTGGTCCATGCCCAGCTGTACGGCGACGATGCGGCCGAGGTTGTAGCCCTGCTCGCCGCCGGGGAGGCCGCAGCCGAGCATGAGGTCGTCGATGTCCCTCGGGTCCAGCTCGGGGACGCGGTCGAGGGCGGTGCGGATCATGGTGGCGGTGAGGTCGTCCGGGCGCAGGTCTTTGAGCGAGCCCTTGAAGGCGCGACCGATGGGGGAGCGGACGGCTGAGACGATCACGGCTTCGGGCATTACGACGGCTCCTCGTGCGGCGGACGGATTTCGCTTGACTGTGGGGGAAGTTACCCGTCCGTATGGCCCAGGTCACGGGGGTGGGAGTGTGACTCGGACCGCAGTTTTCTAAGCGCTTGCTTTTTGGGGTGGGGGTTGTTGGGGGCCGGGG
>LJCV01000087.1 GCA_001298575.1 Actinobacteria bacterium OK074
CCGTCCACCAGGGGCTGCGCCCCTTCGACCCGCTTCTGGGGGCTCCGCCCCCAGACCCCCGGATGCGCAGTTCCCCGCGCCCCTGATCAGGGGAGGTGCGTTCCCGGCCAGGGCCGGTGGGGGTTGAAGGCACATTCCCCATCAGTGCGAGTGCGAGCACGGCCGATCGGCCATGTCCCCCATCGGGGGGGGCGGCCGGCAGGCAACGTCCCCGCCCCGTCAGGGGCGCGGGGAACTGCGCGGACGGTGCCTGGTCACCCTGCCGAGTCGGATGGGCGGGTGGGCAAAAAGGTCGGGCGAAGCCCCGATGGGGGCGCGAGCAACCCCCACGCACTCCCAACCGCGCCCTACCCCAACCACTCCCCCGCGATCCGCTCCGCCACCCGCTCCAGGATCGGCCCCGCCTCCGCGATGCAGCGCGCCACGTCCGGTTCCGTCTCCGTCAGGGCGTACGCCCTGGTGATGCCGGCCCGGTTCAGCGCCTCCGCGGTCAGCGTGACGCGGCCGCACACCGCGACGACCTCGCGCCCGCCCCGCGCCCGCGCCGCCGCCGCGACGCCCGCGGGGGCCTTGCCGTGGAGGGTCTGTTCGTCGAGGGAGCCCTCGCCGGTGATGACCAGGGTGGCGCGTTCCAGCGCGGGCGCGAAGCCTAGGACGTCGAGCATCACCTCGATGCCGGGGCGGAACCGCGCACCGAGGAGCAGCGCGCCGTAGCCGATGCCGCCGGCGGCACCCGCTCCGGGCGCGGCGGCGTACCCCTCGGCCCGCGGACCCGCCGCGGCACCCACCACCTTCGCGAAGTGCGCCAGCGCCGCGTCCAGCGCCTCCACGTCGTCCGGGGAGGCACCCTTCTGCGGGCCGTACACCGCGGGCGCGCCCTTGGGGCCGGTCAGCGGGTTGTCGACGTCGCTCGCGAGGATCAGGTCGACGTCGGCCAGCCGCGGGTCGAGCCCGGACAGGTCCGCCGTGGCCACGTCGATCAGCCCGCCGCCGCCCGGCACCACCGGCTCGCCCTCGCCGTCCAGGAAACGCGCGCCCAGCGCCGTCAGCATGCCCGCGCCGCCGTCCGTGGTCGCGCTGCCGCCGACGCCGAAGACGATCGTGCGCACCCCGGCGTCCAGCGCGGCCCGCAGCAGTTCGCCGGAGCCGTACGTGGACGCCGTCAGGGGCGCGAAGACGCCCTTGCGCAGCCGTTGCAGGCCGCTCGCCTCGGCCATCTCGACCACCGCGGTGGTGCCGCGCACCGCGAACGCGGCCGTGACCTCGTCCCCGAGCGGCCCGGCGACCGGCACCTCGCGCCGTTCGAAGCCGGCGGCGACCGCAGCGGCCACCGTGCCGTCACCGCCGTCGGCGACGGGCAGCGCCTCGATCTCCAGTGCCGGTACGACTCTGCGCAGCCCGGCCGTCACCCGCTGCGCGACCTCCACGGCCGTCAGCGACCCCTTGAACTTGTCCGCGGCGATCAGCACCCGCTGTGTGTCGCGCGTGCCGTTCACGGCCGTGTCCGCCACCTGCACTCCCTTGCTGCTCCGGGCCCCGAGCACGTGAACCGCACGTCAGGGCAGTCGCGCCGCAGTGACCTTATCCGCCGGACGGCCTCGTCGTCATGCTCCCCACAAGTCCGTGGACGGGCTGAGAGCGGCCAGGGAGGCACCTGTGCCGTCGTACCGGTGCGTGCGCGGCGTGCTCACCCGACCGGGCGACGCCGTCGCGGAGCGGCTGAGCTGCCCGGTCGTCCTGCCAGAATGACGTGATGACCACTCACGACAACGACCGCGCAGTCGCTGCGGACGACGCCCGTACCCCGGCCCAAGACCCCACCGCCGCCGCCGAGTTCGCCGCGTACATCGCGGGACTGCCCCGGGTGCTGGCCGGTGCCGCCTCGCTCTTCCGGGACGGTGAGGGGCGGGTGCTGCTCGTCGAGCCCAACTACCGTCCGGGATGGGCCCTTCCGGGCGGCACGATCGAGTCCGACGAGGGCGAGAGCCCGCGGCAGGGCGCCCGCCGCGAGACAGCCGAGGAGATCGGCCTGGACCGCGAACCGGGGCGGCTGCTCGCGGTGGACTGGGTGCAGGGGTGGTCCGTCGCACCGCCGTTGGTCGCCTATCTGTACGACGGCGGCGTCCTCACCGAGGAGGACCTGAAGGCGATCCGGCTCCAGGAGGAGGAACTCCTGTCCTGGCGCCTGGTCGCCCCGGAGGAACTGCCGCGGTACCTGCTGGGCTCGTTGGGCGGCCGTGTCCTGGCCGCGCTCGACGTGCTGGCGGACGGCTCGGGAACGGCGGAACTGGAGAACGGCCGCCGCGTGGACCGCTGAACCGGTCCGGAATCCGGCCCCCGTACCCGTCGTCCGTCCTCAAACCGCCCCGAACCATCCCTGAACTGCTCCCGTATCGGTCCGGAACCGTTCCGCCCGACTTCTGCAACTTTCCTCCCCCCAGGTCTCGTTGATCGGCACAATGCTGCCTGTGCCGCACAACGACTACATCGAGTTCACCCTCGACGACGGAGCGCACGTCCGGCTCGAACTGTCGCCCACGGGTGAGCCCCCACAGTCCCCGACAGCACCCACGGCCGGCAGCGGGCCGGCCGACGGAGCCGACCTCCCCGGTGGCATGTCCGGCGGCGCCCCCGCCGGACGGGGCGCCCGCGTCGGGGCGCTGGCCACGGGCACCCTGCGGACCGTCCTCAGCCCGCTGGGCCCCGTGCTCCAGGAGGTGCACGACTGCGTGCGCGGCATCCCGGACCCGCCGCACGAGTTCTCCGTCGACTTCGGGATCCAGCTCGGCCAGGACCTGAAGATGGGCATCGTCGGCGCCAACAGCCAGGCCAGCATGGTCGTTTCGGCCACCTGGCGGCTGCCGGCCCGGGACGCCGGGGGCGGCGCGTGACCTGGTTCCGGCCGTCGGGGGACGGCAGACAGGACGCCCGCGGCGCACTCGTACGGGTGCTGTCCACGGACCGGGAGCGGACCGCGGGCGCGGGCGTGTACCTGTCCGGCCGAAGACTCCTGACGTGCGCGCACGTCGTCAACGCGGCGCTGGGACTGCGCGCGCTCGACCACCGCGATCCCGGCACGGTCGCACTCGACGTCTCCTTCCCGGTGCTGTCCGCCACCGAGACCCGGCCGGCCCGGCTGGTCGCCTGGATACCGCCGCGCACGCACCGCCACGAGCCGGTGGCGGACGGATCCCCGGAGTGGGGCGGGGACTTGGCCGTGCTGGAGCTGGACGAGGACCCGCCGCCGCCCGTCGGTCCGGTCCGCTGGCTGGAGATGGCCCGCGGGCAGGAGGTGCGGGCCTGGTACGGGGGCGGACAGCCGTTCTCGTACGCCGATGTGCGGGTGGCGTCCTACGACGACGGAATCGGTTACCTGGACGGGCCGTTGTCGGGGGCCGCGGTCGACGACGGGTACAGCGGCGGGCCGTTGTGGTCGATGGCGGACGGGGCGGCCGTCGGACTGGTCATGGGGCGGATCACGGCGCCGCCGCGGGCGTTCACCGACCGGCAGACGATACGGCGGAGTTGGGGGCTCGGCTGGCAGTCGGTCATCGAGGAGCTGCGCCGGGCGGGGGCGGTGCCGGAGGAGCATCTGCACGGGTTGCGGGCGTGGTCCGGTGTGCTGGGCGGGGACGACTCGGTGCCCGGCATGATGGTCGGCCCGCTGCACACCCTGCTGGGCGATCCGACGCTGCGCGCCGCCCACGCGGGCGCGCTGGCTGGGCAGTTGGGGCTGCGCGCGCCCCGTGACGGCACCGCGCCGACCGTGCAGGAGCTGGCCCAGGTACTGGGCGCCACGGAGCGGGCGCTGCCCACGCTCGCCGAGTCGCTCGCCCCGATGGTGGCCGACGACCCCCGCGGCCGCGCCGAACTCGACCGGCTGCTCGCGCTGGGCCGTTTCACCGATACCGCCCGGCTGCTCTCGGTGTCCGAACACCGGGTGCTGCTGGCCAAGTTGCAGCACCTGGCCGAGGTGGATCCGGGGCTGCTGCACCGGGCGGCGGAGGCCGCGCTGCCGTATCTGGAGCTGCCGCCCCCGCTGCGCGCGGCCCGCCTGACCCCGGCCGAAGTGCCGGACGCGTTACGGGAGTTGGAGAGCCGCCCGGGTGACAGTTCGGCGGTGCCCGAGGAGACGCAGCGGCTGCCCGCGCTGCTGCGGGTGGTGGAGTACGTGGCCGCCGAGACCGGCGGGCTGGTCTGCCGGGCGCTCCAGGAGTGGAGCGGTCAGGTGGCCGCCCGGCTCGGTGTGCACCCGTCGGCGCTGGGCGAGCGGCGCGCGGACGCCGAGCGGTGGTCGCGGCGGGCCGCCCCGGCAGGCGCCCGGATCCTGGTGGAGCTCGACCGGTATCCCGCGGATCCGCCGGACCACTACCGCTGTTCGGTGTGGCGGCTGCGCGCCGACGACACCGCCGCGCGGGCCGCTTCGGGTCCCGACCGGCCTCGTACCGGGCAGGAGATCGCCCGGCTGATCCGGGACGTCGTCGCCGGTACGGACGGGGTGGCGGACGGTGTCGCGCTGGTCGCGGTGTCGGTGCCGCCGGACGCCCTGGAGGTCCCGGTGGACGAGTGGGACGGTGCCGCGCCGGACGAGTATCTGCCCGCCCCGCTCGGCGAGGACGTCCACCTGGTGCTGCGCTGCCCGCGGATCCGGGCGCGCTCGCGCACCAACTCTGGGGATCTCAAACGGCGTTGGAACGCGCGGGCGCACACCGGGATGCTGGTCGCGGACCGATCCGTGGGCGGACAGGCCGGGTTGAAGGGGCTGCTCAAGACAACCCGGATGAACACCGCGCGCGTCCTTCTGCACGGGGACGCCGGGCACCGCGGTGAACTGCTCCTCGTCTGCCTGGTGATGGGGGTCCCCGTGGTGCTGTGGGACCGCGGTCCCGGCGCGGAGCCCCGGTTCGACGCGATGCGACCGGACGGCCCGGTCGACGAACTCCCGGAGCGGTTGCGGCACTTCCGGGTGGACGCCTACGCGGACCCCACCAGCACGGCACGTCCCGCCCTGGTGTGGGACGACGTCGATCTGCCGCTCCCCGGTGAACTGCGGCTCGCCGACCCCTCGGCCCACGCGACAGCGCAGGAGGCGACATGACCGTACCGAGTGACGACTGGCGGCTGTTCCGCGGCGACCGGGTGGCCCGGCAGGTGGAGTTCCCCGAGGCGCCGCCGTGGCGGCAGTTCTCCGGCGGCGCCCGGCCGCGGCACCGGCCGTATCTGATCGGGCGCGCGGAGGCGGACCTGGTGAGCGCGGCCCTGCTGCTGCGCCGCCCGCTGCTGGTCACCGGGCATCCCGGCGCGGGCAAGTCCTCGCTGGCCCACGCCATCGCGCACGAACTGTCGTTGGGGCCCGTGTTGCAGTGGGCGGTCAACAGCCGTTCCGTGCTCAAGGACGCCCTGTACGGGTACGACGCGATCGGCCGGCTGCGCGAGACGCATCTGCGCAAGGAGCGCGGCGACACCGAGCCGGACATCGGCACGTTCGTGCGGCTGGGCCCGCTGGGTACGGCACTGGTGGCGCGGGATCGGCCGCGGGTGCTGCTGGTGGACGAGCTGGACAAGGGCGATGTGGACCTGCCCAACGACCTGTTGACGGTGTTCGAGGAGGGCGAGTTCGAGATCCCCGAGCTGTCCCGGCTGCCCGAGGAGCAGTCCGAGGTGTCGGTGCTCACGCACGGCACCGGCGGCGACCGGGTCGCGGTCGTCCAAGGGCTGGTCCGCTGCCGGGAGTTCCCCGTGGTGGTGATCACCAGCAACGGGGAGCGGGACTTCCCGCCCGCCTTCATGCGCCGCTGCGTCCGCCTGGATCTGCCGGATCCCGACGAGGCGCGGCTGCGGGAGATCGTCGCCGCGCATCTCGGCGAGGAGGCGCTGACCGGTGTGGAGGACCTGTTGCACGCCTTCCTCAACCGCCGGGCCCCGGGCGAACTGGCCACCGACCAGCTGCTCAACGCGGTGTTCCTGCGCAAGGGCGGGGTCGACCTGGACGAGGGGCTGCTGGCGGGCATCCTGCACCGGCTCGGCGGGACGGTCTAGATGGCCGCCCACGGCACCGGCCCACGCGCCCCGGACGGGCCAGGGGGCCAGGACAGGCTGGAAGGCCAGGACCGGCCAGGGGGCGGGCGCGGGCCACAACTGCCGCCCGTCGTGGGTGAGTTGCGCCCACCCCTGCTCAGCGACCTGTCCCGGCTCACCGGTTTCGACCTGTCGGTCCACGAACTCCTCGACGCCCTCTGGCTCGCCGCCCGCCTCCCGGCCGACGCGGACGCCCCGCTGCCCCGCGCCCTGCCCCACCTCGCGGGCCGCCCCTCGGGCCCGGGACAGCACGACGGCCCGGACCCGGACGACGACCGGACCGCCTCCGGTACGACGGCGCGGGCGCCCGAGGGACCCGGCGCCCCCGGCCAACCGGCCCCGCCGGCACAGCTGTTGGGCGCCCTGCACGCGGCCGCCGCCTCGGGCAGCGCCCCCGAGTTCGCCGAGCCGGGCGCGGCGGCGCAACTCACCCCGGCGGACGGGGCGATGCCGGTGCGGGTCCCCGAGGAGAAGGCTCTCGGGGAGGACGAACTGCGCTTCGGGCGGGCCCTGCGGGTGCTGAAGCAGCCCCAACCCGATCTGTTGAGGCGGGAGTTCGACGAGGACGCGACGGCCGCCGCGCTGGCCGAGACGGGCCTGCCCGACGTGATGACGCGGCCGGTGCGGCAGCGCTGGCTGGGGCTGACGCTGCTCATCGACGACGGCATCTCGATGCTGCTGTGGCGCCGTCTCGCCGCCGAACTGCGGGCCGTCCTGGAGCGGTTGGGCGCCTTCAGGGACGTACGGGTGCACGGTCTGGACGCGCGTTCGCCGCGCGCTCCGCTGCTGCGGGCCCGGCCGTTCGCGCCGGACGCGCCGCTGCTCTCGCCCGCCTCCGTCGTCGATCCGTCGGGCCGCACCCTGATCCTGGTGATCAGCGACGGGGTCGGCGCCGGCTGGCGGGACGGGCGGATGCGCGCGGTCCTGGACCGCTGGGCGCGCCAGGGGCCGACCGCGCTGCTGCACACGCTGCCCGCGCATCTGCGGGACGGTTCGGGCATCCGCGCGCAGCCGTGGCTGGTGGCCACCCGGCGGCGGGGCGCGGCCAACCACACCTGGCAGGTGACCGATCCGCTGCTGCCGCCGGGGCTCGGCGAGGACTTCGCCGGGGTCCCCATTCCCGTGCTCGAACCGTACGCCCCGGCCATCGCCGCCTGGGCCCGGCTGCTCGCGTCGCCCGGCGCGGCCGTCGAACTGCCGTTGCTGGCAACGGAGTCCGCGGGGGTGCCGCGCGGTCCGGGCCGGGCCGGGGAGGCGGACGCGCCCAGTGCCGTCCTGCGGTTCCGGGACGCGGCGTCCCCGGAGGCGTACCGGCTGGCCGCGCATCTGGCGGCGGTGTCACCACTGACGGTTCCGGTGATGCGGCTGGTGCAGGCGGCGGTGGACTGGCAGGCGGACACCGGGCATCTCGCGGAGGTGTTCCTGGGCGGTCTGATCCGTCAGATCGAACCGGCGGACGAGCAACTGCCCGCCCAGCACCGGCGGTTCGGGTTCGCCCCGGACGCCCAGGAGATCCTGCTCGACACCGCCTCCCCGATCGACCTGTTGCGCACCACCCGGGCGGTGACCGACCGGCTGCGCACCCTGGTGGGCCGCTCCCCCGACTTCCCGGCGTGGCTCGCGCACCCCGACGGAACGGGTGAACTGCTGCCGGGGACACGGCCGTTCGCGTGGCTGGAGGACCGGCTCCTGACGCATCTGGGAGCCCGGCCGATGGCGCCCTCGGCACGGCCGGTGCGCGGGGGCGAGGAGGTGCGGCTGCCGTCCGGCGTGCGGGACGCGCCGTCCTGGCTGCCGCTGCGGTTGCAGGACCTGCACGAGGTGGGGCCGTACACGCTCGTACGGCGGGACGGGGCCGGCGGCAAGCCCACCGCGTACATCGGTGAGGACGAGGAGGGGCGGCAGGCGCTGCTGCGGGTGTCGTCCTCGTCGGCGTCGCCCGTGGCCCGGGAGTTGCTCGACAACGAGCGGCGCGCGCTGCGCCGGATGGACGGCGTGTACGCGCCCGCGGTCGTCGGCGGCGCGCTGGACGGACCCACCCCGTGGCTGGCGCTGCGCCTGGACACCCTGGCCGACGGGCGGCCCGCGCCCACGCTGCGGGCGGTCCTGGACGCGGTCGGACCGCAGCCCGGTACGCAGTTGTTCGTCTGGCTGGGCTGGAACCTGGCGCGCGCGGTGAGCCGTTGCCACCGGCGGGGTGTCGTGCACGGGTCGCTCACGCCGGGGACGGTGCTGGTCACGGAGGCCACGCTGCGGATCATCGAGTGGACGTCGGCACGGATCGACGGCGCGTGGAGCGCGTCCACGGCGTCGGTTCCGGCCCGTTCGCCGTACCGGGCGCCCGAGGTGACGTACTGGGGCGAGTCGCGGATCGCGGCCGGTGACGTGTACGCCCTGGGCGCCGTGCTGCTGCACGCGGCGACGGGCCGGGCGTGGGGGCGTTCGGACCTCGACGGGCTGGAGCGGAACCGGGATTTCCGCGAACTGGAGCCGGATCTGGCCCAGTTGCTGCTGCGCTGTCTGATGCCGGAACCGGAGGGCAGGCCGACCGCGCAGGAGGTGGCCCAGGCGCTGGCGGCGCGGCTGCCGGGCGGCCCGGAGTGGCCCGAGCCCGAGGACGAGCCGTGGCCGGGACCCGAGTCGGGGCAGTCGCCCGAGCCGCGGGAGAGCGGCGGCCCGCCGGACGACCACGAGGAGTGGGCGCGGACCGTACGGGCCCCGCTGGAACGGCCGTTGCACATCGCGCTGGTCGGGGTGAAGGACGGAGTGGGCTGTACGACGACGACGATGATGCTCGGCGCGGTCCTCGCCGACCAGCGGCAGGAGCACGTGCTGGCCATCGACGCGGACCGGCACGCGGGACGACAGGTCCGCATCGGCGGCCGGGTGTTCCGCAACACCCAGGGCAACCTGTCCGAACTGGCCCGTTCCCTGGACCGGGTGGAGCACTTCGTGGACCTGGAGCTGTTCCTGTCCCCGCACCGCTCGGGGCTCATGGTCCTGGCGAACAACTCGGTGACCCGGCCCTACGCCGCCGAGCAGTACACCGACCAGGACTTCCGCAGCGTGGCCTACGTGACCCAGCGGTACTTCGGCCTCACCCTCGTCGACGCGGACAAACCGCTCCCGGTGGTGCTGCAGCAGGCCGACCGGCTGGTCGTCGTCTCCCGGGCGGACCCGGCGGGCCTCACCCAGGCGCAGCAGACGATGGACCGCCTGGTCACGTTCAACCGGCCCGACCTGGTCCAGGACGCGGTGGTCGTCCTCAACCACAGCCGCCCGGCGGCGGGTTGGACCCTGGACCCGGCCGCGGTCCGTGCCCTGGAGTCCCGCTGCCGGGGCCTGGTCACCGTCCCCCGCGACGGCCACCTCGCGATGGGCAGCACGGTGGAACTGTCCTGGCTGACCCCGGAGGCGTACAAGGCGTATCTCCGGCTGGCGGCACTGCTGTTGGGGCCACGGCCGTAACGGGGGCCCGGGCAGCGGGAATTGGTTCGCGGTCCGGGACCGGCCCGGCCTACCCTCGGCCTCATGACCACCAAGCCCCTCGTGGCCATCCTCACCGGCGCCGGCGTCAGCACGGACTCCGGCATTCCCGACTACCGCGGCCCGAACGGCCTGTGGCGGCGGGATCCCGAGGCCGAGAAGCTCGTCACCTACGAGTACTACATGGGCGACCCGGAGATCCGGCGGCGCTCGTGGCAGATGCGGCGCGCGAACCGGACCCTGCACGCCGAACCGAACGCCGCGCACCTGGCCGTGGCCGGTCTGGAGCGGTCCGGGGTGCCCGTGCGGGTGATCACGCAGAACGTGGACGGGCTGCACCAGGCGGCCGGGCTGTCCGCCCGCAAGGTGCTCGAACTGCACGGCAGCGCACGGTCGGTGGTGTGCACCGGGTGCGGGGCGCGCACTCCCATGGCGGACGCGCTCGCCCGGGTCGAGGCCGGGGAGGACGATCCGCCGTGCCTGGAGTGCGGCGGGATCCTGAAGTCGGCCACCGTCCTGTTCGGGGAGCGGCTCGACCCGGCCGTCCTCGGCGACGCCCTCGCCATCGCCAAGGCGTGCAGCGTGTTCCTCGCGGTCGGCAGCAGCCTCCAAGTCCAGCCCGCGGCGGGGTTGGTGGGGGTCGCCGCCGATCACGGGGCCCGGCTCGTCGTCGTCAACGCCGAGCCGACGCCGTACGACGACCGGGCCGACGAGGTCGTACGGGAGCCGATCGGGACGGCGTTGCCGCGGCTGCTCGCCGAGTTGGGCGGATAGCTCCGGCCTTCTTTCCGCGGATGGCTTCGGCCTTCTTTCCTTGGAGCGGCGGGCCGCGCTAGAACAGCGCCGCCCCGCTCTCGAAGTCCAGCAGGCGCTTCTTGCGGTCCAGGCCGCCGCCGTAGCCGGTGAGGTCGCCGCTCGCGCCGACGACGCGGTGGCAGGGGACGATGATGCCGATGGGGTTCTTCCCGTTGGCCAGGCCCACCGCCCGGGAGGCGCCCGGATTGCCGAGGGCGTCGGCGAGTTCGCCGTACGAGCGGGTCTCGCCGTAGGGGATGCGCTGGAGTTGCGCCCAGACGTCGCGCTGGAACGGGGTTCCGTTCAGGGTGAGTTGGAGGGTGAACTCCTTCAACTCGCCCGCGAAGTACGCCTTCAGCTGCTCCTCGGTCTCGCCGAAGGGGCCCTCGTCCCGGTCGCCGAAGGTCTCCTCCGGTGGGCGGTGGCGCTGACCGACCATGTAGAGGCCGCACAGGACGCCGTCGGCGGCGACGAGGGTCAGGGGGCCGTACGGGCTGTCGATGACGGTGTGTTGCTTAGTGATGTGTTGCTTGGCGGTGTGTTGCTTCAGGGACATGGTTGAGGTCCTTAACTCTGGTTACGCCGGAAGGAAGTTGATCGGGTGGCCGTCGGTCGCCCACAGGTACTGCACCGCGTACGCCCGCCACGGCCGCCAGGCCGCCGCGCGTGCGGTGAGGGCGGCGGGGGTGGAGGGCAGGCCCAACTCCTCTGCCGCGCGCCGGATTCCGAGGTCCGTGGGGAGGAACGCGTCGGGGTCGCCGAGGGCCCGCATCGCGATCACGTCGACCGTCCAGGGGCCGAAGCCGGGCAGCGACAGGAGTTGGGCGCGCGCCCGCGACCAGTCGCTGTCCGGGCCCAAGTGAAGCTTTCCGTCGGCGAGTTCACGGACCAGGGTCGTGAACGTCGTACGGCGGGTGCGGGGCATCGCCAGGCTTTCCGGGTCGAGCGCGGCCAACTGCCCCGGTTCCGGGAAGAGATGGGTGAGTCCGCCCTCGGGGTCCTCGACCGCTTCGCCGTACGCGGCGACCAGGCGGGCCGCGTGGGTGCGCGCGGCAGCCGTGGAGACCTGCTGTCCGAGCACGGCCCGGACGGCGAACTCGGCCTCGTCGACCGTACGCGGCACCCGGCGGCCGGGGGCCTTGTCGACCAGGGGCGCGAGCAGCGGATCGGTGCGCAACTGGTCGTCCACCGCGACCGGATCGGCGTCCAGGTCGAGCAGGCGGCGGCAGCGGCTGATCGCCACGGGCAGGTCGCGCAGATCGCCCAGGGTCAGCCGGCACGCGATGTGGTCCGGCTGCGGGGTGAGCGCCACGATCCCGTGGCCGTACGGCAGTCGCAGCGTGCGCCGGTAGGCGCCGTCGCGCCACTCCTCCACGCCGGGTACGGCGGTGGCGGCGGGGTGGCCGAAGAGGTTGTCGGGGGTGAGCGGTGCCCGGAAGGGCAGCCGGAGCGCCAACGTGCCCGGGGTGGTGGCCGGTTGACGTGGCCGGCGGCGGGCGCGCAGTTCGGTGGGCGAGAGCGCGAAGACCTCGCGCACGGTGTCGTTGAAGGTGCGGATGGAGGCGAACCCGGCGGCGAACGCGACCTCGGCCATGGGCAGTTCGGACGTCTCGATCAACAGCCGTGCCGTCTGGGCGCGTTGGGCCCGGGCGAGGGCGAGCGGGCCCGCGCCGAGTTCGGCGAGGAGCTGCCGTTCGATCTGCCGGGTGCTGTAACCGAGGCGGGTGGCCAGGCCGGGTACGCCTTCGCGGTCGACGACGCCGTCGCCGATCAGCCGCATGGTGCGGGCCACGAGGTCGGCGCGCTGGTTCCACTCGGGCGAGCCGGGGCTGGTGTCCGGGCGGCACCGCTTGCAGGCCCGGAACCCGGCCTGCTGGCAGGCGGCGGCGCTCGGATGGAACACCATGTTCTCGGGCTTGGGCGGGACCACCGGGCAGCTGGGCCGGCAGTAGATCCGGGTGGTGAGCACGGCGGTGAAGAACCAGCCGTCGAACCGCGCGTCCTTCGACTGCACGGCCCGTACGCACCGCTCCCGGTCCAGGTGCATCGCGTGCGGCCCGCCGTCGACGACACCGGCGGCGCCCGTACCGCGGCCCTTCTCCCCGCGTACGACGCCCTCGGCGTGCGCCCGGCTTTCGGTCTGTGTCCCGTTCGGCATGCTTCCAGCATCGGTCACGCGGGGCGGCCGGTCTGGCGGAAATCCGACATGGGGGTGACGGGACCTGCGACCCGCCGTACACCGGTCCGATGATCTGCCCGGCCGCACCGCCAAACGGCCGACCGGCCGACCGGCCACGGTCACGGCCGGTCGCGGCCATCGCAGGCCACGGCTACGACGACGGCTGCCGCCACGCCCCCTCGCGCAGCAGCCGCAGCCCGTTGAGGCCGACCAGGACCGTGGAGCCCTCGTGCCCGGCGACGCCGAGCGGCAGCGGGAGGTGGCCGATCAGGTCCCACAGCACCAGGCCGGTGATGAAGACGCCCGCGATCACCAGGTTCTGGGTGACCAGGCGGCGGGCGGTGCGGGAGAGCCGTACGACCGCCGGGACGGTGGTGAGTTCGTCGTGCACGACGACGGCGTCGGCCGTCTCCAGGGCCAGGTCGGACCCGGCGTGCCCCATCGCGATGCCGGTGTGCGCGGTGGCGAGGGCGGGCGCGTCGTTGACGCCGTCGCCGACGAACAGGGCCTTGCCGCCCGCCTGTTGGAGCGCGCGCACGGCGTCGGCCTTGTCCGCGGGCAGCAGTTCGGCGCGGACGTCGGTGATGCCCGTGGCGGCGGCCACCCGCCCGGCGGCGCGCGCGTTGTCACCGGTCAGCAGGATCGGCGCCGCACCGGTCAGGTCCGTGAGCGCGGCCACGGTCGCGGCGGCGCCGGGGCGGGGGCGGTCGGCGAGGGCGATGATGCCGACCGGGGCGCCGTCCCGCCGGACCAGCACGACGGTGTGCCCCGCGTTCTCGCCGTGCGGCGTTTCTTCGCCGTTCTCGCCAGGAGTGGCCACCGCGCCGTCGTACGCACCGGCCCGCCCGACGGCGATCACCCGGCCCGCCACGGTGGCCCGCACCCCCTCCCCCGGCGTGGCCACGAAGTCCTCGGCGGGTGCCGGGTGCGGTCCGCGTGCCCCGGCGGCGGCCACGACCGCCCGCGCCAGCGGATGCTCGCTCGCGTGTTCGACCGCGGCGGCGAGCGCGAGCAGGCCGCCCTCGTCGAGCCCGGAGCCCGGCAGCGGCCGTACGGCGACGACCTCGGGGGTGCCCTCGGTGAGCGTGCCGGTCTTGTCGAAAACGGTTACGTCGATCTCTCCCAGCCGTTCCATCGCGACGGCCGACTTGACGAGCACGCCGTGCCGGCCGGCGTTGGCGATGGCGGACAGCAGCGGCGGCATGGTCGCGAGCACCACCGCGCACGGCGAGGCCACGATCATGAAGGTCATCGCCCGGAGCAGGGCGTCCGTCAGCGAGGCGCCGAGGGCGAGCGGCAGGGCGAAGACGGCGAGCGTGGCGGCCACCACGCCCACGGCGTACCGCTGTTCGACCTTCTCGATGAACAGCTGCGTGGGCGCCTTGGTGCGCGATGCCTCCTCGACCAGGGTGACGATCCGGGCGATCACGGAGTCGGCGGGGTCCCGTCCGACGCGGACCCGCAGCACCCCGGTGCCGTTGAGGGTGCCCGCGAAGACCTCGTCACCGGGCCCCTTCGCGACGGGAAGCGGTTCCCCCGTGATGGACGCCTGATCGGCCTCGCTCGCGCCCTCGACCACGCTCCCGTCCGCCCCGATCCGCTCCCCCGGCCGGATCAACAGCACGTCCCCGACGGCGAGTTCGGCGGTCGGCACGATCTCCTCACCCGAGCCCGAGCCCGAGCCCGAACCCTCACACGAGCCCCCGCACTCGCCCGTCACCCGGGTCGCGGTCGTCGGCGCGAGGTCGAGCAGTCCGCGTACGGAGTCGGCGGTGCGGGCGGTGGCCAGGGCCTCCAGGGCGCCGGAGGTGGCGAAGATGACGATCAGCAGCCCGCCGTCGAGCACCTGTCCGATCGCGGCGGCACCGAGGGCCGCGACGATCATGAGCAGATCGACGTCCAGCACCTTCTCGCGCAACGCCCGCGCCCCTTCGAGCGCGGGCTCCCAGCCACCGGCGGCGTACGCGACGGCGTACAGCGGGCCGTAC
Source organism: Actinobacteria bacterium OK074 (assembly GCA_001298575.1). Taxonomy (GTDB): domain Bacteria; phylum Actinomycetota; class Actinomycetes; order Streptomycetales; family Streptomycetaceae; genus Streptomyces. The sequence goes on from LJCV01000087.1 coordinate 14,527, forward strand.
GCCCACGCGGGCGCGCCGCCGAGGTCGAACGGCAGCGCGAGCAGGAAGGCGACGGTCGCGGCGAGCGCCCAGCGGGCCTCGGGCAGGGCGAGGACACGGGTACGGCGACGGGGCGGCGGCAGCGGTCGCGGGAGCTTCGGGGACTTTTGGGCCTGCTGGGCCGGGGCAAGGGTGACGGGCACGCGGCCACCATACAGGAACACATGAAGACTGATTCATTCGTTCATTGGCGATGAGTAGGATACGGCCATGGGTCATGGAGCCGTCCCCGCGCAGGACACCGCAGAACGCGTACGCCTGGACGCGGACAACGTCGCCAAGGTGGCCACCACCCTCCAGGCCCTGTCCACGCCGTCCCGGCTGCTGATCCTCGCCCGGCTGCGCGAAGGACCGCTGCCCGCAACGGAGTTGGCGGCCGAGGTGGGCATGGAGCAGTCCGCGTGCTCGCACCAGCTGCGGCTGCTGCGCAACCTGGGGCTGGTCGTCGGCGAGCGCCGGGGCCGCTCGGTGGTGTACGCGCTGCACGACCACCACGTCGCCGAACTCCTCGACCAGGCGGTCTACCACGTGGAGCATCTGCGGCTGGGGGTCAGCGACGCGCCGGAGTAGCCGGGGTGCGGGGCGGGGCGTGGGACGCGAGGGGGCGGGGCTCGTCGGGGAGGGACAGGGTCCGTCGCGCGGCGTCGGTCGTCGTGGGGCTCGTGTGCGCGGCCGGTTTCACAACCGTTTTCGTAACGCTCGGCTTCGCACGGCCCGACAGCGGTACGGCTCGATACGGCGGGGGGCCCCCCCCCCCCGGCCCCCCCCCCCCCCCCCCCCCCCCCTCCCCCGCCCCCGGCCCCGCCCGCCGCTCCCCCGGCCCCCTGCGCGCCCCCGCTGTGTCCCGTTCGCCCCCCCCC
>LJCV01000099.1 GCA_001298575.1 Actinobacteria bacterium OK074
GCGCCCGCCCGGTGCGCCCCGCGCCCCCGCCGCGCCCCATGCCGCGCTCCCGCCCGACCACGCTGGCCGTCCCGTACCTGGGCATCCAGGCCCCGGTCGTCGGCCTCGGCCTCGACGCGCACCGGCAGCTGACCGCGCCGCCGGTCGACAACCCGCGGCTCGTCGGCTGGTACCAGGGCGGCCCGACGCCGGGCGAGAAGGGCACGTCGATCGTGGTCGGCCACCGCGACACCCGTACCGGTGCCGCGGTCTTCGCCGCGCTCGGCCGCCTCGCGCCCGGCCGTTCGATCGAGGCCCGCCGCGCCGACGGCCGCACCGCCGTCTTCACGGTGGACGCGGTCCGTACGTACGCGAAGGCGCACTTCCCCGACAAGGAGGTCTACGGCCCGCGCGACCGCCCCGAACTGCGCCTGATCACCTGCGGCGGCGCGTACGACCGCCGGACGGGGTACGCCAGCAACATCGTGGTCTTCGCGCACCTCACCGGGACCCGCGGCTGAGCCCCTGGGCAGGGCCACGGGTTCGAAAACTACCGCCGCTAGTTTCCTGGTGCGGGCGCCGCTACCCTGGGCCCGGACGACGTTGCCCGGCCGGGAGGGAAGTGCGCAGACCATGAAGGCACACGACGACATCTACGTGGACGGCGCCTGGCGCCCCGCCGTGGGCCGGGACCCGATCGCGGTCGTCGACCCGGTCGGCGAACAGGTGATCGCCACGGTCCCCGCGGGCACCGCCGAGGACGTCGACGCGGCCGTCCGCGCGGCCCGCGCCGCGCTGCCCGGCTGGTCGGCGACCCCGCCCGCCGAGCGCGCCGCGCTCCTGGCCGCCCTCCGGGACGTGCTGGCCGGCCGCAAGGACGAGATCGCCGCGACGATCACCGCCGAACTGGGCTCGCCGCTCGCGTTCTCGCAGAACGTGCACGCCGCCGTGCCGATCGCGGTCGTCGACTCCTACGCCCGACTCGCCGCGAGCCACGCCTTCGAGGAGCGCGTCGGCAACTCGACGGTGTACCACGAGCCGATCGGCGTGGTCGGCGCGATCACCCCCTGGAACTACCCGCTGCACCAGATCGTCGCCAAGGTCGCGCCCGCCCTCGCCGCGGGCTGCACGGTCGTCCTCAAGCCCGCCGAGAACACCCCGCTCACCGCACGGCACTTCGCCGACGCGGTGCACGAAGTCGGCCTGCCCGCAGGGGTGTTCAACCTCGTCACCGGACTCGGACCGGTCGCGGGGCAGGCGCTCGCCGAGCATCCGGACGTCGACCTGGTCTCCTTCACCGGCTCCACCGCCGTCGGCAGGCGGCTCGCCGCCACCGCGGGCGCCGCCGTCAAGAAGGTCGCCCTCGAACTCGGCGGCAAGTCCGCCAACGTCATCCTCCCGAGCGCCGACCTCGCCAAGGCCGTCAACGTCGGCGTCGCCAACGTGATGTCCAACTCCGGCCAGACATGCAGCGCGTGGACCCGCATGCTGGTCCACCGCGACCAGTACGACGAGGCCGTCGCCCTCGCCGCGAAGGCCGCGGCCAAGTACGGCGACCGCATCGGCCCCGTCGTCAGCGCCAAACAGCGGGACCGGGTGCGGAGTTACATCGAGCAGGGGATCGCCGAGGGCGCCCGGCTGGTCGCGGGCGGCGCCGAACCCCCGCGCGAGGCGGGCTGGTTCGTCAGCCCCACCGTCTTCGCCGACGTGACCCCGGAGATGACCATCGCCCAGGAGGAGATCTTCGGCCCGGTCCTGTCGATCCTGCGCTACGAGGACGAGGCGGACGCCCTGCGCATCGCCAACGGCACGGTGTACGGCCTGGCCGGCGCCGTCTGGGCGGGCGAGGAGAGCGAGGCGGTGGCCTTCGCCCGCCAACTCGACACCGGCCAGGTCGACATCAACGGCGGCCGCTTCAACCCCCGTGCCCCCTTCGGCGGTTACAAGCAGTCCGGGGTGGGCCGGGAGCTGGGCGCGCACGGCCTGGCGGAGTACCTCCAGACGAAGTCGTTGCAGTTCTGAACGGTCCAGGTCGCCGTGGTTCCGCGCGGTCCCGTCCTCAAAGTCCCGCACCCGCAGAGGAGTTGCCCCACATGGCCGCCGTACGCGCTGCCGTCCTGCCCGCCGTCGGTGCCCCGTTGGAGATCGCCGGCATCGAGTTGCCCCAGCCCGGCCCCGGGCAGGTCCGGGTGCGGCTGGCCGCCGCCGGGGTCTGCCACTCCGACCTGTCCCTGTCCAACGGCACCATGCGGGTGCCGGTCCCCGCGGTCCTCGGCCACGAGGGCGCGGGCACGGTGGTCGCGGTCGGCGAGGGCGTCGCGCACCTCCAGCCCGGCGCCCCGGTGGTCCTCAACTGGGCGCCCTCGTGCGGCAGTTGCCACGCCTGCACGCTGGGCGAGGTCTGGCTGTGCGCCAACGCCCTGAACGGCTCGGGCGAGGTCTACGCCCACCGCGCCGACGGCACCGAGCTGTACCCCGGCCTGAACGTCGCCGCGTTCGCCGAGGAGACCGTCGTCCCTGCCGCCTGCGCCCTGCCCGCTCCCGACGGCATCCCGCTCACCGACGCGGCCCTGCTCGGCTGCGCGGTCCTCACCGGCTACGGCGCCGTCCACAACGCGGCCCGCGTCCAACCCGGCGAAACCGTCGCGGTGTTCGGCGTCGGCGGGGTGGGCCTCGCCGCCCTCCAGTCCGCCCGGATCGCGGGCGCGGCGCAGCTGATCGCGGTCGATGTCTCCCCGGAGAAGGAGGAGTTGGCGCGCGCGGCGGGCGCCACGGACTACCTGCTCGCCACCGACACCACACCCCGCGAGATCCGCGCCCTCACCGGCAAACAGGGCGTGGACGTGGCGGTGGAGTGCGTCGGCCGGGCCGTCACCATCCGCGCCGCCTGGGAATCCACCCGCCGCGGCGGCCGTACGACGGTGGTCGGCATCGGCGGCAAGGACCAGCAGGTCACCTTCAACGCCCTGGAACTCTTCCACTGGGGCCGCACCCTGGCCGGCTGCGTCTACGGCAACTGCGACCCCGCCCGCGACCTGCCCGTCCTCGCCGACCACGTCCGCACCGGCCGCTTCGACCTCGGCGCGCTGGTGACCGAACGGATCCAACTGGAGGGAATCCCGGGGGCGTTCGAGAACATGGTGGCGGGCAGGGGCGGGCGGGCGCTGGTGGTTTTCTAGGGCCGCAGAGAGGCGCTGCTTCAGAACCTCGGGTCCCTCAGCGGCTCCCGTGCATTCCGCCCCTCCCGGTCCTCCCGGCCCTCACGTCTCCTGCCGCTGGGCGGCCTCCGTCCGCTGCCGTACGGCGGTCTGCGGGTCCGGCCGCCGTCGGGGCCGTGACCGCGAGACCGCGACCCCCGCCAGGCACAGCACCCCGCCGCCCAGCGTGAGCAGCCCCGGCACCTCGCCCAGGAACAGCCACGACATGCCCACCACCAGCGCGGGTACGGCGTACGTCGTCGCGCCCATGCTGCTCGCCGTCGTACGGGCCAGGGCGTACGCCCACGTCGTGAACGCCAGCGCGGTCGGGAAGACGCCCAGGTAGACCATGTTGAGGGTGGCCGAGGCAGGCGCGTCGGCGGCCTGCTGCCACAGCTGCCCGGCGAACGGCAGGCAGAAGAGGGCGCCGATCCCGCAGCCGTACGCCGTCGCCTGGAGGGCGCTCGCCGAGCCGAGGGCCGGTTTCTGGGAGACGACGCCGCATGCGTAGGTCACGGCCGCCAGCAGGCACAGCGCGACCCCGAGCACCGACGAGCCGCCCTCGCCCGACATGGACAGCCCCACGGTGACCGCGCCCGCGAACGACACGGCCATCCCGGCCAGCAGCCGGGGCGGCATCGGATCGCCCAGGAACCGGGCGCCCAGCAGCGCGATGAGGATCGGCCCGACGTTCACGACCAGCGCCGCCGTACCCGCGTCGACCTGCTGTTCGCCCCAGTTGAGGACGACCATGTAGCAGCCGAACCAGAGCAGCCCCGACAGCGCGATCCCGCGCCACGCGCTCCGGGGCGGCAGGCCCTCCCGCCGTACGGCGCACACGATCCCGAGCGTCAGGGCCCCCGCCAGCAGCCGCCCGAGCGCGAGCGCGCCCGGCGAGTACGCCGCACCGGCGCTGCGGATCGAGACGAACGCGGACGCCCACAGCAGGACGGTGACCGAGGCGGCGGCGGGCGCGGGGAGGCGGTGTCGGGGGGCCGCGGGGGAGGGGACCATGCTGCTGAGCCTAGGAACTGCGGGCACCCGAAGCTCGCGAATTTCCGACGTGGCCCTCCGCGGTGGCCCCGTCCGCTTAGCGCCCGGGCAGCCGTTCGTACTGCTGCGCGAGCCCGTCGAGCAGCGCGGTCAGCCCAGTCTCGAAGGCCCGTTCGTCGATCTTCTCCTGCTGTTCGGCCAGGAGGTGCGCCTGACCGAGGTGGGGGTAGTCGGCGGGGTCGTACGCGCCCTCGTCGTCGACGAAGCCCCCGGCGAAGGAACTCAGCGCGGAACCCTGCACGAAGTACCGCATCAGCGCGCCGATGGAGGTCGCCAGCGGCGGGGGCCAGCCCGCGCCGACCATGCCGCCGTAGACCGCGTCGGCGAGCCGGAGTCCGGCGGGGCGGCGGCCGGGGCCGCGGGCGAGGACCGGCACGATGTTGGGGTGGTCGCGCAGGGCCGCCCGGTAGGAGACGGCCCAGTCGTGCAGCGCGGTCCGCCAGTCGCGGCCGTCCTCGAACATCGACAGGTCGACCTGGGCGCTGACCGAGTCCGCGACCGCCTCCAGGATCTGGTCCTTGGTGCGGAAGTGGTTGTAGAGGGAGGGCCCGCTGACCCCGAGTTCGGCGGCGAGCCGACGCGTCGAGACGGCCGCGAGCCCCTCGGCGTCCACCAGGTCCCGGGCCGTCGCGACGATCCGGTCGGTGCTCAGCAGGGGCTTGCGCGGTCGGGCCATGGCGCACATAGTAGGGCGGGGCCCGTAAACTAGCAGTGCTAATTTATGTCGCACGGGACGGGCCCGGTGTCGTCCGACTGCGAGGTGGTGTGCCGTGAACCTGGAGCTGAGCGACGAACAGACCGCCGTACGGCGGCTCGCCCGCGACTTCGTGGCGCGCGAGATCACGCCGAACGCCGTGGCCTGGGACCGCGCCGAGAACGTCGACCGGTCGATCGTGAAGAAGCTCGGCGAGGTCGGCTTCCTCGGTCTGACCGTCCCCGAGGAGTACGGTGGCTGTGGCGGCGACCACCTCGCGTACTGCCTGGTCACGGAGGAACTCGGCCGCGGCGACTCCTCGGTGCGCGGCATCGTCTCCGTCTCCCTGGGGCTGGTCGCCAAGACGGTCGCGGCCTGGGGGAGCGAGGAGCAGAAGCACCGCTGGCTGCCGGGGCTCACCTCCGGCGCCTACGTCGGCTGCTTCGGGCTGACCGAACCCGGCACCGGCTCCGACGCGGGCAACCTCACCACGCGCGCCGTCCGCGAGGGCGACGAGTACGTCGTCAACGGCACCAAGATGTTCATCACGAACGGGACTTGGGCGGATGTCGTGCTGCTGTTCGCCCGTTCCACGGACGCGCCCGGCCACAAGGGCGTCTCCGCCTTCCTCGTGCCGACCGACACCCCCGGCCTCACCCGCCGCACCCTGCACGGCAAGCTCGGCCTGCGCGGCCAGGCCACCGCCGAACTGGTCTTCGAGGACGTCCGCGTCCCCGCCACCGCGCTGCTCGGCCCCGAGGGCAAGGGCTTCTCCGTCGCCATGTCGGCGCTCGCCAAGGGCCGGATGTCGGTCGCCGCGGGCTGCGTCGGCATCGCCCAGGCCGCGCTGGACGCGGCCGTCGGATACGCGGGCGAGCGCGAGCAGTTCGGCAGGCCGATCGCGGGGCGCCAGCTCGTCCAGGAACTGCTCAGCGACATCGCCGTGGACGTCGACGCGGCCCGCCTGCTGACCTGGCGCGTCGCCGACCTGATCGACCGCGGGCGGCCCTTCGCCGTCGAGTCCTCCAAGGCCAAGCTCTTCGCCTCCGAGGCCGCCGTCCGCGCCGCGAACAACGCCCTCCAGGTCTTCGGCGGCTACGGCTACATCGACGAGTACCCGGCGGGCAAACTCCTGCGCGACGCCCGCGTGATGACCCTCTACGAGGGCACCAGCCAGATCCAGAAACTGCTCATCGGCCGTGCGCTGACGGGGATTTCGGCGTTCTGACCCTGCATCAGCTGCCGTGGCCGTCGGACTGAGTATCCGTCTGAGTACGGCTACGGATGTGCCCCGCGGCCGGTGCCCCGATCCTGTTCCGCATGAGTGACACACCCGTCAGACCGCAGCACACCGCCGCCTACCACGGCCAGGCCGTCGCCTCCTTCGCCGTCGCGCTCGCCGCGACCGCGATCGGCATCTACCAGCTGAACATCGACGCCTGGGTGCGGGCCTTCCTCGCAATCGCCGTCCTCTACCTCGTGACCGCCACCGTCACCCTGTGCAAGGTCGTCCGCGACCGGCAGGAGGCCGGGCAGATCGTCAGCCGCGTCGACCAGGCGCGGCTGGAGAAACTGCTCGCGGAACACGACCCCTTCGAGAAGCTCTGAGCCCGTGGGCCCCCTCTGAGCGGGCTGTCTAAGCGCTCGCTCAGCTTCGGAGGTATGGTGTTCGTCCTGGCACGGGAAGGGGCGAGTGGATGAGTACGGCTCAGGAGACGGCCGACGGCGGTGCGCAGCCGTGGGCCGAGGTCACCCCTGACGCGGCCCGCAGGCTGCTGGTCGCCGCCGTGGACGCCTTCGCCGAACGCGGCTACCACGCCACGACCACCCGGGACATCGCCGGCCGCGCGGGCATGAGCCCGGCCGCGCTCTACATCCACTACAAGACCAAGGAAGAGCTGCTCCACCGCATCAGCAGGATCGGCCACGAGAAGGCCCTCGAAGTCCTGCGTACGGCGGCGGAGCGCGAGGGCAGCGCGGCCGAGCGGCTCGCCGGTGCCGTACTCGGCTTCGTGCGCTGGCACGCCGCCCAGCACACCGTCGCGCGGGTGGTGCAGTACGAACTGGACTCGCTGGGCCCCGAGGCGCGCGCCGAGATCGTCGTACTGCGGCGGGAGAGCGACGCGGCCGTGCGCGGGATCATCGCGGACGGCGTGGCGACGGGCGAGTTCGACGTGCCCGACGTGCCCGGCACCACGCTCGCGGTCCTCTCGCTCTGCATCGACGTGGCCCGCTGGTTCAACGTCGACGGCCTGCGCACCCCCGACGAGGTCGGCGCGCTCTACGCCGACCTCGTGCTGCGGATGGTGGGGGCGAAGAAGTAGCCCCCGCCGGGCGGGAGTCGCAGGTGTCCCGCCGCGCGGGGGTTACAGGTAGTACCGCGCCACGGCCTCCGCGACGCACACCGGCTTCTGGCCGCCCTCGCGTTCCACCGTGTACGCGACGCCGACCTGGACGCCGCCCTCCACGTCCGTCGCCGAGGTGATCGTCGCGGTCGCGCGCAGCCGGGAGCCCACCGGTACGGGGGAGGGGAAACGGACCTTGTTCGTCCCGTAGTTGACGCCCATCTTCACGCCCTCGACCTTGATCAGCTGGGGCCCGAAGAGGGGCAGCAGGGACAGCGTGAGGTAGCCGTGCGCGATGGTCGTGCCGAACGGGCCGGTGGCCGCCCGCTCCGGGTCGACGTGGATCCACTGGTGGTCGCCGGTGGCGTCGGCGAACAGGTCGATCCGCTTCTGGTCGATCTCCAGCCAGTCGGTGTACCCCAACTGCTCGCCCACCGCCGCCTTCAGCTCGTCGGCTGACGTGAAGATCCTCGGCTCCGCCATGTCGTCCCGGCCCTTCCGGTAGCAGGGCCGCCGCGTGTCTCGGCGCGGCGGCCCGATCTCTAAGCAACTGCTTAGCATGGTAGGCGCCGGGGCCCCTGTCAACGCATCCGGAGCGTGCGGCACACCGGGAGGGGCCGGGGGAACCCCTGTGGGGGCCGGCAGGACCGGCCGGGGATCTCGGTAGGCTCGGCAGAGTGCCTCAGAAGATCCCCGAGAAGATCCACGAGTTGACCGTCGGACAGCTGTCGGCCCGCAGTGGCGCGGCTGTGTCCGCCCTGCACTTCTACGAGACCAAGGGCCTGATCAGCAGCCGTCGTACGGCCGGCAACCAGCGCCGCTACCACCGGGACGCACTGCGCCGGGTCGCCTTCGTGCGCGCGGCGCAGCGTGTGGGCATCCCGCTGGCCACCATCCGGGACGCGCTCGCCGAACTGCCCGAGGAGCGCACCCCGAACCGCGAGGACTGGGCGCGCCTGTCGGAGACCTGGCGCGCCGAACTGGACAAGCGCATCCAGCTGCTCGGCCGGCTGCGCGACCAGCTCACCGACTGCATCGGCTGCGGCTGTCTCTCGCTGAGCACCTGTGCCCTGTCCAACCCGGACGACGTCTTCGGCGACCGTAGGGCGGGCTCGTCCCTGGCCCCGGAGAGCCCACCGGCCACCCGCACCCGCGGCGGCGGCGACCGCACACCGTAGGGCGCGAGCCGCCGGAAGACGGACCGGGGCGCGCATCAAGAGGCGGACGGGGAAGGGTGGTTGGCCCGGAGCGGGCCGTGGTGCCGAATCAGGGGTACGACTCCGTCGGCGCACCCCTGGTACGACTCGGCACGGCTCAGGCCGAGGCCACGGCTCAGGCCGAGGCCAGCAGCAGGCGTTCGCGCCTGGTTCCCGCCAGGGCCTCGGGGGTCAGTACGGGGCGCGGCACGACGATGCCGCAGTCCGTGCAGACCGGGCCCGAGGACGGCTCGTGGGCCAGGTCGTACTTCCACAGGAGGCGCTCCCCGGCGCACACCGGGCACACCGCGCCCGGCTCGCGCTCCAGCGCGGCGATCAGCCGGCGCAGCACCTCGGCGAGTTGTTCATGGGGGTGGACCCGCGGGTCGTCGCACCACGCGACGCCGAATCCGCCCCAGGTCAGCCGGTGCCAGTCGTCCACACTGCCCGGCCGGCGCAGTCCGTCGTGCTTCTCCTTCTTGCGGCGCTGTGCGAACCCGACCTCGTAGGCGAGCCACACGGACCGGGCCTCCTCCAGCTCGTCCAGTGCGGCCACGAGCCGCGCCGGGTCGGGGGAGCGGTCCTCCGGGCCGAAGCCGGCCCGGGCGCACAGATGGTCCCATGTCGCCCTGTGTCCGTAAGGGGCGAACCTCTCAAGGCACTTGCGCAAGGAATAGCGTCGTAGTGCCAGATCGCAGCGCTGATCGCGCACCTGTCTCGCCAGACTCCGGAAACCGGCCATCGCCCTGCACCTCCGTCACACCTGCACCTGTACTTAGGCCACTTCGGCGTCGTCGTTCGGGACGTCGCCGAATAGACGTATCGACAAGCGATTCGGCTCCATCCGATTTCCGATGACCTCCATAAGCCATCCGTCGAACGCCTCGCGGACCACCTCTCGACCCTCCCCTCTGTGCTACCTGCCGACTCTGTGAGCCGCCTGTACGGGATCGCGGAGCCGGACAGGAACTGCCCGAACTCGACCCGTGCCACGGGCACTTGCTCGTCCATCGACGCCAAAACTTGACGCATGTTCATCTTCAATACCGGGGATACCGGCGGTAACGTCCCGCCCCACCACCATCCCGATGGAGCCCCCATGTCACGGCGCTTCCCACGCACCACCCTCGACAGACTGAGAACTCCCGGCAGATTTCCGAAGTTCCTCAAAGCGGCGTCGATATGCGTTCTCGTCGCCGGACTGCTGACCCCCCTCACCCAGGCGGCCGCCGCCGACACCCTCGCCGCCAACGACTACTGCGGCGGCCAGTGTTCCGACATCCTCCCGCCCGGGGAGAACGGCAACGCCACCCTCGCCCAGGTCCTCCTCAACCAGGCGTTCGGCGTGCAGCCCGACCACGCCGAGGACCAGCTGGGCCCCTACGCCAACCTGGCCACCGGCTACTCCACCCTCACCAACGCCACCATCAACAACTTCTTCAACGACTCCTCGTTCGGCGTCGCCTCCGACCAGGTCGCCTCCACCGAGAGCCCGGCCGGCCGCACCGACGTCACGATCGTCCGCGACAAGAAGACCGGCGTCCCGCACATCACCGGAACCACCCGCTACGGCACCGAGTTCGGCGCCGGGTACGCCGCCGCCGAGGACCGGCTGTGGCTGATGGACGTCTTCCGGCACGTCGGCCGCGGCGAGCTGACCTCCTTCGCGGGCGGCGCCGCCGACAACCAGGGCCTGGAGCAGCAGTTCTACCGCGACGCCCCGTACACCGAGGCCGAACTCCAGTCGCAGATCGACAACGTCGTCGCCGACAACGGCACCCGCGGCCAGACGGCCCTCGCCGACGCCAACGCCTACCTCGCGGGCATCAACTCCTACATCGACGCCTCCGACAGCGGTCGCTACTTCCCCGGCGAGTACGTCCTCACCGGCCACAAGGACTCCGTCACCAACGCCGGCACCATCGACCACTTCAAGCTCACCGACCTGGTCGCGCTGGCCTCCGTCATCGGCGCGCTCTTCGGCTCCGGGGGCGGCGGCGAGGTCAACAACGCCATCTCGCTGATGGCCGCCCAGGAGCAGTACGGCGTCACCGAGGGCACCAAGGTCTGGGAGTCCTTCCGCGAACGCAACGACCCCGAGGCCGTCCTCACCGTCCACGACGGCGAGAGCTTCCCGTACGCCACCGCGCCCGCCAACCCGCAGGGCGAGGCGCTGCCCGACGCCGGTTCGGTGACCGAGGAACCCCTCGTCTACGACCGCACGGGCAGCGCGGCCACCACCGCCGCCACGACCGCCTCCAGCACGGCGACCGCCACCGCCCTCAGCTCGGCCCGGCGCGGCATGTCCAACGCCCTCGTCGTCAGCGGCAAGTACACCGCCAGCGGGCACCCCATCGCCGTCTTCGGGCCGCAGACCGGCTACTTCGCGCCCCAGCTGCTCATGCTCCAGGAGATCCAGGGCCCGGGCATCAGCGCCCGCGGCGCCTCCTTCGCGGGACTGAGCATGTACGTCGAACTCGGCCGCGGCCAGGACTACTCGTGGAGCGCCACGACCTCCGGCCAGGACATCATCGACAGCTACGCCGTCGAGCTGTGCCAGGACGACTACCACTACCTGTACCACGGCACCTGCACCGCCATGGAGGAGGTCGAACAGACCAACTCCTGGGTGCCCACCACCGCCGACGGCACCGCGGCGGGCGGTTACACGATGAGAGTCTGGAAAACGAAGTACGGCCCGGTCGAGTACAGAGCGACGGTCGGCGGCAAGAAGGTCGCCTACACCTCGCTGCGCTCCTCGTACATGCACGAGGTCGACTCGATCATCGGCTTCCAGATGCTGAACGACCCGGACGCCATCAAGAGCCCGACCGACTTCCAGACCGCCACGCAGCACATCAACTACACGTTCAACTGGTTCTACGTCGACTCCACGCACACCGCGTACTACAACAGCGGCGACAACCCGGTCCGCGCCACCGGGGTCGACGCCGAGTTCCCGGTGTGGGCGCAGGCCGCGTACGAGTGGCAGGGCTGGGATCCGACGACGAACACGGCGACCTACACGCCGGCCTCCCAGCACCCCAACTCCATCGACCAGGACTACTACGTCTCCTGGAACAACAAACAGGCCCTCGACTACACGGCCTCGTCCTGGGGCGACGGCTCCGTGCACCGCGGCAACCTGCTCGACGACCGGGTGAAGAAACTCGTCGCCGCGGGCGGGGTGACCAGAGCCTCCCTGGTGAAGGCGATGGCCGACGCGGCCCTTGAGGACCTGCGCGCCGAGGACGTGCTGCCGGACCTGCTCAAGGTCGTCAACAGCTCGACGGTCACGGACACCACGGCCGCCGCCGCGGTCACCAAACTCCAGACCTGGCTGACGGCGGGCGGCAAACGCACGGTGACGGCGGCCGGTTCGAAGACCTACGCCAACGCCGACGCGATCCGCATCCTGGACGCCTGGTGGCCGCTGTTGGTCCAGGCGGAGTTCCAGCCGGGGCTGGGCAGCGACCTGTACACCGCGTTCACCAGCAACCTGGCCATCGACGAGTCCCCGTCGGCCGGGCACGGCCCGACCGGCGCCCACGCGGGCAGCTCCTTCCAGTACGGCTGGTGGAGTTATGTCGACAAGGACATGCGGTCCGTGCTGGGCGAGACGGTGAAGGGCCCGCTGGCGCAGCAGTACTGCGGCGGCGGCAGCCTCAGCGCCTGCCGGGACATCCTCATCAGCACGCTGAAGACGGCGGCGGGGATGACGGCGGCGCAGGTCTACCCGGGCGACACGTACTGCTCGGCGGGCGACCAGTGGTGCGCGGACTCGATCGTGCAGCACGCGCTCGGCGGCATCAAGCACGGCGCCATCAGCTGGCAGAACCGGCCGACGTTCCAGCAGGTGGTGGAGTACACGTCGCATCGGTGAGCCGGTCGTAGCGCGCTGAGCGCAGGTCAACGCTTGTTGGCCAACGGGTGTGTGCCTACGCCTGTTGGCCAACGAGCGTTGCTGTTCCCCTCCGGTCCTCCCCGCGCCTTCCTCCCCACTCCCTTCCCCGTGGCATACCGACCGGTTAGTCTGACGCGGAGTGTCACGTCAGGTCGCGTCGCGTCGAAGGAGACCGATGGTGGGAACCGTGCAGGATGCCGGAGTGGTCGTCACCGGGGCCGGCGGCGGTATCGGGGCGGCGCTGGCCCGGCGGTTCGCCGCCGAGGGCGCCCGGGTCGTCGTCAACGACATCGACGCCGGCAAGGCGAAGGCCGTCGCCGACGAGATCGGCGGCACCGCGGTCCCCGGCGACGCCTCCACGATCGTGCCCGAGGCCCGCGAGGCGCTCGGCGGCACCGTCGACATCTACTGCGCCAACGCGGGCCTGGGCTCCGGCGGCTCCCAGGCGGCCCCCGAGGCCGTCTGGGCCGACGCCTGGGACGTGAACGTCATGGCGCACGTCCGGGCGGCCCACGAGCTGCTCCCGGCCTGGCTGGAGCGCGGCTCGGGCCGTTTCGTGTCCACCGTCTCCGCCGCCGGGCTGCTCAGCATGCTCGGCGCGGCCCCGTACAGCGTCACCAAGCACGCCGCCCTCGCCTTCGCCGAGTGGCTCTCGCTGACCTACCGCCACCGCGGTCTCAAGGTCCACGCGATCTGCCCGGAGGGCGTCCGCACCGACATGCTGGCCGCGTCCGGGAGCGTCGGCGAACTGGTGCTCGCGCCGACCGCGATAGCCCCCGAGGACGTCGTCGACGCGCTGTTCCTGGGCATGGCGCAGGACCGCTTCCTGGTCCTGCCGCACCCCGACACCGCCGAGTACTACCGGCTCCGGGCCACCCACCCGGACAACTGGCTGAACAGCATGAACCACCTCCAGCAGAAGTGGGAGGCCCAGCGCTGACCACGGCGCCCGCGGGTGGAAAGATTCCCCGGAGGGAACCGCTCCCGCCCGGGGGCAGTCCGTACAAGTCAGCCGGTGCACACGGCTGAACACGCACGCGGCTGAACGCGCGTACGGCTGAACGCACGTTTCGAAAGGCAGGTGGCGGCAGTGCCCAGAACGACGGACGGTGACGGTACTCCCGTACCCCAGCGGCTCCTGGCCGCCGCCACCCGGCTCTTCGCCGAGCAGGGCTACGACCGCACCTCGGTGCAGGAGATCGTCGAGGCGGCGGGCGTCACCAAGGGCGCGCTCTACCACTACTTCGGTTCCAAGGACGACCTGCTGCACGAGGTGTACGCGCGCGTGCTGCGCGTCCAGCAGGAGCGGCTGGACGCGTACGTGGACTCCGACGCGCCCGTCGAGGAGCGGTTGCGCGGGGCCGCGGCCGACGTCGTCGTCACCACCATCGCCAACCTCGACGACGCGATGATCTTCTTCCGCTCCATGCACCACCTCGGTGAGGAGAAGGACAAGCAGGTGCGCGCCGAGCGCCGCCGCTACCACGAACGCTTCCGTGAGCTGGTCGAGGAGGGCCAGAAGGCGGGCGTCTTCTCCACGGCCACCCCCGCGGACCTGGTCGTCGACTACCACTTCGGCTCGGTGCACCACCTGTCGACCTGGTACCGCCCCGGCGGCCCCCTCACCCCCCAGGAGGTCGCCGACCACCTCGCCGACCTGCTGCTGCGGGCGCTGCGGCCGTAGGGGTTTCTGCGGCATGGGTAAGGGGCGGGCGCCATTGCGCCCGCCCCTTACCCATGCCTGCCTACTGATCGCTATTGGTGCTTCTTCAGCTCCCGGCGCGCCAGCGACCGCTGGTGCACCTCGTCGGGGCCGTCGGCGATCATCAACGTGCGGGCGCCCGCGTACAGTTCGGCCAGCGGGAAGTCCTGGCTCAGGCCGCCCGCGCCGTGCAGCTGGATGGCCCGGTCGATGATGTCGACGACCGTGCGGGGCGTGGCGATCTTGATGGCCTGGATCTCGGTGTGCGCGCCCCGGTTGCCGACCGTGTCCATCAGCCAGGCGGTCTTCAGCACCAGCAGCCGCAGCTGCTCGACCGCGACCCGGGCGTCCGCGATCCAGTTGTGGATCACGCCCTGCTGGGCCAGCGGCTTGCCGAACGCCGTGCGGTCCACGGCCCGGCGGCACATCAGCTCGATCGCCCGCTCCGCCATGCCGATCAGCCGCATGCAGTGGTGGATGCGGCCGGGGCCGAGCCGGGCCTGGGCGATGGCGAAGCCGCCGCCCTCCTCGCCGATGAGGTGGGACACCGGCACGCGCGCGTGGTCGAAGATCACCTCGGCGTGGCCGCCGTGGTAGTGGTCCTCGTAGCCGAACACCTGCATGGCCCGCTTGATCGTGACGCCCGGGGTGTCGCGCGGGACCAGCACCATCGACTGACGGCGGCGGACGTCGTCGGCCTCCGGATCCGTCCTGCCCATCACGATGAGGATCCGGCAGTCCGGGTTCATCGCCCCGGAGATGTACCACTTGCGGCCCGTGACGACGTAGTCGTCGCCGTCCCGTTCGATGAGGGTCGTGATGTTGGTGGCGTCCGAGGAGGCCACCTCCGGCTCGGTCATCGCGAAGGCCGAGCGGATCTCGCCGGCCAGCAGCGGCTCCAGCCACTGCTTCTTCTGCGCCTCGTCGCCGAACTGCGACAGCACCTCCATGTTCCCGGTGTCCGGGGCGGAGCAGTTGGTCACGGTGGGTGCCAACTGCGGGCTGCGGCCGGTGATTTCGGCCAGCGGCGCGTACTGGAGGTTGGTGAGCCCGGCCCCGTACTCGGCGTCGGGCAGGAAGAGGTTCCACAGGCCCTGCCGCCGCGCCTCGGCCTTCAGTTCCTCGACGACGGCGGGGGTGTCCCACGGCGAGGCCAGCGCGGCGCGCTGCTCGTGGGCGGTGGTCTCGGCCGGGTAGACGTACTCGTCCATGAAGGCGAGGAGCCGGGCGCGCAGTTCCTCGGTGCGCGCGTCGAATGCGAAGTCCATGACGGATCAGCCTTCCTGGAAGCCTTCTTGGGTGCCCGCGACGCTCGTGCGGTCCGTGCTGTCCGTGCTGTCCGCGGAGCCGGGGATGCCGTCGTGGAGCGTCGTCAGGCCGTGGTCGATGAAGACGGGGACGAGTTCGCCGATGCGGTCGAAGCCGCCGCCGACCGTCTGCCCGAGTGTGTAGCGGTAGTGGATGCCCTCAAGGATCACGGCGAGCTTGAACCAGGCGAACGCCGTGTACCACGCGACGGCCGACACGTCCCGCCCGGAGCGGGCGGCGTACCGCGCGATCAGCTCGGCCGGTTCCGGGTGCCCGGCGGCCGAGGCGGTCGTGGAGACGGGGGATTCGAGGACGTCCAGCGGCACGCTGTACATGACCAGCAGCCCGAGGTCGGTGAGCGGGTCGCCGAGCGTGGACATCTCCCAGTCCAGGATGGCCGTGATGCGATCCCCGTCGCCGAGCAGCACGTTGTCGAGCCGGTAGTCGCCGTGCACGACCGCCGGGGCGGGGGAGTGGGGCAGGCTCCGGCCGAGCGCCGCGTGCAGCTCGTCGATGCCGGGCAGGTCGCGGTTGCGCGAGGCGTCCAACTGCTTGCCCCAGCGCCGCAGTTGGCGGTCGAGGAAGCCGTCCGGGCGCCCGAAGTCCGCGAGCCCCACCGCGGCCGGGTCCACCGCGTGCAGCTCGACCAGCGTGTCCACGAGCCCGAGGACGGCCTCCCGGGTGCGCCGCGGGCCGATCGGCTCCAGCTGCTCGGCGGTGCGGTACGGGATGCCCTCGACGAACTCCATGACGTAGAACGACGCCCCGAGCACCGACTCGTCCTCGCACAGCAGCACCGGGCGCGGCACCGGCACGGCCGTCGGGTGCAGGGCGCTGATGACGCGGTGCTCGCGCCGCATGTCGTGCGCGGTGGCCAGCACGTGGCCCAGCGGTGGCCGCCGGACGACCCAGCGCGAGGTCCCGTCCGTGACCGTGTACGTCAGGTTCGACCGCCCGCCCTCGATCAGCCGGGCGGTGAGCGGGCCGGTCACCAGGCCGGGCCGTTCGGCGTCGAGCAGGGCGCGCAGGCGGTCGGGGTCGAGACCCGGCGGGTGGTCTGGGCTCATCGTCGAGTTCCTCCGTCGGGCATCGGAAGTCGGGGCATCGGAAGTCGGGCAGCGGAAAAGGGGCTGGGTACGAACCGCGTACGTACGTACCCGTGCACGTGCCTGCATCATGATGCCGACCGGTCGGTATGTCGTCCAGTAGGGGGCGTGAACGTGATCGGCGCCACGGTCACACCGTGGCGCCGAATACGGGAAAGTCAAGCGGGGCGGACCGGTCCGTGCGCGCTCAGGCGTGGCTGTGGACCATCTGCCCGCCGTTCACCGCCGCCATGTCGAAGAACGCGGGCAGCGGGTCCAGGGGCGCGCCCTCGGGCAGCCCGTCCAGTTCGGCGTACGCGCGGTGCAGGTTGGCCACCAGGCGCTCACTCTCGCGCCATGCGGCGAACTCCCCGAGGTCGGTGGCCCGGGCCGCCTCCAGGGGCGTACGACCGGCCGCGTGGTTCTTCTCGGCCACGTCCGCGACGAAGCGCAGATACCGTTCCGTACGGTCGAACTCCGACGGGTCGGTCACCTGGCCGTGCCCCGGTACGACCGTCTCGGCGTCCAGCCCGCGCAGCACGTCCAGGGCGCGCAGCGAGCCGGTGAGCGAGCCCATCAGGAAGAACGGGGTGCCGCCCTCGAAGACCAGGTCCCCGGCGAACACCACCCGCCGCTGCGGCAGCCACACGATCGAGTCCCCGGTGGTGTGCGCGACCCCCGGGTGGATCAGCTCCACCTCCAGAGCGCCGACGTGGATCGTGGTCCGGTCGGTGTACGTCAGGTCCGCGCCGTGGAGAGGGACGTCGCCGTAGTCGATGTCCGGCCACACCAGCGAGAGGTTGTGCCCGGCGGCCAGGGCCTCGCGGCGGCAGTCGACGTGCGAGACGACCGTCGCGGTGGCCGCGAACAGGCCGTTGCCGTAGGTGTGGTCGCCGTGGTGGTGGGTGTTGACGACGTAACGCGGCGTGGGGGCCCCGGCGTCGGTGATCGCGGCGCTCAACGCGCGCGTGCGGCGCTCGGTGGTCGTGGTGTCCACCAGGAGCGTGGTCTCGCCGTCGCTGACGAACCCGGCGTTGTTCACGCACCAGCCGCCGTCGGGCTGCACGTACGCGTGCACGTCGTCGGCGGGCTGCACCGTGTACGGCGTGTACGGCTCGGCTGTGGTCATCGCATCCCCTGCATCACTGGATCCCTCGAAACACTGGAAAAATGGGCCAATTGGGCAACCGGCCGGCACGCCACAGGCCCTGTGCGACGACAACGTCTCACCGGAATCCCAGGTTCCTCGGGGCGGGTTTCTTTCCGGCCGCCGGAAAGCCGCCTCCGACGGAACACGCAGAACAGCGCGGAGCCGTTTCCCTCAGAACACCAGCACCGCCGCGCACACCGCGAGCGCCACCGTGCACAGCACCGCCGCCGTCGCGTGGCGCGGGGACAGCGGCACCGGGCCCCGCGCGTCCGCGGCGGACAGCGCCCGGATCCGGCGGTGCGCGACGGCCACGAAGCCGACCCACAGCAGACAGCACAGCGCGCAGCCGGTGAGCCCCACCGTCGAGCCGCCGTGCAGCGCGGTCTTCACGGCCAGTACGGCGGAGGCGGTGCCCGTCAGCGTCGTACGCCGCCAGGCCAGGCGGGTGCGCTCGGGCTGGAGCCCCGGGTCGCGCACGGCCACGGCCCCGTCGGCGTCCCGCACCCGGGGTTCACCCCTCCCAGCCGGCGAGGACGACCACGACCATCACGATCGCGACGACGGCCACCGTGACCGACAGCAGCGCGGGGAAGCGGGACACCGGCAGGTCCTCGCCGCGCCGCATCGCCCGCTCGCAGCGCACCCAGTGGTTGACGGCGCGCAGCGCGCACAGCACCCCGGCCCCCAGCAGGGACAGCGCCAGCCCGATGCGCCAGCCGCGGTTGAGGTCCGGCAGGAACTGGTCCACGGCGAAGCCGCCGCCGATCAGCGCGAGCGCGGTGCGCAGCCAGGCCAGGAAGGTGCGCTCGTTGGCCAGCGAGAACCGGTAGTCGGGGGTGTCACCGTCCGCCCGCACCTCCTCCGGCGCGAACCAGAGCCGGGCGTTCCGCACGAATTCGATCACATTAATGACCCTACGACACGGACGGGACGCCCTCGCGGGGCGTCACTCCCCGGTCGCGCGGTACTCCTTCAGCCGCCGGTAGGCCGCGAGCCCGTCGGGCGTCCACTCGCCCTCCGCCAGCCGCCGGTCCAGCTCGGCCTCGGGCAGGAAGTCGTACCAGGCGACCTCCTCGACCTGGGGGCGCACCGGCAGCGTGCACCGGACCTCGTAGACGGCGGACCACCAGCTGTTCCCGTCCGCGTCGGTGAACAGGAACTTGAAGAGGAACCGCGGCTGCGGCAGCCCGGAGACGCCGAGTTCCTCCTCGGCCTCGCGCAGGGCGGCCTCGTCGTAGGACTCGCCCGCGCCGACCACGCCGCCGACGAACATGTCGTGGAAGGAGGGGAAGACGAGCTTGGTGGGGGTCCTGCGGTGCACGAAGATCCGGTCCTCGGCGTCCCGGGCCAGGATGAACGAGCACCGGTGGCGCAGGCCGCGCGCGTACGCCTCGCCCCGGGGTGCCCGGCCGACGACCCGGTCCTGCTCGTCCACGATGTCGAGGATCTCGTCGGCGGGGTTCAGGGGCCCATCAGCGGCAGTCATGCCCTCATCCAACCCGCGCACCGCGCACGGCCGCAACGGCCCCGGGCAGGCTCTCAGCCGGGTTGCAGGGCCCGGCGCGGTGCCGCCACGCCCGTCGGCATCGCCGGGTGCAGCCCGAGCAGCACGATGCCCGCGACGATCGACGCCAGCCCGGCGGCCTCCCACGCCAGGGCGCCCGTGTCGGTGCGCAGCCGGTCGCCCAGGAAACCCACCCCGCACGCGATCCCGGCCAGCGGCTGGGCGGCGGTCATGGCCGGCAGGGACATCCGCAGCGGCGCCGTCTCGAACGCGCTCTGGACGAGGACCAGCCCCGTCACGCCGATGACCAGCACGCCGTACGGCTGCCAGCCCGTCATCAGCTCGGCGAGGCCGCCCTCGGCGAACCGCTGGCCGCTGACCCGGGTGAGCGCGTCCTGCACGCCGTAGAGCAGGCCCGCCGCGAGCGAGAGGAGGACCGGGCCCGAGCCGAGCAGCGAGCGTTTCGCGCAGGTCGTCAGCAGCAGCGCGAGGCCCACCATGGTGCCGATGATCAGCCAGTGCCGTACCGGGTCGGCGACCGCGGCGGTGCCCTCCGGCTGCCCCGCGACGATGAACGCCGTCACCCCGCCCGCGAGCAGCGCGAGCCCGGTCCAGCCCTGGCGGCCCAGCGGCTGGCGGGTCTGGTGGCGGGAGAGCGCGAGGGCGAAGAGGAGGTTGGTCGCCAGCAGCGGCTCGACCAGGGAGATCTCGCCCTGGGACAGCGCGACGGCGCCGAGCACCATGCCGGCCACCATCAGCGCGATGCCGCCCAGCCAGCGCGGCACGCGCACGAGGTCGAGCAGCAGCCGCGGGGAGAGGAAGTCGCCCAGGGGTGCCCGCTGGGCGGCGTTCTGCTGGAGGACGAAACCGATGCCCAGACAGCAGGCGGCGCTCACGGCGAGAACCAGAACCAGTACCGACACGCTCGTACCTCGAATGATCTGTGGGGTCACGGGACGCGTATCAGGCCGACTGTAGCGTCCGGTGCCGGGGCGCGCGTTCCGCTTGCGCCGTTCCGTCGAACTCCTGCCCGCCTCCCGGTTGCCGCCGGGCCCGTCCGGCCAGGGGGAGGAGCGCCTTCCGCATCCGCGACGTGAGGTTGGCAACAGGACGGGCCGCGCAGGGCGGCCGGTTGACTCGGTCACACTTCTGCCCAAGGATCTGACCCGCGAGTAACAACTGCTGACCGCGGGCCGCGCCGACGCGCCCGCCCACCGGTGCGCGCACCGCGAGAGGACGGGCCATGGCCTTCGACGCAGACGTCATCGTGATCGGGGCGGGCCTGGCCGGGCTCACCGCGACCGCCGAACTGGTGGACGCGGGCCGGAAGGTCATCCTCCTCGACCAGGAGCCCGAGCAGGCGATGGGCGGACAGGCGTTCTGGTCCTTCGGTGGCCTCTTCTTCGTCGACTCGCCCGAACAGCGCCGCCTGGGCATCAGGGACAGCCACGCGCTCGCCCTCCAGGACTGGATGGGCACGGCCGCCTTCGACCGGCCCGAGGACCACTGGCCGCGCAAGTGGGCCGAGGCGTACGTCGACTTCGCGGCCGGTGAGAAGCGGGCCTGGCTGCACGCGCAGGGCGTGCGCTTCTTCCCGGTGGTCGGCTGGGCCGAACGCGGCGGCTACGACGCCAACGGCCACGGCAACTCCGTGCCCCGCTTCCACATCACGTGGGGGACCGGGCCAGGCGTCGTCGAGCCGTTCGTGCGGCGGGGGGGGGGGGGGGTCGCGCGCGGGCTGGTCCAGCTGAGGTTCCGGCACCGGGTCACCGGGCTCGGCCGCACCGGCGGGACTGTGGACACCGTCACCGGGGAGGTGCTGGAGGCGTCCGGAGTGGAGCGCGGCAAGGCCAGCAGCCGCACGGTCACCGGCACCTTCGAGCTGAAGGCGCAGGCGGTGATCGTCACCTCCGGCGGCATCGGCGGCAACCACGACCTGGTCCGCGCCAACTGGCCCAAGCGGCTCGGCACCCCGCCCGAGCGGATGGTCGCCGGGGTGCCAGCACACGTCGACGGCAGGATGCTCGGCGTCGCGGAGGAGGCGGGCGCCCACCTCATCAACCGCGACCGCATGTGGCACTACACCGAGGGCATCGCCAACTGGAACCCCATCTGGGACAACCACGGCATCCGCATCCTGCCCGGCCCCTCCTCGCTCTGGCTGGACGCGCGCGGCCGTCGGCTGCCGGTGCCGCTGTTCCCCGGCTTCGACACCCTCGGCACGCTGGAACACATCATGAAGACCGGCTACGAGTACACCTGGTTCGTGCTCGACCGGAAGATCATCGGCAAGGAGTTCGCGCTCTCGGGCTCCGAGCAGAACCCCGACCTGACCGGCAAGTCCATCCGTGACGTCATCGGGCGCGCCCGCGCCGACGTGCCGGGCCCGGTGCAGGCGTTCATGGACCACGGAGCCGACTTCGTCGTCGAGAAGGACCTCGGTGCCCTGGTGCGCGGCATGAACGCGCTCACCAAGGAACCGCTGATCGACGAGGCCGCGCTGCGCCGCGAGATCGTGGCCCGCGACCGCGAGATCCGCAACCCCTTCACCAAGGACCTCCAGGTCACCGCCATCCGCGGGGCCCGCCGCTTCATCGGCGACCGGCTCATCCGGACGGCGCCCCCGCACCGCATCCTGGACCCGAAGGCGGGCCCGCTGATCGCCGTGCGGCTCAACATCCTCACCCGCAAGACGCTCGGCGGCCTGGAGACCGACCTGTCCGCCCGCGTCCTCACCGAGGCCGGCGACCCGCTGGAGGGCGTGTACGCGGCCGGGGAGGCGGCGGGCTTCGGCGGCGGCGGGGTGCACGGCTACCGCTCCCTGGAGGGCACCTTCCTCGGCGGCTGCCTGTTCTCGGGGCGCACCGCGGGGCGGGCGGCGGCGAAGGCGCTGGGGTGAAGGCGCTGGGGTGAACTCGCCCGCCGGGTCCCGAGGTTGGCCAAGTCCCCGATGGACAGCGGTTTCTGACGAGTAGTCAATTCAGCCATCGTGTACTCGTGTCCAGGGGCGGCGGTCGGCGACCGCCGCCCCTCACGCAGCGCAGGTACGGCTGGGGCGCGTGGGGCAGCATTCAACTGCCGTTCATTATCGGCCAGTTGACGTGTACGGGCAGGGGGCCGGAACTTGACGGCCCCCCTTGGGGAGAGATTGGCTGTGAGTGATCACCCCCTGACAACCCGCACTCGTGAGGGATTCCCCCGGTGCCCCCACCACCCCCGCTCGCCCGGGGCCGCAGACGCACCGCGGCCGCGGCCTTCGATCCCGCGCTCGACGACGCCCAACTCATCACCGCCCGCGTCTCGTTGACACAGGGACGGTGGACCGCCGTCCGCGCACTCCTCGCGGCCACCGGCGACGACTGGGACCGCCGCGCGCACCGCGTGAGCGTCCTGGGCGCCGAACCCGGCGCACTGCCCTGGGCCCACGACTGGCAGATCGCCGAGCCCGAGTCGCCGTCCGCCGCGCTGCTGCGCGCCTTCGCCCTCGTCCACCACGCCCGCGCGGGCAAGGGCCACCCCGAGACGGCCCGCGCCGCCTGCCGGGCCGCCGCCGCGCTCGACCCGGCCGACCCCACCCCCTGGTTCGGCCTGCTGCTCCTGGAGCGCTCGCTCGGCAGCGAGGAGGACGTCGTCCGGCTCTTCTTCGACGAGATCCGCCGCCGCTACCCCGACCACCACCACGCCCACCACCTGATGGTCGCCCGGCTCGCCGAACGCCGCGCCGACGCCGGGCCCGACCCGCTGCACGAGGTCTACGACTTCGCCGACTGGGCGGCCCGGCAGGCCCCCGCCGACTCCCCGCTGGCCATGCTCCCCGTCGTCGCGCACGCCGAGCGCTACCGCGTCCTGGCCGGTGCCGGACTCGAACCCGCCGACCCGGCCGCCTCCGGGCACTGGGAGGGCCGCCGCGCGGGCCTGGTGCTGCGGACCGCGTTCGACTGGTGGCTGGAGTGGGAGCGCGAGGACCACCCGCGCCGCTTCGTCGACCTCAACTTCCTGGCCCACGCCAAGTTCTGCGAGGGCCACGGCGCCGAGGCGGCCGCCCTCTTCCAGCGCATCGGCGACCACGTGACCCCGGCCCCGTGGTCGTACCCGGACCGCGACCCGTACACGGCGTTCCGCACCGCACGGGCCCGCTCGCTCGGCGCGGTGTGAGACGGCACAGCAGCACGGCCCCTGTTCGCACGACCGCTCTCCGAGAGGACAACTCAGCGATGACGCCGGGCAGTTCGAACGCAAGCAAGCGACCGGCCGATGCCGCCCCCGACGGCATCAGCACCTTCAAGGGGCAGGAGCGCGCCCTGCGCGCCGGCCGGCTCGGCACCACCGGGCTGCTGCTGTCCGTCCTGGCCGCGACCGCCCCGCTGATGGTGGTCGCGGGCGTCATGCCGACGACCTTCGGGGTGATGGGCATCGTCGGACAGCCCCTGCTCTTCGTGGTGCTGGGCGCCGTGCTCGCGCTCTTCTCCTTCGGGTACGCCGAGATGAGCCGGCACGTGCACAACGCGGGCGCCTTCTACGCGTACATCTCCCGGGGCCTGGGCGGCACCGCGGGCGCGGCGGCGGCCGTCGTCGCGTTCGTCGCCTACAACGCGCTCCAGTTCGCGATCTACGGCCTGTTCGGCTTCGAGGTCTCCGGGCTCTTCTCCACCTATCTGCACACCGAACTCGCCTGGTGGATACCGGCGTTGGCGGCCGTGCTGGCGGTCGGCGCGTTCGGCTGGCTGAAGATCGACGTCAACGCGCGCGTGCTCGGCGTCCTCCTCGTCGTCGAGGTCCTGCTCGTGGTGGTCTTCGACGTCGCCGCCGTGGCCGGCCCCGCCAAGGAGGGCCTGTCGCTGCACGCCTTCAACCCGGACACGCTGACCGGGGCGGGCGTCGGCACCGCGCTCTGCTTCTGCATGGCCGCCTTCCTCGGCTTCGAACAGGCCCCCGTCTACGCCGAGGAGACCAGCCGCCCGCACATCCTGGTGCCGCGCGTGATGTTCCTCGCGGTCGGCTCCGTCGCGGTGTTCTTCGCGGTCAGCTGCTGGGCGTACACGGTCGCCGTCGGACCCTCCGCCATCGTGCCCGCGGCCCAGAAGCAGAGCGCGGGCCTGCTGTTCGGGCTGACCGACTCCCTGCTCGGCACCACCTTCACCGACGTCCTGCACTTCCTGTTCGTCACCGGCATGTTCGCCGCCCTGCTCAGCTTCCACAACGTCGTCGCCCGCTACGCCTTCGCCATGGGCCGCGAGGGCCTGCTGCCGAGCGCCTTCGGCCGCACCACCGGCACCAGCGGCGCCCCCGGCACGGGCTCGCTGCTCCAGACCGGGATCTCCGCGGTCGTCGTCATCGGCTTCGCCCTCGCCGACGACAAGCCGAACGGCGACCCGACCGCGCCCGTCCTGCACCTGTTCACCTGGTTCGGCAGCGTCGGCGCGCTCGGCGTGACCCTGCTCATGGTCGCCGCCTCGGCCTCGGTGATCGTCTTCTTCGCCCGCCGCGGCGCCGCCCGCGCCCAGGCGTGGCGGCTGGCGACCTCAGCGGTGGCCGGGATCGTCCTGCTGGTGATCGCGGGCTACACGGTCCGCGACTTCGACGTGCTGGTCGCCGCCGAACCGGGCTCCGCGCTCAGCTGGGTGCTGCCCGCGATCATCGGCGTCGCCCTGCTGGCCGGCCTGGCCCAGGGCCTCGTGCTGCGCGCCCGACGGCCGCAGGCGTACGCCCGGATCGGCCTGGGCAACGAGGCGTTCCAGTTGGAGAAGGCGGCGGAGGCGGCGGGCTGACGAGCCTCGGCCGGGCGTTCGACCGCCGTTTCGGAATCGCCGGTTCCGTCAGTGTTCCGGCCGATACGGACCTGAGAACTTGTTGTGAAAACGGACGAGTACCCGGGACGGCTGGCACGGAGGCGGTCCCGAGTGCTCGAATCGTTGTGTGAACACCGAACGACCCGAGCGACCCGCCGCACCCGAGCCCGAGACGCCCAAGGCGCGCGCGGCGAGAGCGGCGGCGGCCGAGGAGTCCGAGGAGGCCGGGCCGCCGACGGAGAGCGCCGCCCCCAGCGGCACCCCCATCGGCCGCCGGCTCCTCCTCGGCACCGTCGGCCTGGGCGCCCTCGGCGTGGTCGCCGCGCCCCCGCTCCAGCGCGGCCTTGAGGCGTTCCTCGGCGGCATCTCCGGCAAGGACCCGACGGGCCTGACCAGCCTGCTCCCCAACGGCGGCGGCTTCCGCTACTACTCGGTCACCGCCTCCGTACCCAACGAGAACGCCACCGACTACCGCCTCAAGATCGACGGCCTGGTCGACCACCCGAAGACGTACACCCTGGCCGACCTGCGCGCCCTGCCGCAGACCCGGCTGGTGCACGACGTGCAGTGCGTCACCGGCTGGCGGGTGCCGAAGACGCCGTTCGAGGGCGTACGGCTGTCGACTCTGCTGGAGGACGCGGGCGTGAGCTCCGCCGCCGGCGCCGTGCGGTTCTCCTGCTTCGACGGGGCGTACACCGAGAGCCTCACCGTCGACCAGGCGCGCCGCTCCGACATCCTGGTCGCGCTGAAGATGCAGGACAAGCCGCTCTCCCACGACCACGGCGGCCCCGTCCGCCTCTACGTCGCCCCCATGTACTTCTACAAGTCCGCGAAGTGGCTCTCCGGCATCACCCTCACCAAGGAGGTCCGCCCCGGCTACTGGGAGGAGCGGGGCTACGACGTGGACGCGTGGGTGGGCAAGTCGAACGGCCGCGACGACGAGCCGACCAGCTGAGAGCCGGGACCGCGAGATGAAGACCCAGCCCACCCCCGCCGCCCCCGGCACGGCCCCCGCCCCGTCGTCCCGGGTGCGCCGCTTCACCCGCGCCGAGACCTGGGTGCACCGCACCACGGCCGCGCTGATGGGCGTGTGCGTGGCGACCGCGGCCTGCCTGTACATCCCCACGTTCGCCGAACTCGTCGGCCGCCGCGAACTCGTCGTACGCGTCCACGAGTGGGCGGGCCTGCTGCTGCCGCTGCCGGTCCTGGCGGGCCTCGCCTCCCGCGCCTTCCGTACCGACCTCGGCCACCTCAACCGCTGGGGGCCGCACGACCGGGTGTGGTGGCGTGCGGTCCGCCGCCGCGACCACCGCCGCTCGGCGCGCCCCGCCGCGAAGTTCAACGCGGGCCAGAAGACCTACGCGGCCTGGATCGCGGGCGCCACCCTGGTGATGCTCGGCACCGGCCTGCTGATGTGGTTCACCCACCTCACCCCGCTGAAGTGGCGCACCTCGGCGACCTTCGTCCACGACTGGCTGGCCCTGACCATCGGCGTCGTCCTCGGCGGCCACATCGGCATGGCCCTGGGCGACCCGGAGGCGCGGCGCGGGCTGCGCACGGGCTGGGTGAGCCGGGAGTGGGCGGAGCGGGAGCACCGGTTGTGGCGGCCGTAGTCGTCGGAGCGGCCGGGCGCGCGGTACCCATCCCGTGCCAACCCCGAACTCCCTTTGGGGAAAGGTGGAGCTAGATTTGACGAAAGTCGGGCGAAAGTCCGGGTCATTCTTGGGCCGGTATTTTCGGGCGCGATCGTAGGTATTTCGGCCACGCGCAGGGAATCCCGTCGCGATTTTCCGTCCGTAATCGGAATCGCGTCTTCGGCCGACCATCCGCCTCACCCGTCACCGCCCTTTCCTGAACCGGGCCGGTCCCGCACCTCCCGCGCCCGCCTGACCGGCGCCGGAGCGGAACAACCGCGGCGCGCCCCCGCGCCCCTCCGCCCAGGGGCGCACTTTCGGTCATTCACCCGTCGGCCACCGCAAAGCCCATTGGAAAGGCCGGAAAAGCCCCCTAAGCTCGGCCTCACGACGGCGATTCCCGCCAATTCCGCACGCGTCCTCGCCGGTCGTTCCCCGCTCGACCCAAGCCCTGCGCACCCCCCAAAGTTCTGCGCACCCCCCAGGTTCTGAGCATCTCCGAGTTCCGCGCTCCACGCTCCGTGCACCCCCACGCCGCTTTCCGGCACGGCCGCGGCAACCGCGTCACCTCGAACACTTCTGGTTGAGCACTTCCGGCTGGTCCCTTACGGGTCCTTCGCCGGTCCCTCGCGTCCTCGGCACGCCCCGACAGGAGGTGAACCCATGTCCCACGCCGTCCAGGCACCCGCGTTCGCCACCCTGCACCCCGGTCGCGCGGTCGAGACGCGGCTGGTGGACGGCCGGCTCCAGGCGGTGGCCTGGGACCTGGCCGCGGACGTACGGCACACCCTGACGACCGGCCCGCACGGCGTGAACCTGAGCGAGATCGAACCGGACGGCGGCCACGTCTGGTGGTTCGACACGGACGGCACCGAAGGCACCGAAGGCACCGAAGGCACCGAAGACGCCGAAGCCGCTGACGACACCGGCGGCACCGACAGCGCTGACGGCACCGACGAGGGCCAATGGCTGCGCACCCCCTTCACCGGCGGCCCCGCCCACCCCGCCCTACGGGACCTGCCGCGCGGCCGCCCCTACGGCATCGCCTTCGACGCCACGGGCGCCACCGCCGCCGTAGGCATCGGCGTCGACGGCACCACCCGCTGCTACACGGGCACCCCGGGCGGCCCGGCCCGGCTGCTCGGCACCGCGTCCGGCTACCTCAGCCCGGTCGACCTGACCCCGGACGGCCGCCTGCTCGCCCTCGCGGGGACGCCCGACGGCCCCGACGCGGTCGTCCTGTGGCCCTGCGACGGCACCACCGCCCCCACCGCGCTGTCCGCCGGACCGGGGGAGCGGATCTGGCCCATGGAGTTCCGGCCCGACCCCACCGCCGGGCCCGAACTCCTCCTGGTCGTCGCGCGGGCCGACACGTACACCGTGGCCGTGTGGCGGCCCGAGGCGGAGGAGCGCCCGCGGCCCGTGCCCGGTCTCTCGTTCCCCTCGGAGATCTCCGCCCGCTGGTACGGCACCGGCCGCGGCGTCCTCGTCCAGCACGAACACGCGGGCCGCAGCCGTCTGCTCACCGCCGGCCTCGACAGCCGGACCCTGGCCCAACTCCCCGTCCCCGGCGGCACGGTCCACGACGTGGCCGTGGCGCCCGACGGCACCCTGCACTGCGTGTGGAGCAGTTCGGCCGTGCCGCCCCGGACCCTCCTCCTGCGGCCCGATGACCCCTCCGGCGGGTCGTGGGAGGAGTCCGGCGAGGCGGACCCGGTACGGCCCGGCGAGCGCTGGACACCGCGGCCGTACGGGCCCGTCCACAGCTTCGTCACCACCCCGCCCGGGGACGGCCCCTGGCCCGCCCTCTTCCTGGTGCACGGCGGCCCCGCCACCCACGACCGCGACGCGTACGACCCGCGGGTCGGCCTCTTCACGGACGCGGGATACGCGGTCGTGCGGACCAACTACCGGGGCTCCACCGGCTACGGGACCCGCTGGCGGCACGACTGGGGCCACCGGGTCGGCCTGGCGCAGCTCGACGACCTGGCCGCGGTGCGCGCCGACCTCGTGGCCGCGGGCGTGGCCGACCCCGACCGCACCGGCCTGTGCGGCTTCTCCTGGGGCGGCTACCTGGCCCTGCTCGCCCTCGGTGCCCAGCCCGCCCTGTGGTCGCTGGGCATGGCCGCCCACCCGATCGCCGACTACGTGGCCGCCCACCACGCCACCACCCCCGCCCTGCGCGCCGTCGACCGAGAACTGTTCGGCGGCGGCCCCGACGACGTGCCCGAGCGCTACCGGGCCGCCTCCCCGCTGACGTACGCGGCGGCCGTACGGGCCCCGGTCCTGCTGGTCGCCTCGCCCACCGACGACCGCTGCCCGCCCGACCAGGTGGAGCGGTACGCGAAGGAACTCCGCGGCCTCGCGGTGCCCCACGAGGTGGTCTGGGTCGACGGCGGCCACACCAGCCGCCGCGACGCCGACCACGCGCGCGTGCTCGCCACGATGCTGCGGTTCGCCGCGAGCGCCTGGCGCGCCTCGCCCCCCAACCGTCCGGCCGCGCCCGCAGCCGGATGAAGTCAAATCCCCCTAGAAGAAAGGAACATGCGATGAAGCGACGCAGCGTTCAGAACGACCCGATCAGCACCCCCGAGCGGGACCGTGGCGCGGTGGTTTCCGCGTTCACGATCGACATCACGAAGGCCGCCCCGGTCAAGCCGGCCACGGCCCTGGTGAAGCCCGCCACCAAGAAGTGAGCACCCGCTGCTCCGGGGCGCACCGCGCGCCCCGGAGCAGCATCCGCCCCCCGACGCCGTACGCCACTGGCTCCGACGGAAGTGACCACTCATGCGGATCGTTCTCGTGCAAATGCCGTGGGGCGCGCTCGACATGCCGTCGCTGGCGCTCGGCATCCTGCACGCCGTCGCCGCCGAACGCGGCCATGACGTCGAAGTCCGTTACGCCAACCTGGACTTCGCCGACTGGGTCGCCGAACGCACCGGGTTCGGCCTCGACGACTACGCCTACTTCTGCGAGGAGTCGTACTTCCAGGGCACGGGCGACTGGGCGTTCGCCGGCGCCCTGTACGGCGACGACCCGGACGACAGCGACCAACTCGGGCCGGAGAACGCCGAGTTCGCCGACTACTTCCGCTTCCTCACGGCCAACGGCGCCGGCGAACGCGAACGCGCCCTGGCCCGCGCGACCCGCGCCGTCGCCCCCGAGTTCATCGCCCGCCTGGCCGCCGAACTCGCCGCCGACCCACCCGACTTGGTCGGTTTCACCACCACCTTCCAGCAGAACACCGCGAGCCTCGCCGCCGCCCGTGTCCTTAAGGAGCTGTGCCCCGGCGTCCGCGTGGTGTTCGGCGGGGCCAACTGCGACGGCCCGCAGGGCGCGGCCCTGCACCGCAACTTCCCCTTCCTCGACCACGTCGTCCGCGGCGAGGGCGAGGCGGCCTTCCCCGCGCTCCTTGACGCGCTGGCCGCCGGAGAGTCCGACCTGTCCGCCGTCCCCGGACTGTGCTGGCGCGACGCCTCGGGCGCCTCGGTGGCCAACCCGATGGCGACCCGCCCGCTGCCGCCCGCCGTCCTGCGCGCCCCCCGCTTCGACGGCTTCTACGACCGGCTCGACGCCTCCGTCGCGGCCCGCTGGGTCGAACCCAAACTGGTGGTCGAGGGCTCCCGCGGCTGCTGGTGGGGCGAGAAGCACCACTGCACGTTCTGCGGACTCAACGGCTCGTCCATGGAGTTCCGCAGCAAACAGCCCGCGGACTTCCTCGCCGAGGTGCTCGCCCTCACCGAACGCCACCAGCTCCTGGACGTGTACGTCGTCGACAACATCCTCGACATGGGCTACTTCGACACCGTGCTGCGCGCCCTCGCCGACCTCCCCGTCGACCTGCGGCTGCACTTCGAGATCAAGGCCAACCTCCGCCGCGACCAGTTCCAGATCCTCGCCGACTCCGGCGCGGTCCAGGTCCAGCCCGGCATCGAGAGCCTGAGCACGCGGGTGCTGCGCATCATGGACAAGGGCGTGACCGGCTGCCAGAACGTCCGCGCGCTGCGCGACGCCCAGAGCGCCGGGGTCTCCGTCACCTGGAACTACCTCTACGGCTTCCCCGGCGAACAGGCCGCGCACTACGAGCCGTTGATCAGCCAACTGCCCCTGCTGCACCACCTCGACCCGCCCGCCGCGGCCTGCCGGATCGTCATCGAACGCTTCAGCCCCTACTACGACCGCCCCGAGCTGGGCTTCGACATCACCCGCCCCGCCTTCCAGTACGGCGAGACCTACCGGCTGCCCGCGGGTGAACTCGCCGACCTGGCCTACGTGTTCACCGCCCCGCTGCGCGGCATCGACACCACGCTCGGCGGCACACTCACCGAGGCGGTCGAGACCTGGCGGGCCCAGTACCCCGACAGCCGCCTCACCTTCGAGGACACCGGCGAGCGGATCGTGCTGGTCAACACCCGGCCCGCCTACGACTGGCGGGTGACCGAACTGACCGACCCCGTCGAACTCGCGCTCTTCCGGCTCCTGCACCGGCCCCGCTCGGCCGCCGCGCTCGCCGCCCGGATCCCCGGCGGCGCCGCCGTCGTCACCCCGCTTATCCGGCGCTGGACCGAACTGGGCCTGCTCTTCCACGACGACGGCAGCTGCCTCCAGGTCGCCGTCGAGTCCGACAACCAGACGCTGATGCGGGTCGAACACCGCCACCGACCCGAGGAAGCGACCGACTCCGGGAGCAGGGAGGCGCAGGATGCCGTCACCGTCGGCTGACGCGGAACTGTGGCGGGACTACGACCCCGTCGCGCGACGGCTGCCCGGCATGAGCCTCGGCAGCCGGGCGCTCGGCGCTCCCGCCGGGGACGTCGTCACCGCCCTGCACACCGAGGGCGTGCGCTGCCTGCGGCTGCCGGAGCCCGTGCGGCTGTGCGCCGACGCGCCCGCCGCCGTGGCCCACGCCCTGCGGCTCGTCCGGGAGGCCACCGGCCGGGGCCTGGCCGTGCTGTGGGACGCGGACTGCGACGACGGCTGCGCCGGGCGGCGCCTGTACGACCACCTGTATCCGCCCCGGCAGGTGCACGGCGCCCCGGCGGACACGGCGGAGCGGTGGCGGGCCACCTACTTCCCGGCCAAGTGCGTCTACCGGCGCGGCCCCGGTTTCGTCGAGGTCCGCGACCGCCGCTTCGGCACCCTCGAACTCATCACCGTCGACGAGGCCGCCCACCTCGACAGCCTCGACGCGCTCACCGAGGGCGTCCCCACCGGCCAACTGCCCGACGCCGTACGGCGGGACTTCGCCGACGCCGCGCTGACCGCGGAGCACGCGGGCCGCACCTGGTGGCTGCCGACGCGGGTGCGCCGCTGGCCCTTCCCGTCCCTGACCGTCTAGCCCGTCCGGTCCTGTCCGGTCCAACAAGGCCGCCGCGGCCGCAGAGGAGATGCCCATGACCACCGAGGTCGACGACGCGAGCGCACGGATCTCGGCGTTCATCCGCGACCCCTACCCGACCCTCGCCCGCATCCGCGACGCCTCCGCCGTGTCCGTCCTGGAGTACGAGAACGGCCTGCCGGTGTGGATCGTCACACGGTACGACGACGTCACCGCCGCCCTGAAGGACCCGCGGCTGGGCCAGGACGTGCGCGGCAGCCAGGCCATCGCCGACCGGCGGGCACCCGGCGTCGTCCTCGGCTCCGACGTGGTGCACATGCTCAACAGCGATCCGCCCGACCACACCCGGCTGCGCCGCCTGATCCAGGGCGTCTTCACCCGCAGGCGGGTGGACGCGATGCGCCCCATGGTCGCCGGCCTCGCGGGCGGCCTGCTGGACGGGCTGCGCGACCGGGACCGCTTCGACGTCGTGACGGACTTCGCCTTCCCGCTGCCCATCATGATCATCTGCACGCTCCTCGGCTTCCCGCCCGAGGACCTGCACTCCTACCGCACCTGGTCGACCGCGATCCTCACCCACGGCGGCGCCACCTCCTTCGAACAGGCCACGACGGAGATGAACGACTACCTGCGCGGCCTGATGACCGCCCGCCGCGCGGCGCCCCAGGACGACATCCTCAGCGACCTGGTGGCCGCCTGCGACGCCGGAGACCTCACCGAGCAGGAGGTCTTCGCCATGGTCTTCCTGCTGCTGATCGGCGGCCACGAGACCACCGTCAACCTCCTCGGCACCGCCACCCTCGCCCTCCTGCACCACCCCGACCAGCTCGCCTGGCTGCGCGCACACCCCGCCGCGATGCCCATGGCCGTCGACGAGTTCCTGCGCTACGAGTCACCCGTGAGCATGGCCACCCTGCGCTTCACCCACGAGGCGGTGACCGTCGACGACGTGGAGATCCCCGGCGGCGAACTCGTCCTGCTCTCCCTCGGCGGCGCCAACCGCGACCCGAACCGCTTCCCGGACCCCGACCGGCTGGTCCTGGACCGCAACGACCCCGGCCACCTCGCCTTCGGCCAGGGACTGCACCGCTGCCTCGGCTCCTTCCTCGGCAAACTGGAGAGCGAGGTCGCCCTGGCCGGCCTCCTCGACGGCTTCCCCCACCTCGAACTCGCCGCCGACGAGGGGACGTTGCCGTGGCGCAACACGATCATGCTGCGCGGGCTTGAATCGTTGCCGGTGGCTGCGCATGGCTAGTCCCACCCGGCCGGTCGGCCGGCTCCGCCCCCGCATCAGCCTGCTCCCGCTGCGTTTTCGTGGCTACCGGCTGCTGATCGTCGGTCAGGCCGCCTCCGAGTTCGGCAATGCCTTCCAGATCGTCGCGCTGCCGCTGCTCGTCTACTCGTTCGCGGGCGGTGCCGGTGCGCTGAGTCTGGTGATCGCCGCGTACGGGGCGGGGCGGCTGGCGGCCACTCCGCTCGGCGGGATCCTCGCCGACCGGGTCGGGGCCTGGCGGGTGATGATGGCCGCCGACCTCGGCCGGCTGCTGGCCACCGGGGCGCTCGCCGCCGTCGCGGCCCTGCGGGTGGAGAGCTTCGTCCTGATCGGCGTTCTCACCTGCCTGGTCGGGCTCGGCGCGGGCCTGTTCCTGCCCGCCGCCTGGGCCGTCACCCCCAGCCTGCTGCCCCAGGACGACCTGCACGCGGGCAACTCCCTCAACCAGACGGTCAACTTCGCCGCCGGACTGATCGGCCCCGCGGTCGCCGGACCCGTGGTCGCCTGGGTGAACCCGGCCGTCGCCCTCACCGTCGACGCGCTGACCTTCGCCGTCTCCGCGGTCACCCTGCTCATGATCGGCCGCGGCGGCTTCGCGACCACGGCCAAGGAGGTCGCCCAACGGGCCGCCGTGCCCCGCAACTTCACCATGCTGCTGCGCGAATCCGCGCTGCTGCGCACGGTGTTGACCGTCACCGTCGTCGCCAACCTGATGATGGGCGGCATGAGCCGGGTCGCGCTGCCCTCGCTGGCCACCCACGACCTGCACACGGGCGCGATCGGCCTCGGCGGACTGCTCGCCGCGTACACCGGGGGCGCGCTGGTCGGCGGCCTGGTCTCCGCGGGCCTGGGCGACCTGCGCTCCCGGGGCCGCCCCGCGGTGGGCTGCGGGCTGCTGATGGGAGCGGCGATCACCCTGGTGCCGTTCACCGGGCTGTGGGGAGCGGTGGCGGCGCTGTGCGTCGCGGGCGGCGCGAGCACGGTCCTCAACGTCATGATCATCACCGGCATCCAGCGCGGCACCCCGCCCGCGCTGCTGGCCCGGGTCATGGCCGCGGTCACCTTCTGCGGCCTGGCCATCTTCCCGCTGTCGGTGATCGTGGTGGGCGCCGCGGTGGACGCCTTCGGCAGCCACGTCGTCTTCGTGGCGACGGGGGTGTCGCTGCTGGCGGCCTTCGGATTCGCCTCCACCCGACGGGAGTTGCGGGAGATGTGAGGCGAGCGGGGGCACCGTCGGCCGGTGCCCCCGCCCACAACCGCCCCGCTACGCCCGGAAGTCCAGCAGCACCTTGCACGCCCGGCTGCGGTCCGCCGCCAGCGCGAACGCCGACTCGGCCTCCCGCAGCGGCACCACCGCGCTGATCAGCGCGTCGAACTCGCCCCGCGCCGCGAGCAGTTCGAGCGCCGCGTCGAACTCGGTGTCGAAGCGGAACGCGCCCCGCAGCTCGATCTCCCGGCTCACCACCAGGTTCCCCGCGAACGGGCTCTGCCCCGGCGGCAGCATCCCCAGCTGCACCACGACCCCGCCCCGCCGCACCCGCCGCAGACACGCGTCGAGCCCCGCCGCCACCCCGGACGCCTCCACGGCCACGTCGACCTCGTCCGGCCACCCCGCATCGTCCGGATCGTCCGCGCGGACGACGGTGTCGGCGCCCGCGGCGCTCGCGTACGCCAGCGCCGCCGGGAGCAGGTCCGTGACCGTCACCCGGGCCGCGCCCGCGGCTTTGGCCGCCGCCACCACCAGGCAGCCGATCGGCCCGGCCCCCGTCACCAGCACGTGCCGTCCGGCCACCTCCCCGGCCCGCCGCACCGCGTGCAGGGCCACCGACAGCGGTTCGGCGAGCGCGGCCCGGCGCGGTTCCAGACCCGCTGGGAGCGCCCTCAACTGCTCGACGGGCACGACCACTTGGGCCGCGAAACCGCCCTGGACGTGCGGGAAGCGGGCCGCGCTGCCGAGGTAGCGGGTGTCCCGGCACACGTTGCGGTGCCCGGCCGCGCACTCCGGGCACACCCCGCAGGGCGTCGCCGGGTGCACGGCAACCGCCGTACCCACCGCGGGAGCCGACGGCTCGGCGGTGCCGTAGCCGACGACGGTGCCGACCACCTCGTGGCCCAGCAGCATCGGTTCCTTGAGGCGGAAGTCGCCGACCCCGCCGTGCCGCCAGTAGTGCAGGTCCGAGCCGCACACGCCGCCGTAGCGGACCGCGACCAGTGCCTGTCCGGGAGCGGGCTCCGGGACCGGCAGTTCCTCGACCCGCAGGTCGTCCTGACCGTGGATCACACACCCCAGCATCAGCGTCTCCTCGATGGCGATGGTCACAGCACGCTCGTCATGCCGCCGTCGACGTACAGCACCTGGCCGCCGACGAAGTCCGCGGCGGGGGAGGCGAGGAAGAGCACCCCGCCCACCAGGTCCTCGGTCCGGCCCCAGCGCCCGGCCGGGGTGCGTTTGCGCACCCACGCGCTGAACTCCTCGTCGTCCACGAGGGGTTGGGTGAGTTCCGTCTCGATGTACCCCGGGCCCAGGCCGTTGACCTGCACGCCCTGCGGGCCCCAGTCGGCGCACATGCCCTTGGTGAGCATCTTCAGCGCGCCCTTGGTCGCCGCGTACGGGGCGATGCCGGGGCGGACCACCTCGCTCTGCAGCGAGCAGATGTTGATGATCTTCCCGTGGCCGCGCCGGGTCATGAACCGGGCCGCCTCCCGGCCCACCAGGAACGCGCTGGTGAGGTTGGTGTCCAGGATGCGGTGCCAGTCGGCGTCCTTGAACTCAAGCAGCGGGGCCCGCAGTTGCATGCCCGCGTTGTTCACCAGGATGTCCAGCGGGCCGACGCGCTCCTCGATGTCCGCGACTCCGGCGGAAACTGACGGACCGTCGGTTACGTCGAAGGCCGCCGTGTGCACCTTGCCGCCCGGCAACTCCGCCGCGGCCTTGGCGAGTTGCTCCTCGTCGCGGCCGTTGAGGACGACCGTGCAGCCGGCCTCGGCGAGCCCGCGCGCCAGCGCGAACCCGATGCCCCGGCTGGAACCGGTGACCAGGGCCGTACGGCCACTGATGTCGAACAGGGGATGAGCCGTCATCGTCGTAGAACTCCTAAGTCGCGTGCCCTGACGAGAGGGCCTAGATCACCAGGGACAGCAGCAGGACCAGGCCGCCCGCGACCACGGAGATGATGCACTCCATGACCGACCAGGTCTTGAGGTTCTGGCCGACGCTCAGCCCGAAGTACTCCTTGACCAGCCAGAATCCGGCGTCGTTGACATGGCTGAAGAAGACCGAGCCCGCGCCGATGGCCAGCACCAGCAGGGCGGTGTGGGTCGTCGACATGTCGGCCGCCAGGGGCGCCACCAGGCCCGCGGCCGAGACCGTCGCCACCGTCGCCGAGCCCGTGGCCAGCCGGATCGCCACCGAGATCAGCCAGGCCAGCAGCAGCGCGGGGATCGACCAGTCCTTGGAGATGTCCAGGATCATCTGTCCGACCCCGGAGTCGATGAGCGTCTGCTTGAAGCCGCCGCCCGCGCCGACGATCAGCAGGATGCCCGCGATCGGGCCGAGCGACTTCTCGACGGTCTCCGAGAGCCGCTCCTTGGTGAACCCGGCCGCCCGGCCCAGCGTGAACAGGCCCACGAGCACCGCGGCGAGCATCGCGATCAGCGAGGACCCGGCCACGTCGAAGACCCGCTGCACGGTGTTGGCCGGGTCGTCCACGACGACGTCCACCAGCGCCTTCGACAGCATCAGCACCACCGGCAGCAGCATGGTGAACAGCGTCGCGCCGAACCCCGGCCGCCGCTCCAGCTCCTCGGAGGCGCGCGGCGGCAGCATCCGGTCCGGCACCGGCACGTCCACCCAGCGGGCCGCGACCCGCGAGAACAGCGGCCCCGCGACGATCACCGTGGGGATCGCGACGAGCACGCCGAGCGCGAGCGTGACCCCGAGGTCGGCCTTGACCGTGTCGACCGCGGCCAGCGGGCCGGGGTGCGGCGGGACCAGGGCGTGCATCACGGACAGGCCCGCGAGCGCCGGGATGCCGATGCGCATCAGGGAGTGGTTGCCGCGCTTGGCGACCATCAGGACGACCGGGATCAGCAGCACGATCCCGACCTCGAAGAACAGCGGCAGCCCGATCACCGAGGCGATCAGGACCATCGCCCACGGCATGGTCCGGCCGCTCGCCCGGGACAGGATGGTGTCGACGATTCTGTCGGCGCCGCCGGAGTCGGAGAGCAGCTTGCCGAGGATCGCGCCGAGCGCGATCAGCACGCCGACCCCGGCCACGGTCGACCCCAGACCGCTGCCGAAGCTCGTGATGACCTTGTCGAGCGGCGCCCCGGCGAACGCGCCGAGCGCGAGCGAGCCGATGGTCAGGGAGAGGAAGGCGTGCAGCTTGAAGCGGGTGATGAGCACGACGATGACGGCGATGCCCGCCAGCACGGCGATGCCCAGTTGAGCGTGGCCCGCCGAGGTGATCGGCGCGGGCGCGTCCGCTGCCAGCAACTCGGCGCTGAGTCTGGTCACGGGAGAATCCCTTGGGTTGTACGGGAGTTGGAAGTGCCGTTACGACGGCGTGGAGAGCTCCAGGTCCGCCAGCGCGGCAGCGGCCCGCTCGGTGATCTCGGCCGGGCTGCCGGTGACGTCGACGGTGATGCCCGCCTCGTCCGCGGCCAGCGGCTGGAGCGTGGCGAACTGGGAGTCGAGCAGCGCCGGCGGCATGAAGTGGCCCTGACGGTGTGTCATGCGGTCCTCGATCAGGGCCCGTTCACCGCTGAGGTGGACGAAGACGAGGTCCGGGGCGCCGGCCCGCAGCCGGTCGCGGTAGGACCGCTTCAGGGCCGAGCAGCCGACCACCCCGCCGAGCCCCCGACGGCCGCCGGCCCAGGCGCCGATCGCGTCGAGCCAGGGCAGCCGGTCCGCGTCGTCCAGCGGCGTACCGGCGGACATCTTGGCGATGTTGGCCGGCGGATGGAAGTCGTCGCCGTCGGCGTACGGCACGCCGAGCCGGGCCGCGAGCAGGGGACCGATGGTGGTCTTGCCCGTACCGGCGACGCCCATGACCACGACGACGTGGGGGGTACTCATCGCTGCCTCGCTGTCTCGCTGTCTGCGGGCCTCCGGCGTCGACCCGGGGCCGCGGCCCCGGCGCCGACCTGACGCCAACCTGATGTCGCCCCACTGAAACCGATTAGGTACGACGAATTCAAGCCCCCGACACAAATAAGTCTGACTTTTTCTCGGAGTGATCCATCTCGTACTCTGAGTGCATGAGCACACCGGGCCGAGGGCTGCACGGTCGCGTACTGGAGTCTCTCGGGCCTGCCATCACCGCGGGCGAGTACCCGCCGGGCAGCGTGCTGCGCACCGACGAACTCGTCCAGGAGTTCGACGTGTCACGGTCGGTGATGCGCGAGGTGGTGCGCGTCCTGGAGTCCATGCACCTGGTCGAGTCCCGCCGCCGGGTCGGCGTGACGGTCCGCCCCCGGGCCGAGTGGAACGTCTACGACCCCCAGGTCATCCGCTGGCGGCTGGCCGGCGCCGACCGCCCGCACCAGCTGCGCTCCCTGACCGTGCTGCGCTCGGCGATCGAACCCGCCGCCGCGGGCCTTGCCGCGAAGTACGCCACGGCCGCGCACTGCGCCGAGCTGACCGAGTGCGCGCTGGGCCTGGTGGCCACCTCGCGCGGCCAGCAGCTGGAGCAGTACCTCGTGCACGACGTGGCGTTCCACCGGGTGATCCTGAACGCGTCGGGCAACGAGATGTTCGCCCGCCTCGGCGACGTCGTCGAGGAGGTGCTCGCGGGCCGCACCCACCACGCGGTCATGTTCGAGGACCCCGACCCCGCCGCCGTCACCCTCCACGTCCAGGTCGCCGAGGCGGTCCGCGCGGGCGACGCGGTCCGGGCGGAGCGGCTGACCCGCGAGATCACCGTCGGCGCACTCCAGGAACTCGACATCCTGGCACCCTGAACGCCGGCATCCTGGCACCCTGAACTCCGGCGCGCGGCACGGCGGTTGTGCGGTTTCCGGGCGGCGAAACCGCCGTTGCCCGACCTACTCGACGAAGTCGCCGTCGACGTACACCCACGCCCCGTCCACCCGCTCGAACCGGCTCCGCTCGTGCAGGCCGCCGCCCCGGTAGGAGGCGCGGAAGGTCACGGTCCCGGTGGCGTGGAACGCCGACCCGTCCGCCGTCGCCAGCACCTCAAGCCCGGTCCACCGCGTCCCGGGGTCCAGCTCCAGCCGCGCGGGCCGCGTCCGCGGATGCCAGGTGCGCAGCAGATAGGCCGCGTCGAGCCGGACGAAGGCGCTGTAGCGCGACCGCATGAGCGCCTCGGCGGTGGGGGCGGCGGCCGAACCCGAGTGGAAGCGGCCACAGCACGCCTGGTAGGGGGCGGGGAGGCCGCAGGGGCAGGTGGTGGCCGCCGGGGGCCTGGGGCGTGCGGGGCGTCGGGGCATGGGGATCATTGTGCCCGGCGGGCGCGGTCCGTCCCCCGCCCACGACGGGCAGGCCGTACGACGACGGCGGCGACGGCCGGGTGGAGTGCACCCGGCCGCCGCCGCGCCGATGGGGAGGGGGAGCCGGTCAGCTGGACTTCCAGACGTCCGCGAACGCCCCGCCCGATATCGAGCCCGGCAGCGCCCGGGTCGTCGAGCCGCTGCTGCTGACCATGGTGATCGAGTTGGGGGAGTAGGTGTCGAGGTTGTTGCCGTTGGACTTGGCACCGGTGAAGTTGACCGTGCCGAAGTTGGCGAGCTTGGCGACCGAGCCGTTGACCTCGGGGGCCTCCGCGATGACCTCGGCGGAGGCGTTCTTGAAGCCGGAGGAGCCGGCGTGCGTGGTGGACTTCGACCAGCCCTGGGTGGAGTCCGCGAGGGTCATGACGAAGTTGGTGCCGTTGTAGGTCACCGTGGCCGTGAACTTGTCGCCGCCGGCCACCGTCACGCCCGAGTACGCGCTCTCGGAGGCGGGCAGCACCTCCCACCAGGCGCCGTACGTGGCCTTGCCGTTGATGCAGTCGGCCTCGGTGCCGGTCTGTTCGAGGGCGGAGTTGCTGTAGCCGTCGAGGCCGACCCAGAAGGAGGAGTACGTGGTGGCCGAACCGCAGGTGACGCTCGGCTGGGTCCAGGACGTGGTCACCGAGGTGTACGCGCCGGAGGAGCCGGTGGCCGCGTAGCCGGACCAGTTGGTCGACGACACGCTGTCGTTGGTCTTGCCGGACTGCGTCAGCCCGTGCGACGCGTGGCTCTCGTGGCTGGCGATGGCCTGGGTGAGCTGGGCGGGGGTGTTGGTGGTGTGCGGCGTGGCGGCCAGCGCGGGGGTGGCGAGGGCGGCGCCGAGTGCGGCGGTGGTGGCGACGACGAAGCTGGCGGCGGTTCTCACGGACATGGCTCTCCGTCACTCAAGTGGTGGGGGTGTCCCGCCTGGACCGGTGTGGGTGATCTCCGGTGGCGGTGAACAGAAGCTTCCGCGCCCCTTCATGGCCATG
This sequence comes from Actinobacteria bacterium OK074, assembly GCA_001298575.1. Classification (GTDB taxonomy): domain Bacteria; phylum Actinomycetota; class Actinomycetes; order Streptomycetales; family Streptomycetaceae; genus Streptomyces. The sequence continues at coordinate 40,636 of LJCV01000099.1, forward strand.
GCAAGAAGGGCAAGAGCCTTCAGTCTTGCGGGAATTGATGCCGCAACAGACCTGAAATCTCACAGGACCGGTCAACTCTGATCAAACTTCCGGGCAATTGTCTTCCACTCTGCGGTGACCATGACATGAGCTGGTGCCCGTGAGTTCCAGACCCGAGACCATCGAGCCACGGACGAGACAGCCGGAACAGACCGAACAGATCAGGCAGACCGAACAGGTCAGACAGACCGAACAGGTCAAGCAGGCGGAACGCGTAGGGCAGGCGACGGCGCAGGCGCTGCCGCCCCAGGCACAGCTCGCCCGGCTGCTGCGCGAAGGGCCCTTCCACGAGGCCCTGCGGGCTGCCATCGCCGCCAGCGGACTGAGCCTGGACCGGATCCAGGTCCGACTGCGGCGCATGGGCAGACCCGTCGCACCCGCCACCCTCAGCTCCTGGCAGTCCGGCCGCTACCGGCCCGAACGCCAACAGTCACTGGCCGCACTCGCCGCCCTGGAAGCCGTACTGCGGCTGCCGCCCGGCGCACTCAAGGACCTGCTCGGCCCGCCCCGCCCCCGCGGTCGCTGGCTCCCGCCGCACCCGGACCACGCGGGGCTCGCCCAGGCGTGGTCGGGCCACCGTCCCATCAGCGAAGCCCTGCACACGCTCGACACCCGCTGGGACGAGACCCTGACCCGGCTCAGCATCCACAACCGCCTCGAAGTCGACGCCGACCGGCGCGTCCGGGCCATGTCGAGCCGCCGCCTGCTGCGCGCCGAGGCCGACGGCGCCGACCGCTGGATCGCCCTGTACCGCCTCGACACCCCCGGCCCCCTCCCGCGCATCCGCCTGGCGGCGCCCGGCCGGCTCGGCAGCGTCGTCGAGATGCCGGAGGACGGCCTGGTCGTGGCGGAGCTGCTCTTCGACCGCCCCCTGGCGCGCGGCGAGACGGTCATCGTCGAGTACACCGTCGAGCACCGCGACCCCCGGCCGTTCTCGCAGTGCATGGAGACCGCCATCCACGTCCCCATGCGCGAGCACCTCCTCGAAGTCCGCTTCGACCCGGCCGCCCTGCCGCGCGCCTGCTACTCCTTCCGCACCCCCGGCCTCGACGACCTCACCGAACCCCCCGTCCCCGCCCGGGCCTCGGGCCACCCCCACCGCGAACAACGCCTCCGCCTCGACGCCTCCGGCTCGGTCCACGCGGTGGCCCTGGCGGCGGGGGCGTGCCGGTTCGGCATCCGGTGGGTGTGGGACTGAGCCGACGGCTCGGGGGGCCTCAGCCCGTACGCCCAAATCCGTACGTCTCAACCCGTCGCCCAAGTCCGTACGTCTCAACCCCTACGCCTCAACCCGTGAAACCCGCCTCGCTCAACGCCTTCGCGATGCGCGCGCGGTGGTTCGCCTCCCACGCGTCGAGGGACTCCTCGGCCTCCTTCGCGAGCTTCGCGCGCGCGGCGGCCAGGATCTCCTCGGCGCGGCCCGCGGGCGTGACGACGACGCCCTCCTCGTCGGCCACCACGACATCCCCCGGCCGTACCAGCACCCCGCCGCACGTCACCGGCTCGCCGAGCGACCCGATCGCCGTCTTCGTGCCCGGGATCGGGACGACACCCCGGGCGAAGAGCGGGAAGCCCGCCTCGCGCACCTCGGCCACGTCCCGGATGACGCCGTCGAGCACGAAGGCCGCGACCCCGTTGCGCTGTGCGACGGCACACACGTTGCCGCCGGCCAGCGCGTAGTCCAGGTCGCCCGACTCGACGACGATCACCGCACCGGGCTCGGCGCGGTAGATCGCCGCGTGCAGCATGAGGTTGTCGCCGGGAGGGCACCGCACGGTGTACGCGGGTCCCGCGACGCGGGGCACCGGGGTCCACAGCGGCCGGATGCCGATGTCCATGACCTGCGCGCGCGGCAGCAGATCGCCGAGGGTGGTCGGCGGGACGTCCTTGAATGCGCTGATGTCGCTCATGACTTCCTTGGTGTCTTCCCTGCTGTCTTCGCTGTCTTCTTGTGTGTCTCACGGGTGTCACATGCCGGAGTACATGTGCTCCGGCCGCCCGCTGTCGCCGTAGCGCAGGGTGAGCCGCAACTTGCCCGTCTCCTCCAGGTACTTGAGGTAGCGCTGGGCCGTGGACCGGCTGACCCGGGCCTGTTCGGAGACCTCCTGTGCCGAGATCTGGTGCTGCGCCTGGGCGACGATCCGGCAGATCCGGTCGGCGGTGCGCTCCGAGAACCCCTTGGGCAGGGCGCTGTCGGGGTCGGGGGCCCGTAACGCGTTGAGCATGCGGTCGATACGGCGCTGGTCCAGCTCCGCGGTGCCGAGTGTCGAGCGCAGCTGTGCGTAGGCGTGCAGCTTGGCCCGCAGGCCCTCCTGGGTGAAGGGTTTCACGACGTAGTGCAGGACCCCGGCGCGCAGCGCGTCCCGTACCAGGTCGGAGCCGCGGTCCGCGGTCACCATGATCGCGTCAATGTCGTAGCCGTGCCGGCGCAGCCGCCAGATCAGGGACAGCCCGCTCTCGTCCGGCAGATGGTGGTCGAGCAGGAGCAGATCGACCCCGCCGCGCTCGACGGCGGCGAAGGCATCGGGCGCGCTGTGCGCGATGCCCGCGACCTGGAACCCCGGCATCTGGGACACGTAGTGCGCGTTGATCTTCGCCACGTGGACGTCGTCGTCCACGACGAGTACCCCGATCCCCCCGGCCCTCATGCGCCACCTCCACCACCGGAGGAAAGCGTCGGGCCGGTCTTCGGAACACACCGTGCGGATCGTGGCCGCGGGGTGATTCCCCGCGCATGGCGATACATACGTATCCCCCTCCCCGTTGCGCGCCCTTGTGGGCGCACGCCCCATTGGAACCAGCCGCCGTGCGCGTTACAAGAAGGAAACGGTAAAGAGCGGCAGCCGCCCGGGAAGGACGAACTGCCGCTCGGCCAGCCGCCGTTACGCCGCCGCCGTCACGAAACCCGGCACCGCCCGCGCACCGCCACCGCACGCCCTTCGCCGAACTCAAGGAGGCCAGGATGACCTGCGTGGTCGTCTCCAGCGGCACACACGACCCGTCGGCGACACGGGACACTGCGGACAGCTCACCGATATGTCTTCGGCGGACTCGCCGTCCACGCCCGGTCGAGGGAATCGTCCCAAGTGCCGTCACGGTCGAAACTCGCGGCCCGGCAGCCGCGGGACATGGGGGCCGCAGCGCTGTGGCGCCAGGGAGCGTCACCAATCCGGGCTATGGCGTGGCCGCAATGCCGACAGGTCGTGTGCCCGGTCAACTCGTCATTCAGCCGCTCGAATTGCGCGGTACGGTCCGCGACTTCCTCTTTGATGCCCCGGAGCACGTCCTCCGCACTGGACATCCCCGCCGAACCGATGAGGTCGCGCACGAGTGCCGCCGCCTCGATCGCGATGTCGGCCCGCCGTGCGGCCTCGACCAGGCTCTGCGCACCCTTGTTGGTGGGTGACTTGCGCACGGTCCGTTCCGCCAATTCAACCGACGGACGGCTCGACACCGCCGACTGGTCATGGCCGGCCTCGTGCTCCGTGTCTCCGTCTCTCAGGCGTCTGCGGGCCACTTCGAAGGCCCATGCCTCGGTGGACGCCTTCTTGGAAACGTTGAAGTGAGTGCTGGTCGCCGAGTCCATCACCGTATGGAACTCTTCCATCAGCGCTCCCCAGTGGTAGCCGCCGGCGAAGTCCTCCGGGCACCAGCCGTAGTGACGCACGAGTTCGTCACGGACCCGGTCGAAATGGCGCAGGCTCTTCCGCACCGGCCCGCGCGTCTCGATATGGAGGCCGACGTGTTCCGCCTTCGCCAGCATCTCCGGGTCCGCGCCTTCCCACTTCATGTGACCGTCGCGTTCACAGGCGTAGTCGACCCAGGACCAGAACGCCTCGGCGTCGGCGACATCGGGCGCCTCGCGGTGATGGCGCGGACAGAGGAGGGCGAAGTTGCGCACGTCGTTGGAACCGCCGAGCGACTCCGGGACCACATGGGCCCTCTCCACCGGCGCCTGCCAGCAGATCAGGCAGATCGGCTCGTCGAGACCGAGATAGTCGGCGATGGCCCGGACCGGGGGTCTGGACCGACGCCGGTCAGGACTGCTGTCCCGGTTGCGTACGCGTAACTCGCGGTGGTCGTAGGAGTGTTCACGGTCGGGGTCTCGTACGTTGAGGACGTCGGGGATGTCCTCGCGTTGCGGCTCGGGGTTCCGCACGTGGTAGAGCGGTGTACTGATCTCCGTGAGATACGGGCCGAGAAACCCCAGCAGGAACTCGCGGATGATTTCCAGGGCGTCGGCGTCGTAGCCACCGGCGGCGTTGCGGTGCCCCTGGATGTCGAGATAGACGTAACGCGGGGCGCCAGGGCTTGTCGCTGCTGCCTTTTTGAGGACCGAAAAGAGGCGGGTGGCGCACTTGGTGAAGTCCTCTTCGACCCGCATGTCGTGATAGAGCGCGATGCCCTTCGGCTTCGCATCGGCTTCCGGCCGCTCGGAAGGGGCTGCGTTCCGAGTCGTGGCCTCGGGGCGGGAAGGCCGAGCCGTTGCCGGTTTCTGCTGGTTGTCGTTCATGGGCGGCACGCTAGCCGCCGCCTCTGACAATCGGCGGCGGGAGCGGCTCGGGGACCTCTGGGCGGAGCGACGAAGCCGCCCGCGCCGACCGCTTCGAACACCGGCCACAGCGATCTGTCGCCCCCGGTCTGCCCTGCCCTGCCCTGGGGATCCACTCGGCCGTCGGGCACATGGTTGATCACGCCGCAGCCCCGAAACGCAGAAAACCCCACGTGAAGTGGGGTCTCAGCTGGTGTCCGAGGGGGGACTTGAACCCCCACGCCCGTTAAAGGGCACTAGCACCTCAAGCTAGCGCGTCTGCCATTCCGCCACCCGGACAAGGTGTTTGTCGCGTGGGTTCTCCCCGCGGCGACGAGGGAAACATTACCAGGCTTTCGAAGGCCGCCGATCACGCCCCGTTCCCGCCCCGGCCCTGCGTGAACGGTGTGTGACGGACCCAGCCCCGTCTTGGGGCGGGGCCGGTCGCGGAGAGAGGATGAGGGGGGACCGTCGGCGAGGACCGGCACCCCGACGGCGCCGGAACCACCGGGACCATCGGCACGACATGGGAGGCAGCAGCGTGAGCGAGACGGACACGGCCAGGCACGTCACGGGTGAGGACGAGGTCGTGGACCTCTGCCGTGAGCTGATCCAGATCGACACCAGCAACTACGGCGACCACTCGGGCCCCGGCGAACGCAAGGCCGCCGAGTACGTCGCCGAGAAGCTCGCCGAGGTCGGCCTCGACCCGAAGATCTTCGAGTCGCACCCGGGCCGCGCCTCCACCGTGGCGCGCATCGCGGGCGAGGACCCCTCCCGGCCCGCGCTGCTCATCCACGGCCACACCGACGTCGTACCGGCCAACGCCGACGACTGGACCCACCACCCCTTCTCCGGCGAGGTCACCGACGGCTGTGTGTGGGGGCGCGGCGCCGTCGACATGAAGGACATGGACGCCATGACCCTCGCCGTCGTACGGGACCGGCTGCGCTCCGGGCGCAGGCCGCCGCGCGACATCGTGCTCGCCTTCCTCGCCGACGAGGAGGCCGGCGGTACGTACGGCGCCCGCTACCTCGTCGACAACCACCCCGACCTGTTCGAGGGCGTCACCGAGGCGATCAGCGAGGTCGGCGGGTTCTCGTTCACGGTGAACGAGCAGCGGCGGCTCTACCTGATCCAGACGGCCGAGAAGGGCATGCACTGGATGAAGCTGACCGTGGCCGGCACCGCCGGGCACGGGTCGATGATCCACCGGGACAACGCGATCACCGAACTCTCCGAGGCCGTCGCCCGACTGGGCCGCCACACGTTCCCGGTCCGCGTCACCAAGACCACCCGGGCCTTCCTCGACGAACTCGGCGACGCGCTCGGCACCGAGCTCGACCCGGAGAACATGGAGGGGACCCTCGCCAAGCTCGGCGGCATCGCCAAGCTCATCGGCGCCACCCTCAGCAACACCGCCAACCCGACGCAGCTGAACGCTGGTTACAAGGTCAACGTCATCCCCGGCGAGGCCACCGCGAACGTCGACGGCCGTTTCCTGCCCGGCTTCGAGGAGGAGTTCCTCGCCGACGTCCGGCGGGTCCTCGGCCCGAAGGTCGAGATCTCGGACGTGCACTCCGACAAGGCCCTGGAGACCTCCTTCGACGGCGCCCTCGTGGACGCCATGCAGTCCGCGCTGCTCGCCGAGGACCCGACCGCGAAGGCGGTCCCCTACATGCTCTCCGGCGGCACGGACGCCAAGTCCTTCGACGACCTCGGCATCCGCGGCTTCGGCTTCGCGCCGCTGAAGCTGCCGCCGGAGCTGGACTTCGCGGGCATGTTCCACGGCGTCGACGAGCGGGTGCCGGTGGAGGGACTCCAGTTCGGGGTGCGCGTGCTCGACCGGTTCATCGACGCGTCGTGAGAGTCGTGACGGTGGCGACGGTCGTGATGACAGGGCGACCAGGGTTGACGCCGGTATTCGGCCGTGCGTGCGGAGGTCGCCCGGGTCGGGTGAATGCGACCATAAGCTCGTAGCTCCAATACTCCCTCCTCGTTACAGGTGGTGCGGTCCGCAGCTGGGATCGCATTGCCAACAAGGAGGAATAATGATCAAGAAGGTCGTCGCTGCTGCGGCTGCCACCGGTGGTCTGGTTCTCGCGGGTGCGGGCCTGGCCGTCGCCGACGCTGGTGCCCAGGGTGCTGCGGTGCAGTCCCCGGGCGTCGTGTCCGGCAACGTCATCCAGGTGCCCGTTCACGTCCCGGTGAACGTGTGCGGCAACACGATCTCGGTGATCGGGCTGCTGAACCCCGCCTTCGGCAACACCTGCATCAACAAGTGACGTTGTGCTGCCTCGCCCCATGAGGGGCTGAGCCCGCCGGCCCCGGAGCGCGCGCCATGCGCCCCGGGGCCGACGGTCTTTCCGCGCCCGTCCCGTCCTGCCGCACGCGCGCGGCCGGGCCGCCGGGCGCACTCCTGGAAGGTCTCGCACGACAGGTCCCACACGATGTCGAAAGCAGGGGGAATTCAGCAATGCGACAGGTCACCCGCAAGGGCCTGATGACCATGGCGGCGGCCACCGGCGTCCTCGCCGTCGGCAGCGGCTCCGCGTACGCCGACGCCCGCGCCCACGGCACCGCGACCGGCTCGCCCGGCGTACTGGCGGGCAACACGGTGCAGGCGCCGGTGCACGCGCCGGTGAACGCCTGCGGCAACACCGTGAACGTGATCGGACTGCTCAACCCGGCCGTGGGCAACAGCTGCGGCAACAGTAAGAACAACGGCGGCGGCCATGGCGGCGGAAGCCATGGCGGCGGCGGTTACGGCAGCGGTTACGGCAGCCACGGAGGTGGCGGGCACAGCGGTGGTCACGGTGGTGGCTACGGCGGTGGCGGCGGTGGTTCGCACGCCGGTGGGCACAGCGGTGGCTCGGCCGGGGTCGGGTCCGGCAACCACGTCGAGGTGCCGGTCGACGTCCCGGTGAACATCTGCGGCAACACCGTCGACGTCGGCGGCCTCGGCAACGGCGCCTACGGCAACGACTGCGGCACCACCCCGGGCGGCGGCCACCACACCACCCCGCCCGGCGGCCACGGCACCACACCCCCCGGCGGCGGTCACGGCACGACCCCGCCCGGCGGCGGCCACACCACGCCCCCCGGCGGTGGTCACACCACACCTCCGGGCGGCGGCAGCGGCAGCGTCCCGCCCGGCGGGGGCAGCGGCGGGACCACGCCTCCCGGGCACCCGGGCGGCGGCAGCGGGGGCAGCGGTGGCGGTGGCGGCACGGTCCCGGTGGTGAACCACCCCGGCGGCCACTCCGTCACCCAGCCGCAGGGCACCGGTCAGCTGGCCCGGACCGGCAGCGACGTACCGGTGGGCGTCCTCGTCCCGGCGGGCGCGGTGGCCCTGCTCGGGGGCGCGCTGCTCTACCGCAGGGCGCGCACGGCGGCGTAACGCTCCGTGCCGTCCCGGCGGGACCCGGCCCGGCAGGCCGTGTTCCGCCGTCCATCGCCGTGTCACGCGGCCCGCGGACTCCGCGGACCGGCGCACGCGGTCATCGAACGGAAGGGGTCCCGCCCACGCGGGGCCCGTTCCGTTTCGGCCGCGTTTTTGGCCTTTTCCCGCTCACCAGGTGGCCCGCACCTGACGAATGATCCGGCGGCGCAACCGCACCCTGCGGCTGCCGTCCCGGAGCAGACTCAGGCGGTCCAACTCCCAATGTCCGTACTCGGCATGGTCTGTCAGCAGACGAGTGGCGTCCTTGCGGGAGACCCCGCGCGGTACGTACACGTCGACAAATTCGTATTCCGGCATCGGTATCTATTGTGCGGGCTGGGGCCCGGTACGGATAGCGTCTGCACTATGTCTGATGCTGCGCAGCCCACGGCTGCCGAGGTACGTGCCGCCGCCGAGGCGGTCAAGACCGCGCTCGACCGCCACCTGGCCGCGGTCGAGGGCAGGCCGGGGGAGAACGCCCAGTCCGTCAACGAGGCGTTCAACGAACTGGCCGCGGCGGCCGAGGTCTACGACGAACTTCTCTACGAGCGCTACGACGAGGTCACGCCCTTCGACATCCCGGGCTCCGTCCCGCCGTACACGGGCCCGGAGGAGCCGGACGCCATCAGCGTCCTGATCCGCCGGGACTACATCGTCGCGGAGCCGCAGCGGCTGCTGGCACAGGCACAGCGGGTGGAGGACGCGGAGGGCGAGGAGGTCGCCGGGCGCGGCACCGGCGAGGCGAGCGGCACGGTACGCGCGCTGGACATCGTCTTCGGCGAGTTCGAACCGGACGAGATCGCCTCCCGGCACAAGGAGTTCGGCCTGGAGGAGGGCGACTCCACCCTGTGGGTGACGGCGCTGGACGAGCCCGCGGAGGCGGGGGAGTGGCTGGAAACCCCCTTCGAACAGCCCGACCCCAAACGGGTCGTGTGCCGCTTCGACGCCAGCGCGGTCTTCGACGAGGAGACGGAGGACGAGGAGACGGAGGACGAGGACCTGACGGACGAGGACCTCGGCCAGGACCCCGAACTGGACCCGGTCCTGGACGACGAGGACCTGGAACCCCTGGACGCGGACCGCTAGGGCCTGCCGGCGGCTTCGGGCCGCTGAACGGGGGCGCCCAGCGGTCGGGCGGGTTCCGCGGAGTGGCGGTCGTCGGCACCCCGGCGCCCGCCGTCTCCATGTGAACCCTCAACTCCCCGCCGGCACCTGCCCCTTCAGCAGCCCCGGCAGCCGTGTCGTACGCGGCTTCGCCTCGACCTCGGCCACGGCGCGGGGCAACGCCTGCTCCACCCCGTGGACCACCGACAGATGGCGCTCGGCGCGTCCGAACGCCGTGTACACCCACGGGCGGCTGAGCGACTGTGCCGCGTCCCCGGGCAGCACCACCACCGCCGCGGGCCACCGGCCGCCCACCGCCTGGTGCGCGGTCAGCGCCCACCCGTGCCGCACGGCGTGCTCCACCCGCTCCTTCGGTACGACGACGGAGGCGCCCGAGCACTCCAGGTGCAGCCCCTCCTCGTCCGCCTTCAGCACCCGGCCGGGCAGCGTGCGGCCGGGCACGGGCGCGTAGGCGATCCGGTCGCCGGGGTCGAAGCCGCCGAACCGGCCGGGCCCCGGGTTGAGCCGCTCCTTCAGGGCCGTGTTGAGCACGCGCGTGCCCGCCGCCCCGCCGTGCCCCACCGTGATCACCTGGGTGTCCTCCGGGGGCACCCCGAACGCGCGCGGCACCGAGTCGGCGACCAGCTGCACGGTCCGGTGCACCGCCTCCCCGGCGTCCCGCACCGGCACGATCACGACCTCTTTGCCGGGCGCCGCCACCTGGTTCAGCTCACCCACGCCGATCCCCGAGACCAGCTCGCCGATCGGTCCGGGATCCATCTCCCGCGAGGCGATCCGCGGACAGACCTTGGCCGCCAGCAGATCGGCGAAGACCCGCCCGGGCCCCGCCGACCACAGCACCGCCGGGTCCCCGCTCAGCACCAGCCGGGCCCCGTCGGGCAGCGACTCGGCCAGCAGCGCGGCCGTCTCGACGTCCAGCTGGGACGCGTCGTGGACGACGAGGAGGCCGAGGTCGAGCGCCCCCTCCCGGTCCCGCCCGGGCCCCTCGGCCCCTGACAGCAGCCCCGCCACCGTGGCGACGCCACCCTCCTCCGGTCCACCGAGCCGGGCCGCGAACCCGTCCCTGCCGCTCGGCGCGTGCGTGGCCGCCCAGGCCCGTACCCCGAGTCCGGCCGCCGCGCGCAGCAGCGCGGCGGTGTCCGCGCGGGACGCCTCCCCGCCGGTGTGCAGCACCAGACCGTGCCCGGCGACGGCCCGGATCAGCTCCCCGGCGGACCCACCGGCCGCCGACGCGGCCGACTCCCAGGCACTCGCCTCCGGCGAACCGCCTTCCTTCGGAAGGGAGTTCACGACCCGGGCGAGCCCGTCGGCGAGACTCTCCTCCGCGAGCGCGTACCGTTCGAGCCCGATCAGCACCCGGACGGGGACTTCCGTGTCCTCCTCGGCGTCCTCCGACCGGGCGTCCGCGGTGGGAGGGTCGGCCGGGGTGCCCGTGTCGACCGGATCCCGGAAGACCAGCACCTCGCCCTCCGCGATGGCGCTCTCCACGGCCTCGTCCGGCTCCGGCACCGAACGCTGTGCCAGCGCCGTGGCGAGCGCGGAAGCCTCCAGGGCGGTGTGCCCGGCGAGCGCGGCCTGTTCCAGGAGCCACACGGCGACGGCCCGCCCGCGCCGCTCGTCGTCCGGCCCGCACGCGGCGCCCAGCAGCGCCCGCGCGAACCCGTCGGCCTGCTCGGGCCGCACCCCGGGCACCCGCAGCAGCTGCCAGGGGTCCTCCCGCAGCAGTACGTCCCCGCCGTCCCCGAGCGCGACGGCGACCTGTGGCGCGAGCGTGTCCGGGGCCCCGCCCTCGGCGAGCACGGCCCGCACGGCGTCGACGGTCCCGGCGTCCGGCGCGGCGGCATCCGCAGCCGCCACGGGCTGTGGCGGCCGTACGGCGGCGGGCTCGGGCGCGGGCCGCGGCACGACCGGCTCCCGGACGGCCCGGGGGACGACGGCCGGCTTGGCCCCGCTCTCCACCGCCCGCACCGCGGCGAGCAGTTCGGCGGCGGTCCCGCTGAGCTTGGCCCCGCTCTCGACGGCCTGCTTCTCCGCCTTCCGCCGCTCGATCCGCTCCCGCTCGACCTTCTGCGCGGCCAACTCGGCCGCAGCCTCGGAGAGTTGGGCGGGACTCTCCCCGGTGGTCTCTCCGGTGGTCTCCCCAGCGGTCCCACCCGCGGTCTCGCCCGCGGAGTCGCCGCCCTCTGCTTCGGTCTCCGCTTCGCTCTTTGTTTCGCTCTCCGCTTCGGTCGCCGAGAGCCGTCCCGCGGGCTCCTCGGCGGCGGTGCCGGAGGTCTCCTGGGCCTGGGTCTCGGACTCCGTCGTCACAGCGTGCTCCAGTCGTGATCGGGATAGCGGTGCACCGGGGCCGACACGTCGTCGAGCGCCCGGCAGATCTCGTCAGGAAGACTAAGCGCCTCCACTGACAATGCCGCCGTGAGCTGCTGCGCGTTGCGCGCGCCGACGATCGGGGCGGCCACGCCGGGCCGGTCGCGCACCCATGCCAGGGCCACCTGGAGCGGGGTGACGGCCAGCCCGTCCGCCGCGGTCTGCACGGCATCGACGATGCCGCTCGCCGTCTCGTCGAGATAGGGCGCCACGAACGGCGCCATGTGCTCCGAGGCGCCCCGCGAGTCGACGGGCAGGGCCTCGCCCCGGTACTTCCCGGTCAGCACCCCCCGGCCCAGCGGCGAGGACGGCAGCAGCCCGATGCCCAGGTCGAGCGCGGCCGGCAGTACTTCCCGCTCGACGCCGCGCTGGAGCAGCGAGTACTCCAGCTGCGTACTGGCGATCCGGGTCCGCGTCCCGGGCGCGGCCAGCTGCCAGGTCGCGGCCTTGGCGAGCTGCCAGCCGCAGTAGTTGGACACGCCCGCGTACCGGGCCCGCCCGCTGCCGACGGCGATGTCGAGCGCCTGGAGGGTCTCTTCGAGCGGCGTGTCGGGGTCGAACGCGTGCACGTGCCACAGGTCGACGTAGTCGGTGCCGATCCGGGCCAGCGAGGCGTCCAGCGCGGCGAGCAGATGCCCGCGCGACCCGTCGAACCGCCGGTACGGGTCCGGCACGCTCCCCGCCTTGGTCGAGATGATCAGATCCCGCCGCGGCACGAGCCCTTCTATCAGCCGCCCGAGCAGGTATTCGGCCTCTCCGTCGCCGTACACGTCCGCGGTGTCGACGAGGTTCCCGCCGGCCTCCCAGAACGCTTTCAACAGCTCCGCGGCGTCATGCTCGTCCGTGTCGCGGCCCCACGTCAGGGTGCCGAGTCCGATACGGGACACACGCAGGCCAGTACGGCCGAGATGCCTCTGCTCCATGAACGCCGACATTACTGTCCGGAACTGCCGAAGTGGTGGCCTGTGGATAACGGATTCGAGCGGTTCCTCCACCGCCTCCGATCAGGGGAGCGCCCCAAAGGGGCGCGAGGAACTGCGCGACCAGCCACAGACAACCCGCACCCGCCAGAACACCGAACCTCCCACCCCCCAAGGCGCCCCTCGTCCACAGAACCTCGCTCACCGGGACACGCCATGGTCGAACGCAACCCCACCAGCTAGGGTCACCTCAACAAGGACGTTACTGATCGGTAAATCGCTAAGGGGCTAGCGCATGCGACTCGGCATCAACCTCGGCTACTGGGGCGCCGGAATGGACGCGGACAATCTCGCGGTCGCCCAGGAGGCCGACCGCCTCGGCTACGCCGTCTGCTGGGCCGCCGAGGCGTACGGATCCGACGCCGCCACCGTCCTCACCTGGGTCGCCGCCCACACCACCAGGATCGACATCGGCTCGGCCATCTTCCAGATCCCCGCGCGCCAGCCCGCGATGACGGCCATGACCGCCGCCACCCTCGACTCCCTCTCCGGCGGCCGCTTCCGTCTCGGCCTCGGCGTGTCGGGACCGCAGGTCTCCGAGGGCTGGTACGGCGTCAAGTTCGACAAGCCGCTGTCCCGCACCCGCGAGTACGTGGAGATCATCCGCAAGGCGATGACCCGCGAACGCCTGTCCTACGACGGCGCGCACTGGACGCTGCCGCTGCCCGGCGGCCCCGGCAAGCCGATCAAGCTGATCGTGCACCCCGAGCGCGAGCACATCCCGCTCTACATCGCCGCGATCGGCCCGAAGAACCTGGAGCAGACCGGCGAGATCGCCGACGGCGCGCTGCTCATCTTCCCCTCCGCCGAGCACCTCGAAGAGACCGCGATCAGCCCCCTGCGCACGGGCCGCGAGAAGGCGGGCCTGACCATGGACGGCTTCGACGTCTGCCCGACGCTGCCGATCTCCCTCGGCGACGACAAGGACGTCCCCACCCTCGCCGACGCCTTCCGCCCCTACACCGCGCTCTACGTCGGCGGCATGGGCAGCCGCAAGCAGAACTTCTACAACCAGCTCGCCCGCCGCATGGGCTACGAGCAGGCGGCCGACGAGATCCAGGACAAGTACCTGGCCGGTGACAAGGAGGGCGCCGCCGCCGCCGTACCGCACGAGCTGATCGACCGGACGACCCTGCTCGGCTCGGTGGAGCGCATCTCCGACCGGATGAAGGCGTACGCGGCGGCCGGTGTCACGACGCTCACCCTCAACCCGGCCGGGTTCACCCTCGACGAGCGGCTCGCGTCGCTCCGCGCCGGCATCGAGGCGCTGGAACTCGCCGGACTCGGGTGACGCGGGCCGCACCGAGGTTCCGCGGCCGTGGTGGGGGCTCGGGGGGTCTTCCCCGCCACGGCCGGTAACGGGAACAACGCGCCGCCGTGGCCGTGGTTACGGCCCCGGCGCACCCCACGCGCGCGTGCCCCTCGTTTCGTTCCCTACAGCCACCCCCGCCGCTTGAACATCCGGAGCAGCAGTACTTCCAGGACCGCCATCACCGCGATCACCGCCGGATACGACCACAGCCAGTGCAGTTCCGGCATGTGGTCGAAGTTCATGCCGTAGATCCCGGCGATCATCGTGGGGACCGCGGCCATGGCGGCGTACGCGGAGATCTTCCGCATGTCGTCGTTCTGCCGGACGCTCGTCTGGGCCAGATGGGCCGAGAGGATGTCCGACACCAGCCGGTCCAGGCCCTCCACGGACTCGTTCACGCGCGTGAGGTGGTCGCTGACGTCGCGGAAGAACGGCCGCGCCTTGTCGTGCACGAAGGGCACCGCCACGCCGAACGGCGCCGTGCCCGCGAGCCGGGACAGCGGCGGTGCCAGCGGCCCGGTCGCCCGCCGGAACTCCATGATCTGCCGCTTGAAGGTGTAGATGCGCGACGCCGAGTACCGCGAGCCGCCGTCCGGCGAGAACACCTCCGCCTCCAGCTCCTCCAGGTCGGTCTGCAACTCGGCCGCCACGTCCACGTAGTGGTCGACGGTGGCGTCCGCGAGCGCGTACAGCACCGCCGTGGGCCCCTTGCCGAGCAACTCGGGCTCCTGCTCAAGCCGGTGCCGTACGACGCCCAGGGGCGAGCCCGTGCCGTGACGGACCGTCACCACGAAGGCGTCGCCGACGAAGACCATGACCTCGTCGGTGGAGACGGCGTCGCTGTCCGGCTCGTACACGGCCGGTTTGAGCACCAGGAAGAGCGAGTCGTCGTACACCTCCAGTTTGGGCCGCTGGTGGGCGTTGAGGGCGTCCTCGACGGCCAGCGGGTGCAGCCCGAACTCGGCGGTGACCAGGTCGAACTCGTCCTCGGTCGGCTCGTACAGGCCGATCCACACGAAACCGCCCACCGCGCGCGCGTCCGCCAGGGCGTCGGACAGGTCCCCGACGCCCTCGGCGCGGTGCCCCTCGCGGTAGACGGCACAGTCGACGATCACGGAACGTATTGTCCCGCCCGGACGTTCACACCGCAGGACGAAACGGCGTCCCACGCGCGCGTACCGCCCCGCCCGCCCCCGGGGGCACCGCCCGCCGCCCCCGTACGCTGGACGGCATGCCCACGCTGATCCTCGTCCGGCACGGACGCTCCACCGCCAACACCGAGGGACTGCTCGCCGGCCGGACGCCCGGCATCGCCCTCGACGAGCGCGGTACCGCCCAGGCCGCCGCCCTGCCGGGACGGCTCGCCGGAATGCCCCTCTCCGAGGTCGTCACCAGCCCGCTCCAGCGCTGCCGCGAGACCGTGCAACCGCTGCTGGACGCCCGCCCGGAGCTGCCCCACCACATCGAAGAACGCATCAGCGAGTGCGACTACGGCGACTGGTCCGGCCGCAAACTCGCCGAACTCATGGACGAGCCGCTGATGGAGATCGTCCAGGCGCACCCGTCCGCCGCCGCGTTCCCCGGCGGCGAGTCCATGCGGGCCATGCAGACGCGCGCCGCCGAGGCCGTACGCGAGTGGAACGCGCGCGTGGAGCGCGACCACGGCGCCGGCGCCGTCTACCTGATGTGCTCGCACGGCGACATCATCAAGGCGCTCGTGGCGGACGCGCTCGGGCTGCATCTCGACCTCTTCCAGCGGATCTCGGTGGAACCGTGTTCCCTCACCGCGATCCGCTACACCCGGCTGCGGCCGTTTCTCGTCCGCCTCGGCGACACCGGCGATTTCACGTCCCTTGTGCCCCGCGAGGCACCCAAGGGGGAGGGGAACGACGGAGAGGCCGCGGTGGGAGGCGGTGCGGGCGCACCGTGATCGTCGGCCGCAGTAGGGTGAAGCGGTCGAACCGGCGCAGCAGTTGCCGGTGAGCGGCGCGGACGGCCCGTAGCGACCGCCCGGCCCGCCCGCCGACCGACCGAACCGAACGATCCAATGGAGAGCAGGACGTGTCCCGTCAGGTGTTCCTCTACGACCCCCCGGACCGCTTCGTGGCCGGCACGGTCGGGTTGCCCGGACGCCGTACCTTCTTCCTACAGGCTTCCTCCGGGACCCGGACGACCAGCGTGGCCCTGGAGAAGACGCAGGTCGCGGCGCTCGCCGAACGCATGGACGAGTTGCTCGACGAAGTGGTGCGGCGCAGCGGCGGCAACGCGCCCGTGCCCGCGGTCGCCCCCACCGAGATCTCCGACGCGGCCCCCCTCGACACCCCCGTCGAGGAGGAGTTCCGGGTCGGCACCATGGCCCTGGCCTGGGACGGCGACGAACAGCGCATGATCGTCGAGGCGCAGGCCCTCGTCGAACTCGACGCCGACACCGACGAGGACCTCGCCGAGGCCGAGGAACGCCTCCTCCAGGACGAGGAGAACGGCCCGCCGATGCTGCGCGTCCGCCTCACCGGCGCGCAGGCCAGGGCGTTCGCCAAGCGCGCCCTGGACGTCGTCAACGCGGGCCGCCCGCCGTGCCCGCTGTGCAGCCTCCCGCTCGACCCGGAAGGACACGTATGTCCGCGCCAGAACGGATACCGCCGCGGAGCGTGACGACCACCGGCCCGGCCTCCGCCGAACCACGGGGTGAGCACGGCGGCGCCCCGCTCACCGATCTGCTCACCGAGGGCGAGCTGACCGTCCGCGGCCGCATCCGGGACGCCTCCAACGCGGCCCTGTACTGCGCGGTCGCGCACGACGGGCGGGAAGCCGCCTGCATCTACAAGCCGGTCGCCGGGGAGCGGCCCCTGTGGGACTTCCCCGACGGCACCCTCGCCCAGCGCGAGGTCGCCGCCTACGAGGTCTCCGAGGCCACCGGCTGGGGCCTCGTACCGCTCACCGTGCTGCGCGAGGGCCCCTACGGCGAGGGCATGTGCCAGCTGTGGATCGAGGGCGAACCGGAATCCGAACTGCTCGCCCTGCTGGACGAGGAGGAGCCCCCGGAGGGCTGGAAGGCGATCGGCTTCGCGGAGGTGTCGGAGGGCCGTACCGCGCTCCTGGTGCACGCCGACGACCCCCGGCTGCGCCGCCTCGCCGTCCTGGACGCGGTGATCAACAACGCGGACCGCAAGGGCGGCCACTTCCTGGAGGAGCCCGGCGGACGCCTCTACGGCATCGATCACGGCGTGACCTTCAACACGGAGAACAAACTGCGCACCCTGCTGTGGGGCTGGGCCGGAGAGCCGCTCACGGCGGAGGCGCTGGCGGTCCTGGACGGTCTCAGGACGGCCCTGGCCGAGGGCGGGACGCTGGCGGAACGCCTTGCGCCGCTGATCACGGCCGCGGAGCTGGCGGCGACGCGGGAGCGGGTCGCCGCGCTGCTGGCGAGCGGGAAGCACCCGGAGCCGAGCGGGGAGTGGCCGGCGATCCCGTGGCCGCCGGTGTGATGGGTGGCTGATGCACACACCTGCCGTGCATCGCAAGACCGTCTTCCCGGCCATCCCGCCCACTCCCCTTCGTATACGGAACTAAAGGTCGGGTTACGCTCATGTACATGCATGCCTGGCCCGCTTCCGAGGTCCCCGCCCTGCCTGGTCAGGGTCGCGACCTGAGGATCCACGACACCGCGACCGGGGGCCTGGTGACCCTCGACCCCGGTCCCGTCGCCCGAATCTACGTCTGCGGCATTACGCCGTACGACGCCACCCACATGGGGCACGCGGCGACCTACAACGCGTTCGACCTCGTGCAGCGCGTGTGGCTCGACACCAAGCGGCAGGTTCACTACGTCCAGAACGTCACCGACGTCGACGACCCGCTGCTCGAACGGGCCGTCCGTGACGGCGTCGACTGGACCGCCCTCGCCGAGAAGGAGACCACCCTCTTCCGCGAGGACATGACCGCCCTGCGGATGCTGCCGCCGCGGCACTACATCGGCGCCGTGGAGGCGATACCCGGCATCGTCCCCCTGGTCGAGCGGCTCCGGGACGCGGGCGCCGCGTACGAACTCGACGGCGACGTCTACTTCTCCATCGAGTCCGACCCCAACTTCGGCAAGGTCTCCGGCCTCGACGCCGCCGCCATGCGGCTGCTGTCCGCCGAACGCGGCGGCGACCCCGACCGCATCGGCAAGAAGAACCCCCTCGACCCGATGCTCTGGATGGCCGCCCGCCCCGGCGAGCCGAGCTGGGACGGCGGCTCCCTCGGCGCCGGGCGCCCCGGCTGGCACATCGAGTGCGTCGCCATCGCCCTCGACCACCTCGGCATGGGCTTCGACGTCCAGGGCGGCGGCTCCGACCTCGCCTTCCCGCACCACGAGATGGGCGCCTCGCACGCCCAGGTGCTCACCGGCGAGTTCCCGATGGCCAAGGCGTACGTCCACGCGGGCATGGTCGGGCTCGACGGCGAGAAGATGTCCAAGTCCAAGGGCAACCTCGTCTTCGTGTCGCAGCTGCGGCGCGACGGCGTCGACCCCGCCGCCATCCGGCTGGCGCTGCTCGCGCACCACTACCGGGCGGACTGGGAGTGGACGGACCAGGTGCTGCGGGACGCTGGCGCTCGGCTTGAGCGGTGGCGGGCGGCGGTGTCCCGGCCTGACGGGCCGGGTGCGGAGGGGCTCGTCGAAGAGGTTCGCGAGGCCCTTGCGGATGACCTGGACGCGCCTGCGGCGCTGGCTGCGGTGGATCGGTGGGCGGCGCTTCAGCGGGAGAGCGGGGGGACGGATACGGGTGCCCCCGGGGTTGTGTCTCGGGCGGTGGATGCGTTGCTGGGGGTTGCGCTCTAGCTCCGCCGGGGGTGCGGTGTTTTTGGCTGCGGCGCCGTCGTGGCTGGTCGCGCCCACGCGGCGGAGCCGCACAATGTCACAGCCCCGCGCCCCTTACGGGGCGTCGCCCCACCGCAGTTGAACAGCCGAAAGGGGGCGGTGCTCAGCACCGCCCCCTCCCTCGTACCCTTCAGTCCCTCAGTCCTCCGAGGAGTCCTCGTCCTCGTCCTCTGCCCCGGCGTCTGCGTCCGGGCGGGGTGGCTTCGGGGGGCGGGGTTTGCCCGCGGGACCCGGGCCGGGGCCCGGGGTGTCCTTGCGGTAGGTCGGGCCCTCCGCGCCGCCCTCCGTGGCGTGGCCGCCGGGGGTCGGGCCCGGGGGGCCGTTGACGTCGCGGCGGCGCAGGTAGCGTTCGAACTCGCGGGCGATTGCCTCGCCGGACGCCTCGGGCAGCTCGGCGGTGTCCCGGGCCTCCTCCAGCGTCTGCACGTACTCGGCGACCTCGCTGTCCTCCGCGGCCAGCTGGTCCACGCCGACCTGCCACGCGCGCGCGTCCTCGGGCAGTTCGCCCAGCGGGATGCGGACGTCGATCAGGTCCTCCAGGCGGTTGAGGAGGGCCAGCGTCGCCTTCGGGTTCGGCGGCTGCGACACGTAGTGCGGGACCGCGGCCCACAGCGACACCGCCGGGACGCCCGCGTGCGTGCACGCCTCCTGGAGGACGCCCACGATGCCGGTGGGGCCCTCGTACTTGGTCTCCTCCAGGTCCATCCGCTGGGCCAGGTCCGCGTCGGACGTGGTGCCGCTGATCGGAACCGGACGGGTGTGCGGGGTGTCGCCGAGCAGCGCGCCCAGGATCACCACCAGCTCGACCCCCAGCTCGTGGGCGAAGGCGAGCAGTTCGTTGCAGAACGAACGCCACCGCATGGACGGTTCGATGCCCCGGACCAGGACCAGGTCACGGGGCTTGTCGCCGCCGACGCGGACCACCGAGAGCCGGGTCGTGGGCCAGGTGATCTTGCGGACCCCGGCCTCCATGAACACCGTGGGACGGTTCACCTGGAAGTCGTAGTAGTCCTCGGCGTCCAGCGCCGCGAACACCTCCCCCTTCCACTCCCTGTCCAGATGCGCGACCGCTGTGGAGGCGGCGTCGCCGGCGTCGTTCCAGCCCTCGAACGCGGCCACCATCACTGGGTCGATCAGCTCGGGAACCCCCTCCAGCTCGATCACCCAGCGCCTCCTTCCGACGTGCCTCGTGTACGCCCCAACCTTACGGCCCCGGTGGGGGGCCGCCGCAGCCCCCTTGCACGGGGGAGTGAACGGAACCCTGCCCCGTTCGGACCGGCCGAACACCTTGATCGTCGGCCGGGGTGCAACCGGTTGCTACGGCGACGGAGCCGGGCGGGGATCCGGGAACGCCTCTCGCCCGCGGCCGTCCGCGGCCCGCTCACAGGCTCGACCGCAGCCACTGCTCCACGCTCGCGATGTGCACCGTCGCCCACGAGCGGGCCGCCTCCGCGTCGCGGTCGCGCAGGGCGCCGAGGATCGCCCGGTGCTCGTGCAGGGTGCGGCTGACCGCGTCCTCCTGGGTCAGCCCGCGCCAGATCCGGGCCCGGGTGGTCGGCCCGGACAGGCCGTCCAGCAGCGAGCACAGCACCGAGTTGCCGGAGCTCTGCACGATGCCCCGGTGGAAGTCCAGGTCGCAGGCGACGAGTTCCTCCACCGAGGGCTGCTCCCCGAGCTTGTCGAGCTGGGCGCTCAACGCGTCGAGCTGCTGTTCGCTGATGCGCAGGGCCGCCATCGCGGTCGCGGCGGGCTCCAGGATGCGGCGGACGGCCAGGAACTCCAGGACGGTGTCGTCGCGGTGGAAGTCCACGACGAAACTCAGCGCCTCCAGGAGGAGTTGGGGGTCCAGGCTGGTGACGTAGGTGCCGTCGCCCTGGCGTACGTCCAGGATGCGGATCAGCGACAGGGCGCGGACGGCCTCGCGCAGCGAGTTGCGGGACAGGCCGAGCCCGGCGGCCAGCTCGCTCTCCTTGGGCAGGCGGTCGCCGGGCCGCAGCGCGCCGGAGACGATCATTCCCTTGATCTTCTCGATCGCCTCATCGGTGACTGCCATGGCGGGCCTCCTGTCGCTCAGACATCCGATGACTAGCCATTATGGGGGGTCGGAGGGCCGAGCAGAGTGGAAGATCTTCCAGAAGCCGGGCCGGATCGCCGGGGCGGATCCCCGCGTCGGCCCGCCGGGTCAGATCAGCGCCTCCAGCTCCGTCAGCGCCGCCTCCTCCGCGATCGTCAGCAGCACGCGGTCGCGCATCAGCACCCGTCCGTCCACGACGGTGTCCCGTACGTCGGGGGAGTGCGCCGCGTAGGCGAGCGTGGACCACGGGTCGTGCCGGGGCCGCAGATGGGGCCGGCCCAGGTCGAGCACGATCAGGTCGGCCCGCTTGCCCGCCTCCAGGGAGCCCAGCCGGTCGCCGAGTCCCAGCGCCCGCGCGCCGCCGATCGTCGCCATCCGCACCGCCTGCTCGGCGCCGACCGCCGTCGGGTCGCCGGCCGCCTTGTGCACCAGCGCGGCCTGCCGTACGGCGCCGAGCACGTCCAGCGTGTTGGAGCTGACCGAGCCGTCGGTGCCCAGGCCCACGGTCACGCCCGCGCCCAGCAGCCGGGGCACCGGGGCGATCCCGCAGCCCAGCTTGAGGTTGGAGACCGGGCAGTGCGCGACCGAGGTGCCCGTGCGGGCCAGGGCCGCGATCTCCGGGCCGGTCAGGTCGACGGCGTGCGCGAGCAGCAGATCGGGGCCGAGCAGCCCGAGCGAGTCGAGCAGTTCCACCGGCCGCTTGCCGTGGCGCACCTCGACCGTCGCCACCTCGGTCGCGTTCTCCGCCGCGTGGATGTGCAGCAGCGCGCCGAACTCCCGTGCCAGGGCGGCGATTTCGACCAGTTGCTCGGGGGAGAGGGTGTACGTCGAGTGCGCGAACAGGACGGGCCGCGTGCCTGGTTGGGCCTCCGCGCGGCGGGCCAGGTCGGCGCGGGCCCATGCCATCCGGTCCGGGTACGCCATCTTGTCGGGCGGCTCGGGTACGTCCATGAACGTCGGCCCGGTCAGCAGCCGCCAGCCCGCGTCGCGCGCGACCGACTCGGCGGCCTCGTGGAACCAGTACATGTCGAGCGCCGAGGTCACCCCGGCCCGCACGCTCTCGGCGACCGCCACGCGCACCGCCGCCGTCACGTTCTTCGGCGACAGCAACTCGGCCTCCCAGCGCAGCACGCGCTCCAGGAACCCTTGCAGCGTCACGTCGTCGGCACGGCCGCGCAGCAGCGTCATCGCCAGGTGGGTATGGGTGTTGACCAGCCCGGGCAGCACGAGACAGCCCTCGGCGTCCAGGGACTCGGCCGCCTCGTACCGCGCCCGCAGCTCCAACGCCGGTCCCACGGCGAGGATGTCACCGTCGCGGACGGCAACCGCCCCCTCCCGTACGACGGTTCCGGCGTCGTCGACGGTCAGGACGTCCCCGCCGTGCACGAGCAGATCGACCCGCTCGCTCATACGGCGGCCCCCGCTTCGTCCTCGGCCTCGGCCAGCAGCCGCAGCGCCTCCAGCGCGACGACGGTGCCGCGTTCGACACCGCGGGCGACGACATCGCGGTGCGGGTCGTAGTTGCCCGTCGACAACGGGGCGTTCTCGTCGACCAGTTCGTCGGCGTTGACCCCGTCTATGACGACCACGCCGCCCGCCGTGAGCCCGCGCAGCGAGGCCGTCACGAACAGCGCGGACAGCTCCATCTCGATCGCGGCGAGACCGGCGCCGTCGTAGGAGAACAGGGGGAGCAGCCCCGGCTGGAAGGCCGCCCGGGTCCACACCAGACCGCGGTGGTGCGGTACTTCGGCCGCGCGGGCCGCCTGCTGGAGGGCGAGGACCGCCTCCGGCGCGGACACCGCCGGGTACTCCGGCGGCAGCAACTGCTGGGTGACGCCGTCGTCGCGGACGGCCGCCTCGGCGATGACGAGGTCGCCGTCGCCGATCCCGGGCCGCATCGCACCGGCCGTGCCGAAGCGCAGGAAGGTGCGCACCCCGGCGTCCGCGAGTTCCTGGAAGAGCAGGATCGCGCCGGGCGCGCCCACGCCGTGCGAGGCGACCGTCACCGGCAGGCCCTTCCAACTCCCGCCGAACACACGGTACTCGCGGTGGTACGAGACCTCCTCGGCTCCGTCGAGCACCGCGGCGACCGCGGCGGCACGCGCCGGATCGCCGACGACCACGGCGTACGGGGGCAGCCCGGAACGGGGTATGCGGGCGACGGGGGTCAGGTCCTGCGTCATGAAGGGACTCCAGCGGAAGGGACACGGCGACGGCGGCGGGCCGTCGTCAGGAACAGGGCGCCGAGCGTGACGACGTACGGCGCTGCGTCGGTGGCCTGTTGGGGCAGACCCAGGCCCTGGAGGCGGAAGCCCGCCGCCTCGGCCAGCCCGAACAGCAGCGCCGCGAGCAGTACACCGAGCGGCAGGGCACGGCCCAGCATGACGGCCACGACGGCGATCCAGCCGCGCCCCGCCGTCATGTTCTCGGAGAACAACGTGACGTTGCCCAGGGCGAGTTGGGCCCCGGCGAGCCCGCACAGCACACCGGAGGCGAGCACGGCCGCGTACCGGTATTTGACCGGGTTCACGCCCAGTCCGGCCGCGGCCTCGGGCGCCTCGCCGACCCCGCGCAGTCTCAGGCCCCACGCGTGCCGCGACAGCAGCAGCGCGGCCACGCCGACCGCCGCCCACGCCAGGTACGCGAGCGGCGAGAGGCCACCGACCAACGGGAGCCCGGCGAGTGACGGATCGTCAAAAGTGCCCTGCACACCGAACACCGTACGCAACAGGAAGCTGGTCAGGCCCACCGCCAGGAGGTTCATGGCGATGCCCAGCACCACCGCGTCCCCGCGCAGGGTCACCGCGCCGACCGCGAGGATCAGCGAGTACGCCGCCGCCGCGAGCGCCGCCGCGAGCACGCCCAGCCAGGCGCTGCCGGTGAACCAGCTCGTGGCCACCGAGGTGAAGCAGCCCAGCAGCATCATGCCTTCGAGGCCGATGTTGAAGACGCCCGCGCGTTCGCACAGGGCGCCGCCGAGCGCGGCCAGCAGGATCGGGGTCAGCGCGCGCAGCGTCGACAGGAAGAAGTCGGAGTCGAGGAACATCAACCGGCCCTGCTTTCCTGGATCTCCGGGACCTCCGGTGCCTGCTTCTGCTGTCGCCCTTTCCCGAACCACCGGTCGGGGAAGCGGAGTCGGGCCGCCAGGAACACGATCACGATCGCCTGGAGCACCTGCGTCAGCTCGCGCGGCACCTCCGTCGTTCGCTCCATCGACAGCCCGCCGACCTGGAGCACGGCGAAGAAGAACGAGGCCAGCAGCGTGCCCAGCGGTGCCGCCCCGGCGAGCAGCGCGGCCGTCAGGCCGGTCCAGGTGTAGCCGGGGGCGGTGAGCGAGCCGTCCACGAAGCGGTACGGGAAGCTCAACACCCCGATGGCGCCCACGAGTCCGGCCAGCGCACCCGAGGCCGCGAGCAGCCGCAGCGTCAGCTTCGGCCGCTCGACGCCCGCGTACGCGGAGAAGCGCGGGTTGCGCCCGGTCATCCGGATCTCGTACCCGACGGCCGTGTACTTGTCGGTGAACCAGTAGGCCGCCGCGGCGAGCACGACCAGCACCAGCCCGAACGTCACCGTCGAGGTGCCGAAGGCCGGAAGGGCCACTCCGTCCGGGAGTTGGCGGGTCTGCGGGAGGCTGGAGCCGGGTTCCTTGAGCGGGTAGCGCGCCAGGTAGGAGGCGAGCGAGACCGCCGGATAGCTCAGCAGCAGGCTGCTCACCAGCAGCGGTACGCCGAAGCGGTTCTCGCAGAGGGCCGCCAGGGCCGCGTAGCCGGCGCCGGCCGCCATGCCCGCGAGCACGGCGAGGACGGTGGTGAGCGGGGCGGGCAGCGGCGAGTACAGCCCGGTGACGGCGGCCGCCATCCCGCCGAGCACCATCTGGCCGTCGCCGCCGAGGTTGATCAGCCCGGCCCGCAGCGGCACGGCCAGCGCGAGCGCCAGGCCCAGCACGCTGGTGCAGGTGCTCAGCGTCGAGCCGATGCCGTCGGCGCCCAGCGAGCCGCTGAGCACGGCGCCGTACGCGGTGACGGGGTCGGCGCCCGTGCCCAGCAGGAACAGGGCGCCGATGACGACGCCCGCGACGACGGAGAGGGTGACGGGGGAGCGCAGGACGCGGGCCAACCGGGCAGTGACCGCAGGGCTGTTGGCCCGGTCGCCTGCCGGTGTGTCGTGCGCCGGTGTGTCGTTCATGGGTTCAGTCCTCGGCCTTCGCCGGTCGTGCCGTCGCCGTGCCGCCCGCCATCGCGAGGCCCAGGGTGCGGTCGTCCGCCTCGGCCTTCGGGTAGGCGGCGGTCACCCGGCCCTCGTACATCACCAGGACCCGGTCGGACAGCGCGCGGATCTCGCTCAGTTCGGCCGAGACCAGCAGGACGGCGTGGCCCGCGTCGCGGTAGGCGATCAGCTCGTCGTGGATGTGCTGGATGGCGCCGATGTCGACGCCCCGCGTGGGCTGCTCGACCAGCAACAGCGGTGCCCCGTGGGCGAGTTCGCGGCCCACCAGCAGCTTCTGGAGGTTGCCGCCGGAGAGCGCGGACGCCTTGGTCTCCGGGGTCGGCGCCTTGATGCCGAACCGTTCGATCAGACGGCGGGCGTGGGCGCGCACGGCCGTCGGCGGCAGCAGGCCCCGCTTCGACGCCAGCGTCGTACGGTGGTGGCCCATCGCGAGGTTGTCCGCGACGGACGCCGTCGGTGCCGTACCGACCGCGTGCCGGTCCTCGGGGACGTACGCGAGGCCGTGGGCCCGGCGTTCGGTCGCGGAGGCGTGGGTGAGGTCCCGGCCCGCGAGGGCGACCCGGCCGGCGGTGGTGGGCCGCAGCCCGGCCAGCGCCTCGATCAGCTCGCTCTGGCCGTTGCCCGCGACCCCGGCGATGCCGACGATCTCACCGGCGCGCACCTGGACGTCCACATCGTGGACACCGGCGGTCGTGAGCCCCTCGACGTCCAGGACCACGTCGGCGGGGGCGCCCTGGGCGTGGACGCGGTCCATCTCGACCGCGCGGCCGGTCATCGCGGCGGCGATCTCGTCCGCCGTGGTCTCGGCGGTGCGCAGCCGGGCCACCACCCGGCCGTCCCGCAGCACCGTGACGTTGTCGCTCGCCTCAAGGACCTCGCGCAGCTTGTGGGTGACCAGGATGACCGTGTGGTCCCGCGCGGTCAGCGACCTGAGCACCGCGAACAGGGCGTCGGCCTCGGCCGGGGTGAGCACGGCGGTCGGCTCGTCCAGGATGAGCGTCCGGGCGCCCCGGTGCAGCAGCTTGAGGATCTCCACCCGCTGCCGCAGCCCGACCGGCAGCTCGCCGACCCGGGCGTCCGGATCGACCGACAGCCCGTGCTCGGCGGCCAGTTCACGCACCCGGGCACGCGCCGCCGCCCGGTCCACCAGACCGAAACGGCGCGGCTCGGCGGCGTAGACGACGTTCTCGGCGACCGTCAGCGAGTCGAACAGCCTAAAGCTCTGGTGGACCATGCCGAGCCCGGCGGCCATCGCGGCGCGCGGGCTGCCCAGGGCCACCGGCTCACCGTCCACGCGGACCGAACCGGCGTCCGGGCGCTCCATGCCGTACAGGACGGACATCAGCGTCGACTTGCCGGCGCCGTTCTCGCCCATCAGGGCGTGGATCTCGCCCCGGCGGACGGTCAGGTCGACGGCGTCGTTGGCGAGCGTGCCGGGGAACTCCTTGGTGATGCCCCGGAGTTCGACCGCGATCCCCGCACCGGAAGACTGCCCGGTCATCAGCTCGCTGCCGGGTCGGCGACCGTCAGCTTCCCGGAGACGATCTCGTCGCGCAGCGCCTCGACCTTCGTCAGGACGTCCTTGTGCTTGGCGATCACGCACTGCGAGGAGTCGACACCGCTCTCCAGCCCGGTGAGGGTGATGCCACCCTCCTTCAGGCCGTACGAGACGGTCTTGCCGGTGCTGCCGTCGAGGATCTGCGCGATGCCCTTCTCGACGGCGATGTCGGTCCGCTTGACCACGTTGTCGACGACCGTGCCGGGCGAGGACGGGCACTGGTTGACGTCGACGCCGTACGCGTAGGCGCCCTTCGCCTTCGCCGCCTCGAAGACGCCGTAGTTGCCGGCCGCGGCGGCCGCCATGATCTGGTCGGTGCCCCCGGCCAGCAGTGTGTTCGCCTGCTCCTTGGCGCGGGCCGAGTCGTCGAACGGCGACTGGCCGCCGACGAACCGCGTCGAGGCGGACGTCTTGGGCGCGACCTTCTTGGCACCGGCCGCGAACGGGTCGCTGTAGCGTCGGAACTGGGGCGTGTCGAGCACGTCCACCGCGCCCACCTTGCCGTTCGCGCTCAACAGCCCGGCCTCGGCGCCCGCGAGGTAGACGCCCTCGTGCTCACGGAAGACCGCGCAGGTCACGTTCTTGAATGTCTTCGTCGTGCAGGCGTCGATCATCAGGAACTGCTGCTTGGGGTGCGCCTTGGCCTGCTGGGCGACCAGGTCGGCGAACTCGAAGCCGACCAGGACCACGACCTTGGGCGCGGCTTCCACCGCGGCCTGCACGTTCTGCTGCTGCGAGGCGGTGTCGGTGGACTCGTACACCTTCTGTGTGCTTTCTTCCTGCTGCGCCGCCTTCTTGAGGCCGGTGACGGCGAGCTTGAGGAACTCGTTCTGACCGACGGCGTCCGGGGTGACGAGCGTGAAGGCCGCGCCGCTGTCGCCCGTGCTGTCGGTGTCGACCTTGGCGGTGGCGTTGCAGGCGCCGGCGCCCGTGACGAGGAGCACAGTGGCCGCGGCGAGCTGAAGCGGACGGCGGGTTCTGCGGCGCATGGAGACCTTCCGGGGGGTACGGCGACGGGTACGGCGATTCCGGGTACGGCGAGGCGCACTCGACAGCGAGGGCGAGGAGGGCGAGGCAAGGGGGAACGGCGGCGCTGAGCGGACGGGTCAGCGTCGACAGCCGTCACTGCCGCAGCGGCCGTGAACGAGGAAAAGACACGTCGCGAGCAGCACGCGTCCTCCTTCGATCGGCCTTTCGACTGCGGGCGGTCCTGGACTGTAACACCGGTTTCCGGCCATGCGCACGGGAGTCTCGAAGTGTGGTTCCCACAGGTCATGTACGGTGACGGGCACCGCCCGAACATCACAGGAGGGTCCCGTCATGCCCCAGGAACTGCGCGCGGTCGACTGGCTGGAAGACAGCCTCGCCCTCATCGACCAGACCGCGCTGCCGCACCGCACCGAGACCGTGACGGTCCACGATGTGGACACTCTGGTGGACGCGATCCGGCGCCTGGTGGTGCGCGGGGCGCCCGCGATCGGGGCGGCGGGCGCGTACGGCGTCGCCATCGCCGTGCTCCAGGGCCGCCGCGAGGGCTGGAGCGAGGCACAGGTCCGCGAGGCCGTCGCCCGCGTCCGCGAGGCCCGGCCGACCGCGGTGAACCTCATGGTGTGCGTGGACCGCGTGATGACCCGCTTCGACGAGGGCCTGGAAGCGGTCCTGGAGGAGGCCGCCGCCGTCCACCGCGAGGACGTGGCCGCGAACCGGGCGATGGGTGGCCACGGCGCGGACTGGCTGCTCAAGCGGGTCGGCGTGGACCGGCCGCTGCGCATCCTCACCCACTGCAACACCGGCGCCCTCGCCACGGCGGGCTGGGGGACCGCACTCGGCGTGATCCGCGAACTGCACGCCCGGGGCCGCGTCGAGGTCGTCTACGCCGACGAGACGCGCCCGCTGCTCCAGGGATCGCGGCTCACCGCCTGGGAGTTGGTCCAGGAGGGCATCCCGCACTACGTCCAGGCGGACGGGGCGGCGGCGGGCACGATCCTGCGCGGCGAGGTGGACGCGGCGATCGTCGGCGCGGACCGCATCGCGGCCAACGGCGACACCGCCAACAAGGTCGGCACCGTGGGCGTCGCCCTGGCCTGCGCGGACGCGGGCATCCCGTTCCTGGTCGCGGCCCCGACGACGACGGTGGACCTCTCGACGGCCACCGGCGCGGACATCCACATCGAACTCCGCGGCGAGGACGAGGTGTTGGAGTGGGCCGGGGTCCGCACGGCCCCGGCGGAATCCCGCGGCCACAACCCCGCCTTCGACGTCACCCCCGGCCGCCTGGTGACGGGCCTGGTGACGGAACGGGGCGTGCTGGAGGTCTCGGCGGGCGAACTGCCGGGCGACCGGCTGCGCTAGCGAAAACGGGGGGCTGCGGTCGTGCGACCGCAGCCCCCCGTTCTTTACCCCGCCTCAGCGCTGCGACAGCTCCAACTCCAGTAGCCACTCCACGACTTCGGTGTGGTGGCGGGCCTGGCGCGGGTCGGCCCCCCACACGTAGAGGCCGTGTCCGGCGACGACCACCGCAGGCATGCGCGGGTTGCGGGCCTCCTCCAGACGGTCGCCGAGTTCCTTCATGTCCTGGCTGTTGGCGATGACGGGGAGGACCACCTCCACGTCGTGCGCGGGCTGGCCGACGCCCTTGAGCATCTCCACGTCCCGGAAGACGATCCCGCCGGGCTCGCGGCGGCCCATTGCCACGGACGCCACCGTGTGCACGTGCACCACCGCGTCCGCGCCGGTCAACGCGGCCACGCGCGCGTGCAGTTCGGCCTCCGCGGACGGCTTGCCGGCGCTGACCGCGGCGCCGTCGCCGTCCACCAACACCACGTCCGCGGGCGTCAGTTCACCCTTGTCGTGGCCGCTCGCGGTGACCGCGAGCCGCAGTGGATCGCGGCCGAGGACCACCGACAGGTTGCCCGAGGTGCCCCGCATCCAGCCGAAGGCGGCGAACCGGGCCGACTCGGCGGCGAGTTGGGCCCCCGCCCGCTCCAGGTCGGCGGCGTTGATCTCGGTGGTCACGTGGTGCTCCTGAAACTCTGGGACGTGCTGATCTCGATCTCGTCGAACGTGCCCGCCTGCGCGTGCTCGCCGACGCCCTGCTCGTAGTACGGCTCCCCGGGCCGCCGGATGCCCACCGCGTGCCAGCCCGCGGCCCGCGCCGCGTCCAGCTCGCCGGGCCGGTCGGAGAGGAACAGGATCCGGTCCGCGGGCAGTCGCAGGTCCGCGGCGATCGTGCGGTACGAGGCCGCGTCCTGCTTCGGTCCGGCGTTCTCGGTGTCGTACAGGTTCCCGACCAGCGGCAACAGGTCGCCCTCGGGGCTGGAGCGGAACCAGGCGCGCTGCGCGGCCACCGAACCGGAGGAGTACACGTGCAGCCGTACGCCCGCCGCGTGCCAGGCGCGCAGGGCGGGGACGACGTCGTCGTAGAAGTGCGAGACGAGGTCGCCGCGGGCGAAGCCCTCGGACCAGATGACGCCCTGGAGGGTCTTGAGCGGGGTGGCCTTGCGGTCCTCGTCGAGCCAGGCGTTGAGGGCCTTCTCGACGCGGGCGGCGTCGGCGTCCGGTTCGCCGATCTCCGCCCGGACCTGCTCGACCGCCCGCGCCACGTCCGGATCACCGCTCCGTTGCGAGAGCAGTGCTCCGAAACGAGAGCGGGAGTACGGGTAGAGCACGTCGACGACGAAGCCCGTGGCGCTCGTGGTGCCCTCGATGTCGAGCACCACGGCGTCCACGTCGAACGCCGGGCCGAGCGCCGGGCCGTGCGGGTCGCGCAGGCTCACGCGGTGGCCCGGTCCGCCGCGAAGCCCGCGTCGATGGTGTCGTAGTCCGGGAAGCGGCCGGCGATCGTCGAACCGGTGAAGTTGCCGATCCAGCCGTCCTCCTCGTGGAAGAACCGGATCGCCGTGAACGACGGCTTCGTGCCCATGTCGAACCAGTGCGTGGTACCGCGCGGCACGCCCAGCAGGTCGCCCTTCTCGCAGTACACGGCGTGCACCTCGCCGTTCACGTGCAGGTAGAAGATGCCGGAGCCGGAGACGAAGAAGCGGACCTCGTCATCGTCGTCGTGCGTGTGCTCCTGGAGGAACTTCGCCCGCGCGGCCTTCGCCCTGACCGGGTACTCGGGGTCGTCGCTGGGGTGCAGACCGAGGACGTCGACCGTGGTGAAGCCCTCCTCGGCGTTCAGCTTCTCGATCTCCGGGCCGTAGGCGGCGAACACGGTCTCGCTGTCCGCGTCGAACGGCACGTCCTCGCGGATCGGCCACTGCTCGTAGCGGACGCCGATCGGCTTGAGCGCCGCGGCGATCTCGGCGGGGTCCGAGGTGCGGCGCACGAGCGTCTCGGGGCCGGACTCGGCCCACGTCGTCAGCAGGGTCATGGGAGCTACTCCAAGGCTGGAAGCGGGCTGTGGTCGGGGCGGGCGGCTCGACCGGGCTCTGCCGGCTCGTCAAGCTCCTCCGGCCTCGACGGCGGCTGTGCCCTCGACACGGCGGCTGCGCCCACCCGCGTTCCGCCCACCCGCGGGGAGAAGTGAAGATCCGGATTCGGGTGCCGGTGACCCGATGGTAACTCCCGGCAGCCGGTCGGCCGAGTGTGACGAAGTCGCCGTTCCACATTGTGAGAACGAGTGTCCATTGCTTTGACGATTGGCCGGATTCTTCTCATGATCTGCCATATGAAGACGCTGCTGCTGGTGCGGCGGCTGTACGTGGACTTGCTCCGGTCGACCACAGCCCGCTGTCGCTGACCTGATCCGGAGCACCCCGGGCGCCCCCACCCGGCACGGTCCCACCGTGCGGCCGGGCAGGGCCCGTGCCACGCTGAAGGCGTGACCGGCGCATGGCGCGAATCCGTCGCCACCACCCCGAGCCGCGGCCGACGGCGACGGACCCCGCTCCGGGTCCCCCCGAGCCAAGCCTTCCGCACTTCGTCTCTTCCGCCCCGCCCCTGGAGCCGTTCCATGTCCCGTGTCCGCCTGCCCCTCGCCGCGCTCTCGCTGGCCTCCGTCTCCGCCCTCGTGCTCGCGGGCTGCTCCCAGAACTCGGACTCGTCCTCCAGCGGCTCCGACACCTCCGCGTCCGCGGCGGCTGCCACCGGCAAGAAGCCGGCCCCCTTCAGCAAGGGCACGGTCAAGGTGGCCCTGGTCAGACAGAGCGGCGCGGGCGACTACTTCGAACAGTGGGGCAACGGCGCGAAGGCGCAGGCCAAGGCGCTCGGCATCGACCTGACGACGTACGACGCCCAGGCCGACAACGCCAAGGAAGCCACTGACCTGTCCTCGGCGATCAACTCCGGCGCCCAGGCGATCATCATCGACCACGGCTTCCCGGACACCCTCAAGTCCGAGATCGATCAGGCCGTCAAGAAGGGCATCAAGGTCGTCGTCTACGACCTCGACGTCGACAACAAGTCCGTCGTCCACACCGAGCAGGACGACGCCAGCATGGCCCAGGCCGTCCTCGACGTGATGGCCAAGTCGGTCGGCAAGAACGCCAAGGTCGGCTACGTCAACGTGGCCGGGTACGCCGCCCTCGACGCCCGCGACAAGGTCTGGCAGAAGGAGGTCGCGGCCGAGGGCTGGAAGCAGCAGTTCAAGGTTGGCAAGGTCACCGACTCCACCGCCACCGACAACGTGCCGCTGGTCTCCGCCGCGCTCACCCAGCACTCCGACATCGCGGGCGTCTTCGCCCCCTACGACGAACTCGCCAAGGGCACCGTCCTCGCCGTCCAGAACAAGAACCTCCAGGACAAGGTGAAGGTGTTCGGCGCGGACGTCTCCAACGCCGACATCCAGAACATGACCGCCAAGGACAGCCCGTGGGTGGCCACCGCGGGCACCGACCCGTCCGCGGTCGGCGCCGCCGTCGTCCGGACGGCCGCGCTGGAGCTGGCCGGGCAGCTGAACAAGACCTCGGTCGAGTTCCCGGCCGTCGCGATCACCCAGGACTTCCTGCGGAAGAACAAGATCGAGAACATGGACGAGTTGCGCACGGCGCTGCCCGAGCTGAACCTGTCCAAGGTCAGCACCGCGGACTGGATCGCGAATGTCGCCCACTGAGCCCGGCACCCCCAGGCCCCAGGCCGCTCCCGGAACCCCGGGGGCGGCCCCCGCCGTGTCGCTGCGGGACGTCAGCATGGCGTTCGGCGGCAAGACCGTGCTCGCCTCCGTGTCGCTGGACATCGCTGCGGGCAGCGTCGTCGCGCTGCTCGGCGCGAACGGCGCCGGCAAGTCCACGCTGATCAAGATCCTGTCCGGGGTGCACACCGAGCACGGCGGCGAGGTCCTGGTCGACGGCTCCCCGGCCGCGCTCCAATCGCCGCTGGCCGCCCGGCAGTTGGGCATCCAGACGGTGCACCAACGGATCGGCGAGGGCATCGTGCCCGGCCTCACGGTCGCCGAGAACCTGGTTTTCGAGGAACTGGCCCAGGCCCGCGGCAACCCCTTCCTCAACGGCCGCCGCACGCTGGCCCGCGCACGCGAGATCCAGGCCGCCCTCGACCTCGGCTGGAGCGACGCCGTCCTCAAGCAGGACGTCACCGAACTCGGCATCTCCGACCGGCAGTTGCTCATCCTGGCGCGCGCCCTGGCCACCCGCCCCCGGATGCTCGTCCTGGACGAGCCGACCGCCGCGCTCTCCGCCGCCGAGGCCGAGCGCCTGTTCGCGCTGGTCCAGCGGATGCGCGACGAGGGCATCGCCGTCCTGTACGTCTCCCACCGGCTCGGCGAGATCGACACGCTCGCCGACCGGCTGGTCGTCCTGCGAGACGGCCGTCTCACCGAGGACCAGGCCCGGCCCTTCGACTGGGACGCCGCCCTGCGCGCCATGCTCGCCCAGGCCCAGGAGGCGACCACCGCCCGCCCGTACCGCGAGGGGGACGAGGGTGCCGTCGTCCTCTCGCTGCGCGGGGTGCATCTCTTCGAGGGGCGGGCACCGCTCGACCTCGACCTGCGCACCGGCGAAGTCACCGGTGTCGTCGGCCTGTTGGGCGCCGGCAAGACCGAACTGGCCCGCGGCCTGTTCGGCGCCGAGCCCTTCACCACCGGCGCGCTCGAACTCGACGGGAAGCCGTACGCGCCCCGCCGCCCCGCCGACGCCATCCGCGGCGGCATCCACCTCGTCCCCGAGGACCGGCACGCCGACGCGCTCGTGCCCGGCTGGTCGCTGGCGCAGAACATCTCGCTGCCGTTCCTCAAGTCGCTGTCCACGGCGGGCCTGGTCAGCCGGTCCAAGGAGGACGCCCTCGGCCGCGAGACCATCGCGGCCCTCGGTGTCGTCGCCCGGGACGAGCACAGCACCGTCGAGGAACTCTCCGGCGGCAACCAGCAGAAGGTCGTCGTCGGCCGCTGGCTCGCCGAGACCCCGCGTGTCCTCATCCTGGACGAGCCGTTCCGAGGGGTGGACATCGGCGCCCGCCGCGACATCGGCCGCCGGGCCCGGAGGCTCGCCGCCGAGGGCGCCGCCGTGCTCGTCCTGTCCGCCGACGTCGACGAGATCCTCGAAATCGCCGACCGGGTCGTCGTCCTCGCCGCCGGTGAGGTCCACCTCGACGCCTACGGCGAGGACGCCGAGCGCGACCGCGTCATCCAGACCATCTCGGCGTCCGTCTGATGCCGGCCACCGGGGAACACCCGCAGGAAGCAGCCCGGACGCCCGCCGGGACGCCACCGCAGGAAGCAGCCCCGACGGACTCCCCGTCGGCGCGCGACAGCAGGAAGAACGCCATGACCACCACCCGCAGCACCGAGACCCCCGCCGAGGCGGCGACCCCGCCCGCGGCCCCCCTCGCCCTGCGCGCCCAGAACGCCGTCATCAAGTACGGCTTCATCTTCGTCACGGTCGCGCTCTTCGCGTACTTCGCGCTCAGCGAGGGCTCCTTCCGCGACTCGGCGACCCTCCTGGACACCCTCCGGTACGTCTCCGTCGCCGCGATCCTCGGCCTCGGCGTCACTCTCACCATGGCCGTCGGCGGCATGGACATGTCCGTCGGCGCGGTCGCCGGACTCGGTGTCTCCGTCGCCGCCCAGACGATGGTGGTCTACAACCAGGTCGGCACGGTCGCGATCCTCGCCGTACTCGCGGCCGGCGCCCTCGCGGGACTCCTCAACGCCCTGCTCATCGTGGTGCTGAAGATCCCCGACATGCTCGCCACCCTCGGCACCATGTTCGTCATCCAGGGCGGCAAACTCATCCTGGTCGACGGCCAGTCGATCACCCCCGGCATGACCCTCGACGACGGCACCACCGCGCCCGGCAAGTTCACCTCCGGCTTCCTGCGCATCGACCGCGGCACCTTCCTCGGCATCCCCGTCTCCGTACTGATCTTCGGCGCGCTCACCGTCGCCGCCTGGGTGTTCCTGGCCCGCACCCGCTGGGGCCGCGTCCTGTACGCCATCGGCGCCAACCCGGAGGCGTCCCGCCTGGCCGGCATCCGCGTCGGCGCCTACCGCGCGCTCGCCTACGTCATCTCCGGCGTCCTCGCCTCCATCGGCGGCCTGATCTTGGCCGCCCGCATCGGCCAGGGCGACGTCTCCGCGGGCACCTCGCAGCTCCTCGAAGCGGTCGCGGTCGCCCTGGTCGGCACCTCGGTCCTGGGCCGCGGCCGGCCGAACGTGTGGGGCACCGCCCTGGGCGCCGTCCTCATAGGCATCATCACCACCGGCCTGACCATCAAGGGACTGCCCTACTACACCCAGGACGTCGTCGAGGGCGCGGTGCTCATCCTCGCCCTGGTCTTCAGCTTCACCCTGTCCAAGCGCCGCACCGCATAAGGAAGTTCGAGGCATTTCTACGATGGGCTACCGCATCCTGGAGACCGACGACGTCCCCGGCTACCTGCACGAGCGCGGCCACTGGCAGGACGTGAACGACATCCACGTCCGCGAGGTCTCCGACGGCAACATGAACCGGGTGTTCCTCGCCTCGAACGCCGACGGCACCCACAGCCTCGCCGTCAAGCAGGCCCTGCCCTGGGTGCGGGTCGCCGGACCCTCCTGGCCGATGAGCCCCTCCCGCGCCGACGCCGAGGCCCGCGCCTACGAGCAGGTCGCCAAGGTCGCCCCCGACAAGATCCCGGCGATCCACGGCTACGACGCCGAGAACTACGCCCTCGTCATGGAGGACATGTCCGACCTGGAGGTGCTGCGCACGGTCCTCAACGAGGGCGCGGCCTACGGCCCGGACACCTCCCGTGTCATCGGCGAGTTCGTCGCCCAACTCGCCTTCACCACCAGCGACTTCGGCATGCCGTCGGCCGAACGCAAGGCGCTGGTCGCGGCCTCGGTCAGCCCCGAACTCTGCAAGATCACGGAAGACGTGGTGCTGTCGGAGCCCTACGTCGAGCACGAACACAACCACTGGCACCCGGAGTTGGCCGACCTGGCCGCGGCCTTCCGCGCCGACGCGGAGCTGCGCACCGAGGTCGCCGACCTGCGCCACCTCTTCATGACCGGCGCACAGGCCCTCCTCCACGGCGACCTGCACACCGGCAGCATCATGGTCGGCGAACGCGAAGGCGCCCACGTCGTCCGGGTCTTCGACCCCGAGTTCTCCTTCGTCGGCCCGATCGGCTTCGACCTCGGCCTGTACTGGGCCAACACCCTGGTGTCGGCCGAACGGGCCCGCGCGCTGGGCACGTTGTCCGACCACGCCGACCAACTCCGGCTGTCCTGGGAGGCGTTCGAGACCGAGTTCCGCCGCCTGTGGCCGACCCGCGTCGACACCTTCTTCGACGACGCCTACCTGGACCGCTTCCTGCGCCGCGTCTGGACGGAGTCCGTCGGCTTCGCCGGCACGGAGATCGTCCGCCGCGTCATCGGCTTCGCCCACCTCACCGACCTCACCACCCTCCCCGACCCGGCCCCGGCCTCCCGCCGCGCCCTGCTCCTGGGCCGCGAACTGATCGTGCACCGCGAGCGGTTGACGGGCCCGGCGGAGATACGGGCAGCTGCGGAGGCGCTCGCCTGAGCGCCGAAGACACAGGCGGGCGCCGGCATCAGTCCTCCCAGAGGGTGCTCGGCGCCTCCCGCCGCACCACCGGCGCGATCTCCTCCTGGAACCGTGCCAGCGTCTCGATCTGCTCGGCCGTCGACTGCCCGAACGCGTCCACGGTGACGGACTGGAGGTCGTGCCGGTACGCCCGGTGGTAGCGGAGGATCTTCTCGACGATCTGCTCGGCGGAGCCGATGAGCTGGGGCCCGTCCGCGATGGCGTCCTCGACGGTGCGGAACGGCGTGTTGTAACCGGCCCTGCCCTCCAGGTGCGGTTTGAAGGACTGCCGGACCTTCGCCTCGTACAGGTCCTTGTACCGGGCCACCGCCTGCTCGGGCGTGTCCGCGATGAGCAACCCGCCCGATCCGGCGGCCACATGGGCCCGCGCCGGATCGTGCCCGTACGCCGCGAACCGCTCCCGGTAGTGGTCGATCAGCCGGGCGTACGCGGCCAGCGGCTGGATCGCGTTCGCCGTGAACAGCGGATCCCCGTGCCTGGCGGCGAGTTCGGGGGAGTTGAGCGAGGTCGCCGAGCCGTGCCAGACGCGCGGCGGCCGGCCCTCGTAAGGCCGCGGCACCGTCGTCGCGTTTTTCAGCGCGGGCCGGAACTCGCCCTCCCAGTCGACGCCTTCCTCGGTCCACAGCCGGCGCAGCAGCTCGTACTTCTCCTTCTGGAGGTCCCACTGCCGTTCCTCGTCCAGCCCGAACAGCTCGAAGTGGCCCGCCTCCGCACCCTTGCCGATGACCAACTCGACCCGCCCGCGCGCGATCTGACTGAGCGTCGCGTAGTCCTCGGCGACCCGCACCGGGTCCAGGATCGCGACGACGGTCACCCCGGTCAGCAGCCTGATCCGGCTGGTCAGGGCGGCCAGCGCGCCCAGCACCACCGTCGGGCTCGACGACAGGAACGGCCCCGCGTGCCGCTCACCCACCGCGTACGACTCGAAACCGAGCCGCTCGGCGGCCACCCCGACCTCGATGACCTGCCCCAACCGGTCGGTGGCGGACGGGAGTTCACCCGTGAGCGGGTGCGGGGCGTGATGAATGATCGAGAGCACCTGGAACTTCATGAGGTCCCTTCGAGCCGAATGCCGAAATGACGAGCCTGCCCAAGGCCGTGGCTCATGCCTGCTTCTGCCAGGCGCGCGCGAGGAGTTCGTACGAGCGCACCCGGTCGGCGGGGTCGTGCGTGATCGTCGTGATGACCAACTCGTCCGCCCCGGTGGCCCGTTGCAGCACGTTGAGCCGCTCCACGACCGTCTCCGGGGCGCCCACGAACTGGGTGTCGAGCCGGTCGGCCACCAGCGCCCGGTCCTCCTCGGTCCACACGTGCGCGTCCGCCTCCTCGGGCGTCGGGAACTCGATGGCGCCCGCACCGCTGCGGATCGACCGCACCCAGAGCCCGTACCCGGCGGCGAGCCTGCGCGCCGTGTCGTCCTCGGGCGCCACCACGACGTCCGCGGAGACGGCCACGTACGGTTCGGCCAGCGCGGCGGACGGCCGGAACGCGGCGCGATAACCCTCCACCGCCTCGATCACCGAGGACGGCGACACGTGGTAATTCGCCGCGAACGGCAGCCCGTTGGCCCCGGCCACCCGCGCACTCTCACCCCCGCTGCTGCCGAGGATCCACACCTCGACGTCCGCCCCCGAACCCGGCACCGCACGCGCCGGCACCCCGGCCTCGTCGGCGTACGTCCCGGCGAGCAGCGCGAGCAGGTCCGCGATCTGCTCCTCGTACGGCGGTGTCCGCGCGCCCGGCTGCTGCAACAGCCCCAACTGGAGCCGGAAACGCGGTGACCGGAGCAGCCGGGCGAAGCCCGTGAAGCGGGGCGGAAGATACAGCCCCTCGTCGGTGAAGGTGCCCCGGTCCTGAGCCGCGGCGGATGCCGAAGCCGTAGCCAAAGCCGGTGCGGAAACAGGTGCGGAAGCCGGTTCCGAAGCGGGCGCCGCCGGTGTCCGCGGCAGCCCCGAACGCCCCACGCCCAGATCGATCCGCCCCGGGAACAACGCATCCAGCAGCCCGAACTGCTCCACCACCGACAGCGGCGTCCGGTGCCCGAGCAGCACCGCGCCCGAACCGACCCGGAGCCGGGAGGTCGCCCGCGCGACGGCCTGGATCAGCAGGGCGGGCGCGGTGCTGACGACCCCGGGATTGAGATGGTGCTCCGCCAGCCAGTACCGGCGATAGCCGAACTCCTCGACGGCACGCGCCAGTTCGAGCGTGCCACGGAGCGCGGCCGATACGTCGGAGCCGGAGGACACGGGCACGAGATCGAGCACGGAAAGGGGTACCGGAGGCATCCTTCAACGATCGCCCCGGGACATTGCGGCCGTATGTACGCGGCATGGCACCAGCACCGGGCGCCCGCAGCAGGCCCGTACAGCAGGCCCGTACAGCAGGCCCGTACAGCAGGCCCGTACAGAAAGGCCCGTACGGAAAGCAGGTACGGAAAGGGCGGCCTCCCCAGGGAAAGGCCGCCCTCAACTCCCGCTCCCGCGGGCCGGGTTACTTCTTGTCGAGCACGTCCTGGACCTTGCTCCGGACCTCGTCCGTGGCCAGGCCCCGGATCGTCAGCGTCGTACGGCGGCGCAGTACGTCGTCGGCGGTCTCGGCCCACTCGTGGTCGCGCGCCCACACGACCTGCGCCCAGATCTCCGGCGCGTCCGGGTGCACGCGCTCGGCCAGCTCGGGGCTCTCGTTCGCGATGCGCGCGATGTCGAAGGCGAGCGAACCGTAGTGCGTGGCCAGGTGCTTGGCGGTGTCGGCGCCCATGCGCGGGCCGGGCACCGGGCCGTCGGACAGGAGCCGGTGGGCGACCGCGCGCGGGTTGGCGATGCCCGGCAGCGGCAGCTTCTTCGGGAGCGTGGCGATCGGCTCGAAGTCGTCGCCCAGCGGGTGGCCCGGCAGCGACTCCAGCTTCTTCATGACCGTACGGCCGATGTGCCGGAAGGTCGTCCACTTGCCGCCCGCGACGGACAGCATGCCGCCCTTGCCCTCGGTCACCACCGTCTCGCGCTTGGCCTTCGCGGTGGAGCCGGGACCGCCCGGCAGCACCCGCAGACCGGCGAACGCGTACGTGATCAGCTCCTTCCTGAGCTGCTGGTCGCGCACGGAGAACGCGGCCTCGTCGAGGATCTGCGCTATGTCCTTGTCGTTGACGGCGACGTCCGCCGGGTCGCCCTCGTACTCCTCGTCCGTCGTGCCGAGCAGCAGCATGTCCTCCCAGGGGAGGGCGAAGGTGATGCGGTACTTGTCGATCGGGGTCGCGAGGGCGGCCTTCCACGGCGCGGTCCGCTTGAGCACCAGGTGCGCGCCCTTGGACAGCCGGATGGAGGGGGCCGCGTTCGGGTCCTCCAGGCGGCGCAGGTGGTCGACCCACGGACCGGTCGCGTTCAGCACCAGCCGGGCGGTGACGCCGAACTCGTCGCCGGACAGCCGGTCCTTCAACTCGGCCCCGGTCACCCGGCCGTTGGTGAAGCGCAGGCCGGTGACCTCGGCGTGGTTGAGGACGACGGCACCCGCCTCGACGGCCGCGCGGACCGTCATCAGCGCCATGCGCGCGTCGTTCATCTGGTCGTCGCCGTACACGGCCACGGCCTTGAGGTTCTCGGTGCGCAGCTCGGGCACGTCCTGCGCCGCCTTCGCGGGGGACAGCAGGTGCCCGACGCCGTCACCGAACGCGGAGAGCGCGGAGTAGGCGAACACGCCCGCCCCGAGCTTCGCCGCGCCGTGCGGACCGCCCTTGTACACGGGGAGGTAGAACGTGAGCGGGTTCGCCAGGTGGGGGGCCACCTGACGGGAGACCGCACGGCGCTCGAAGTGGTTCTCCGCCACCAGCTTCACCGCGCCGGTCTGCAGGTAGCGCAGACCGCCGTGGAGAAGCTTCGACGAGGCGGAGGAGGTGGCACCGGCGAAGTCACCGGCGTCGACCAGGGCCACCCTCAGACCGGACTGCGCGGCGTGCCAGGCGGTGGAGATGCCCAGGATGCCACCGCCGATCACAAGAAGGTCGTACGACGCCTTGGAGAGCTGCTCCCGGGTCTCGGCCCGGCTCGGGTTCGAGCCGGAGGCCGGGCGCGTACCGAGGGCAGGCACGGACTGGAGGGTGGACTGACTGGTCATTGCGGGTTCTTACTCCTCGCCGGCGTTGTCTTCGAGCCAGCCCATGGACCGCTCCACGGCCTTGAGCCAGCTCTTGTACTCACGGTCGCGGGTCTCCGCGGCCATGTTCGGGGTCCATTCCGCGGCCCGGCGCCAGTTGGCGCGCAGGTCCTCGGTGTTGGTCCAGAAGCCCACGGCCAGACCGGCGGCGTAGGCGGCGCCGAGGCAGGTGGTCTCGGCGACCATCGGACGCACCACGGGGGCGTCCAGGACGTCGGCCAGGGTCTGCATCAGCAGGTTGTTGGAGGTCATGCCGCCGTCGACCTTGAGGGCCGTGAGCTCGACGCCGGAGTCCTTCGTCATGGCGTCGGTGATCTCACGGGTCTGCCAGGCGGTGGCCTCCAGCACGGCGCGCGCGATGTGCGCCTTGGTGACGTACCGGGTCAGACCGGCGATCACACCGCGGGCGTCGGAACGCCAGTACGGGGCGAACAGGCCGGAGAAGGCCGGTACGAAGTAGGCGCCGCCGTTGTCCTCGACCGAGAGCGCCAGCGTCTCGATCTCGGCGGCGGACTTGATCAGGCCCATCTGGTCGCGCATCCACTGCACGAGGGAACCGGTGACGGCGATGGAGCCCTCAAGGGCGTAGACCGGCTTCTGGTCGCCGATGCGGTAGCCGACCGTGGTGAGCAGCCCGCTGTACGAGTTGATGATCTTCTCACCGGTGTTCATCAGCATGAACGTACCGGTGCCGTACGTGGACTTGGCCTCGCCCTCGGAGAAACAGGTCTGGCCGAACAGGGCCGCCTGCTGGTCGCCGAGCGCCGAGGCGACCGGGATGCCGCCGAGCAGGTCGCCGAGACGGCCGCCGGTGACCTCGCCGTACACCTCGGCGGAGGAGCGGATCTCCGGCAGCATCGCGAGCGGCACGCCGATGGACTCGGCGATCTTCTCGTCCCACGCCAGGGTGTGCAGGTTCATCAGCATGGTGCGGGAGGCGTTGGTGACGTCGGTGTAGTGCTTGCCGCCGTTGACGCCGCCGGTCAGGTTCCAGATGACCCAGCTGTCCATGGTGCCGAAGAGGATGTCGCCCGCCTCGGCGCGCTCGCGCAGCCCCTCGACGTTGTCGAGCAGCCAGCGGGCCTTGGGCCCGGCGAAGTACGAGGCCAGCGGCAGACCGGTCTCGCGGCGGAAACGGTCCTGCCCGACGTTGCGTCCCAGCTCCTTGCAGAGCGCGTCCGTACGGGTGTCCTGCCAGACGATCGCGTTGTGGACCGGCTCACCGGTGTTCTTGTCCCACAACAGCGTCGTCTCGCGCTGGTTGGTGATGCCGATGGCCTTGATGTCGTCGCGGGTGATCCCGGCCTTCGCGATGGCGGAGGCGACGACCTCCTCGACGTTGGTCCAGATCTCGGTGGCGTTGTGCTCGACCCAGCCCGGCTTCGGGAAGATCTGCTCGTGCTCCTTCTGGTCGACGGAGACGATCCGGCCGTCCCGGTCGAAGACGATGCAGCGGCTGGAAGTGGTGCCCTGGTCGATGGCGGCGATGAACGGGCCGGCGGTGTGCGCGTCGGTCACGGTGTGCTCCTGGGGTTTTCCGTCGGTATGGGGCTGTCTGTACGGCGCGGTGCTGTTCAAGCGCGGTGGAGCTCGGTGCTCTTAAGCAAAGGCGACGTTGTAGATGCCTGCAGCAATCGCTCCGCCGATCAGCGGACCGACCACCGGGATCCAGGCGTAGCTCCAGTCGGAACCGCCCTTGTTGGGCAGGGGGAGGAGCGCGTGCACGATACGCGGGCCGAGGTCACGGGCCGGGTTGATCGCGTAACCGGTCGGGCCGCCGAGCGACAGACCGACGGCGACGACCACGAACGAGGTGATCAGGGCGCCCAGGGTGCCGAGGCCGTCGCCGTTGGCGTTCAGGCCCTGCGTGAGGATCGCGAGGATCAGGACGACGGTGCCGATGATCTCCGTGGCGAGGTTCTGCACCACGTTCCGGATCTCCGGACCGGTGGAGAAGATGCCCAGGACCGGTCCCGCACCCTTCTCCTCGGCCTCGACGGCCTTGGCCGCGGTGGCCTGCGCGCCCGGACCGCCGACGATCTCCTTGTCGGTCAGGTGCGCGTGGAACTGGCCGTAGTAGGCCACCCAGACCAGGGTCGCGCCGATCATGGCGCCGAGGAGCTGACCGGCCCAGTAGACCGGGACGTTGTCCCAGCCGCCGTCCTTGATGGCGAGCGCGAGCGTCACGGCGGGGTTGAGATGGGCGCCGGAGAGCGGCGCCGAGATGTAGACCGCCGTCATGACGGCGAAACCCCACCCGAAGGCGATGGCGAGCCAGCCGGCGTTACGGGCCTTGGAGCCCTTCAGCGTGACGGCGGCGCAGACGCCACCGCCCAGCAGGATGAGTACGGCGGTACCTATGGTCTCGCCAATGAAGATGTCGGAGCTGGACACCCGCGACTCCTTTGTCCTTCGTCCAGGGGAAGGCGAACCACGGGTCCCACCGGTGGTTCGCGCCCTCGGGTGAGAGCGTTGCCGGCCCTTGGCGTTGTCACACTCTAACTCGTATTGCCGGTAGGTGTTCGACAATGCCGACCGCTGGACGGGAGTCTCGCCTCGGGGTGACGGGCCCGTCAAGGGGTCTGTAATCGAAACCACGATCGTTATTGATTGCTGTGAGCTATCGATCTTGAGGTCGTGCGGACGCATGCCCAAGGATGGGCAATCCCGGCAAAAGCGACTTCAGCGTACGCCGAAAGCCGGGGTGCCGTAAGGCAACCCGGTCTGTTGACGGACTCGACGGACTCGACGACTCGACGGACTCGGTGGCCCCAGGGGCCGGCCCGCGGTCGCGACAGGCGTGTTCAGAACCGCCCGGCGGTCACGGAAGACGGATTCAGAACCGCCCCGCCCCCAGGTCCCGCGACACCGCGCGGGCGCAGTCCCGTACCGCCGCGATCAGTTCGGGGCGCAACTCGCCCTCGCGGCACACCCGTTCCACCGCGCCGGTGATGCCGACCGCGCCGACCGGCATCCGGCGGCCGTCGTGGATGGGCGCCGCGATCGAGGCCACGCCCT
The DNA here is from genome assembly GCA_001298575.1 of Actinobacteria bacterium OK074. Taxonomy (GTDB): domain Bacteria; phylum Actinomycetota; class Actinomycetes; order Streptomycetales; family Streptomycetaceae; genus Streptomyces. Next base: position 84,317 of record LJCV01000099.1, read on the forward strand.
CCCAGGTCTCCTCCACGTCGGCCGCGTACCCACGCGCGCGGGTGATGTCCAGCACCGCCTCGAAGTCCGCCGTGCCCACCGTCGTACGGTCCGTGAACGCCTTGCGCTCGGACTCCAGGACCTCGCTGTGCGCCACCGGGTCGTACGCGGACAGCACCTTGCCCAGCGCCGTCGAGTGCAGCGGCTGCATCGCGCCGACCTCCAGCACCTGCCTGCTGTCGTCGGGCCGGAACACGTGGTGCACGATCAGCACGCCCTGCTGGTGCAGCACGCCCAGGTGGACGCTCTCGCCGCTGGAGCGCGCCAGGTCGTCCGTCCACACCAGGGCGCGCGCCCGCAGCTCGTGCACGTCGAGATACGTGGTGCCCAGCCGCAGCAGCTCGGCCCCCAGCTGGTACCGCCCGGAGGCGGTGTCCTGCTCGACGAAGCCCTCCTGCTGGAGCGTGCGCAGAATGCCGTGCGCCGTGCCCTTGGCCAGGCCCAGCGACGAGGCGATGTCCGAGAGGCCGAGCCGTCGCTCGCCGCCCGCCAGCAGCCGCAGCATCGCCGCCGCCCGTTCGAGCGACTGGATGTTCCGTGCCATCGCCGTCCTGCCCTCCGTCCCCTTCGATGCCCCGCGGTCGTCCGCCGGAGCACCGCACACCTGCCGTTCGGCCACCGGCCGAGGCATTCGAGTAACCACCGTTCGGCAATGTCGAACACTACCGTCCGTCGTCGACCCACCGCCAATGGTCGGTCGCCACGATTTTCGGCCGGACACCCGCGCGGGCCGCCCCCGTCCGGCCCGTCCGTCCCGTGGACGCCACTGACCGTACGGCCCGCCGGGGGCTACCCTGGCCGGGTGCGCCTTCCGCGGGAAGGTGGGCGGGTGGTCCGGCGGCCGAGCCGTACGTCCCCGCCGATCCCCGTCACCGGGCGCAAAGCCGACAGCCGTCGCACTCCAGGGAGCATCTTCCATGGCCTCGTCGCCAAACCCGTCCCTTTCGCCCGACTCCGCCGAGGAGCCGCCCGTATCCGCCGGGGGAGCAGCCGCGGGAGCCTCCGCCGCGGGGCAGCCGTCCGCCGCGGCCCCGGACCGGATCGCCGCCCTCCGCCAGGCCCTCGCGACCCGTGTCGTGGTCGCCGACGGCGCGATGGGCACCATGCTCCAGGCCCAGGACCCCACCCTGGAGGACTTCGAGGACCTTGAGGGCTGCAACGAGATCCTGAACGTCACCCGGCCCGACATCGTGCGCTCGGTCCACGACGCCTACTTCGCGGTCGGCGTCGACTGCGTGGAGACCAACACCTTCGGCGCGAACCACACGGCGATGGTCGAGTACGACATCCCCGAACGCGTCCACCAGCTGTCCGAGACCGGCGCCCGCATCGCCCGCGAGGTCGCCGACGAGTACGGCGCCCGCGACGGCCGGCAGCGCTGGGTGCTCGGCTCCATCGGCCCCGGCACGAAACTGCCGACCCTCGGTCACATCGACTACGCCACCATCCGCGACGGCTACCAGGCCAACGCCGAGGGCCTGATCGCCGGCGGCGCGGACGCGCTGATCATCGAGACCACCCAGGACCTGCTCCAGACCAAGGCGTCCGTCCTGGGCGCCCGGCGCGCCATCGAGGCCACCGGCGTCGAACTGCCCCTGCTGGTCTCCATGGCGTTCGAGACCACCGGCACCATGCTGCTGGGCTCCGAGATCGGCGCCGCCCTGACGGCCCTGGAGCCGCTCGGCATCGACATGATCGGCCTCAACTGTTCGACGGGCCCCGCCGAGATGAGCGAGCACCTGCGCTACCTCACCCGGCACTCCCGCATCCCCCTGCTGTGCATGCCGAACGCCGGTCTGCCCATCCTGACCAAGGACGGCGCCCACTTCCCCCTCGACCCCGAGGGCCTGGCCGACGCCCAGGACACCTTCGTACGGGACTACGGCCTCTCCCTGGTCGGCGGCTGCTGCGGCACCACCCCCGAGCACCTGCGCCAACTCGTCGAACGCGTACAGGGCGCCGCCCTCACCGAGCGCCACCCGCACCCCGAGCCCGGCGCCGCCTCCCTGTACCAGACCGTGCCCTTCCGGCAGGACACGTCCTACCTGGCCATCGGCGAGCGCACCAACGCCAACGGCTCGAAGAAGTTCCGCGACGCCATGCTGGAGGGCCGCTGGGACGACTGCGTGGAGATGGCCCGCGACCAGATCCGCGAGGGCGCCCACATGCTCGACCTGTGCGTCGACTACGTCGGCCGCGACGGCGTCGCCGACATGGAGGAACTCGCCGGCCGCTTCGCCACCGCCTCCACCCTGCCGATCGTGCTCGACTCCACCGAAGTCCCGGTCATCCGCGCCGGGTTGGAGAAACTGGGCGGCCGGGCGGTCATCAACTCCGTCAACTACGAGGACGGCGACGGCCCCGAGTCCCGCTTCGCCAAGGTCACGAAGCTGGCCCAGGAGCACGGCGCCGCCCTGATCGCGCTGACCATCGACGAGGAGGGCCAGGCCCGTACCGTCGAGACGAAGGTCGCCATCGCCGAACGGCTGATCGAGGACCTGACGACGAACTGGGGCATCCACGAGTCGGACATCCTCATCGACACCCTCACCTTCACCATCTGCACCGGGCAGGAGGAGTCCCGCAAGGACGGCATCGCCACCATCGGGGCGATCCGCGAACTCAAGCGCCGCCACCCGGACGTCCAGACCACGCTCGGCCTGTCCAACATCTCCTTCGGCCTCAACCCGGCCGCCCGCGTCCTGCTCAACTCCGTCTTCCTCGACGAGTGCGTCAAGGCGGGCCTGGACTCGGCGATCGTGCACGCGTCGAAGATCCTGCCGATCGCCCGCTTCACCGAGGAGGAGGTCACCACCGCCCTCGACCTCATCCACGACCGCCGCTCCGCCCAGCAGGGGGACAAACCCGCCTACGACCCCCTCCAGAAGCTGATGGCGCTGTTCGAGGGCGCCACCACGAAGTCCCTGAAGGCGGGCCGGGCCGAGGAACTGGCCGCCCTCCCGCTGGAGGAGCGCCTCAAGCGCCGCATCATCGACGGCGAGAAGAACGGCCTGGAAGCCGACCTGGACGAGGCGCTCACCACCCGCAAGGCCCTCGACATCGTCAACGAGACCCTCCTGGACGGCATGAAGGTCGTCGGTGAACTCTTCGGCTCCGGCCAGATGCAGCTGCCGTTCGTCCTCCAGTCCGCCGAGGTGATGAAGGCCGCCGTCGCCCACCTCGAACCGCACATGGAGAAGTCGGATGCCGAGGGCAAGGGCACCATCGTCCTGGCGACCGTGCGCGGCGACGTGCACGACATCGGCAAGAACCTCGTCGACATCATCCTGTCCAACAACGGCTACAACGTCGTCAACCTCGGCATCAAGCAGCCGGTCTCCGCGATCCTGGACGCCGCCGAGCAGCACCGGGCCGACGTCATCGGCATGTCCGGACTCCTCGTCAAATCCACGGTGATCATGAAGGAGAACCTGGAGGAGCTCAACCAGCGCGGCCTGGCCGCCGACTACCCGGTCATCCTCGGCGGCGCCGCCCTCACCCGGGCCTACGTCGAGCAGGACCTCCACGAGATCTACCAGGGCGAAGTCCGCTACGCCCGCGACGCGTTCGAGGGCCTGCGGCTGATGGACGCCCTCATCGGCGTCAAGCGCGGCGTACCCGGCGCCGTCCTGCCCGAGCTCAAGCAGCGCCGGGTCCGGGCCACCGCCACTCCCGCGGCCGTCCAGGAACCGGCGGACGAGGGGCACGTCCGCTCCGACGTCGCCACCGACAACCCCGTTCCCACGCCGCCGTTCTCGGGCACCCGCGTCATCAAGGGCATCCAACTCAAGGAGTACGCCTCCTGGTTGGACGAGGGCGCGCTGTTCAAGGGCCAGTGGGGCCTCAAGCAGGCCCGCACCGGCGACGGGCCGACCTACGAGGAACTCGTCGAGACCGAGGGCCGCCCCCGGCTGCGCGGCCTCCTCGACAAACTCCAGACCGACAACCTCCTCGAAGCGGCCGTCGTCTACGGCTACTTCCCCTGCGTCTCCAAGGACGACGACCTCATCGTCCTCGACGAGGACGGCAACGAACGCACCCGCTTCACCTTCCCGCGCCAGCGCCGCGGCCGACGCCTGTGCCTGGCCGATTTCTTCCGCCCCGAGGAATCGGGCGAGACGGACGTCGTCGGCTTCCAGGTCGTCACCGTCGGCTCACGCATCGGCGAGGAGACGGCCAAGCTCTTCGAGTCGAACTCCTACCGCGACTACCTCGAACTCCACGGCCTGTCCGTGCAGTTGGCCGAGGCGCTGGCCGAGTACTGGCACGCGCGCGTGCGCTCCGAACTCGGCTTCGGCGGCGAGGACCCGGCCACCGTGGAGGACATGTTCGACCTCAAGTACCGCGGCGCCCGCTTCTCCCTCGGCTACGGCGCCTGCCCCGACCTGGAGGACCGCGCCAAGATCGCCGACCTCCTCCAGCCGGAACGCATCGGCGTCCACCTCTCCGAGGAGTTCCAGCTCCACCCCGAGCAGTCCACGGACGCGATCGTCATCCACCACCCCGAGGCGAAGTACTTCAACGCCCGCTGAAGCCGTCGGCCGAGGCGCGCGGCGAATATCACCAGGCACTCCGATCGGATCAGTCGTACACTGGTCGGTCCACTTACAGGCCGGTTCCCCACGTGGGGAACCGGCCTGCTCGTCCCTCAAGGAGGTACGTGGATGACCAGTACGGTCCCCGCACTCGGAACCCGCACGCAGGAGGGCTCGGCCCTCCAGGCCGTGCTCCTCGACATGGACGGCACCCTGGTGGACACCGAGGGCTTCTGGTGGGACGTCGAGGTGGAGATCTTCGCCCGCCTCGGCCACACCCTGGACGACTCCTGGCGGCACGTCGTGGTCGGCGGCCCCATGACCCGCAGCGCGGGCTTCCTGATCGAGGCCACCGGCGCCGACATCACCCTCGCCGAACTCACGGTGCTGCTCAACGACGGGTTCGAGGACCGGATCGACCGCGCGCTGCCGCTGATGCCGGGCGCCGCCCGGCTGCTCGCCGAACTGGCCGCGCACCGCATCCCCACCGCCCTGGTCTCCGCCTCCCACCGGCGCATCATCGACCGCGTGCTGTCCTCGCTCGGCCCCCAGTACTTCGAGCTGACCGTCGCGGGCGACGAGGTCTCGCGCACCAAGCCGCACCCCGACCCGTATCTGTTCGCCGCCGCCGGGCTCGGTGCCGATCCGGCCAGATGCGCGGTCGTCGAGGACACCGCGACCGGGGTCGCCGCCGGGGAGGCGGCGGGCTGCCGGGTGGTCGCGGTGCCGTCCGTGGCACCCATCGCCCCGGCCGCCTCGCGCACCGTCGTCCCCTCGCTGGAAGTGGTCGACCTGGCATTTCTGCGGGCACTGATGACCGTCTGACGATCATGTCGATGACGGAAATGCCCCGAGCGTTCACCCAGCGTGCAATGCCCGGTTCACCCGGCTCCCGGCACCGAATGGACAGAAATCCCCGGAGTGCCCGTCCGAAGGAATTCCACAGCCCCCGCTGACCGAATTCAGACACCCGATCACCACATGAGGAGTGTGAGCTTCCCCACTGCGCGGAGGGTCGACATCGGCTTCGGCGTGTGCTGTTCACCCCTTTTCGGTGATCATGGACGGTTCCTTGTGTCCCGATTGGTGAAACCCTGCACGAATCCTTCCGTCGCCGGGTTTTCACACTGTCCACACACGGTTTCGCTGCGTGATGGGAACTCAACTACGGCCCCCGAGGGGTTCCATGGTGGTGCGGACTAATGTCGTCGCGAGAACATCGCCGTAAGTCCGCCACTCGCCGCACCACCCATGCATGCGGGGTACACGGACTCAACCGCCTGGAGAAAACCGAGCATGAACCGCAAGACTTTGGTGCTGCCGGCCGTGATCGGCCTGCTCGCCCCGGTGCTCGCCGCCTGCGGTAGTTCCGACGGCACGGGCAGCGGCGGCGACGCGATAGTCGTCGGCACCACGGACCGGTTCACCGCCAGCAAGGACGCGCCCGCCCCGGTCGACCCGGCCTACGCGTACGACGTCGGCACCTGGAACATCCTGCGCCAGACCGTGCAGACCCTGCTGTCCTACCCGCGCGGCGACGGCGACCCCCAGCCCGACGCCGCCCAGAGCTGCGAGTTCACGGACACCGGCAACGAGCGGTACGTCTGCACCCTGCGCCAGGGCCTGGAGTTCTCCAACGGCGACCCGATCACCGCCGCCGACGTCAAGTACTCCATCGACCGCTCCATGGCCATCAACTCGGACAGCGGCGTCGCCGGACTGCTCTCCACCGTCGACACGATCGAGACCAAGGGCGACCGCGAGGTGATCTTCCACCTCAAGACCGCGGACGCGACTTTCCCGTTCAAGCTCTCCACCCCCGTCGCCGGAATCATCAACCCCGACGACTACGCGAAGAACAAGCTGCGCGACGGCTGGGACGTCGACGCCTCCGGCCCGTACACGATGAAGGCCGAAGTCAACAGCGACAACGAGATGACCAAGGCCGTCTTCACGAAGAACCCCCACTACAAGGGGCTCCTCACCGTGAAGAACGACAAGGCCGAAATCGAATCGTTCTCCAGCGCCGCCGCGATGGGCAAGGCCCTGGAAAAGGGTGACATCGACGTCATGACCCGTTCGATGACGCCGGAGCAGATCCAGAAGCTCTCCGACGACACCAACGGCGACATCAACCTCGTCGAGATGGCCGGCCTCGAAATCCGATACCTGGGCTTCAACACCGACGCCGCCACGGTCAAGAACAAGGCCGTCCGCCAGGCCATCGCCCAGATCGTCAACCGCGGCCAGCTCGTCTCCGAGGTGTACGGCTCCGAGGCCGACCCGCTCTTCTCGATGGTCCCGGCCAGCGTCACCGGCCACTCGAACTCCTTCTTCAACAAGTACGGCGACCCCAGCGTCAGCAAGGCCAAGTCGATCCTCTCGGCCGCGAACATCAACAACCCGGTGAAGCTGACGCTGCACTACACGACCGACCACTACGGCTCGGCCACCAAGAAGGAATTCCAGGTCCTCGCGAAGCAGCTGAACGACAGCGGCCTCTTCGACGTCACCACCAAGGGCACCCCCTGGGCCACCTTCCGCCCGAACGAGATCAAGGGCGACTACGACGTCTACGGCATGGGCTGGTTCCCCGACTTCCCCGACGCCGACAACTACATCGCGCCCTTCCTCGACAAGGACAACACCCTCGGCTCGCCGTACGACAACGTGAAGATCCGCAGCACGCTGATCCCGGAGTCCCGGCGCGAGGCCGACCGCCTCAACGCGGCCAAGAGCCTCACCGACATCCAGGACATCATCGCCCAGGACGTACCGCTGATCCCGCTGTGGCAGGGCAAGCAGTACATCGCAGCCCGGGACGACATCACCGGCGCCGAATGGGCGATCAACTCCTCCTCCACGCTCCAGCTGTGGGAACTGGGCCGCGGCGTCAGCTGACGGCACGAGGCGTGAACACACGATGAAGGGGCCGGCGGACGAGATGTCCACCGGCCCCTTCACCCGTGTCCCTGCCGCAGCGTTCCCCGATCGTGGCAGGCGGCGCCTGGCGGGCTTACTGCGCCCCGGGGCGCACCAGACCGCTCTCGTACGCGTACACCGCCGCCTGGACCCGGTCCCGCAGCCCCAGCTTGGTCAGCACATGCCCGACATGCGTCTTCACCGTCGTCTCGCTGACGAACAGGTCCGCGGCGATCTCCGCGTTGGACAGCCCGCGCGCCACCAGCTTCAGCACCTCCACCTCGCGGTCGGTGAGGGTGTGCAGGGTGTCGGGCACCGGCTCGTCCCCCGACGGCAGATGCGTGGCGTACTTGTCGAGCAGCCGGCGCGTGATGCTCGGCGCCAGCATGGCCTCCCCGGCGGCGACCACCCGGATCGCCTGCACCAGCTCGTTGGCCGGCGCGTCCTTGAGCAGGAACCCGCTGGCCCCGGCCCGCAACGCCTCGACGACGTACTCGTCCAGGTCGAACGTGGTCAGCACCAGCACCTTCGCCGGACCGTTCCGCTCGGGTCCGGTGATCTGACGGGTGGCCTCCACCCCGTCCATCCGCGGCATGCGGATGTCCATCAGCACCACATCGGGCTGCAATGCCCGCACCTGGTCGAGCGCCTGGAGGCCGTCTCCGGCCTCGCCGACGACCGCGAGGTCCTGCTCGGCCTCCAGAATCATCCGGAAGCCGGTGCGCAGCAGCGGCTGGTCGTCGACGAGTAGGACGCGGATGGCCACGTAAGTCTCCTTCGCTAGTCCGGCCCCATTCTGCCCTGCCGGACCCCGCCCGACGCGGGCACCCCGACAGGGAGCACCCCCGCGGCGGCGGGTCCGGTACCGGGTCCGGTACCGGGGGAGTGGCCGGTGGGGACGGTCACCGGCAGCGGATACGGCGGCGGGGTCCCGCCGAACTCCGGGCACACCGCCTGGTGGTCGCACCAGCCGCACAGCTTGGTGGGGCGAGGCCGCCAGTCACCGGTCTCGGTGGCCAGCCGGATCGCGTCCCACAACGAGAGCAACTTCCGCTCCACCCGCTCCAGATCGGCGACGACGGGGTCGTACGTCAGCACGTCCCCACTGCCCAGGTACACCAGCTGGAGCCGCCGGGGCACGACGTTCTTCAGCCGCCAGACCACCAACGCGTAGAACTTCATCTGGAACAGCGCGCCCTCCGCGTACTCGGGGCGCGGCGCCTTGCCCGTCTTGTAGTCGACGATGCGGACCTCACCGGTCGGCGCCACGTCCACCCGGTCGATGATCCCGCGCAGCCGCAGCCCGGAGTCCAGCTCCGTCTCCACGAACAACTCCCGCTCCACGGGCTCCAGCCGGGTCGGATCCTCCAGCGAGAACCACCGCTCGACCAGCCGCTCGGCCTCCTGCAACCAGCGGTTCAGCCGGGCGCCGTCCGGATCCTCGGCGAACAGCTCCACCACCTCGGGCCGCGTCTCGCGCAGCCGGTCCCACTGCCCGGGCACCAGCGCCCGGGCCCGCGGCGCGGTCCGCTCCACGGCAGGCACGTCGAAGAGCCGTTCGAGCACGGCGTGCACGAGGGTGCCCCGGGTCGCCGCCTCGCTCGGCTTCTCCGGGAGCTTGTCGATCACCCGGAACCGGTAGAGCAACGGGCACTGCATGAAGTCGCCCGCACGGGAGGGGGAGAGGGAACTGGGCGGGGCGGGAACGCGGCGGAGCGGGGGTGTGCCCGGGGTGCTGGTGCTGGTGCTGGTGCTGGTGCTGGTGTCGGCATCGGCGCTGGTGCCGGTGTCGGTGCCGACCGGCTCGCCCGAACCGGTCGGTGCGGTCGGTGTGTTCGCCGCGGCGGACGTGTCCGCCACGGTCGGTTCGGCCTCGGCCCCGCCGCCGGTGGGGGCCTGCTGCCCGGTGCCCTCGGTGCTCGTTCCCATGCCCACAGACCATACGGCCCGCCACTGACAGTGACCCGCCCCGTCCCCGCGCGGCGGCACCACCGGCGGGTGCCTCCCGGGCGACGGCACCGGAAACTGAGGGGGTGCCGGGGCGGAACGCGCCGCGACGGCCGCATACCATCGACCCCAGACCTCCCACCGTGCCGGACCGGGAGACGTTTCGACCGAGGGGACACCGTGGACGAGAGCGGCGGGAGCGGGCAGCCGCGCTCCGGCAACGACCGGGCGACCGATCGCCACGCGGGGCCGACGGCCACGCCCACCGGCCCCGCACGCCCCGACGACCGCCCGGCCGAAACCGAGAACGACACCCGCCCGGCCCCCTCGACCCCCGCCCCCGCGGAACAATCGAGCGCACCCGAACCGGACGGCGCACACCCGGAGCCCACCGAGAAAACACCGGAGCCCGCCGAGGAAACCCCGGAGAAGGACAAGGACACGCCCACCCCGGAGCCCGCCCCCCCGGCCACAGCCGCCCCCGAACCGGCACCCCCGCCTCCGCCCTCCGGCAACCAGCCCCCCGAAACCCCGGCCCCGGTCCCGGCCCCGCCCACGACCCGCCCGCCCCAGCGCCCCAAGGATCCCGGCGGCGGCATCCTCATGGGCCGCCCCTTCGGCGTACCCGTCTACGTCGCGCCCAGCTGGTTCCTCGTCGCGGCCCTCATCACCTGGGTGTTCGGCGCCCAACTCGACCGCGTGCTGCCCGAACTCGGCGCCGCCCGCTACCTCGTCTCCCTCTTCTTCGCCGTCGCCTTCTACGCCTCCGTACTGGTCCACGAACTCGCCCACACCGTCGCGGCCCTCCGCTTCAAACTCCCGGTGCGCCGCATCCAGCTCCAGTTCTTCGGCGGCGTGTCCGAGATCGAGAAGGAGGCCGAGACCCCCGGCCGCGAGTTCGTGCTCGCCTTCGTCGGCCCGCTGTTCTCCCTCGTGCTCTCCGGGATCTTCTACCTCGCCATGCAGCCCGTGGAGCCCGGCACCGTCCCCGGCGTCCTGCTGGCCGGCCTGATGATCTCCAACCTGATCGTCGCCATCTTCAACCTCCTGCCCGGCCTGCCCCTCGACGGCGGCCGCATGCTCCGCGCCGTCGTCTGGAAGATCACCGGCAGGCCCATGAGCGGCACGGTCGCCGCCGCCTGGGTCGGCCGCGCCCTCGCGCTGACCGTCCTGGTCGGACTCCCGCTGCTCACCCAGACCGGCGTCCTCGGTACGGATGCCGAGGACATGGGCGGCATGGACACCGTCACCGACGCCCTGCTCGCCGCCATCCTCGCCGCCATCATCTGGACCGGCGCCGGCAACAGCCTCCGCATGGCCCGGCTGCGCGAACACCTGCCCGAACTCCGCGCCCGCAACCTCACCCGCCGCGCGGTCCCCGTCCAGAGCGACACCTCTCTCTCCGAAGCCCTGCGCCGCGCCAACGACGCCGGCGCCCGCGCCCTGGTCGTCGTCGACGCCGGCGGCGAACCCCTCTCCCTGGTCCGCGAGTCCGCCATCGTCGGCGTACCCGAACACCGCCGCCCCTGGGTCTCCGCGGGCGACCTCGCCCAGGAACTCACCGACGGCATGCGGGTCTCCGCCGAACTCGCCGGCGAGGACCTCCTCGACGTCCTGCGCGCCACCCCCGCCACCGAGTACCTCGTCATCGAGGAGACCGGCGAGATCTACGGCGTCCTGTCCGCGGCCGACGTGGAACGCGCCTTCGTGAAGGCCATGGCCCGGCCCAGCTAACGCCTCGTCGCCGAAAACCCGCGCCACGCGCGCGTGGTCGGCGGCCCCCGCAAACGCCGGTAGGCTGGTCACATGTCCGAACCGACCGGTGCCGCCCGCAGGCGCGGGCCCTTCAAGGTCGGGGACCAGGTACAGCTGACCGACCCCAAGGGCCGTCACTACACGTTCACGCTCGAAGCCGGGAAGAACTTCCACACCCACAAGGGTTCCTTCCCGCACGACGAACTGATCGGCGCACCCGAGGGCAGCGTTGTCCGCACCACCGGGAACGTCGCCTACCTCGCGCTGCGCCCCCTGCTCCCCGACTACGTCCTGTCCATGCCCCGCGGCGCCGCCGTGGTCTACCCCAAGGACGCGGGGCAGATCCTCGCCTTCGCGGACATCTTCCCCGGCGCCCGCGTCGTGGAGGCGGGCGTCGGCTCCGGCTCGCTCAGCAGCTTCCTGCTGCGCGCCATCGGCGACCAGGGCATGCTGCACTCCTACGAGCGCCGCGAGGACTTCGCCGAGATCGCCCAGCAGAACGTGGAGCGCTACTTCGGCGGCCCCCACCCCGCCTGGCAGCTCACCGTCGGCGACCTCCAGGACAACCTCAGCGACACCGAGGTCGACCGCGTCGTCCTCGACATGCTCGCCCCCTGGGAATGCCTGGAAGCCGTCTGGAAGGCGCTCGTCCCCGGCGGCATCGTCTGCTGCTACGTGGCGACCACCACCCAGCTCGCCCGGACCGTCGAGTCCATCCGCGAGATCGGCTGCTTCAACGAGCCGAGCGCCTGGGAATCGATGATCCGCAACTGGCACATCGAGGGCCTCGCCGTCCGCCCCGACCACCGCATGATCGGCCACACCGGCTTCCTGCTCACCGCCCGCCGCCTCGCCGACGGCGTCGAGCCCCCCATGCGCCGCCGCCGCCCCGCCAAGGGCTCCTACGGCGACGACTACACGGGCCCCAACGCCGACGGAGCCAACGGCCGCTGACCCGGCACCGGCCACCACCAGGGCCGGTCCACCGGGCGGCCTCCTGCCGCGTACAACGCACGAGCGCCGTGGCCGAGTTCCCGCACCCCCGCGGGAACTCGGCCACGGCGCTCCCGCATTGACCCGCCGCCCGGCCCCGGACACCGACGCGCAGGTCCGGGCCCCGGTTTCCAACTCCCGGAAAGCCCCCCGGCGTTCCCCCGCACTGTGACGTGTGGCACGATGCGGACACCCCTCCACCGGCACAGCCCTCACAGGAGACACATCTCTCGTGCAGCAGTACTCCGCCGTCCCGGAACTCGCTCACACCACCCCCCCCCCCATCCACTGGGTCGCCACGGCCACCGCCCTCGCCGGCGTGGTCGCCCTGTCCTCCGTGCTCCAGCCCAACTCCGCCACGGCCGCACAGACCCCCATCGCCGACCCGGGCCCCAAGGCGACCGCCGCCACCACGCCCCCGGACGCGGCCAAGGCCGACTACCCCCTGGACTGCGGCCCCACCGTCAAACTCCTGGTCCGCATGAAGGCCAGCGGCGACCTGGACGGCGACGGCCACCCCGAAACCGTCGCCGTGGTCCGCTGCGACGCGAGCATGGGCACCCCGCCCGACGGCGTCTACGTCCTCACTCAGGCCGCGGGCAGCGCCACCCCCCGCGTCGTCGCCACCCTCGTCGACCCCAAGGAACGGCTCACCGTCACCAAGTTCGCCGTACGCGACGGAGCCGTCCTCGCCTCGACACTGGGCTACTCGTCCCCCGACGTGCCCAGTTGCTGCCCCGATGTGAAGAACAAGGCCGAATGGCGCTGGAACGGCACCACGGGCGCATTCGTCCGCTCGACGCCCGCCGGATCGTCAACGGTGTAGGTACGGCCGACCGCAGTGTGACGCAACAGACTCCCGGGCACCCCGCCCGGGTGACGCGCCGACGGCCGGCACCCCACGAACCGGCGAACCGGATGTGAGAAACGAGACAAGAGTGACGCAACGCGCGCGTGGTGTCACTCCGCGTCGGGGCCGTACACCTCGACCCTGTCCGAAACTCGACGTACGTGAATGCACTCGCCCGGACACTCCTTGGCCGAATCCACCACGTCCGTCAACAACGGCAGCGGAACCGGCGTCGTAGCGCCCCTGTCCTGCAGAAGCTCGTCCCCGGGACTCTTCACATACGCCAGGCCGTCGATGTCCAGCTCGAACACCTCCGGCGCGTACTGGACACAGATGCCGTCACCGGTACAGAGGTCCTGATCGATCCAGACCTCCAGCACCTCACCGCCGTCCGCGGCCTCCTGCTCCACGTTCATCTCTCCTGCCGTTTCCCGCCCCGCACGTACCGGCAACGCCGCAAGTCGGGCCAGCTCTGACGGGTGTTGAACAGCTCGACCCTACCTTCGCCCGCTTCCCAATCATGTTCGGTGGGTATTCCCCTGGCGTGAGGGAGAGCGCAAGGGTGAAGATCGGACACACCCCGACAGTCTTTGTGATCTAGGGGTTTCAATCGACACCCACCCAGGTAGGGTCTGGAAGCGTCCAGCTCCCCTTGGAGGAGGTGAGGACCGTGGCAGCCCACGACGACGACATGAACCGCGGCATCCGCCCGGGACGAGGGTCCGACGACCCGGCCGGGCAGATTGCCTACCTTGAGCAGGAGATCGCCGTCCTGCGGCGCAAGCTCGCCGACTCTCCGCGGCACACGAGGATTCTCGAAGAGCGGATCGTCGAACTGCAGACCAACCTGGCCGGCGTGTCCGCCCAGAACGAGCGACTCGCCAACACGCTCCGCGAGGCCCGCGACCAGATCGTGGCCCTCAAGGAAGAAGTCGACCGGCTCGCACAGCCCCCGGCCGGCTTCGGTGTCTTCCTCACGGCGAACGAGGACGGCACCGCGGACATCTTCACCGGAGGCCGCAAACTCCGCGTGAACGTCAGCCCGAGCGTCGACCTCGACGAACTCAGGCGCGGCCAGGAAGTCATGCTCAACGAAGCGCTCAACGTGGTCGAGGCCATGGAGTACGAGCGCGTCGGAGACATCGTCACCCTCAAGGAAATCCTTGAGGACGGCGAACGCGCCCTGGTGGTCGGACACACCGACGAGGAACGAGTGGTACGGCTCGCCGAACCACTCCTCGACATCACCATCCGCCCCGGCGACGCCCTGCTGCTCGAACCCAGGTCCGGCTACGTCTACGAGGTCGTCCCCAAGAGCGAGGTCGAAGAACTCGTCCTCGAAGAGGTCCCCGACATCGGCTACGAGCAGATCGGCGGTCTGGGCAACCAGATCGAAATGATCCGCGACGCGGTCGAACTGCCGTACCTCTACCCCGACCTCTTCAAGGAGCACGAACTGCGGCCGCCCAAGGGCGTCCTGCTCTACGGGCCCCCCGGATGCGGAAAGACACTCATCGCCAAGGCCGTCGCCAACTCGCTGGCCAAAAAGGTCGCCGAAGTCACCGGCCAGGCCCAGGGCAAGAGCTTCTTCCTCAACATCAAGGGCCCCGAACTCCTCAACAAGTACGTCGGCGAGACCGAACGGCAAATCCGCCTCGTCTTCCAGCGAGCCCGCGAAAAGGCCAGCGAGGGCACCCCCGTCATCGTCTTCTTCGACGAGATGGAATCCCTCTTCCGCACCCGCGGATCCGGCGTCAGCTCGGACGTGGAGAACACCATCGTCCCCCAGCTCCTCGCCGAGATCGACGGCGTCGAAGGTCTGCAGAACGTGGTCGTGATCGGCGCCTCCAACCGCGAGGACATGATCGACCCCGCCATCCTGCGCCCCGGCCGCCTCGACGTGAAAATCAAGATCGAACGCCCGGACGCGGAAGCGGCCAAGGACATCTTCCAGAAGTACCTCACCGAGCGCCTCCCGCTGCACCCGGACGACCTCGGCGAACACAGCGGCAGCAAGTCGACCACGGTCTCCAGCATGATCCAGACCGCCGTGGAACACATGTACGCCGAAACGGAAGAAAACCGCTTCCTGGAAGTCACCTACGCCAACGGCGACAAAGAAGTCCTCTACTTCAAGGACTTCAACTCCGGCGCCATGATCGAAAACATCGTGGGCCGCGCCAAGAAATCGGCGATCAAGGACTTCCTCGACCACAACCAGAAGGGCATCCGCGTCTCCCACCTCCTCCAGGCATGCGTGGACGAGTTCAAGGAGAACGAAGACCTGCCCAACACCACCAACCCCGACGACTGGGCCCGCATCTCCGGCAAGAAGGGCGAACGGATCGTCTACATCCGCACCCTGATCACCGGAAAGCAGGGCGCCGACACCGGACGCTCCATCGACACGGTGGCGAACACCGGACAGTACCTGTAGACAGAAGGGGCGGCTGCGGGTGCCCTCCACGGGGTACCCGCAGCCGACTGTTTTTCAGGTCCCGGACGGAGCAAGGCAATGACGCAAATGATCTCCCCACCAGCGCAGAGGCGTTCTAGGCTCTTTCATACCGCCGGACAGCGCAGTGCGGGGACGGGCACCGCACGCGCACCGGAGCACCAGCGGTATCTGAGCGCCGCCCCCGACCGAGGGCGCCGCCCGGCAAGGAGGGCCGCATGACCGTACGGCGAGTAATGGGCATCGAGACGGAGTACGGCATCTCCGTCCCCGGCCACCCCAACGCCAATGCCATGCTCACCTCGTCCCAGATCGTCAACGCCTACGCGGCGGCGATGCACCGGGCCCGCCGGGCCCGCTGGGACTTCGAGGAAGAGAACCCCCTGCGCGACGCGCGAGGCTTCGACCTCGCACGCGAGGCCGCCGACTCCAGCCAGCTCACCGACGAGGACATCGGCCTCGCCAACGTCATCCTCACCAACGGCGCGCGCCTCTACGTCGACCACGCACACCCGGAGTACAGCTCCCCCGAAGTCACCAACCCCCGCGACGCCGTCCTCTGGGACAAGGCCGGCGAACGCATCATGGCCGAAGCCGCCGAACGGGCCGCACAACTACCAGGCGCCCAGCCCATCCACCTCTACAAGAACAACACCGACAACAAGGGCGCCTCCTACGGCACACACGAGAACTACCTGATGAGGCGGGAAACCCCCTTCTCGGACATCGTGCGCCACCTCACCCCCTTCTTCGTCTCCCGCCAGGTCGTCACCGGAGCCGGCCGCGTCGGCATCGGACAGGACGGCCACGAACACGGCTTCCAGCTCAGCCAGCGCGCCGACTACTTCGAAGTCGAAGTCGGCCTGGAGACCACCCTCAAACGCCCCATCATCAACACGCGCGACGAACCCCACGCGGACGCGGAGAAATACCGCCGCCTGCACGTGATCATCGGCGACGCGAACCTGTCGGAGATCTCCACCTACCTCAAACTGGGCACCACGGCCCTGGTCCTCTCCATGATCGAGGACGGCTTCATCGCCGTGGACCTGGCCGTCGACCAACCGGTCCGCACCCTCCACCAGGTCTCCCACGACCCCACCCTCAAACGCCTGGTCACCCTCCGCAGCGGCCGGACACTCACCGCGGTCCAGCTCCAGATGGAGTACTACGAGCTGTCCCGCAAATACGTCGAGGAACGCTACGGCTCCGACGCCGACGACCAGACCAAGGACGTCCTCGCCCGCTGGGAAGACACCCTCAACCGGCTGGAACGAGACCCCATGAGCCTCGCCGGCGAACTCGACTGGGTCGCCAAACGAGAACTCATGGAGGGCTACCGCCGCCGCGACGGCCTCGACTGGGACGCCGCCCGACTCCACCTCGTCGACCTCCAGTACGCCGACGTACGCGCCGAGAAGGGCCTCTACAACCGCCTCGCGGCCCGCGGCCGGATCAAGCGGCTGCTGGACGAGTCCGAAGTCGAGCGGGCCCGCACACAGCCGCCCGAGGACACCCGCGCCTACTTCCGCGGCCGCTGCCTCGAGCAGTACGCCGACGACGTGGCGGCCGCCTCCTGGGACTCCGTGATCTTCGACCTGCCGGGCCGCGACTCGCTCCAACGGGTACCAACCCTGGAACCGCTTCGCGGAACGCGTAATCACGTCAAGGAGCTCCTGGACCGCTGCCGCACCGCGGAAGACCTGGTCAGGGTCCTGTCGGGCGGCTGAACGGGCCCCTGGCCCAGCAGTGCGCGACAGGGTGGAAAACCTGGCGTCCGGGAATCATCGAGGTGGCCCCCGTACGTTGAGGAAGTACCGGAAGCACGGAAAGTACGGGGCCGATGTCAGACCCGGCTTGTAGGGTCTGATCATGACCGATCGGCAGGAAGCCGACCTGTCGAACATGTCGGGCGAATCTGATCTGAGCGGGGTGAGGGTTGATGGCAACCAAGGACACCGGCGGCGGACAGCAGAAGGCAACGCGTTCCACCGAGGAGGTCGAGGAGCAGGTCGAGGAGGCTCAGTCTTCGGAGGACCTCAAGGAGCGCCACGAGAAGTTGAGCGATGACGTGGACTCCGTCCTCGATGAAATCGATGACGTACTTGAGGAAAACGCCGAGGATTTCGTGCGCTCCTTCGTGCAAAAAGGTGGGGAGTAGAGGTCGAATAGGCGCTCTTGCCTTCGAATTGAAGGTTGCGGGGGATGGGTGTGGCCGACGAACCGGACGCGAAGGAATGCGGGAAGTGCAGGCGGAATCTGCCTCTCGCCTCTTTCGCACGAGACAGGAATCGGCGGGACGGTCTTCAGGTGCACTGCCGGGAGTGTGTGGCGCAGTACGGCGCCGCGCACTACCGGCGTCGCCGAGAGGCTGAGGGAAAGGCGGTCCGGGCGGTGGAAGGGCGCGCAGACCACCTGAAGCGCAACTACGGCCTGACCGAAGCCGAACGTGACGCCATGGTCGTGTCCCAGCGGGGCCTCTGCGTGATCTGCCTGAAAGCTCCTGCCGTACATGTGGATCACTGCCACGAGACGGGTAGGGTCCGTGGCGTACTGTGCTTCAACTGCAATTCGGCCATCGGCAAGTTGGGAGACGATCCCGACGCTGTCCGTCGGGCGGCCGCTTACCTGGAAGGAAACGCGTGGAAGCCAACACTCGTAGCACCGGGCGTCTACCAGCTGCCTTCCTGACGCCTGGGTCGTCGTCCTTCGTGGACTTCCTGTCGGATCACCAGCCCGGCCTGCTGCCCGGCAACAGGACGTTGCCCGCCGTGCAGGGTGCCGTCGAGATCCCGCACGGCACGACGATCGTCGCCGTCAGCTTCCCCGGAGGTGTGGTGCTCGCCGGTGACCGGCGGGCCACGATGGGGAACTACATCTCGCAGCGGGACATCGAGAAGGTGTTCCCGGCGGACGAGTACTCGGCCGTCGGTATCGCCGGTGCCGCCGGTCTGGCCGTCGAGATGGTCAAGCTCTTCCAGCTGGAGCTGGAGCACTTCGAGAAGGTCGAAGGCGCTCAGCTCTCGTTGGAGGGCAAGGCGAACCGCTTGTCCACCATGATCCGTTCCAACCTCGGTATGGCCATGCAGGGTCTGGCGGTGGTTCCGCTCTTCGCCGGTTATGACGTGGACCGTGGCAAGGGCCGCATTTTCTCCTACGACGTGACGGGTGGCCGTTCCGAGGAGCAGGGGTATGCGGCCACCGGTTCGGGTTCGATCTTCGCGCGCGGTGCGATGAAGAAGCTGTTCCACGGTGAGTTGACCGAGGATCAGGCCACGATGCTGGTGGTGCAGGCGTTGTACGACGCGGCCGACGACGACTCGGCGACGGGTGGCCCGGATGTGGCCCGCCGGATCTATCCGATCGTCACCGTGATCACCGAGGACGGTTTCCGCCGGCTGACGGACGAGGAGTCCTCGGAGATCGCCCGCTCGATTCTGGAGCGGCGGCTGGAGCAGCCGGACGGTCCGCGGGCCGCGCTGCTCTGAGCGCCGTCGTTTTGCCAGGGTGATCCAGTGACTTCCACAGAAAGGGATGGGTGACCGGTGTCGACTCCGTTCTATGTCTCACCTCAGCAGGCGATGACCGACCGCGCGGAGTTCGCCCGCAAGGGCATCGCGCGCGGCCGTAGCCTGGTCGTACTGCAGTACGCCGACGGCATCGTCTTCATCGGCGAGAACCCGTCCCGGGCGCTGCACAAGTTCAGCGAGATCTATGACCGGATCGGCTTCGCGGCTGCCGGTAAGTACAACGAGTACGAGAATCTGCGGATCGGTGGTGTGCGGTACGCGGATCTGCGTGGTTACACCTATGACCGTGACGATGTGACCGCTCGTGGTCTGGCCAATGTGTATGCCCAGACGCTGGGCACCATCTTCTCTTCGGCGGCCGAGAAGCCGTACGAGGTGGAGTTGGTGGTGGCCGAGGTGGGGGAGACGCCCGAGGGCGATCAGATCTACCGGCTGCCGCACGACGGTTCGATCGTGGACGAGCACGGTTCGGTCGCGGTCGGTGGTAACGCGGAGCAGATCAGTACGTATCTGGATCAGCGTCATCAGGACGGGATGACGCTTGCTCAGGCTCTGAAGCTGGCCGTGCAGGCGTTGTCGCGGGACACGAACGGGAGTGAGCGGGAGATTCCGGCGGAGCGGCTGGAGGTCGCGGTGCTGGACCGTACGCGGCCGCAGCAGCGGAAGTTCCGGCGGATTGTCGGTGGGCAGTTGTCGCGGCTGCTGGACAGTGGCAGCGCGGGCGGGGCCGAGGAGGAGCCGGAGTCGGGTACGGATTCCGGCGAGGAGTAGAAGAGGAACAGTAGAAGAGGAACAGAGGAGTTGGGGGCGGTCCGGGTTTGTCCGGGGTCGTCGCCGTGGGCCCCGGGTCCCGGCTGCCTGAACCGGGCGGCCGGGACCCGGGGTTGATGTGTGTTCAGGGGCAGCTGGCGATGGTGCTGCGGGCGCGGCTGGGGTTGGCGTGTTCGACCTTGCAGGTGTCGTTGTCGAGGCCGCCGTCGACGAGGCCCCAGCCGGGGCCGGCGAGGAGGACGGTGTCGCCGGTGCCGCGGATGGTGTCCTGGCCGGGGCCGCCCTGGATGACGCCGCCGGTTTCGACGCCGACGCCCTTGGCTTCGATGAGGTCGTTCTCGCTGCCGCCGAGGACGCGGCCGCCGAAGTCGATGACGCCGGTGCGGATGGTGTCGGAGCCGTCGTTGCCGAAGACCTGGCCGCCGCCGCGGGCGTACTGGCCGGGGGCGCCGTGGACGCTGCCGACGGTGATGTCGTCGTCGCCCTGGTCGCCGTAGACGGTGGCGCCGTGGTCGGTGGTGCCGATCACGGTGGGGGTGATGATGGTGTCGTTGCCGGGGCCGCCCTTGATGGAGCTTTGGCCTTGTTGGGGGTCGAGGTGGCTGGTCTGGAGGCGGTCGTTGCCGTCGCCGCCGAGGATCTGTGAGTCGATGACGAGGCCCTTGACGCGGATGTTGTCGTCGCCTTCGCCGCCCCAGATGGTGACGTTCTCGACGTCGTTCTCGCATTCGATGGTGTCGTTGCCGGGGGTGCCGAAGACGGTGGGGCCGGGGGGTACGAGGTGGCCGTTGAGGACGCAGTTGTGGGAGGGCTGGGCGGTGTCGGCCTGGGTGGGGGCGGTGGTGAGGGTGGTGGTGGCCAGGAGGGTGGCGGTGAGGGCCAGGCTGCGGACGGCGGTGCGTGACAGTCGGGGCATGGCGGGCATGTGGGTCTCCTGTGGCGCGTGCTGCGCCCGTCGCTGAGCGGCTCGGTTTCCCTATCCTTTGCCCGGAAAATGGCATATGCCGGTTTGTGTGGCGTGATGTCACCCGGGCGGCGCCGTGGAGCCCCGTACGACGAGGTGGACGGGGATGTCGTCGCGTTCGGGCGTGTCGCCGTCGAGGACGGCGAGCAGGGCGCGCATGCCGCGTTCGCCGACGCGTTCCGCGTCGAGGCTGACGGTGGTGAGTTCGGGGTCGATGGCGGTGGCCAGGGCGAGGTCGTCCAAGCCGGTGACGGAGAGGTCGTCGGGGATGCGCAGGCCCAGGCGCCGGGCGGCCTTGTAGGCGCCGGCGGCGAGTTTGTCGTCGTCGCAGACCAGGGCGGTGGGGCGGGGGGGGGGTCCGGCGAGGGCGGTCTCGGCCGCGGCGCGGGCGTTGTCGATGCTGGTGAGGTCGGCGCGGGCGGTGCGGACGGTGGTGCCGGGTACCGCGCCGACGCGGGCGGCGAGTTCGCGGGCGCGTACCTCGAAGGTCCAGGACGGGATGTCGGCCGCGAGGTGCAGGAAGTGGCGGTGGCCGAGGGCGAGCAGGTGTTCGGCGATCTGGCGGACGCCGTCGGCGATGTCGAGGTTGACGGTGGCGGCGCCGAGGCTGCCTGCGGGGTCGCTGTCGAGCATCACGAGGGGCAGCTGGTCGCCGCGGATGGCGGTGACGGCGTCGGCGGCCATGGAGGAGGCGATCACGCCGTCCAGGGCGGCCTGGGCGGACTGGAAGGGGTCGCGGGCGGGGCCGATGCCCTCGGGTGAGGGATAGAGGACGACGCCGAAGCCGTGCTGGGCGGCGATGCGGGCGGCGCCGGTGTAGACCCCGGCGAAGAACTCGTTGGTGAGGGCCGGGACGACGAGCAGGACGGTGCGGGTGCGGCCCAGGCGCAGGTTGCGGGCGGCGAGGTTGGGGCGGTAGCCCAGGCGCCGGGCGGCCTCGCGGACGCGTTCGGCGGTGGGTTCGGAGACCCGGCCGTGCCATTTGCCGCCGAGGACGAGCGAGACGGCGGCCTGGGAGACGCCGGCGGCCTGGGCGACGTCCCTGCTGGTGGGTCGGGGGGTGCCTGGTGCCACCGTCGACCTGCTCCTTCGTGTGCTTCGGGCCGGTTTCCGGCTGGACGGGGTGCCGGATTCCCGGTGGACTGGCCAACAGGGCACATGGTACGTATGACGGGCGACGTTATACGTAACACTTCCGGAGAGGCGGGACCTTATGGCCGCGGGATATGCGGGACTCGCCGGGTACGTGGAGGTTCTCAGGGCCAGACACGCGGCCCGGCTGCTCGTCGGCACACTCGTGGGCCGGCTGCCGAACGCGGTGGCCGCCGTGGCCGTCCTGCTGTTCGTGCGCGCCCAGGGCGGCGGCTACGGCCTCGCGGGGGCGCTCGCGGCGGCGTACGGGGTCGCGAACGCGGTGGGACAGCCGCTGCTCGGCCGCCTTGTCGACCTGTACGGGCAGCCGAAGGTGCAGTTTCCCGCCGTGGTCGTCTCGGCCCTGGCGATGACCCTGTTCGCGTTCACGGGCATCGGGCCGCTGCCGCTGGCGTACGTCTGCATGGTGGTGTCCGGGCTGTGCGCGCCGCCCCTGGAGGGCGGGCTGCGGGCGCTGTGGCCCGCGGTGCTGCGCCGCCCGGACCAGGTGACCACGGCGTACGCGCTGGACGCGGTGGCGCAAGAGGTCATGTTCACCGTGGGGCCGCTGCTGGTGACCCTGTGCACGGCGCTGTGGTCGGAGCGGGCCGCGCTGGTCCTGCTGAACGCCGTGGGCGTTCTCGGGGCGCTCAGCGTGGTCGTGTCGTCGCCCTCGCGCGCGTGGCGCTCGGCGCCGCGCGAGCCGCACTGGCTGGGCGCGCTGCGTTCGCGGGGGCTGCTGGTGCTGCTCGGGTCGTTCTTCTTCGTCGGCATCGCGCTCGGTTCGATCGCGGTCGCGGCGGTGTCGTACGCCGACGGGCACGGCGGTGACGGGGTGTACGGCGTGCTGATCGCGGCCCTGGGGCTGGGCGCGCTGGTCGGCGGGACCGGGTACGGGGCGCGGCGCTGGCCGGGGGCGCCGGAGCGTCAGCTGCGGGTCCTGGTGGCCCTGCTGGCGGTCTGTTACCTCCCGCTGATGCTGCGGCCGGACGCGGTGGCGATGACGGTACTGTCCGCGCTCGCCGGGGTGTTCCTCGCACCCTGTCTGGCCTGCGGGTTCGTGTTGGTGGACCGGCACGCGCCGAGCGGGACGGTGACGGAGGCGTTCTCCTGGGTGGTGACGACGTTCACGGTCGGCTCGTCCCTGGGGACGGGGCTCGCCGGGCCGGTCGTGGCGTGGGGAGGATCACTGTGGGGGTACGCGGTGCCGGGGGCCGCGGGGGCGGTGTCGCTGCTGGTTCTGCTGGTCGCGGGGCGGGCCCTGGAGGCTCCGGCGGGGGGCGGGGTGGTGGCGGCCGCGTCGGAAAATGATCCAAACCGTGCTGCCGAACCCCGTTTCAGCTCGGGGGATCGGGCGTAATGTTCAGTCATGGACCGCCGCATTTTCGGGCTGGAGAACGAGTACGGCGTCACGTGCACGTTCAGGGGACAGCGCCGCCTGTCTCCTGACGAGGTGGCGCGGTACCTCTTCCGCCGTGTCGTGTCATGGGGCCGCAGCAGCAACGTCTTTCTTCGAAATGGCGCCCGCCTGTATCTCGACGTGGGATCGCATCCGGAATACGCAACACCGGAATGCGACAATGTGACCGAACTGGTCACCCACGACAAGGCCGGCGAGCGCATTCTCGAAGGACTCCTGGTGGACGCGGAACGACGCCTGCACGAGGAAGGAATCGCAGGCGACGTCTACCTCTTCAAGAACAACACCGACTCGGCGGGCAACTCCTACGGCTGCCACGAGAACTATCTCGTCGCACGCCACGGGGAGTTCTCCCGGCTCGCGGACATTCTCATTCCGTTCCTCGTCACCCGGCAGTTGCTGTGCGGTGCGGGCAAGGTGCTGCAGACCCCGCGCGGCGCGGTCTACTGCGTCAGCCAGCGCGCCGAGCACATCTGGGAGGGCGTCAGCTCGGCGACCACCCGCTCCCGTCCGATCATCAACACGCGCGACGAACCCCACGCGGACGCGGAGCGCTACCGGCGCCTGCACGTGATCGTGGGCGACTCGAACATGTCCGAGACGACCATGCTGCTGAAGGTCGGTGCCACCGATCTCGTGCTGCGCATGATCGAGGCGGGCACCGTGATGCGGGACCTGACCCTGGAGAACCCGATCCGGGCGATCCGCGAGGTCAGCCACGACATCACCGGCCGCCGCAAGGTCCGCCTGGCCAGTGGCCGGGAGGCGTCCGCGCTGGAGGTGCAGCGGGAGTACTTCGAGAAGGCGGTGGACTTCTGCGAGCGGCGCGGGATCCGCACCGGCACCGTCGAACAGGTCCTCGAACTGTGGGGCCGTACGCTCGACGCGATCGAGGCCGAGGACCTCGACCGGATCGGCACCGAAATCGACTGGGTGATGAAGTACAAGCTCATCGAGCGGTACCGGGCCAAGCACAACATGACGATGTCGCACCCGCGGGTCGCCCAGATCGACCTCGCGTACCACGACATCCACCGCCGTCGCGGCCTGTACTACCTGCTGGAAAGGCGCGGTCAGGCCACCCGGATCTGCAACGACCTGAAGATCTTCGAGGGCAAGTCCGTTCCCCCGCAGACCACTCGGGCCCGGTTGCGCGGCGACTTCATCCGGCGCGCACAGGAACAGCGCCGTGATTTCACGGTCGACTGGGTCCATCTCAAGCTCAACGACCAGGCACAGCGCACCGTGTTGTGCAAGGACCCCTTCCGTTCGGTCGACGACCGGGTCGAGAAGCTGATCGCCGGGATGTGAGTGGCCGGAATGTGAGCAATGCGTTTCGCACGCAATAGCGGAACGCAACACGGGCGCCGTACGTATCACGTACGGCGCCCTTCTCACGTCGTAGAGTTGCGCGCGCACTCCAGACGTCAAGATCGACCGATACGAGGCCCCCACCGTGCGCCGTCGCTCCCTCCTGTTTGCCGCCGTACCCGCCGGACTGGTCACGCTCGCCGCGTGCGGTGACGACAAGTCCGACACCAGCAAGGGCAGCGACAGCGCGTCGCCGTCGGCGTCGGCCACCTCCGCGGCGCCGCCCCCGAAGCTGGTGGACGGGCCGCTGCCGGCCATCACGGCGGGCACCAGGTTCGATGAGAAGCCGACGATCGCGAAGGGCACCGGCGACCCCTCGAAGAACCTCGCGGTCAAGACGGTCATCGCGGGCGGCGGGACCACGGTCGCGGAGAACGACTACATCCAGGCGAACTACCTGGGCCAGATCTGGGACACCGCGAAGGTCTTCGACAACTCCTACGACCGCAAGACGCCGATCCTGATCCAGCTCGCCGAGGGCAGCATCATCGACGGCTGGCGCTACGGCCTGGCGGGCAGGAAGACCGGCAGCCGCGTCGAGTTGGCGATCCCGCCGACCTGGGGGTACGGCACGCAGGGCAGTTCGCAGGCGGGCATCAAGGGCACCGACACCCTCGTGTTCGTGGTGGACCTCCAGGAGACGTTCGACGCGAAGAGTTCCGCGAAGGGTTCGGACGTCGCGCAGGACGACGCCAAGCTGCCGAAGGTCGGCACCAACACCGACGGCAAGGCCCCCTCGATCGACGTCCCCAAGGCGGACGCGCCCACCAAACTGGTGGCCGACTACGTCATCGAGGGCGACGGCGCCGCGGTCGCCGCCGAGGACACGGTCCTCGTGCAGTACAAGGGCGTGCTCTGGGACAGCGGCAAGGAGTTCGACTCGACGTACGGCCGCAAGGCGCTGACGTCGTTCGCGCTGTCGCAGGTCGTCAAGGGCTGGTCCGAGGGTTTGACGGGCAAGAAGGTGGGCAGCCGGGTGCTCGTCGTGGTGCCGCCGAAGCTCGGATACGGGGACAGCCCGCCCAGCGGCAGCGGCATTTCGAAGGACTCCGTGCTGGTCTTCTCCGTGGACATCCTCGCGAAGATGTGACCGCGCAGAGATGCGAGACTGTGCAGGTTGCTTTTCCGCAGACAAGCAGGAGCCAGAGACGTGAGCATCGACAAGCCCGAGATCGACTTCCCCGGTGGCGAGCCCCCGGCGGACCTTGAGATCAAGGACATCTGGGAGGGCGACGGACCCGTGGCGGAAGCGGGTCAGACCGTCTCCGTCCACTACGTGGGTGTCGCCTTCAGCACCGGCGAGGAGTTCGACG
This sequence comes from Actinobacteria bacterium OK074, assembly GCA_001298575.1. GTDB lineage: Bacteria > Actinomycetota > Actinomycetes > Streptomycetales > Streptomycetaceae > Streptomyces. Next base: position 110,313 of record LJCV01000099.1, read on the forward strand.
CCAGCTGGAACCGGGGCACCCCCTTCCGCTTCCCGCTGGGCGGCGGCCGGGTCATCAAGGGCTGGGACCAGGGCGTGCAGGGCATGAAGGTCGGCGGCCGTCGCCAGCTGACCATCCCCGCCCACCTCGCCTACGGCAACCAGAGCCCCACCCCGGCCATCGGGCCCGGCGAGACCCTGATCTTCGTGGTCGACCTGCTCGGAGTCTGACCGTCGTACGACCGGTCCCGACCACCTGGGGCCCATGCCCGCCCGGGCATGGGCCCTCGGCTTTTGCCACGGCAGTCCCGGACGGTACGGTCATCCGTCGGAAGCACCATCAGGAAGGCGAAGGGCATCGATGGCCATTGCCAAGGCGGAGCGGCTGATGAACCTCGCGCTGTGTCTGCTCGGGACCCGGCGGCCCCTGAGCAAGCGCGAGTTGCGCGAGTCCATCGAGGCGTACCTCGAAGCAGGTAGTGACGACGCCTTCAGTCGCATGTTCGAGCGGGACAAGGACGACCTGCGCGAACTCGGCCTGGTCATCGAGACGGTGGAGAACCTGGACGGCGAGGTCGGCTACCTCGCCCGCCGCGACAGCAACCGCCTGCCGCCCATCACCCTCGACGCCGAGGAAGCCGCCGCGCTCGGTCTCGCCGCCAAGGTCTGGCAGCAGGTCCGCCTCGCCGGCGCGGCCAGCGGCGCCCTGCAGAAACTGCGCGCCGCCGGGCTCCCCGAGGACGTCGACCCCTACGAGGCCCACGGCGCCCTGGAACCGCGGATCCCCGTGCACGAGGCCGCGTTCGAGCCGCTCATGCTGGCCTGCCGCGACCGCCGCCCGGTGATCTTCGACTACCGCAAGGCCACCGCCGCCCGCCCCGAGCCCCGGCACGTCGAACCCTGGGCCCTGGAGTGCTGGCGCGGCCACTGGTACCTGGCCGGCTGGGACCGCGACCGCGGCGCCGAGCGGGTCTTCCGGCTCTCCCGCATCACCGGCCGGGTGCGCTCCCGCAACGGCGCCTTCACCGCCGCGGTGCCCGACGTCGTCACCGTCCGCGAGACGGTGGCCAGTTGGGCGGGCGAGACCGCCGACCGGTCCGCCCGGATCCGACTGCGCTCGGGCGCCGGTTACCCCCTGCGGGCGAAAGCCACCGCCGTACGGGAACTCGGGGACGGCTGGGACGAGTTGGATATTCCGTACGGGCACGGGCTGGACGCGTGGCTGGTGGAGTTCGGGCCCGATGTGGTGGTCCTGGAACCCGCCGAGCTGCGCTCCGACGTGGTGGACCGGCTGCGCGCCGTGGCCAAGGGCTGAGGGGGAGACGTACGACGTGGCAGGCAAACCGGCCCGGCCGGTCAGCGCCATCGACCAGACCCGGCGGATGCTGTCCCTGGTGACCTATCTGCGCGAGCGCCCCGGCGCCCGGATCGAGGACGTGGCGCGGGCCTTCGGGATCACCGAGGACGAACTGGTGTCCGACCTCGACGTGCTGCCCATGTGCGGGACCAGCTTCCGCGGCGGCGACCTCCTGGACATCGACACCGACGGCGAGCGCATCTGGTGGCACAACCCGGCCGCCCTCGGCGCCGAGGGCGCGCAGCCGCTGCGGCTGGCCGCCGACGAGGCGACCGCGCTGCTGGTCGCCGCGCGGGCCGTGGCCACCCTGCCCGGGCTGCGCGAGAGCGACCGGCAGGCGCTGCTGCGGGCCACGGCCAAGGTGGAGACCGCCGCGGGCGAGGTGGCCGGGGCCAGCGCCCGGCTCTCGGTGACCTTCGAGTCGGAGGGCGGCGTCTTCGCGGACGTCGACCGGGCCATCTCCGAGCGCCGCCGCCTGTGGATCCGCTACTACTCGCCGGCCCGCGACGAGGTCACCGAACGCGAGATCGACCCCATCCGCCTGGTCAGCGTCGGGCACACGTACGTGGAGGCGTGGTGCCGCCGCTCGGAGGCGCGCCGCACCTTCCGGCTGGACCGCGTCGCCGAGATCCGCATCCTCGACGAGCCGTCCGCGCCGCCCGAGATCGAGCTGCGCGACCTGTCCGGCGCGCTGGTGCAGCCCGCCGCCGAGGACCCCGAGGTGGTCGTCGAGGTCGGTCCCGGCGGTCGCTGGGTCGCCGAGTACTACCCGCACGACAGCGCGGACGAACGCCCGGACGGCGGCCTGCGTATCTCTCTGCGGACCCCCGATCCGGCCTCCCTGCGCCGCCTGGCGCTGCGGCTGGGCCGGGACGGGCGGATCGTCGAGCCGAAGGACCTCGCGGACAGCGCCCGCGAGGCGGCCCGCCGGGCGCTCGCGGCGTACGACGGGAGCTCGTACGACGGCGGGACACCGTACGAGGAAGGGTCCGACGTGTTCGGGGGAACGTCGGACGACACGGCCGCGTACGGCGGCGGGGAGCGAGTGCAGGCGGTGCGCCCGGTTCAGGACGGGCCGTACGACAGGCGGGAGCAGGGGCTGTGAGCACGTCGGTGAAGTCGGGTACGGCGGGGCGGCTGGGACTGGAACTGGTGGATCCGGCGGGGCTGGTGGGGCCGGTCGCCCCGGCCGCGCCCGTCGGTCCGGCCGGTTCCCCCGGGCCGGGGGAGAAGGCGGGCGCGGCCCGGGGCGCGGAAGGCGCCGTCATGCCGGAGATGACGGTACGGACCGCCTTCGCCGGCATGCGCAGGGTGACCGACGTGGTCTTCCGCGCCGGGTGCCCCGACTGCCGGGGCGCCTTCGAACTGGGCGCGCACGCGCTCAGGCTGGCCATCGGCGCCACCGACAAGACCACGTTCTACTCGTTCACCTGCCCCGAGTGCGGTGCGGCCGTCCGCAAACCGGCGGGCGAGCGCATCGTCGAGCTGCTCACCGGGGGCGGGGTACGCACCATCCGGCTGCACTCCACCGTCTAGGCTCGGCGCATGTTCTGGCCGATGCTTGCGATCGCTGTCGGGTTCCTCGGGCTCACCGTCCTGGGGGTGCTCGCCGTCCGGGTCTTCCTGGCGGCCGAGCGGCTCGGGCGGCAGGTGACGGACTCCGCGCGCCGCATCGGCCGGGCCGCGGAGGAACTGGAGCGGGCCACGGAAGGGGCGGCGCGGTCCGCGGGGACGGCGGCGGGCGTGGGCGGGGGGCCGGCGGCGCGGTCGTAGCACCGGCGCCGTGGGCCCGGTGGCTGTGAGAGAGCACACGTGGGCTGTGGGCCCGGTGAGAGCCGGGGCCCGGTCTGTGCACCGTGTGTGAGCAGGCCCTGAGTCGTCCCAGAGAATCCATGGGAGTCACTTCAACCTGTCACCTTCTCACCCGGGACAGGTACGCTGACTGATCGCGGCCCCGAGAACGAGGCGCGGGCCGCGAATCGGGAGTACGCACAGGGATTGCTTCGCGTTCACCCCTGAGCGTTACGATCGCTGCCAGCACGGTGGTCGGACGTTTGTCCGCCCCTGGGACAGCATCCCGCCCCCCAGCCGCCTCGGTGAGAAGGTAAAGACTTATGTTCGGAAAGCTCGGCGCTCCCGAATTGATCCTGATCCTCGTCGTCATCATTCTGCTGTTCGGCGCGAAGAAGCTTCCGGACATGGCGCGCTCCCTCGGCAAGTCCGCGCGCATTCTGAAGAGCGAGGCCAAGGCCATGAAGGAGGACGGCGGCCAGACCACCACCCCGGCCGGCCCGCCGAACGACGAGACGCCCGCGCAGCGCACCATCCAGGCCGCGCCCGGCGACGTGACCACCGCTCGCCCGGTCACCGAGCCGACGGACACCACCAAGGCCTGACGCCGGGCCGGTCGCTTCCGGCTCGCCGCACGAGATGAGGACGTGGGTTGCTCAAGTCTGCCCGCAAGAAGGAGAAGGATCCCGAGGGGCGGATGCCGCTCGCGGATCACCTTCGTGAGCTCCGCAACCGGCTCGCGAAGGCGATGCTGGCCATCGTCGCCGTGACGATCGTGGCCGCCTTCTTCTACAACGACATCATCAACTTCGTCACCAAGCCGGTGCTCGACTCGGTCGGCTGCAGCAAGTCCTTCGAGGAACTGGCGAAGTCCTCCGACAGCTCCCAGCAGTGCGCGCGGATCACCATCAACGGTCTGCTCGGGCCCTTTACGCTGGCGCTCAAGGTGTCCCTGATGGCCGGCGTCATCGGGGCCTGTCCGATCTGGCTCTTCCAGCTCTGGGCGTTCGTCGCCCCGGGCCTGCACCGCAGCGAGAAGAAGTACGCCTACGGGTTCGTCTTCACCGGTGTCCCGCTCTTCCTGGGCGGCGCGTACTTCGCGTACGAGGTGCTGCCCACCACCGCGAAGGTCCTGATCGGCTTCACCCCGAACGGCGTCGACAACCTGCTCCCGCTGGACGACCTGCTCGACCTGGTCACCCGCATGGTGCTGGTCTTCGGCCTGTCCTTCGAACTGCCGCTGCTGCTGATCATGCTCAACCTGACCGGGGTGCTGACCGGCAAGCGCATGCTCAGCTGGTGGCGCGGCATGATCCTGGGCATCACGGTCTTCGCGGCCATCGCGACGCCGAGCACGGACCCGCTGACCATGCTCGCGCTCGCCGGTCCGATCTGGATCCTGTACTTCGGCGCGGTCGTCTTCTCCCTTCTCAACGACCGCCGCAAGCGTCGCCGGGAGGCCGAGGGCCCGGACGACGACGAGGCATCGGAACTGGACCTCACGCCCGAGGACATCGGCGCGATCGAGTCCGTCTCCGCGGGCGGCGCGATCGAGTCGTCGTCGACGGACCGGGTGAACGGGTACGACGACGTCACCTGAGACGGCGCTGCCGGTCGCGCACCGAGTGGTGGTGCGGTGACGGGACGAAGGACGAAGTGAGTGGGCCCCGCCGGGACTTCCGGCGGGGCCCACTCGTGTGTGTGGCGCCCGGAGTGCGGCGGGTGCGGGTGTGGGCGCGGGCGCGGATCGGGATCGGCCGGGTTCGAACCGGGTTCGGTCCGGTAAAACGCCTGGCCGGTGGCGTCCTGGATGTGTGAGGAGGGTGCGTTCCGGATAATGATCGTCCTGTTGTCAGTGGGTGCCGGTAATCTCGAAAGCACGATGACAGAGGACCTCTCCCCGGCCGAGCGGTATGCGGCAGCACGCGAGCGCGCTGTCGAGCAGGCCACCGCGCTCGCGGGCTTCCGCGAGATGTACGACTTCGGCCTCGACCCCTTCCAGATCGACGCCTGCCGGGCGCTCGAAGCCGGCAAGGGGGTGCTGGTGGCCGCCCCCACCGGCTCCGGCAAGACGATCGTCGGCGAGTTCGCCGTCCATCTCGCCCTCGGGCAGGGCAAGAAGTGCTTCTACACGACACCCATCAAGGCGCTGTCGAACCAGAAGTACGCCGACCTGTGCCGCCGTTACGGCAACGACAAGGTGGGGCTGCTCACCGGCGACAACAGCGTCAACTCCGACGCCCCGGTGGTCGTGATGACCACCGAGGTGCTGCGGAACATGCTGTACGCGGGCTCCCAGACCCTCCTCGGCCTCGGCTATGTGGTGATGGACGAGGTGCACTACCTCTCGGACCGCTTCCGGGGCGCCGTGTGGGAGGAGGTGATCATCCACCTGCCCGAGTCGGTGACCCTGGTGTCGCTGTCGGCGACGGTGTCGAACGCGGAGGAGTTCGGCGACTGGCTGGACACCGTCCGCGGCCACACCGAGGTGATCGTCTCCGAGCACCGGCCCGTACCGCTGTTCCAGCACGTGCTGGCCGGGCGGCGGATGTACGACCTGTTCGAGGAGGGCGAGGGCAGCAAGAAGGCCGTCAACCCCGACCTGACGCGGCTGGCCCGCATGGAGTCGACGCGGCCGTCGTTCCAGGACCGCAGACGCGGCCGGGCCATGCGCGAGGCCGACCGGGAGCGGGAGCGCAGACAGCGTTCCCGGGTGTGGACGCCGGGCCGCCCCGAGGTCATCGAACGCCTCGACAACGAGGGCCTGTTGCCTGCGATCACGTTCATCTTCAGCCGCGCCGCCTGCGAGGCCGCCGTCCAGCAGTGCCTGCACGCGGGCCTGCGGCTGAACGACGACGAGGCGCGGGAACGGGTGCGGGCGCTGGTGGAGGAGCGGACCGCGTCCATCCCCTCCGAGGACCTGCACGTGCTCGGCTACTACGAGTGGCTGGAGGGCCTCGAACGCGGTATCGCCGCCCACCACGCGGGCATGCTGCCGACGTTCAAGGAGGTCGTCGAGGAACTCTTCGTCCGCGGCCTGGTCAAGGCGGTGTTCGCCACCGAGACGCTCGCCCTGGGCATCAACATGCCCGCGCGTTCGGTGGTGTTGGAGAAGCTCGTCAAGTGGAACGGCGAGCAGCACGCCGACATCACGCCGGGCGAGTACACCCAGCTGACCGGCCGTGCGGGGCGGCGCGGCATCGATGTCGAGGGGCACGCGGTCGTGCTGTGGCAGCGCGCCATGAGCCCCGAGCACCTCGCGGGACTGGCCGGTACGCGCACGTATCCGCTGCGCTCCAGCTTCAAGCCGTCGTACAACATGGCCGTCAACCTGGTCGAGCAGTTCGGGCGGCACCGCTCGCGGGAGCTGCTGGAGACGTCGTTCGCGCAGTTCCAGGCGGACCGCTCCGTCGTCGGGATCTCCCGTCAGGTGCAGCGCAACGAGGAGGGCCTGGAGGGCTACAAGTCGTCCATGACCTGCCACCTCGGGGACTTCGAGGAGTACGCGCGACTGCGCCGCGAACTCAAGGACCGCGAGACGGAGTTGGCCCGGGAGGTGGTCGCGCAGCGGCGGGCCGAGGCGGCCGTCGCGCTGGAGAAGCTGAAGCCGGGGGACGTCATTCACGTGCCCACGGGCAAGTACGCGGGGCTCGCCCTGGTGCTCGACCCGGGGCTGCCCGCGGGCCGCTCCAACGGCCACCGGGGCTTCGAACACCACGACGGGCCGCGGCCGTTGGTGCTCACGGCCGAACGCCAGGTCAAGCGGCTCGCGTCGATCGACTTCCCGGTGCCGGTCGAGGCGCTGGAGCGGATGCGGATCCCCAAGTCGTTCAACCCGCGCTCCCCGCAGTCCCGTCGGGACCTCGCGTCCGCGCTGCGCACCAAGGCCGGGCACATCCCGCCGGAGCGGGCCCGCAAGAAGCGCTCCCAGGCCGCCGACGACCGCGAGATCGCCCGGCTGCGCACGGAGTTGCGCGCGCACCCCTGCCACGGCTGCACCGACCGTGAGGACCACGCGCGCTGGGCCGAGCGCTACTACCGGCTGATGCGGGACACCTCGCAGCTGGAGCGCCGTATCGAGGGCCGCACCAACACGATCGCGCGGACCTTCGACCGGATCGTCGCGCTGCTGACCGAGCTGGACTATCTGCGCGGCGACGAGGTCACCGAGCACGGCCGCCGACTCGCCCGGCTGTACGGCGAGTTGGACCTGCTGGCCAGTGAATGCCTGCGCGCGGGCGTCTGGGAGGGGCTCAGTCCGGCCGAACTCGCCGCGTGCGTCTCGGCGTTGGTGTACGAGGCCCGGTCCAGCGACGACGCGACGGCGCCCAAGGTGCCCTCGGGCAAGGCGAAGGCCGCGCTCGGCGAGATGGTGCGGATCTGGGGGCGCCTGGACGCCCTGGAGGAGGACTTCCGGATCAGCCAGGCCGAGGGCGTCGGACAGCGCGAGCCGGACCTCGGTTTCGCCTGGCCCGCGTACATGTGGGCGGGCGGCAAGGGGCTCGACGAGGTGCTGCGCGAGGCGGAGATGCCGGCCGGCGACTTCGTGCGCTGGTGCAAGCAGGTCATCGACGTGCTCGGGCAGATCTCGGCGGCGGCACCGGTGGGTGAGGGCTCGACGGTGGCGAAGAACGCGCGGAAGGCGGTGGACGGGCTGCTGCGGGGGGTGGTGGCCTACTCGTCGGTGGGGTGAGGGGTGCCTTCGGCTTCGGCCGGGGCGTTCCGGACGAGGGCGGTGGCGAGGTTCCGGACCGTGCGGGTGAGGCGGTCCGGGGCGTCGGCCGGGGCGGTGCCGGGGGCGGTGTCCGAGGTGGCGTCCGGGGGCCCGGCAGAGGTCCCCTCGGGGCGCAGCAGGCGGACGAGGTCCGCGTCGAAGGCGCCCAGGAGGATGTGTGCGGTCGGGGCGGGGTCGGGGACGTGCGCCGCGGTGAGCAGGGCCGACACATGGCGGTGCCAGCGCAGGTAGGTCGGGTCCGTGAACCGGTCGGCCGCGCACGCCTGTTCGTGGGCCGCGAAGAGAGCGATGTTGCGCGTGGCCAGGTCGGCGAGGGCGTCCAGGAAGGCGTGCAGGCGGGGGAGCGCGGCGGCGCCGGGGCCCAGCGGGGGCGGGCCCGTCTCGATGCCCTCGCGGATCGCCGCGGCCCGTTCCTCCAGGAGCGCGGCGAAGAGGCCCGGGCGGTTGCCGAAGCGGCGGAAGATCGTGCCCTTGCCGACGCCTGCCGCCGCGGCCACCTGGTCGATGGAGATGTGCTGGGCGCCGTGTGCGGCCAGGAGGCGCTCGGTGGCGCGGAGCACGGCGGTGCGGTTGCGGGTGGCGTCGGCGCGTTCCGGGCGCGGGGTTTTGGTCTTTGACGGCTCTGGCGGCTCTGGTCTCGGTGGGGTTGGCTCTGGTGCCTTTGGGGCGGGGTGGCTGGTTGTCATGGCGGGCGGGCTCCCAAGCAGGGATGGACAAGCGGACCGGTAGTCCGCATAGTAGCGCTCACGAAGAGAGCGGACTGTCGGTCCGTTTCGCTGTGCTGGGGGAGGTTCGATGCGTGCACTCGTGTCCGGTCCGGAGGCGCTGCCGCCCGCGTACGTACGGATCGGGGAGGTGGCCGAGCCGGAGCCCGCGCCCGGGGAGGTGCTGGTCGAGGTGCGGCACGTGTCCGTCAACCGGGGTGAGCCGGTGCTCGCGCGGTCGGCGCCGCCCGGGACCGTGCTCGGCTTCGATCTCGCCGGGGTCGTTCTGCGGACCGTCGAGGGCGGGCCCGCCGTGGGGTCGCGGGTCGCCGCCTTCAGCCGGGGCGCCTGGGCCGAGCGGGCCGCCGTCGCGCTCGGCGATCTCGCCGTCGTACCGGACGGGGTCGACCTCGCGGAGGCGGCGGCGCTGCCGATGGCCGGGTTCAGCGCGCTGCGGGCCCTGCGGGCGGGCGGGGCGCTGGTGGGGCGGCGGGTGCTGGTTACGGGGGCGGCGGGGGGAGTTGGGCGGTATGCCGTGCAACTTGCCGCGCTGGGCGGGGCGTTCGTGATCGCGTCGGTGCGGTCGGCGGAGCGGGGCAAGGGGCTTGCCGAGTTGGGGGCCGGGCGGGTGGTGACCGCGCTCGACGAGGTCGGCGCGCCGGTCGATCTTGTGGTCGACACCGTGGGCGGGGACCAATTCGTCGCCGCCTATGGGCTGTTGGCGCCCGGCGGGAACCTCCAGAGCGTCGGCTGGGCCTCCGGTCGGCCCGCGGTGCTGCCGCCGGGGGCGCTGTTCTCGTTGGGGGCCGCTCGCACCATCAGCTCCTTCGGGGACGCGGACCGGCCGGGGGCGGACATCGCCGTACTGCTGCAACTCCTCGGCCAGGGGCGGCTGTCGGCGGAGGTGGGGTGGCGGGGGGCCTGGGAGCGGGTCGGTGAGGCGTATGCGGCGGTCTTCGGTGGGAGAGTGGCGGGGAAGGCCGTGCTGGACGTCGGGTAGGCAGGCCGTCGCGACGGCGTGGGTCAGCGGTTCAGGTACGCTCGCCAGCCGCCGTACGCCGTGATGTCCTCCGCGTCGGTCAGGGCGGACGGTTCGCAGAGGAAGCCGGGGACTCGGGTGCCGTCCGCCAACTCCACGCTGCCCAGGGTCATGGGGCGGGGGAGGGCGGAGAGGAAGCGGCCGAGGCCCTCCGCGGGGAGCCGCCAGATCTCCGCCTCGATCGCCGCGCCGTCGCCTCCGTCGCTTCCGTCGCCTACGTGGACCAGGCCCGGCTTCGGTGGCGTCGTGCGCAGGGCGTGCAGGCGGTAGACCGGTGCCGTGGTCGTCGTGCGGTCCAAACGGGCGCCCAGGGCGAGGAGTTGGGGGTTCAGGGGCTGGTCCGACAGGTGGGCGCCGACCACCGCGATGCTCGTCGTGGGCTGGAGCAGCCGGGCGATCGTCGCGAGGCGGTCGTCCGTGAACGCCGGGCCGATCAGCATCACGCCGAACGGCAGACCGTTCGCCTCGCCCGCCGGTACGGCGACGGCCGCCAGGTCGAAGAGGTTCGTGGAGTTGGTGAAGCGGCCCAGGCGGGCGTTGGCGCCCAGCGGGTCGGCGGCCACCTCGGCGAGGGTGGGGTGACCGGGCGCGGTGGGCAGCAACAGGGCGTCCGCGTCGGCGAGTTCGGCCAGGGCGCGGGTGCGCAGGGTGGCCAGGTGGGCCTGGTCGGCGAAGAGGCGGTGGGCCGGGATGTCGCGGGCGCCGGTGATGATGTGCGCGACGGTGGGGTCCAGGCCCGTGCCGCCCTCGGCCATCAGTTTGTCGATGAAGCCACCCACCGCCGTGTAGCGCTCGGCCACGAACGCGCCCTGGTACAGCATCGCCGCCGCCTCGGTGAACGGCGTCAGGTCCAGTTCTCGCAACTCCGCGCCCGCGGCTGCCAGTTGGGCGACCGCTGCCTCGTAGGCCCCGGCCCAGCCCTCGTCGAGTTCGCCGAGCTGCCCGCGGGGCGGTACCGCCACGCGCCAGGGGCCCGGGGCGCGTTGGGGGAGGGGCGGGAGGGCGCGGGCCGGCGGGGACGTCATGAAGGACAGCGCCTGTTCGGCCTCGGGGAGGGTGCGGGCGAACACCGTCACGCAGTCGATCGAGGCGCAGGCCGGGACGACGCCGTCCGTCGGGACCAGGCCGCGGGTGGGCTTGAGGCCGACGATGCCGTTGAAGGCGGCCGGGATGCGGCCGGAGCCCGCGGTGTCCGTGCCGAGGGCGAAGTCGACGATGCCGAGCGCCACCGCCACGGCCGAGCCGCTGCTGGAGCCGCCGCTGATCCTTGCCGGGTCGTGGGCGTTGCGGACGGGGCCGTGGGGGGAGCGGGTGCCTACCAGGCCGGTGGCGAACTGGTCCAGGTTCGTGGTGCCCAGGACTATCGCGCCGGCCGCGCGGAGGCGGGCGACCACGGGGGCGTCCGCCTGCGGTTCGTAGGCGTAGGCCGGGCAGCCTGCCGTGGTGGGGAGGCCGTGGACGTCTATGTTGCCCTTGGCGGCGAAGAGGCGGCCCGCGAGGGGGAGTTGGTCGCCGTTCGCCAGGCGGGCGTCCAAGGTGGTTGCCTCCGCCTCGACTTCTGGTTGTGGGCGGAGGTCGATCCAGATCTCGGGGCGGTTGACGGCTGCCGCGCGGGCGTAGGCTCGACGGACTCTTGCGAGGGTCGACATCTGTGCTCCTGGGGTTGCGGGTGTGGGGCGGGGGCGGTTGCGAGGAGCCGTTGGGCGGGGCTCGGTCCGCGCACCGCGGCGGTGTCGGGGCGGCGGGCCGCCCGTCACCACGGGTGGCTGTCAGGCGGTGGCCGCGGGCTCTGCGGGGCCGAGGATCACCAACGCCGTCCCCGCCTCCACCTGGTCCCCCGGCCTCGCCAGGATTTCCGTCACCACCCCGGAGACGGGAGCCGGGACCCTCGACTCCATCTTCATCGCCTCCAGGGCCAGCAGGGGCTGGCCCGCTGTCACCGTGTCGCCCTCCTGTACGTTCAACTGCCATACCGATGCGGCGAATTCGGCCTCCACCAGGCGGCCGCCCGGGGGGATCGTGATCTCCGTCGATGGGGGCGCCGGGGCTGTCGCCGCCTCCGCTCGGGTGAACTCGCCCGCCGCCTCCCACGCGTCGCGTTCGGCCGCGAAGGCCGTGCGTTGTTTCGACCTGAACTCCGTTATGGAATCGGCCTGTTCGGTCAGGAAGTCCTCGTACCGGGCCAGTGAGAACTCGCCCTCCTCCACGCGCGGGACGAAGCGGCCGGAGGTGATGTCGGCGCGCAGGTCGAGGAGTTCGGCCGCGGAGACCGGGTACCACTTGATGCGGTCGAAGAAGCGCAGCAGCCACGGCGAGCCCGGTTCGAAGGCGCCGCGTTGCTGCCAGCCCGACCACACCTGGGTCGTGCGGCCCACGAACTGGTAGCCGCCGGGGCCCTCCATGCCGTAGACGCAGAGGTACGCGCCGCCGATGCCCACCGAGTTCTCGGCGGTCCAGGTGCGGGCCGGGTTGTACTTCGTCGTCACCAGGCGGTGGCGCGGGTCCAGCGGGGTGGCCACCGGGGCGCCCAAGTAGACGTCGCCCAGGCCCAGTACGAGGTACTCCGCGTCGAAGACGGTGCGGTAGACGTCGTCGACCGAGGACAGGCCGTTGACACGGCGGATGAACTCGATGTTCCACGGGCACCAGGGCGCGTCGTCGCGGACGCCCGCCATGTAGCGGGCGATTGCCTCGCGGGTGGCCGGGTCGTCCCAGGAGAGGGGGAGATGGACCGTGCGGGAGGGGACCACCAGCTCGTCGGTCGGAGGGAGCGCGGCGGCTATCTCCCTTACCTCGGCGAGGAGTTCAGGCTGGGGGAGGCGGCTCGGGTCCGTCTGGATCTGGAGGGAACGGATGCCCGGGGTGAGGTCGGTGACTCCGTCCAGGCCCGCGTCCCCCACCGCCTCCATCAGCGCGTGCACCCGCATCCGCAGCGCCAGGTCCAGCTGCATCGGGCCGAATTCGACCAGCAGGTTGTCGTCGCCGCTGCGGCGGAAGGTGACGTCGCCGTCGCGGGCCAGGACGCCGCCGTCCACGATCGGCGGCCGTACCGTCCCGTCGTTCCCCAGTGGCGCGAAGCGGACCGTGTCGCCGGGGCGCAGTTGGCCCAGTTTCCAGCGTTCCCAGGTCGCCACTGTCGCCGGGCAGACGAAACCGCCGAGCGAGGGGCCGTCCGGGCCGAGCAGCACCGGCATGTCGCCCGTGTAGTCGACGGCCCCGACGGAGTACGGCGTGTCGTGGATGTTGGACGGGTGCAGGCCCGCCTCGCCGCCGTCCGAGCGGGCCCAGCGCGGCTTCGGCCCGACCAGCCGGACGCCCGTGCGGGCCGAGTTGAAGTGGACCTTCCAGTCGGCCGCGTAGAAGTCGTGGACGTCCTGTTCGGTGAAGAACTCCGGTGCCGCGTGCGGGCCTTCGAGCGCGCCCAGCCGCCACGTGGAAGTGAACTCCGGGCGGTCCCGCTCGGGTACGGCCGTGCCCGAGCTCACCGCGCCGCCGTGCAGGACATCGCCCGTGCGCAGTGCCCGGCCGCCGTGGCCGCCGAACCGGCCCAGGGTGAAGGTGCTCGCGCTGCCCAGGAACGACGGCACGTCCAGGCCGCCGCCCGCGAACAACACGTAGGTGCGCAGGCCGTGTTCGGCGGGCGCGCCGATGGACAGGACCGAACCCGCCGCCACCGTCACCGGCTCCCAGCGCGCCACCGGCGTCCCGTCGACCGTGACCGGGGCCGGGGCGCCCGTCACGCACACCGTCGTCGCGTGCGTGAACCTCAACTCCGGCCCCTGCAAGGTGCATTCGAGGCCCGGGGCGCCCTCCGCGTTGCCCAGCGCCCGGTTGCCGAGGCGGAACGACAGGTCGTCCATCGGACCGCACGGCGGCACGCCCACCTGCCAGTAGCCGGTACGGCCCGGCCAGTCCTGCACGGTGGTGAGGGTGCCCGGCGCCACGACCTCGACGCGCGGGGTCGGGTCGGTGACCGCGGCCAGCGTCGCGGTGGAGTGCGTGGCCGCCGTGAACGACCGCTCCGCGAGCGCCGCCCGCACCAGCCCCAGGTTCGTCTCGATACCGTCGACGCGGGTACGGGCCAGCGCCTCGTCGAGCCGGGCCAGCGCGTGCGCCCGGTCCAAGCCGTACGCGATCACCTTGGCGAGCATCGGGTCGTACGCCGTGCTCACCTCCGTGCCGGTCTCCACCCAGCCGTCCACGCGGACGCCCGCCGGGAACTCCACCCGCGTCAACAGGCCCGCGCTGGGCCGGTGTTCACGGCTGGGGTCCTCGGCGTACACGCGGGCCTCGACGGCGTGGCCGCGGGGCGGGCCCGGGTCGCGTACGACGTCCGGCTCGCCCTGGGCCAGCTTCAGCATCCAGGCGACGAGATCGACGCCGTAGACCTCCTCCGTCACCGGATGTTCCACCTGGAGGCGGGTGTTGACCTCCAGGAAGTACGCCTCCTCGCGGGCGGCGTCGTAGACGAACTCGACGGTTCCGGCGGAGCGGTAGCCGACCGAGGCGCACAAGTCGCGGGCCGAGCGCGCCAGTTGCTCGCGGACGTGCGGGGGCAGGCCCGGTGCGGGGGCCTCCTCCACCACCTTCTGGTTGCGGCGTTGCAGGGAGCAGTCGCGGTCGCCGAAGGTGACGACCCTGCCCGCGCCGTCGCCGAAGACCTGCACCTCGACGTGGCGGGCGCGCTCCACCAGGCGTTCCAGGAAGACCCCGGCCGAGGAGAAGGAGGCGGCGGCCACGCGCTGTACGCGGTCCCAGGCGTCCGTGAGTTCGGCGGCGTCGCGGCAGGCCGACATGCCGATGCCGCCGCCCCCGCCGGTCGCCTTGAGCATCACCGGGTAGCCGATGCCGGCCGCCGCCGCGAGCGCCTCGTCCAGCGACGGCAGCAGGTCCGTGCCCGGCGCCAGCGGCACCCCCGCCGCCTGCGCCGCAGCGCGGGCCGTGTGCTTCGCGCCGAACAGCTCCAGCTGCTCCGGCGTCGGGCCGACGAACACGATGCCCGCGTCCTCGCAGCGGCGCGCGAAGGCCGCGTCCTCGGAGAGGAAGCCGTAGCCCGGGTGGATCGCCCCGGCGCCGGTGTCCTTGGCTGCCTTGAGCACCAACTCGGCGTCCAGGTACGACTCCTTGGCGGGCGCCGGGCCCAGCCGTACCGCCTCGTCGGCGAGCCGGACGTGCGGGGCCGAGCGGTCCGGGTCGGAGTACACCGCGACCGTGCGCAGGCCGAGTTCGCGGGCGGTGCGCAGGATGCGGACGGCTATCTCGCCCCGGTTGGCGACCAGGAGGGTGTCGAAGCTCATGCGGCATCCCCGGAGTTGGCGTCTCCGGAGCCGGCGTCCCCGGAGTCGGCATCCCCCGTGCCGTCGGCCCCGGTGACCGTCATCCGTACGGCCGTTGGGTCGAAGCCGTTGCAAGGGTTGTTGATCTGGGGGCAGTTGGAGACCAGCACCAGCACGTCCCGCTCGGCGCGCAGCGCCAGCGACAGGCCCGGCGCCGAGATGCCGTCGACGATGCCGAGGGTGCCGTCCTTCTCCACCGGCACGTTCATGTACCAGTTGATGTTGGAGACCAGGTCGCGCTTGCCGAGGCCGTACTTCGCGCCCTCCGCGAGGAAGTTGTCGACGCAGGCGTGCTGCGCGTACGTGTGGTGGCCGTAGCGCAGGGTGTTCGACTCCTTGGAGCAGGCGCCGCCGACCGTGTCGTGGCGGCCTACGTCGTCCGAGACCACGGTCATCAGCGGGGTGTGCTCGTTCGACAGCAGCACACTGCCGGTGGTCAGGAAGATGTTGCCCTGCGCGTGGATCGTGTCGGGCGCGCTGTAGCGCACGGCCGTGTCGTGGGCGTCGTAGACGAGGAAGTCGACGGCCTGGTTGCCGTGCAGGTCGGTGACGGTGAGCGTCTCGCCCGCGCGGACGACGGCCGACCAGGCGGCGCGGGCGGGAACGACGGTCGTGCTCATGCGGGTCTCCTCGGCGGATGCGGTCCCGGTGCTCATGCGAGCCCCCTCGCGGCAAGGAATTCGGCGGTGTTCAGGAAGGCGCGGCGGCCCTCGGGGGTCGCCTCCCACAGCGGGTCGCCGGGCGCGGTCGGCGCGGCCCGCCAGGCGAGCACCTCCAGCGGGGTGCTGACGTACTCGGGGCGGGGATCGGCCGGATGCGGCACGTTCGCGATCAGTACCGTCACGTCCTGCTCGGCGCGCAGGGTGACGCTGCCGCCGGGGGCCGCCGAGCCGGTGAAGTCGAGGGAGCCGTCGTCGCGGATCTCCACGCCCTGGAAGAAGGAGAGGGACGGCGGCAGATCGCGGGGCTCCAGGCCGTTCTTCGCCGCCGCGAGCTTGAACAGCTCGCGTCCGGCGGGAGATTGGGACTGCGGGGTGCCGTCGCCGTAGCGCTCGGTGTTGCGGACGAGGGTGGAGGTGCCGCACAGCGCGTCGTGGCGCCGGGCGGTGTCGGCGACGACCGAGGCGAGCACGCGGCCCTGGTCGGACAGGAGCAACTGGCCCTCGCCGAGGTAGGCGTTCCACTGGACCTTGACGGTGTCGGCGACGTTCAGCCGCTCCCAGGGGCGGCCGTCGGCGTACAGCAGCAGGTGGGCGCAGGCGTCGCCGCGCAGGTCGGTCAGGCGCAGTTCGGTGCCGCGGGCCAGTACGCGGTGCGTGTAGTTGCCGCCCGCGACCGTCTCCGCCCACACCAGGTGGCCCGCCTCGCACGGTGGCGTCGGCCAGTCGCCGGCCGGGACGACGGGCATGGCCTCGGCGCGGGTGCCCTCCTGGGCGCGGGCATGGGCGCGGGCTCCGTACGTGGTCGCTGTCGCCATCGCGGGACCTCCGGGTCCGGGTTCGCGGGGGCGCCGCCGCGGCTGCGCGGCCGTGCCCCTGTCGCCATTTCTATCGCTCGACAGAAATTAGGCGCGGGGCGGGTCACCGGCGTTGCCGGGCGGTTGCGGACCGGTTACCGGGTGCTCACCGAGATCGCGGTACGGGGCCGTGTGCGAGGATCGAACACATGGGAACCGGTGGCGCACGACGGGTCGGCAGGCCGCGGGCCGAGCAGCGGCCGGACAGCGGTCTCGCGCCGCGCGACGAACTCCTCGCCGCCGCCGCCGAGTTGTTCACCGTCCAGGGGTACGGCGCCACGACCACGCGGGCCGTCGCCGAGCGGGCCGGGATGCGCCAGGCGTCCATGTACCACTACGTCTCCGGCAAGGAGGAGCTGCTCGCCCAGCTCCTGGAGTCCACGGTCACGCCCTCGCTGGCGTACGCCCGTGAGCTGCTCGCCGACGACGCGGCGAGCGCCGAGGGCCGGCTGTGGGAGCTGTGCCGGGCCGACGTCGAGCTGCTGTGCGGCGGACCGCACAACCTCGGGGGGCTGTACCTGCTGCCCGAGGTGCGCTCCGAACGCTTCGCCGGGTTCCGTGCCGTACGGGCCGAACTCAAGGACGCCTACCGGCAGTTGATCGCCGCCACGGCGGCGGGCGGGGCGCTGGTGAAGAGCGATCTCGATCTGCGCACCGACCTCGTCTTCGGGCTGATCGAAGGTGTCATCCTCGTCCATCGCTCCGACCCCGAGCGGCCCGTCTCGGCGTTCGCGGAGGCGACGGCGGACGCCGCGCTGCGCATCGCCGGGGTCTGACGGCAGGTCCTCCGGGACCTCTCCAAAGCCCTTCCCGGGACCCCGCCGAAGCCTCTCCCGGGGCCTCTCTGGAACCCCTTGGGGTCTCTCTGGAACCCCTCCCGCCCCGTCACCGCACCGGTTTCGCACACCCGTACACCGTCACCAAACGTGTTCGAGCAAACGCGTGGCGTGCAAATAAAGCTGAGCGTACTCCTCTTGCGCGGGTGGTTTCAGGCGCTCGTCGAATATGACACGGCGATGATCCGGTCGGACTAAGCTCGCCCGCGGCGCACCGAGTTGAGGTGAAATCGTGCGCCTGTTCCCAAAAATACCGAAGGTCCAGAGGAATCCCCCGCGTTTGTCAGCAAACGCCCCCTCGACACCTCCCCATACCCCCAGCCGATTCGTCTCAAAGGGCATACATGGTGAGTGTTCAATCGCCCCCCGGTGACCGTGAACTTCCCTACGCGCGCGTGCTGTTGCTCCCGGCCATAGTGATGGCCGCGGTGACCGGGGCCGCCGTCGCCGTGGTGACGGCACCGGCCCGGGTCGCCGTCGGCTGGTGCGGAGGCATCGCGACGCTGCTGGTCATCGCCGTCGGCGCGGAAGCCGTGCGCCGCGGCCGTGTCACCCGCCGGGTGCGTGCCGAACTCGGGCACCGCACGGCCCACTTGGAGGAGCGCCTGCTCGTGCACGAGCACGAGTGGTGGCGCTTCGACGCCGAGATCCTGCCCGCCGCACTGCGCGGCCTCAAGGCCGGAGTGTCCCCCGAAGAGGTGATGCGCACAGTCGTCGACGGACACCCCGAATGGCGCGAACTCCCCGACTCCCAGCGCGCGGTGCTCACACAGATGCTCAAGGCGATGGACTACGAGGACGCCCGGCTCGACTCCGCGCAGCGCTCCTTCGTCAACATCGCCCGCCGGATCCAGGCGATCGTCCACCAGCAGAACAAGGAACTCCGCGAGATGGAGGAGGACCACGGCCGCAACCCCGAGGTCTTCGACGACCTGCTGCGCATCGACCACGGCACCGCGCTGATCGGCCGCCTCGCCGACTCCGTGGCCGTACTCGGCGGCGGCCGTCCCGGCCGCCAGTGGCCCAAACCGGTGCCGCTGTACAGCGTGCTGCGCGGCGCCATGTCCCGCATCCTGGAGTACCGGCGCATCGACCTGCACTCCATCGCCAAGGTCAACGTCAAGGGCACCTGCGTCGAGCCGGTCATCCACGCCGCCGCCGAACTCCTCGACAACGCCACCCGCTACTCCCCGCCGCACACCAAGGTGCACGTCACCGCCGTCGAGGTGCAGACCGGCATCGCCATCGAGATCGAGGACGGCGGCGTCAGCCTCAGCGAGGACAGCCGCGCCCGCGTCGAGAAGATGCTGGAGGACGCCAAGCGCGGCCAGGACCTCCAGGTGCTCGGCGAGAGCCCCCGCCTCGGCCTCGCGGTCGTCGGCCGCCTCTCCACCGCGTACAAGATGCAGATCTCACTGCGCCAGTCCGCGTACGGCGGCGTCCGCGCGGTGCTGATCGTGCCGCACAACATGTTCACCTCCGAGGCCGCCCCCGGGCTCGCCCACGGCATCGGCGCGGCCTCCGTGCCCACCATGGACACCGACGGCGTCGAGGCCCCCGACCGCAAGGCGAAGAAGCGCAAGCCGACCACCGGCCCCCGCATCCCCGCGCAGCTCATGGAGGACGACGTCCCCGTGGTCACGGAGTGGACGCCCAACGGTCTGCCCCAGCGCCGCAGCCGCGCGACGATCCCGATCACCGACCGCATCCGCGCCGCCTACGCCGCCAAGTACGCCGAGGAGGAGGCCGAGGCAGCCCGCGCAGCCGCCGGCGAACCCGAACCGGAGCTCGAACCCGAGCCCGTACCGGAGAAGAAGGAACGCGAACCCGGCCTGTGGGTCGAGGCGTTCATGAACGGGCTCAAGAGCGACCCGGACCCCGACGCCTTCACCCAGCCCCCGGCCGGCCACCCGCACGCAATGACCACGAACAACGAGTCGGGCCACAGCGGCGCCGACGACGAGGGGGACCTCACGTGATCCAGCAGCGAGCCAACTTCGACTGGATGCTCAAGGAGCTCGCCGACGGAGTACCGGGCGTACAACAGATCGTCGTCCTGTCCGCGGACGGCCTGCGCATCGCCCGCTACGGCGGCGACCCCGACGCCGCCGACCGCGTCGCCGCCGCCTGCGCCGGACTCCAGAGCCTGGCCGGCGCCGTCGCGGGCGAGATCGACGACAGCGACGGCCGTATGCGGATGGTGATCATCGAGATCGACGGCGGCTACTTCTACCTGATGGCCGCGGGCGCCAACGCCTACCTCGCGGTCCTCTCCGACGTCACCGCCGAACCCGGGCTGATGAGCAACCGGATGCGCGACCTCGTCGTCCGCATCGGCGCTCACCTCACCAGCCCGCCGCGGCGCAACGGGCAGACCGTATGACTCCTCCGAAACGCCAAAGGCGCTACCCCCGGCAGGACCCCCCGCCTCCGATCGCCCCGGTGCCCGCACCGGCAGGCGACCCGCAGGACGGCGGCCCCAAGGAGGGCGAGGGACGCAACCCCGAGCGGCTCTACATCCTCACCGGCGCCACCGACAACGGCGAACGGGCCGCCATCGACCTGGTCACCCTGATCGTGGCCAAGGCGGCGGCGCCGCCCACCGTCCAGCCCGAACAGGCGGCCCTGATCCGGCTCTGCCAGGCACCCCTGTCGGTGGCCGAGATCTCGGCCTACCTACGGCTGCCGTTCAGCGTCGTGACCGTTCTGCTCACCGGCCTGCTGACCGCCGAACTCGTGCAGGCCCGCGCCCCGATCGCCCGGCAGGCGATGCCCGACCGTTCCCTCCTCGAAGCGGTGATGCATGGACTTCAACGCCTCTGACCCCCGCACCGGCCACCCCGTCACGGGCCCGCGGACCGAGGACCACCTTCCGCACACCGCGCAGGCCGCGGTGAAGATCGTGATCGTGGGCGGCTTCGGCGTCGGCAAGACCACCATGGTCGGTGCCGTCAGCGAGATCAGACCGCTGACCACCGAGGAGACCATGACCCAGGCCGGCATCGGCGTGGACGACAACTTCGGCTCCGACACCAAGACCGCCACCACCGTGGCCATGGACTTCGGCCGCATCAGCATCACCGACCAACTGGTGCTGTACCTGTTCGGCACCCCGGGACAGGAACGCTTCTGGTTCCTGTGGAACGGGCTGTTCGAGGGCGCGCTCGGCGCGGTCGTCCTCCTCGACACCAGGCGCCTGGAGGTCAGCTTCGACGTCATAGGACGGCTGGAGGAGCGCGGCGTGCCCTTCGTCGTCGCCGTCAACTCCTTCCCGGACGCGCCCCGTTACCCGCTCGACGACCTGCGTACGGCGCTCGACCTGCCGCCGGAGGTCCCCATCGTGGAGTGCGACGCGCGCCGCCGGGCCTCCAGCCGGGACGTGCTGATGACCCTCATGCACTTCCTGCACAAGCTGACGACGGCACGGCAGACGGTGTAGCCGCCGCCTTCCGCGGTTCGTCTCCCTCAGTTCGCCAACTCCCCCGAAAACAGAACCAGTTCAGTTTCGGAGCGATGATCGTGACCCCAGAAACCCACTCCACGGCCAGCCCCACCGGCTGCCCCGCCCACGGCACCGGCACCGGACCCGGCGGCCGGCACCGCCTGTACGGACCCGAGGCCGGGGACCTGAGCGCCCTGTACGAGCAACTCCGCGCCGAACACGGCGCCGTCGCACCGGTGTTGCTGCACGACGACGTACCGATGTGGATCGTGCTCGGCCACGGCGAGAACCTGCACATGGTGGGCACCCCCTCGCACTTCACCCGCGACAGCCGCATCTGGACCTCGCTGGCCAACGGCGAGGTCCGGCCCGACCACCCGCTGCTGCCGCACATGGCCTGGCAGCCCATCTGCGCCTTCGCCGAGGGCGACGAACACCGCAGGCTGCGCGGCGCGGTCAACGGCGCCGTGTCCACCATCGACTTCCGCGCGCTGCGCCGCTACATCAACCGCAGCACGCAGCAACTCGTCAACCGCTTCTGCGAGGAGGGCCGTGCCGACCTCGTCGGACAGTTCGCCGAACACCTCCCGATGTCGGTGATGTGCGCGGTCATCGGCATGCCCGAGGAGTACAACGACCGCATCGTGCAGGCCGCCCGCGACATGCTCAAGGGCACCGAGACCGCGATCGCCAGCAACCAGTACATCGTCGACGCCCTCGGCCGCCTCACCGCCCGCCGCCGAGCCAAGCCCGAGGACGACTTCACCAGCCACCTCATCCGGCACCCCGCCGGACTCAACGACGACGAGATCCGCGAACACCTGCGGCTCGTCCTCATCGCCGCCTACGAGGCCATCGCCAACCTCATCGCCAACGTACTGCGCGTGGTCCTCACCGACCCGCGCTTCCGTGCCCAGCTCAACGGCGGCCAGATGACGGTGCCCGAAGCGGTCGAGCAGTCCCTGTGGGACGAACCGCCGTTCAGCACCATCATGGGCTACTTCGCCAAGCAGGACACCGAGTTGGGCGGGCAGCGCATCAAACAGGGCGACGGGCTGCTGCTCGGCATGGCGCCGGGCAACGTCGACCCGCACGTCCGGCCCGACCTCGCCGCGAACATGCAGGGCAACCGGTCGCACCTCGCGTTCAGCGGCGGGCCGCACGAGTGCCCGGGGCAGGACATCGGGCGCACCATCGCCGACACGGGGGTCGACGCCCTGCTGATGCGGCTGCCCGACGTCGAACTCGACTGCGACGAGTCCGAGTTGCGGTGGAACCAGTCGATCGCCTCGCGGCACCTGGTGGCGCTGCCGGTGCGGTTCGAGCCTTCGGCGCAGCAGGAGGTCACGTTGGAGCGGGGGTTGGGGGGTGTGCCGGTTCCCCGCGGGGGCTTGGCCGGTTCCGTGGGGGTGCCGGTGGCTGAGATGCGGGGTGACGTGGTGTCGCCTCGGCCGGTGGCGCCTGAGCGGGTGGTGGCCGCGCCTGCGGGGGTGGGTGGGATTTGGGGGCGGGTCTTGCGGTGGTGGCGAGGGGAGTGAAGTGAGGGTTCGCGGGGGTCGGTTGTCGGCTGCGGGGCGGTGGGGGCTGGTCGCGCCCACGCGGCGGAGCCGCATATCGGATACAGCCCCGCGCCCCTAACGGGGCGCTGCCCAGCCCGAAGCCTCCGGCGACTCCCACGCCGTCAACTGCCGTCCACTCACGAAGCGGTGCTGGTGACCCGTCAGTGGATCCGTGAACTCCAGTACCCGGGCCAGCAGTTGGAGTGGGTGGCGGAAGTCGCCGGGCGCTACGGGCGGGGCCACCGTCGGGTACAAGGGGTCTCCGAGGATGGGCAGGCCCAACGACGCCATGTGCACACGGAGTTGGTGGGTCTGGCCGGTGTGGGGGAGGAGGCGGTAGCGGGCCAGGCCGTCGGGGCGGTGGGCGGTCAGTTCGATGTGGGTGACGGCGTTCGGGGGGCCCTCGATCTCCTGGGCGGCCAGGACGCCGCGCTCCTTGAGGATGCGGCTGCGCAGGGTGCGCGGGAGGGCGACTGTGGCGTCGTACGGGGCGATGGCCTCGTACTCCTTGCCGACGCGCCGCTCGGCGAAGAGGGACTGGTAGGCGCCGCGTTCGGCCGGGCGCACGGTGAACAGGACCAGCCCGGCGGTGAGCCGGTCGAGGCGGTGGGCGGCGGAGAGCCGGGGGATGCCGAGGTCGCGGCGGAGCCGGGCCAGCGCCGTCTCGACGACGTGGCTGCCGCGCGGGGTGGTGGCGAGGAAGTGGGGTTTGTCGGCCACGACGATGTGGTCGTCGCGGTACACCACGTCCAGGGGGAAGGGCACCCGTTCCTCGGCGTGGAGTTCGCGGTGGAACCACACGAACATGCCCGGCACGTACGCCGTGTCCCGCGCGACGGGACGCCCGTCGGCCCCGACGATCAGGCCGTCGTCCAGCATCCCGTCGACCACCCCGTCGGGGGCGGACAGCCGGGCGACGAGGTGGTCGCGCACGGTCTCCCAGGGCCCGTCCGGCGGCAGCTTCACCCGTACGGGGTCGATCCCCTGCCGTTGGGGGAGGGGAGCGGGCGGGATGCGGGGGCGGCGGCTCATCGGGATCAAGCGTACGGGGGCGCGCTGCCGGCGGGTGCACGCGACGGGGCGCCGCCCCGGGGGAAAACCGCTGGGCCGTACCGCCCCCACCTGCGATCATGCCCCCATGCCCTACCTCATTGACCCGGTCGTACCCATCGGAACCCTCATGGACGTACCGCAGCCGACGATCCTCACCGGCGACGGCCTGGTCCTGCGCCCCTGGACGGACGCGGACGCGCCCGCCGTGTACAAGGCGTTCCAGGACCCGGCCCTGCACCAGTGGCACATCCGGTCGGCGGAGTCCGAGGAGGAGGTGCGCGGCTGGATCGAGGTGTGGCGCAAGGGCTGGGAGCGGGAGCGGGACGCCCAGTGGGCCGTGACCGACGAGGCCACGGACCGGCTCCTGGGCCGGGTGGCGCTGCGCGACATCCTGCTGGGCGACGGCGTGGCCGAGGTGGCGTACTGGACGGTGGCCGAGGCCCGCGGCCGGGCCGTCGCGGTCCGCGCCACGACGGCCCTGACCCGCTGGGCCCTGGACGACATCGGCTTCCACCGCCTGGAGTTGACCCACTCGGTCCACAACCCGGCGTCCTGCCGCGTGGCCGAGAAGACCGGCTTCACCCTGGAGGGCACCAAGCGCAGCGCCCTCCAACACCCGGACGGCTGGCACGACATGCACCTGCACGCGAGGGTCAAGGGCGACGGCCAGGGAGCCGAGCAGGGCGACGGCCGCCCCAACAGCGGGGCTCAGACCGCGGGTTCGTGAACGGCCGCCTCGGGTACGGCGGTTGAAGCGGCCGTCCCCCTCCGGTAGAGCCGGAACGCGGCGCCCGCGACCACCGTCGCCCCCAGGAACAGCACCGTGAACCACTGGAAGTACCAGTGCCCGCCCGCCGGGTCGTACACCGCCGCCCGCGGCCACGCCAGGTTCACGGTCATCAACACGCCGTACAGCAGCGCCAGTACGTTGACCGGCACCCCCCACCGGCCGAGCGAGAACAGCGGTGCGCCCACCTCGTCCGTGCCGTCGGCCACGAAGGAGCCCCGCAGCCGTCGTACCAGCAGCGGGCCGGTCACCATCGCGTACGCCAGGTACAGCATCACGATGCAGGTCGTGCCGATGGCCAGGAACGCGTCCGGGGAGGCGAAGTTGAGGAGCAGCAGCGCCGCGGACAGGACGCCGACGACCAGGGCCGGAGCGGCCGGCATGCCGGTGCGCGGGTGGACGCGGGACAGGCGGGCGGCGAACGGGAGTTGGCCGTCGCGGGCCATGGAGAACAGCATGCGGGACGCGGCCGTCTGGATCGCCAGCGTCGCCACCGCGATTGCCACCACCACGTCGGCGAGCAGCACCCGGCCGACCCCGTCCCCGAGGCTGCTGGTCAGGACGTAGCTCAACCCGTCGGTCGCCAGGCGCCCGTCCGTCAGGCTGGGCGCCGCGAGCACCCCGCCCAGCACGACCAGACCGCCGAGCAGCCCCGCCGCACCGAGCGCGGTGAGGATCGTGCGGGGCGCGGTACGGCGCGGGTTGTGGGTCTCCTCGCTCATCTCGCCCGCGCTGTCGAAGCCGATCATCACGTACGCCGCCGTGAACGAACCGACCAGCAACGCCCCCAACAGGCCGCCCTGGGCCGCCCCTTCGGTGTGGAAGGTGATGCCGGGCGAGCGCTCGGAGTGCGTGAACAGCAGCACGACGATCAGGACGGCGCCGATGATCTCGGCGGTGACCCCGACGCGGTTGATCGTCGACATCACCCGGTTGTCGATCATGTTCACGATCGTGGTGAGCACGAGCAGGACGACGCCGAGGACCGCCGCGTTGGCCGCGCCGTCGGGCGAGGTGGGCGCCGTGTCGGTGCCGACCAGCTGGAAGCCCGACCACAGCGCCGGCAGGACCATCTGGAGGGCGAGCGCGGCTGCCGCGACCACCACGATCTGCCCGATGACCATGATCCAGCCCGCGAACCAGCCGAAGGTGGCGTTCGACAGCCGCGAGGACCACTGGTAGATCGCGCCGGATATCGGGTAGCGCGCGGCCAGTTCGGCGAAGCACGCGGCCACCAGCAACTGGCCCACCAGCACCGCCGGCCAGGTCCAGAAGAAGACGGGGCCCCCGAACGCGTACCCGAAGGCGAAGAACTGGAAGACGGTCGTCAGCACGGAGATGAAGGAGAAACCCGCGGCGAAGGAGGCGTACCGGCCGAGGCTGCGGTGCAGTTCCTGGCGGTAGCCGAATCCGGCGAGGTCGGCGGCACCGTCCGGGTTCGGCGGGTCGGGGCGGAGATCGGCGGGGGCGGTGCTCGTCATGGCGGCAACCTGCTTTCGCACGCGGCGCGAGAGTTCCTGTCGGGTGACAGAAATTCCTGTCGGGTGCCAGAAAGTAGGGAGGCGCTGTTTCGGGGGCGTCACGCGATGGTGTCCGCGACGGGCCGAAGTCCTCACGGCCGGGCGGGGCTGCGGCAGGCGCGATATGTCGCGATGGGGTGTGGGGGCCGCTCTTGACGGGAAGTTGGGCGTGCTTCGGTGTCAACTCGTGGTGGTGTCGGGGGAGTTGACGCGCCTGCACCCGGTGGCCGGAGCCCCGGTGGGGGCTCGGAACGGCCGGCGGGTGCGGCGGGGCTGCGCGGAGCCGGGGTACGGCTTGCGCGGTCGGGGAGGGGGCGGTGTGCCCGTCTCGGGGTGCCCTCGGGTGGGCGGGGAACGGCGGCTCGGCCGTGCCGCGGCCCTGGGTGTGGCCTGCGGCTCGTGCCGTGCGGCAGCCGGAAACGGCGTGTCGGAAATACAGGAAGCGCGTACCGGAAGTGGCGTGCCGGAAGGAGCGGGAAGCGGGAAGCGGGGGAGCCTACGCCGCAGCCGCCCCCTCCTGCTCCGCCTCCACCTGCGCGTTCCACTCGCGCTTCGCCGCCTGCCAGCCGTCCTCGTTGTGGCCCAGGCGCCAGTACCCGGAGATCGACAGCTGCTCGCGCGGGATCTCCAGCTCGACGCGCAGCAGCCGGCGCAGGTCCTTTACGAAGGCCGCCTCGCCGTGCACGAAGGCGTGCGGCCGGCCCGCCGGGAACTCCAGGGCGCGGACGGCCTCGACGAGCGCCTCGCCGATCGGGCGGTCGCCGCGGTGTAGCCAGACGACCGGCACCTCGGAGTCGATCTTCTGCTCCTCCTCGGGGCCCGAGACCTCGACGAAGGCGAACGCCTTGGTGCCCGCGGGCAGCGTCTCCAGGGCGCGGGCGATTGCGGGCAGCGCGCTCTCGTCCCCGGCGAGCAGGTGCCAGTCGGCGGTCGGATCGGGGGCGTAGGCGCCGCCGGGTCCCATGAACCGGACGGTTTCGCCCGGCTGGACACGTGTCGCCCACGGCCCCGCCAGGCCCTCGTCGCCGTGCACCACGAAGTCCAGGGTCAGCTCGCGGGTCTCGGCGTCCCAGGCGCGCACGGTGTAGGTGCGGGTCACGGGCCACTGGTCGCGCGGGAACTCCTCGCGGATGCGCTGCATGTCGAAGGGTTCGGGGTAGGTCACCCCCTGGGCGGGGAAGAGGAGTTTCACGTAATGGTCGGTGCAGGTGTCCGCCGCGAAGGCGGCCAGCCCCTCGCCGCCGAGGATCACGCGCTGCATGTGCGGGGTCAGGCGCTCGGTGCGCACGACCTGCGCGGCATGCGGTTTCCGGTCCCTGGGGCCTCGCCCACTGCGTGCCGGACGATCTGCCATAACGGCCTCCCGTGTCCAATGGTTAGGCTTGCCTAAGTTATCATCTCCCCCCAGTTAACACCCCCGGCGTGAGAAGTCGATTAACTCCTCTTGTCGAGGTTTCGCGCATTTCTCCCGACGGAAACGGGGATCCCGTAAAGGGGAATGCTCCCCTCCCCGGAGAACTTCACTCCCGCCTGCGGAGAACGGGGTTCCCGTCGGATCGGTTACTCACCCAACGTCGTGAGCAGCCGTTTCAAAGATCCACCCAAACCCCAGCGCAGCGCCAGACCCTCCAGCGCCGCCGCGTCGCGCGGGGTGCGCGGCACGGCGAGGCCGACCTCGGGCAGCGGCACGTCGTCCGCAACCCGTACGACCTTCGGTGCCACCGCCAGGTAGGGGCGTGATTCGGCCAACTTGACCCGCTGGGACGGCGTGAGCTTCGCCTTCGGGTCCTCGACCGCCGCCATGATCCCCGCCAGGTCGCCGAACTCGGCCAGCAGCTTCGCCGCCGTCTTCTCGCCGATCCCGGGCACGCCCGGCAGCCCGTCGCTCGGGTCGCCGCGCAACAGGGCGAGATCCGCGTACCCGCGGCCGTCCACGCCGTACTTCTCGCGCAGCAGGGCCTCGTCGGTCAGTTGCAGGGTGCCGACGCCCTTGAGCGGATACAGGACCCGCACCTGCCGTGCGTCGTCGACCAGTTGGTACAGGTCGCGGTCGCCGGTGACGATGTCGACGGGGCCCTTCGCGCGGCCCGTGAACGTGCCGATCACGTCGTCCGCCTCGTAGCCGGCCACGCCCACGCGCGCGATGCCGAGCGCGTCCAGGACGTCCTCGATGACCGGCACCTGCGGCGACAGGGTGTCCGGCACCTCCTCCTCGTCCGGACCGGCCGCGCGCTCCTCGGCGACCCGGTGCGCCTTGTAGGAGGGGATCAGGTCCACCCGCCACTGCGGTCGCCAGTCCGCGTCCATGCACGCCACCAGGTCGTCCGGACGGTGGTCCTTGACCAGCCGGTCGATGAAGTCGAGCAGCCCGCGCACGGCGTTCACGGGCGTGCCGTCGGGCGCCTTCACCGATTCCGGTACGCCGAAGTAGGCGCGGAAGTACAGCGAGGCGGAGTCCAGCAGCATCAGGCGTCGCGTCACACTCCGCATCATGCCGTACGGCACCGACAGCCACCGCCCGGCGCGGGTCCCGGCCGCCCCGGTGGACGACATCCGCTCCCTACGTGACAACCGTGGGAACTTCAACCTCGCACACGTAAACGAACTGTGAACCGGGCCACTCGCGCGTTTGGCCGGTTTGAGTGGGGGCAGGCGCCGCCCCGAACAACCGGTTGCGCCTTCAACAGCCGAGAACGAAGGCAGGGCACCGAGAAGCCGCCGGAAGGCGAAGCCGCCGGAAGGCGCAGAGAAGAAGGGCACCCGTGTCATCCAGGAGTTCCACAAGCGAGGCCAGGCTGACGGCCGAACAGCTGTACAAGGTGTTCGGCAGACGACCCGAGGAGGCGGTGGAGCGGCTGCGCGGCGGGGCCGACCGTGAACAACTGCGCGCCGAAGGCGTCACCGCCGCCGTGATCGACGCCTCCTTCACGGTGGCCGAGGGCGAGATATTCGTCGTCATGGGCCTGTCCGGCTCCGGCAAGTCCACGCTGCTGCGCATGCTCAACGGACTGCTCGAACCGACCGCGGGACGCGTCCTGTTCGACGGCGAGGACCTCACCGCGCTCGGCGACCGCGAGCTGCGCGAGGTCCGCGCACGGAAGATCAGCATGGTCTTCCAGCACTTCGCGCTCTTCCCGCACCGCAGCGTCCGGGAGAACGCGGCCTACGGCCTGGCCGTGCAGGGCGTGCCCCGCGCCGAGCGCGAGCGCCGCGCCGACGAGGCGCTCGCCCTGTGCGGACTGGCCGGCTGGGAGGACTCCTGGCCCGACGAGCTCTCCGGCGGCATGCAGCAGCGCGTCGGCCTGGCCCGCGCACTCGCCACCGACGCCGAACTCCTGCTGATGGACGAGTCGTTCAGCGCCCTCGACCCGCTGATCCGCCGCGACATGCAGGACCAGCTGCTCGAACTCCAGAAGACCCTGAAGAAGACCATCGTGTTCATCACCCACGACCTCAACGAGGCCATGCGCCTGGGCGACCGCATCGCCGTCATGCGCGACGGCCGCATCGTGCAGAACGGCACCGCCGAGGACATCCTGCTGCGCCCCGCCGACGACTACGTCGCCTCCTTCACCAAGGACGTCGACCGCTCCCGGGTGCTCACCGCCGGGGCGCTCATGGACACCTCGGTGGCCGGCGAGGAACCGGGCTGCAGCTGCCAGACCGCCACCCCCGACACGCCGTTCACCGAACTGTGCGCGCTCAGCGCCCGGCTCTCGCACCGCGTACGGGTCCTGGACGCCGCGGGCCGGACCGTCGGCGTCGTACCGCAGGAGCGGCTCGTCGGCTTCCTGGCGGACGCTCCCGGGGCCATCGAGCCCGTGGAGTGCGACGCACCGCACGACGGCGGCGAGAAGGTGATCGCCCATGCCTAGGCTCCATCTCGGCGACTGGGTCAACGACGGCGTCAACTGGCTCGTCGACCACATGAGTTGGCTCTTCGACGCGATCAAGTCGGTCGTCGAGGGCATGTACGACGGCGTCGACGCCGTCCTGACCGGCCCGCAACCCCTGCTGCTCGCCGGCATCCTGGCCGTCCTCGCATGGTGGCTGCGCGGCCTGGTCGCGGGTGTCCTCGCGTTCGCCGGATTCGCCCTCGTCGACTCGCTCGCCCTGTGGGACGACGCCATGTCGACGCTCTCCCTCGTCCTGGTCGCGACCGTGATCGCCCTGCTGATCGCCGTCCCGCTGGGCATCTGGGCGGCCCGCTCCAAGGCCGTCTCCACCGCGCTGCGGCCGGTGCTCGACCTGATGCAGACCATGCCGTCGATGGTGCTGCTGATCCCGGCCATCCTGTTCTTCGGTACCGGCGTGCCCGCCGGAGTCGTGGCCACCCTGATCTTCGCGATAGCGCCCGGCGTCCGCATGACCGAGCTGGGCATCCGCCAGGTCGACGCCGAACTCGTCGAAGCCGCCGAGGCGTTCGGCACCTCGCCGCGCGACACCCTGCTGCGGGTACAGCTGCCGCTGGCGCTGCCGACCATCATGGCGGGCGTCAACCAGGTCATCATGCTGGGCCTGTCCATGGTCGTCATCGCGGGCATGGTCGGCACCGGCGGCCTCGGCGGCGCTGTCAACGAGGCCATCGGCCAGCTCGACATCGGCCTCGGCTTCGAGGCGGGCCTCGGCATCGTGGTCCTGGCCATCTACCTCGACCGGGTCACCGGCGCGCTCGGCGACCAGATCTCCCCGCTCGGCCGCCGCGCCGCCGCCAAGGCCCGCGCCGCCGGGGGCGTCCAGCTGTGGCACCACCGGCCCCGCCCCGCGGTCGCCGTCGTCGGCGTGGTCGTGCTCGCCCTGGTCGCGGGCGGCCTCGGCATCTTCGGCTCGTCCTCCGAGACCTCCACGGTGACCGGCGTGGACGTCGGCAAGGGCAAGAAGATCAGCATCGGCTACATCCCCTGGGACGAGGGCATCGCCTCCACCTACCTCTGGAAGGAGATCCTGGAGGAACGCGGCTTCGAGGTCGACACCACCCAGTACGCCGCCGGGCCCCTCTACACAGGCATCGCCACCGGCCGCATCGACTTCGAGACCGACGCCTGGCTGCCGACCACCCAGGCCGAGTACTGGAAGAAGTACGGCGACCGGATCGACGACCTCGGCAAGTGGTACGGCCCCACCTCCCTGGAGCTGACCGTCCCCTCCTACGTGAAGGACGTCGACTCCCTCGCCGACCTCAAGGACCACGCGTCCGAGTTCGACGGCAAGATCACCGGCATCGAACCCAGCGCCGGAATGATGGGCCTGCTCAAGAGCAAGGTCCTCAAGGAGTACGGCCTGGACGGCAGTTACGAGGTCGTCGACGGCTCGACCCCCGCGATGCTCGCCGAACTCAAGCGCGCCATCGCCGAGAAGAAGCCCATCGTCGTCACCCTCTGGTCGCCGCACTGGGCGTACAGCGACTACGACCTCAAGAAGCTCAAGGACCCCAAGGGCGCCTGGGGCAGCGGCGACGGCCTGCACAACATCGCCCGCAAGGGCTTCGCCGCCGACAACCCCGAAGTGGCCAAGTGGCTCAAGGACTTCTCCATGACGGAGAAGCAACTCGCCGACCTGGAGGCCCAGATCCAGAAGTCCGGCAAGGGCAAGGAACAGGACGCGGTCCGCACCTGGCTCAAGCAGAACCCCGGCCTGGTGGACAAGTGGGCTCCGACGGCGGGTTGAGCGGGGATCTCCGCGACCGGTCGGGCGAGGGCTCGCACCGCCGGGTGACCGACCGACAGGCCGGATTCGAACAAGTCGGATTCGGACAACCACAGAGAGCTACATCCCTGCCCTTGGCCCGGCGCACAGTCCGCCGGAACGGGTGAATGCCTCCTTCCACGCGCCCCGGAGCCTCCCACAGGGTTCCGGGGCGCGCCCCGATCGCGGCAACGGCCACCGGCCGCGGAAACCGGGGGAATAGCGGGGAACCAGTCCCTGGCGCGATCTGTGGCCCTTACGCTCCAACGATGTGACGGCGATGTGACGGGCGCATGAAACGGTTTGCCGAACATGCGTAGGGTGCAGAGAACTCATCAGAGGCGGACCTGTCGCCACAGACCTGTCGGAACGGACCTACGAGCGAGGGAGGGAGCCGGAGCTATGGGCGACCACAAAGAACAGCCCCTACGGGTGGGCGCGGCCGTCCGGCGGCGGCGCCGGGCACTGGAGCTCACACTCGCCGTCGTGGCCGGGCGCAGCGGCCTGTCGGTCCCGTTCCTCAGCCAGGTGGAGAACGAGCGGGCCCGCCCCAGCCGCCCCTCCCTCGAAGCCATCGCCGACGCCCTCGGCACCACCGCCGTCGAACTCCTCGCCGCCGCCGACCCGGCCCGCAGCGTCGACGTCGTGCGCGCCGACGACAGCGAGTTCGCGCCCGCCCAGCCCCGGGTGCGCCCGCTGGTGCGCGGCCACCACCAGCTGCACGCCATGGAGTTCATCGGCGACCACGACGGCGGCCGCGAATTCCAGCACCGCAACGACGAGTTGATGTACGTCGTCGACGGCGCCGTCGAGGTCGAGGCCGAGGGCCGCGCCCACCGGCTGGGCCCCGGCGACACGCTCTACCTCACCGGCGGGGTCCGCCACCGCTGGCGGGCGACGGTGCCGGACACCCGGGTGATCGTCGTCGCCGTGGCCGACCACATCGACGCGGTGGAGGAGGGCTCCGGCCACCGCTGAGCCGCTTGAGCCGCTACGGCGCCGGCGTCGTCGTACGCGGCGATACTTTCCGCATGGCCGTCCCGCGTGTCGTCTCCCTGGTGCCCTCGCTCACCGAGGCGGTGGCCGCGTCCGTGCCCGGGGCGCTGGCCGGGGCCACCGACTGGTGCAGCCATCCGGCGGAACTCGACGTCGTCCGGATCGGTGGCACCAAGAACCCGGACGTCGGGCACATCGTCCGCCTCGCCCCCGACCTGGTGGTCGCCAACGAGGAGGAGAACCGGGAGCCGGACCTGGCCGCCCTGCGCGCCGCCGGGATCGAGGTCCTGGTCACCGAGGTGCGGGACGTGCCGGGGGCCCTGCGCGAACTGGACCGGGTGGTCCGCGCCTGCGGGGCCCCGGCACGGCCGCGCTGGCTGGACGAGGCGGAGCGGGCGTGGTCGGAGCTGCCGGAACCGCCGCGCCGCAGGACCGCCGTCGTGCCGGTCTGGCGGCGGCCCTGGATGGTGCTCGGCCGGGACACCTTCGCCGGGGACGTCCTGGCCCGCCTCGGCGTCGACAACGCGTACGCGCACCACGCCGACCGCTACCCGCGCATTCCGCTCGCCGAACTGCGGGCCACCGCCCCCGAGTTGGTCGTCCTGCCCGACGAGCCCTACCGCTTCACCGCCGACGACGGCCCCGAAGCCTTCCCCGGCACCCCCTGCGCGCTCGTCGACGGACGCCAACTCACCTGGTACGGACCGTCGTTGGCCGAGGCCCCGCGGGTCCTCGCGTCAACTCTCCGCTGACCAGCCCGCGTACGGTACCCGCGGCGGCCACGGCCCAGGCGGCGACCAGCAGTCCGTACAGCGCGACGGCGAGCCCGTCGAGGACGACGAGTCCGGTGCGGCGGGCCAGCGCCTCCGCGCCCGTCGCGCACGTGCCCACGGGGAAGGTGAACGCCCACCACGTCATCGCGAACCGCATCCCCCGCCGCCGCGCCCGCACCACCAGCGCCCCCGCGAGCCCAAGCCACAGCAGCGCGAACCCGGTCACGGGCACGCCGTACAGCACGGCGAACACGGCGAACCCGCTGTTGTACGGCGCCGGTACGGCACCGGGGGCCACGTCCGCGAACCTGCCGACGGCGGTGGTGGACTGCCCCAGCGGCCCGAGGACCAGGAACAGCGTCGGCGTGAGCGCGAGCGGCAGCGGCCCCGCGGTGACCAGCCGGGCCACGACGACCGGCAGGAGCAGCAACGTGGCCAGCAGACTCAGCCCGAACAGGCCGAGGCAGCCGATGAGGAGGCTCTGACGGGCCTGCCCGGCGGGCAGGTGCGGGACCAGGAGCGGCCCCAGCGCGGCGGACACCATGGGCGCGACCAGCGGAAGCAGCCACACGGGTCCCGCGTCGGCCGGGCCGATGCGGTGCCTGGTGATCATGAGATACGGGACGGCGACCGCCACGGCCACGGCGGCGACCGTACCGGCACCGAAGAGGACGACGTCGAGCGCGACGGCCGCCCGGGAACCGATCACGTCCGCGCCGACGGTGACCGCACCGCCGCCGACCGCCAGCAGCGCCATGGGCGGGCAGCCGTAGAAGGGCGCGACGGCCGGGTCGAGGAGATGGGCGCGGGCCTGGTCGCGATGGTGGCCCCAGTGCAGGGCCCGGGCGGCCAGGAGAGCGGTCAGCAGCGCCAGGGCGAGGAGCCAGACGGCCGCGCAGGCGGTGCGCAGGCCCGGCGGGGCGACGGCCGGGGGGAGGCCCGCCCCGGCGGTGGCGACGATCGCGGTGCCCATGACGACGGCGTACCAGTTCGGGCCGAGGTGCCGCGCGGCGGGGAAGCGGTGGGGGACGGCGGCGGGGCGCGCGTCGGTGCGGAGCGGTAGCTGTGCGGCGGTGGCCATACGTCCACGGTCGGGCCGCCGGGCGGCCGTCACCAGGGAGTACGGGCCTATGGTGACATAAGCTGGGTTTATGACTGAACGGGCGATGGGCGCAGGGACCGGGGCGGGTGGCACGCCGGGCGGCGGTCTCGCCCATCGCGTGCCGGACCTCGGCGCACTGGAACTGCTGCTGGCCGTGGCCCGGCTCGGCAGTCTGGGCCGGGCGGCCCGGGAGGTGGGCATCACCCAGCCCGCCGCGAGCAGCCGGATCCGGTCCATGGAACGGCAGTTGGGCGTGGCCCTCGTGGACCGCTCACCGCGCGGCTCCCAACTCACCGAGGCGGGCGCGCTGGTGACCGACTGGGCGCTACGAGTCGTGGAGGCGGCCGAGGTGTTCGACGCGGGAGCCCAGGCGCTGCGCGACCGCCGGGACTCGCGGCTGCGGGTGGCGGCGAGCATGACGATCGCCGAATACCTGCTCCCCGGCTGGCTGATCGCCCTGCGCGCCCACCGCCCCGACACTGCGGTCTCCCTCCTCGCGGGCAACTCGACGACGGTCGCGGAACGCCTGCTGGCCGACCAGGCGGACCTCGGCTTCGTCGAGGGCCTCACCGTCCCCCAGGGCCTCGACTCGACCGTGGTCGCCCGCGACCGCCTCCTGGTGGTGACCTCCCCGGCCCACCCCTGGTCCCGCCGCCGAAAGCCGCTGTCGGCACCCGAGTTGGCGGCAACCCCCCTGATCCTCCGAGAGGAGGGCTCGGGCACCAGACAAGTCCTGGCAGCAGCCCTGGGCGGCGAACTGGCCCGCCCCCTCCTGGAGTTGTCCTCCACAACGGCAGTCAAGTCATCGGTGGTGACGGGCGCGGGCCCGGCAGTACTCAGCGAACTGGCGGTGGGGGAGGAACTGGCATCGCGGCGGTTGGTGAGCATCCCGGTGGAGGGGGTGGAACTGGGCAGAAAGCTGCGGGCGGTGTGGCGCAGGGGCCAACGCCCAACGGGCCCCGGCCGCGACCTGCTGAGCCTGACACGGGGGTAGCGCCCCGAAAGGGGCGCGGGGCTGTATCGACATGCGGCGCCGCCGCGTGGCCGCGAGCAACCCCCACAACCCCGCAGTCGCCCACGCACCCGAAACCCCCCACCCCAAGAGGCGAACCGTCAAGCCGCAGCCCGCACAAGCGCTGACATCACCCGATCATCCACCCCCATCTCCGGATGCCACTGCACCCCCAACACCCACCCCTCCCCAGGGAGTTCAACCGCCTCCACCGTCCCGTCCTCCGCGAACGCGGCCCCCACCAGCCCCGCCCCCAACCGCTCCACCGCCTGGTGGTGATACGTCGGCACCTCCACCCCCTCCGCCGCGATCGACGCGTACAGCGTCCCCGGCACGGGCTTCACCGCGTGGCGCCCGAACACCCCCACCTCGTCCCCGACATGCCCGTCGAGATGCTGCACGAGCGTCCCGCCCAGCGCCACGTTCAGCAGCTGCATCCCCCGGCAGATGCCGAGCAACGGCGTCCCGCTCGCCAACGCGGCCTCGATCAGGGCCAGTTCCCACGCGTCCCGTTCGGGCGCGGGCGGCCCACAGCGGGGCTCGCGTGCGGCGCCGTACCGGGCGGGCTCGACGTCGGGGCCGCCCGCGATCACCAGCCCGTCCAGCCGCCGCACGGCATCCGCCGCGTGCGCGGGATCGTCCGGCGGCAACATCGCGGCGAGCCCCCCGGCCCGCTGCACCAGCCGCGGGTACCCGACGGGCAGCAGCGCCGCGTCCAGCTGCCAGACGCCCCACCGGGCCCCGGCCTCCAGATACGTACTCACACCGATCAACGGCCGTCCGGTCACGCTGCCCTCCCAGGGGTCCAATGGCACACAGGCACACCTTTACGGGGCGAATGGCACGGTTTCAAGACCGTGCCCGCCCCGTGGACACCAAGGACCCCTGGACACCAAGGAGCGGAAGCCAAGGACCCTCACGCCAAAAATCCCCGCAGCAGCGCCGCCGTCCCGCCGCAGTGCTCGCGCATCATCTCCCGCGCCCCGTCCGCGTCGCCGTCGAGTACCGCCTCCACCAGCGCCGCGTGCTGCCGCTGGGAGTGCTCCAGGTTGCGCACCAGGAGCGGGATGCAGTCCAGGAGGTCGTTCACGGTGGCCCGGACGGCCGCGTACTGGGCCGTCAGTGACGGCGAGCCGCAGAGTTCGGCGAGGGTCAGGTGCAGCAGGGTGTCCAGGCGCCGGTACTGGTCCAGCGGGGCGTCCTGGGTGCGTGCCAGCGCCTCGCGCAGCCGCTCCGCCTGCTCGTCGGTGAGGCCGTGCGCCGCGCACAGGCCCGCCGCGCCCACCTCCAGGACCTCCCGGAAGCGCAGCACGTCCTCGATGTCGGTCTCGGCGATCCGGCGCCGCAGCTCGTCCTCGCCGCCCGCGTCGGTGCGCGGCAGCACGAAGGTGCCGCCGTAGCGGCCGCGCCGGGACTCCACCAGGCCCTGGTCCTGGAGCACCTTGAGGACCTCGCGCAGCGTCACCCGGCTGATGCCGAGCCGCTCGGCCAGCTCCCGCTCGGCGGGCAGCCGTTCGCCGCCGGGCACCAGGCCGAGCCGGACCACCTGGAGTATCTGCTCCAGGGCCTCCTCGAAGCCGTTGCCCGCCCGCACCGGCCGCAGCACGGGCGTCAGCCCGTCCGCCAGGCCGCCGAGGCTCCCGTCGGCCTCTGCCTGCGACATCCCGCCGCACCCCCTTCCCAAGCAATGGTTCTCGGCAATACCTTATGACTCCTGGCCGATCGAAGGAGGACTTCCCGTGACGGATCGCACGCCACCGCTCGGAGTCGAGGAACTGCACGCCCTCGTCGCGGGCGGCGAGATCGACACGGTCGTCCTGGCCTTCACCGACATGCAGGGCCGTCTTCAGGGAAAACGCTTCGCCGCCCGCTTCTTCCTCGACGAGGTCCTGCACCACGGCACCGAGGGCTGCAACTACCTCCTCGCCGTCGACACCGAGATGAACACCGTCGACGGCTACGAGATGTCCTCCTGGGACCGCGGCTACGGCGACTTCGCCATGCACCCCGACCTGAGCACACTGCGCCGGGTGCCCTGGAACGAGGGTACGGCCCTGCTCATGGCCGACCTCGCCTGGAGCGACGGCTCGCCCGTGGTCGCCGCGCCCCGCCAGATCCTGCGCCGCCAGCTGGAGCGCCTCGCCGCCCTCGGGCTGACCGCCCAGGTCGGCACCGAGCTGGAGTTCATCGTCTTCAAGGACACCTACGAGCAGGCGTGGGACGCCGGTTACAAGGGCCTCACCCCGGCCAACCAGTACAACGTCGACTACTCGGTGCTCGGCACCGGCCGCATCGAACCGCTGCTGCGCCGCATCCGCAACGAGATGGCCACCGCCGGGCTGACCGTCGAGTCCGCCAAGGGCGAGTGCAACCCGGGGCAGCACGAGATCGCCTTCAAGTACGACGAGGCCCTCGTCACCTGCGACCAGCACGCCATCTACAAGACCGGCGCCAAGGAGATCGCCGCCCAGGAGGGCATGTCGCTCACCTTCATGGCGAAGTTCAACGAGCGCGAGGGCAACTCCTGCCACATCCACCTCTCGCTGACGGACGCCGACGGCCGCAACGTCATGGCCGGCGACCGCCCCGGTGAGATGTCCCTCGTCATGCGCCAGTTCCTCGCCGGACAGCTGGCCGCGCTGCGCGAATTCTCGTTGCTCTACGCGCCCAACGTCAACTCCTACAAACGCTTCCAGCCCGGCTCCTTCGCCCCGACCGCGGTGGCCTGGGGGTTCGACAACCGCACCTGCGCGCTGCGCGTGGTCGGCCACGGCCGCTCCACCCGCTTCGAGAACCGGTTGCCGGGCGGCGACGTCAACCCGTACCTCGCCGTGGCCGGACTGGTGGCGGCCGGACTGC
Source organism: Actinobacteria bacterium OK074 (assembly GCA_001298575.1). Taxonomy (GTDB): domain Bacteria; phylum Actinomycetota; class Actinomycetes; order Streptomycetales; family Streptomycetaceae; genus Streptomyces. The sequence goes on from LJCV01000099.1 coordinate 148,393, forward strand.
ACGGCATAGAGCAGGAGTTGGAGCTCCCGGAGGCGTGCGCGGGCAACGCGTACACCGCCGGGTACGAGCACGTGCCCACCACCCTCCACGAGGCCGCCGAACTCTGGGAGAACAGCCCCGTCGCGAAGGCCGCCTTCGGTGACGAGGTGGTCGCCCACTACCGCAACATGGCCCGCGTCGAACTGGCCGCGTTCGACGCAGCGGTAACCGACTGGGAGCTGCGCCGCTCCTTCGAACGCCTGTGACATCCGTCTAGGACGTACGTATGTCTTGGACGCCCGTATTAGACGACTGTCTAAGACGGACGTACGTCCATGCCGCACCCGCCCCTGAGAGGTCCCTCCTTTGTCCCCCCAACCCCCCGCACGGTCCTACGGCCCCGAACTCCAGGTCCTCAACCCGGCGACCGAGGAAGTCGTCGCCACCGTCCCCGCCGCGACCGCGGCCGACGTCGACGCCGCCGTCGTAAGGGCGGCGAAGGCGCAGACGGCGTGGGCCGCGCTCGCGCCCGGTGAGCGGGCGCGGCTGCTGCGGCGGTTCGCGGTCGTCGTCGACGAACACCTCGAAGAGCTGGCCCGGCTGGAGGTGCTGGAGGCGGGACACGTCGTCGGCAACGCCCGCTGGGAGGTCGGCAACGTCCGGGATCTGCTCGACTACGCGGCCGGGGGAGTGGAGCGGCTGACCGGCCGGCAGATCCCGGTCGCGGGCGGTCTCGACGTCACCATCCTCGAACCGCTCGGCGTCGTGGGCGTGATCGCGCCCTGGAACTTCCCGCTGCCGATCGCCGCCTGGGGTACGGCACCGGCGCTGGCCGCCGGGAACGCGGTGCTGCTCAAGCCCGCCGAGACGACCCCGCTGACCGCGTTGCGACTGGCCGAACTCGCCCTGGACGCGGGCCTTCCCGAGGGGCTGTTCCAGGTGCTGCCCGGCCACGGGCCCGTCGCGGGCGCCGCGCTCGTCGAGCACCCGGGCGTCGCGAAGATCGTCTTCACGGGGTCAACGGCCGTTGGCAAACAGGTGTTGGCGAAGGGCTCCGAGCTGCTCAAGCGCGTCACCCTCGAACTCGGCGGCAAGAGCCCCAACATCGTCTTCGCCGACTCCGACCTCGAAGCGGCGGCCGCGGCGGCCCCCATGGCGTTCCTCGACAACTCCGGCCAGGACTGCTGCGCCCGCACCCGTATCCTCGTCCAGCGCTCCGCCTACGACCGCTTCCTGGAACTCCTCGCCCCCGCCGTCGAGTCCGTCGTCGTCGGCGACCCGGCCGCCGAGAGCACCCAGATGGGCCCGCTGATCTCCAAGTCCCAGCTGGCACGCGTCCGTTCGTACGTCACCGACGAACCGGTCGGCATCCGCGGCAAGGCCCCCGAGGGCCCCGGCTTCTGGTTCCCGCCCACCGTCCTCACCGGTGTGGCCCCCGACGCCCGCGTCGCCGTCGAGGAGGTCTTCGGCCCCGTCGCCGTCGTGCTCCCCTTCGACGACGAGGCCGACGCGATCCGGCTCGCCAACGCCACCCCCTACGGCCTCTCCGGCTCCATCTGGACCCGGGACGTCGGCCGCGCGCTGCGCGTCTCGGGGGCCGTCCGCGCGGGCAACCTGTCCGTCAACTCCCATTCCAGCGTCCGCTACTGGACCCCCTTCGGCGGCTTCAAACAGTCCGGCCTCGGCCGTGAACTCGGGCCCGACGCCCTGGCCGCCTTCACCGAAACCAAGAACGTCTTCATCAGCACGGAGGGCCCCGCACAGTGACCGCCCAGACCCCAGACACCGTCTGCCGCCGCCTCGTCGGCCGCACCGCCGTCATCACCGGTGCCGGCAGCGGCATCGGCCTCGCCACCGCGCGCCGCCTCGCCGCCGAGGGCGCCCACGTCGTCTGCGGCGACGTCGACGAGGCCCGCGGCAAGGTGGCCGCCGAGGAGGTCGGCGGGCTGTTCGTGAAGGTCGACGTCACCGACCCCGAGCAGGTCGAGGCCCTCTTCAAGACGGCCTTCGACACCTACGGCAGCGTCGACGTCGCCTTCAACAACGCGGGCATCTCGCCGCCCGACGACGACTCCATCCTGGAGACCGGCCTCGAAGCCTGGAAGCGGGTGCAGGAGGTCAACCTCACCTCCGTGTACCTGTGCTGCAAGGCCGCGATCCCCTACATGCGCCGCCAGGGCAAGGGCTCCATCATCAACACGGCGTCCTTCGTGGCGCGGATGGGCGCGGCCACCTCGCAGATCTCGTACACGGCCTCCAAGGGCGGCGTGCTGGCCATGTCCCGCGAACTGGGCGTGCAGTTCGCCCGCGAGGGCATCCGCGTGAACGCGCTGTGCCCCGGCCCGGTCAACACCCCGCTGCTCCAGGAACTGTTCGCCAAGGACCCGGAGCGGGCCGCCCGCCGCCTGGTGCACATCCCCGTGGGCCGCTTCGCCGAGGCCGACGAGATCGCCGCCGCGGTCGCGTTCCTCGCCAGCGACGACTCCTCCTTCGTCAACGCCACGGACTTCCTGGTGGACGGCGGGATCTCGGGGGCGTACGTCACGCCGCTCTAGGCCCCTCCGGACCGCGGACGGCGACGACGGTCGGTGACCGGCCGGGGCGGGAGCTTGGTCGGAATGGCGAATTCCGGACATGCCCCGACCCGGCCGCCCGTCCCCGTCCTACAGTTCGAGAGTGAGCAGTTCGCCCCCGCCCGGCTGGTACCGCGACCCCACGCGCCCGTTCGTCGAGCGCTGGTGGGACGGCGGAGCGTGGACCGAGCACCGGCGCGGCCCCGGCGCACCGCCACCGCCGCCGGCCGGGGGCCCCGGCCGCGCCAAGGCCGTCACGCTCGTGGTCGCCTCCGCGGTCCTGGTCACCGCCATCGTCACCGGGGCGCTCTTCCTCGGCCGCACGAGCTACCACGACGCGGCGGCCGGGGTCACGGGCCGGCCGTCGTCGGCCCCGGCCTCGTCGCCCACGCCGACGGCCGAGTTGACGCCGACGAAGTCCCCGTCGCCGACCCCGACGCCACCGCCCGTCGTCGAGGACGCCCTCAACGGCATCTCCTTCCCGCTGCTCGACGGCTGGGTCCCGGCCGAGGAGACCGCCCGGTACGGCGCCGTGATGACCACCGACGGCACCTACAACTGCCCCGGCGCGACCGGCTCCTGCCTGCGCGGCCAGGTCATCTCCCATACGGCGAAGCCGAGTTCGAAGACCGCGGAGGAACTGGCGAAGGCCGACATAGCCGCCGCGGCCGAGGCCGGATACGGCCGCCGCGACCCGGACGGCGGTGCGGGCCCCTACGGCGGCATCACCGCACACCGGCAGGTGCGGACGGGGAAGGTCCAAGTCGCCGGGCGGACCGGCTACTTCGTCCGCTGGCGGGTCCGTACGGCGGACGGCCCCGGCGGCTACGTCGAGTCGCTCGCCTTCCCGGCGGCGGAGGCGAAGCCGCCCCACGCGGAGCCGAAGGCGGACCCGAAGCCGGACCCGAAGGCGGACCCGAAGGCGGACCCGAAGGCGGACCCGAAGGCGGACCCGAAGCCGGAGTTCGGCGGCGGCGCGGTGATCGTCCGCTTCGCCTTCGACGCGGGCACCGACGGGCCGCCGGTCGCCGACATGGACCGGATCGCGCGGGGGATCCGGACGGTCACCGACGAGGGACAGCCGCGCTAGCCGAGGCCGGTCCTTCCGCCCTTCCCGCTCTTCCCGTCGAGCGGTCGCCCCCGCTCACGCTCACAAGAACGTGTGCCCCTCGCCCCGATACGTCGGCACCGTGGCCGTCACCGCGTCGCCCTCGATCAGGTGCAACGAGTCGAACCGCTCGCACAGTTCGCCCGCCTTGGCGTGCCGGAACCACACCTTGTCGCCGATCAGCAGGTCGTCCGCGACCGAGCCGAGCAGCGGGGTCTGGACCTCGCCGGGCCCCTCCTGCGGGTCGTACGCGAGCCCCTCCGGCAGATACGGCACCGGCAGCCGGTCGCGGCCCGCCACACCCGAGGCGGGGTAGCCGCCGCCGAGCACGGTCACCACGCCCACCCCCGGGCGGCGCACGACGGGCTGGGCGAAGAGCGCGGCCGGACGCCCGTTGAACGAGCGGTAGTTGTCGAACAGGCGCGGCACGTACAGGCCCGACCCGGCCGCGACCTCCGTGACCGCGTCCTCGGCCACCGTGCTCTCCACGCTGCCGGTGCCGCCGCCGTTGACGAACTCCAGGTCCGGCACGACCGCCCGCACCGCGCGCACCACTTCCGCACGGCGGACGGCGAGTTCGCGCCGGGCCGTGGCCTGCATCAGCCGTACCGCGCGCGAGCGCAGCGGACGGCCCGCAACCGAGTCGCCGACCCCGGCGATGTGGCCCTCGTACGCCATGATCCCGACGAGCTTGAAGCCCGGCGTGGCGGCCACCGTGCGGGCCATTTCCGCGAGTTGGGCGGGGGAGTGCAGCGGGGAGCGGCGGGCGCCGACCCGGGCCCGGCCGCCGAGGAGCTTGAGCGAGGTGTCCAACTCCAGGCAGACACGCACGACTTCGGTGCCGCCGTCGCGGGCGCCGTCGATCAGCCGCAGCTGCGCGGGGTCGTCGACCATGACGGTGACGGCGGCGGCGAGCTTCGGGTCGGACGCCAGTTCGGCGTAGCCCTTGCGGTCGACGGACGGGTAGGCGAGCAGGACGTCGTCGAAGCCGGAGCGGGCCAGCCACAGGGACTCGGCCAGGGTGAAGGACATCAGGCCCGCGAAGCCGTCCTTCGCGAGCACGCGCTCAAGCAGTGTTCGGCAGCGCACGGACTTGCTGGCGACCCGGACCGGCTTTCCGCCGGCCCGGCGCACGAGGTCGTCCGCGTTGGCGTCGAAGGCGTCCAGGTCCACGATCGCGAGAGGGGCGTCGAGGTGCGCGGTGGCCCGGTCGTAACGGGCCCGGTCCGCGGCGCGGGCAGCAGTCATGGCCGAAGCCTGCCAGAGTTGATTACCCCAGGGTAGGGGGACGTTCCGGGCAGATGCCGCGGTGCTGCCGACTGGTTCCCGTTCGTGTCGCGTCAGCCCGTAGAGTGACGCGCACGTGAGGAGGGGACGGCCTCGCTCGGGCGCGCACGCCACGAGCAGGTTGCCGCCGCCCGGCGCGTTGTGTCGGGGATGGTGGTCCGTCCGCGCGGGTAGGTCTGCCGGTGGCGGACGCCCGGCGGCGGAGGTCCCGCCCGCGTGCCGGCCGCTCCCACGGGCGGCCGAACAGCCCGGGCAGCGCCCGGGGTTGACCGGCCACAACGGAACGGGCCACAACGGAACGGGGGGTGCATGAGCACGGAAGCGCGCCGCGCCTCCATCCCCCCGCACCCACCGCTCCCGCCCCGCCCGACGACCCCACCGGCCGTTCCGGAAGCAGCCGGGGACGCGGACGCGGGAACCCAGGCCACGGACGACGGCACGACCACGGCACCTCCGATGCCCGCGCGGCCCCCGTACGTCGGCGGCTGGCGCCCCAGCCAGGCAGCGCCCCCCCCCGTACCGCCGCCGGACGCCCCCCCCCCGCCACGCCCGCGCCGCACGACGACGGAGCCGAACGGCCTGGTACGGCCGTACTCCACCGCTCCGTGGCGCCCTTCGACCGCGTCGGCCGGTACGGGAAACGCGGGAAGCACGGGGAGCGCAGGGAACAACGGGGAGGCACAGCCCCGTCCCGACACGGCGCCGAAGAACCGCCCGGCCGCGCCCGTACCCGCGCCGCCGCCCCCGCCCCCCTCCGCACGCTTCCCCGACACCCCACCGCCCGGCGGTGCGGCCCGCGCGAACCGTTCCGACGGCATCGTCGAGGTCACCGGGCGGCACGAACAGCCCGCCGCGCCCCGGCCGTTCGTCACGCTCGGGCAGCCCGAGACGTACGACGAGCGGATCGGGCGGTCCCGGCCGCTCGGCCTCGGCCTCGGTGCCCGCGTGCGGCCCCGCATCGCCGGTGCCGCCGCCTGCCTGGTGCTCGGGCTCGGGCTCATCGGCGGTGCGGTGACCGGGAGTTGGCTCACCGGGGACGGCTCGGCGGACTCCGGTTCCGGCACCGCCTACACCGCCGCCGGGCAGCTGTGGCACAGCGTCCCCGTCGGCACCCTCTTCCCGGCCACCGTCGACGGCACCGGCGCGGGCCCCGGCGGCGCCGACCGCACCTGGACCCGAATCGGCGTCGCCCCCGACACCAACTGCGCCGACGCCTTCGACCCGCTGCTGCGCAAGGCCCTCGCCCCCGTCGGCTGCCTGCGCCTGCTGCGCGCGACGTACACGGACGCGACCCAGAGCCACGTCATCACCGTCGGCCTGCTGTTCACCAAGGCCGACGCGCCCGCCATGAGCGCCCTCGCCACCCGCTTCAAGAACGAGAACCTCGCCGCCCGCACCGACCTCATGCCCCGCCCCTACGCGGTGAAGGGCACCGTCGCCGCCGGGTTCGGCGACGACCAGCGGGCCTCCTGGACGCTCTCGATCCTCACGGACGCCCCCGTCGTCGTCTACGCCGTCTCCGGGTTCGCCGACGGCCGCGCCGTCACCGACCCGCAGCCCGCCGCGGCGGCCATGCAGACCGGCGCCACCACCGACGTCGCCCAGGCCGGTCTCGGCCAGGAGGCCCAGGGCCTCGCCGACCGCGTCGAGCGCGGCCTGAACCAGTCGGCCGACCAGGGCTCCTCCGGCCGGCCGTACGACACCGACGGATCCGACGGGGCGGCGGAATCGGGCACGGTGCAGTCCTCATGACGGGCACGGTGCAGTCCTCATGAACCGACCGGGCCGCACCGCCCGTATGAGACGGGTGCACTTCACGAGCCAGCAGAACCCGACGCCCGCCGACCCGGGCAAGAGCCGCGAGAGCCACAAACACCGTATGAACCAAGCGAGTCGCGCCACCGGAGCCCGCCCGCGCCGCCGTGCCCGGCTGCTGCCCCTCCTCCTCGCCACCACCCTCTCCGGCTCCCTCGCCCTGCTGCCCGCCACCACCGCGCAGGCCGACTCCATCCGCGCCCAGCAGTGGGCCCTGGACGCCCTGCACATGCAGGAGGCGTGGCAGACCACCAAGGGCAAGGGCATCACCGTCGCCGTCCTGGACACGGGCGTCGACGACCAGCACCCCGACCTCGTCGGCAACGTCCTCGCGGGCAAGGACATGGTCGGCTTCGGCGCACAGCGCGGCGACCGGGCCTGGGCCCGGCACGGCACCGCCATGGCCGGCATCATCGCGGGCCACGGACACGGCCCCGACGACGGCGACGGCGTCATGGGCATCGCACCCGAGGCCAAGATCCTCCCCGTCCGCGTCATCCTGGAGGACGGCGACCCCGCCCGCACCAAGGCCCGCAACACCCGCGGCAACGCGCTGGCCGAGGGCATCCGCTGGGCCACCGACCACGGCGCCGACGTCATCAACCTCTCCCTCGGCGACGACTCCAAGTCCGCCCACCCGGAGGCCGCCGAGGACGAGGCCGTCCAGTACGCCCTGAAGAAGGGCACGGTCGTCGTCGCCTCGGCCGGCAACGGCGGCAAGACCGGTGACCCCATCTCCTACCCGGCCGCCTACCCCGGCGTCATCGCGGCGACCGCCGTCGACAGGTACGGCATCCGCGCCTCCTTCTCCACCCGCCACTGGTACGCCACCGTCAGTGCCCCCGGCGACGACGTCGTCATCGCCGACCCGGACCAGAAGTACTACGAGGGCTGGGGCACGAGCGCGGCCTCGGCCTTCGTCTCGGGCGCGGTCGCCCTGATCAAGGCGGCCCGCCCCGGCCTGACCCCCGCCCAGATCAAACAACTCCTCGAAGACACCGCCGAAAACGCCCCCACGGGCGGCCGGGACGACTCCCGCGGCTACGGCTTCATCAACCCGGCGGCAGCGCTCAAAGCCGCGAAGAAACTCCAGCCGGAGAAACTCCACGCCGCGTCCTACGCCAAGAAATACTTCGGCCCCGGCCCCGAAAAATCCTCCGACGACTCCGGCTCCCCGGACTGGGCGGCACCCTTGGCGGGCGGGGCGGGGGTGGCGTTGCTGGCGGCGGCGGTTTTCCTGTGGCGGGGCCGCCGTTTCACGGAACGTTTCTCACGAAACGTGACGTGAGTCAAGGCGAGGGCAACTTAATCAGCAAGGGCTCACTGCGCGCTTTTAAGGGGCGCGGGGAACTGCGCGACCAGCCACATACAGCCCGCAGCCTAAAGCGAACCGCCCCTTAAACGGCGCTCAGAACCGGCACCGCAACTTTCGCCGCATCCTCCACCAAAGAAATCCCCGCAGCCTCCGTAGCACTCCCCTTGGACAACGCGGCGACCAAGTAATCCTTCCCGCCCACGCTGACCCGCCCAATACTGTTGACATCCCACAATCCGGTCGCAGACCGCTGCAACCACCCATTCTTCAAAGCGAATTCAGACCCGCCGGCCGCAGCGGAAACCCCCCACTGCTGATCGGCCTCTATCGTCCCCATCAACCCCTGGATGTACGTCTGCGAAGCACTACTCAGCTTCGAGTCGTCCCCGAACACCTGCTGAAGCAGAGCGATCTGATCCGCGGCCGTGGTCTGCGTGAGCCCCCACAACTCCCCGTCCCCACCGGACGTCCCCGTCAGCCCGAACGTCTTGTTCGCCGCGTTCAGCGCGCTCGCCCCGCCGATCTCGTCCCACAGCGCGGACGCCGCCGTGTTGTCGCTGTTCTGGATCATCGTCGTGGCGTACGACTTCTCCTGCGCCGTCAACTGCCGGTTGGCGTCCTGGGCCTGGAGGAGCAGCGTCGCGAGGATGTCGACCTTCACGATGCTCGCCGTGTCGAACGCGGCGTCGCCGTACGTGGCGCTCTCCCCGGAGCCGAGGTCGAGGACCGCCACGGACACCTTCTCGCCGCTCTTCACGGTCACCGACTTCATCGCCTTGGCCAGCAGCGCGTCGTAGTCGACGGAGGGCTCCTCCACGGGCTCGACCGACGCCTCCTGGCTCGGCGAGGCGGAGGCCGACGGCGACGCCGAGGAGGACGCGGTGACACCGCCCCCGTCGGAGTGCGCCTGTGCCTTCACGTACGCGCCCGCCGCCGTACCGCCGACGACGGCGACGGAGGCGAACGCGGTGTAGAGGAACAGACGGCGCCGGGTGGGGCGGGCGCGACGAGCTCTGTGAGACTCCATGCCCGCGATGCTCCGACCGCTGCCTGTGCGATTCGTTAGCCGCGTGTTAGAGACAGGTCAGGGAAATCTGAGAAACCCGTGAATCCCGTCAACAACAGGTTTCCGGCCCCGCACAACCGCAGCAGCATCCCCCCGATAAGGTCGGTGACCGTGGCGAACAAGAACATTCCCGACCCAGGCTTCTCCGCCGACGACGGCTCCGCCGACCCCCGGCTGAGCGCGGCGCTCGCCGCCTGGGCCGAGGACCGCACGGCACACGGCCCCGTCCTCGCGGCCCTCAAGGGCGCCCGGCTGCTCGTCCCCGTGGTCGCCGTCCTCGGCGAGGTCGAGGAGGACGAGAGCACCGGACTGCGCCGCGAGAAGACCAGCGACATGGCGGTACCGACCCTGAAGGCCGGCGGCCGTACCGCGCTGCCCGCCTTCACCTCCACCGACACGCTGGCCCGCTGGGACCCGTCCGCCCGCCCCGTCGCCGTCCCCCTGCACCAGGCGTTGCGGGCGGCGGCGCACGAGAAGGCGGACACGATCGTGCTGGACCTGGCCGGTCCGGTGCCGTACGAGCTGACCGGCGCCGCGCTGCTCGCGCTCGCCGAGGGGCGCACCAGCACCGACCCGCTGGCCGACCCCGCGGTCGTCGACGCCGTACGCGCCGCCGTCGCCGCCGAACCCGCCGTGCTCCGCGCCCACCTGGGTCCCGGCCGCGCGGACGGCACCCTCGCACTCGTCCTGGACCCGGCGGCCGGACGCCCCGAGGCCGCCGCCCGCACGGTCGCCGAACGCCTGGCCGCCGACGAGACGCTCCGGGCCCGCCTGGTCCAGGGCCTCGACCTGGCCCTGCTGCCCGCGGAGTCGGCACTGCCGGGGAAGCCGTTGTACGTACGGTCCTGAGACCGCGGTCCCGGGTGTGCTAGCCGTAGACCGGACCCGTGTACTTCTCGCCCGGCCCCTGACCCGGCTCGTCCGGCACGATCGACGCCTCGCGGAAGGCCAGCTGGAGCGACTTCAGGCCGTCGCGCAGCGGGGCCGCGTGGAAGGAGCTGATCTCGGTCGCGCTCGCGTCGAGCAGCCCGGCCAGCGCGTGCACCAGCTTGCGGGCCTCGTCGAGGTCCTTGTACTTGTCGCCGTCCTCATCCTGGGGGGAGAGGCCGAGCTTCACGGCGGCGGCGCTCATCAGGTTGACGGCGACCGTCACGATCACCTCGACCGCCGGGACCTCCGCGATGTCGCGGGTCATGGCGTCGAAGTCGGCGGGCGCGGCGGACGCGGGGGAGGTGTCACTCATGCCCCACACGATAGGGCCCGGCGCGTGTCCCCTTGACAGCAGGAAGTGGGGGCGGCAGCGGATTAGCGCCCGCGTCCCCGAGCTGTTAGCCTTAAGAGACGACCGGCCGAACACTGCTGTGCTCGGCCCACAAGTGGAGGCTCCGATCTCCCACCTGACCGTCCCCCCGGGGCGGCGGGTCACCGGTCAGGCGGCCGCCACCGTTCCGTACGGACGGTGGAGTCGCCCGATGTGCGCCCCGCGGGTCACCGCGGCGGTGCTCCGGCATTCTCGGAGTCCCGCCTGTGTCCTGTCCGGGGCATTTTTCATGCGCCGTGATGGTTGGTCTCCCATGTCATCCAGACATACGCGGCTGTCCGCCAGACAGCCGTGTGGTGCTACCGAGGAGGATCCATCAGCACCGAGCCCCGCATCAACGACCGGATTCGCGTTCCCGAGGTGCGACTTGTCGGTCCCAGCGGCGAGCAGGTGGGCATTGTCCCGCTCGCCAAGGCCCTCGAGCTTGCGCAGGAGTACGACCTCGACCTGGTCGAGGTGGCGGCGACCGCCCGTCCGCCGGTCTGCAAGCTCATGGACTACGGGAAGTTCAAGTACGAGTCGGCCATGAAGGCCCGTGAGGCGCGCAAGAACCAGGCGCACACGGTCATCAAGGAGATGAAGCTCCGGCCGAAGATCGACCCGCACGACTATGACACCAAGAAGGGTCACGTCGTCCGGTTCCTCAAGCAGGGCGACAAGGTCAAGATCACGATCATGTTCCGTGGTCGCGAGCAGTCCCGGCCGGAACTCGGCTACCGGCTGCTCCAGCGGCTCGCCTCGGACGTCGAGGACCTCGGGTTCATCGAGTCGAACCCGAAGCAGGACGGCCGAAACATGATCATGGTTCTCGGTCCGCACAAGAAGAAGACCGAGGCGATGGCCGAGGCCCGTGAGGCCCAGGCGGCTCGCAAGGCGGAGGCGAAGGCCAACCCGGGCAAGTCGCAGAACGCCGCGGAGTCCGACCTCGCCGACGAGGACATCGTCGACGCGGTCGAGACCGTCGAGGCCCCGGCCGAGGCTCCCGCCGAAGCCTGAGTCCCCGGACGCGAGTCCAGGGACACCACCGATACCAGTACGACGTTCCACCGTGCCCGGTTTCACGACCGGGCACCGGAACGCCACCGACGAGGAGATAACGGCGCTATGCCGAAGAACAAGTCGCACAGCGGTGCCAGCAAGCGCTTCAAGATCACCGGCTCCGGCAAGGTGCTCCGCGAGCGTGCCGGCAAGCGCCACCTGCTCGAGCACAAGTCGTCCCGCGTGACGCGTCGCCTCACCGGCAACGCCGAGATGGCCCCGGGCGACGCCGCGAAGATCAAGAAGCTTCTCGGCAAGTGACGTCGGCGGCGCTCCACCTGAGCGCCGTACGTCTGGACCGGGACCCCATCGATTCCGGGCCGTGTGAGTCCAACCACGGCCCCGCTACAAGGAGTTAAAAAGTGGCACGCGTCAAGCGGGCAGTCAACGCCCACAAGAAGCGCCGGGCGATCCTCGAAGCCGCCTCCGGCTACCGCGGTCAGCGTTCGCGCCTGTACCGCAAGGCCAAGGAGCAGGTCACCCACTCGCTGGTCTACAACTACAACGACCGCAAGAAGCGCAAGGGTGACTTCCGCCAGCTGTGGATCCAGCGCATCAACGCCGCTGCCCGCGCGAACGGCATCACGTACAACCGCTTCATCCAGGGTCTGAAGGCCGCGAACATCGAGGTCGACCGCAAGATCCTGGCCGAGCTCGCGGTCAACGACGCGAACGCGTTCGCCGCGCTCGTCGAGGTGGCCCAGAAGGCGCTGCCGAGCGACGTGAACGCGCCGAAGGCCGCGTGACGCTGCGTCGGCGCTAGCCGGATGCGATACGGACCCGCAGGCCGAGGGCCTGCGGGTCCTGTTTGTATTGCCGCGGGTCGACACGAGCACCGGCGGGTTTGAGCACGAGTACCGAAGGTGAAGAACATGCCCCCCGGCACCCCCGACCTGATCTCCCCCCGCTCCGCCCGCGTCGCCGCCGCCCGGCGGCTGGCCCGGCGGAACTTCCGCGGCAAGGAGGGGCTCTTCCTCGCCGAGGGGCCACAGGCCGTGCGGGAGGCGGCACTTCACCGCGGCGGTACGCGGAGCGGCATGAGCGGCGGCCCGGGAGGCGGCACGCTCACCGAACTGTTCGCCACGCCTGACGCCGCCGAGCGGTACGCCGACATCGTCCAGGAGGCCCGCTCCGCCGGCGTCCGGGTGCACCTCGCCGCCGAGGACGTGATCGCGGACATCTCCACCACCGTCACCCCGCAGGGGCTCGTCGGGGTCTGCCGGTTCGTCGACACCCCGTTCGACGACATCCTCGCCGCCCGGCCCCGGCTGGTCGCCGTGCTGGCGCACGTCCGTGACCCCGGCAACGCCGGCACCGTCCTGCGGTGCGCGGACGCCGCCGGGGCCGACGCCGTCGTCCTCACCGACGCCTCCGTCGACCTGTACAACCCCAAGGCCGTGCGCGCCTCCGTCGGATCGCTGTTCCATCTGCCCGTCGCCGTCGGCGTCCCCGTCGAGCGGGCCGTGGCCGGGCTGAAGGACATCGGCGTCCGCGTCCTTGCCGCCGACGGGGCAGGCGACCGCGACCTCGACGACGAACTCGACCACGGCCGCATGGGCACCCCCACCGCCTGGGTCTTCGGCAACGAGGCGTGGGGGCTGCCCGAGGAGACCAGGGCCCTCACCGACGCCGTGGTCCGGGTGCCCATCCACGGAAAGGCCGAGAGTCTGAACCTCGCGACCGCCGCCGCCGTATGTCTCTACGCGTCCGCCCGTGCACAGCGCGCCCCCACAGGGTGCCGCTCTGTCACATGCGGCTAGTAGGGTGACGGCCCCGGGAGCCCTCCGCCCAGGTCTCGGCTCCGTTCGAGCGGGGGACCCCAGGCCGAGGATTCCATTGGCCCAAGAGAGGTGGGGAGCGGGGATGAGTGTCGGCACGAGCAGGGCACCGGGGGCGAGCAACCTGCGGGACGCCCGCGCGTCCCGGCCCGGTGACCTCCCCGCGGGCGACGACCTCGCCGAACTCGGCCTCGGCCCGGACGACCTCCCCGACGGCCTCGTCGTGGCCGACGAACACGGCCGCGTCGTCGTCTTCAACACCGCCGCCGAACGCATCACCGCCCTGCGCGCCGCCGACGCCCTCGGCCGCCGCCTGGAACAGGTCCTGCCGTTAGAGGACCTGGAGGGCCGCCGCTGGTGGCAGCTGACCGACCCCTACGGGGGCCTGGCCATCCGCTCCCGCCAGCCCGAGCGCAACCTCCTGCTGCCCGGCGGCCACGAGGTCCTCGTCTCCGCCCGCTACGTGCGCACGCACCCCACCGGCCCCGTCCGCCGCGTCGTCGTCGCCCTGCGCGACACCGAGGCCCGCCGCCGCACCGAACGCAGCCACGCCGAACTGATCGCCATCGTGGCCCACGAACTGCGCTCCCCGCTGACCTCCGTGAAGGGCTTCACCGCGACCCTCCTGGCCAAGTGGGAACGGTTCACCGACGACCAGAAGCGCCTCATGCTGGAGACCGTCGACGCCGACGCCGACCGTGTCACCCGCCTCATCGCCGAACTCCTCGACATCTCGCGCATCGACTCCGGCCGGCTCGAAGTGCGCCGCCAGCCCGTCGACATCGGCGCCGCCGTCGGCCGTCACATCCAGGCGTACGTCGCCGCCGGACAGCCCGTCGACCGGTTCCTGCTCCGCATCGAACAGCCGCTGCCCGACCTGTGGGCCGACCCGGACAAGGTCGACCAGGTACTCGGCAACCTCCTCGAAAACGCGGTGCGCCACGGCGAGGGAACCGTCACGATAGACGTCAGGCCCTCGGAGTCCTTCCGCGAAGGCGAGGACGTCTGCACGTCGGTCACCGTGAGCGACGAGGGGCCCGGCATCCCGGAGGAGTCCATGAACCGCGTCTTCACCCGCTTCTGGCGGGGCAGCAAGCGCGGCGGCACCGGCCTCGGGCTCTACATCGTCAAGGGCATCGTCGAGGCCCACGGCGGCACCATCACGGTCGGCCGCGCCCCCGGCGGCGGCGCCGAGTTCCGATTTACGTTGCCCGTGGGGGCACCGGCCTACCTGGCCTTGTAGCCCACGGGCGCGTTCGCACACCGCCACCCCGTTAGACTCGGCCTTTGGCACCTTTGTGTCCCGCAAACCAAGACGCACTGTCCAAGAGCCGGTGACGGGGACCTTCAGCCAGCCCAATCGGAAGCACGGGAAGAGATGTCCGCACCCAATAAGTCGTACGACCCGGTCGAGGTCGAGACGTTGAAACCGGAAGAGATCGAGCGCATGCGGGACGAGGCGCTCGCCGCCTTCGCCACCGCGGACTCGCTCGAAGCACTCCAGGAGGCCAAGGTCGCCCACACCGGCGGCACCTCCCCGCTGGCCCTCGCCAACCGCGAGATCGGCGCCCTGCCACCCCAGGCCAAGGCCGCCGCCGGCAAGCTCGTCGGCATGGCCCGCGGCGCCGTCAACAAGGCGCTGGCCGCCCGCCAGACGGAGCTGGAGGCCGAGCGGGACGCGCGCGTGCTCGTCGAGGAGGCCGTCGACGTCACGCTGCCGTACGACCGCGTGCCCGCCGGTGCCCGCCACCCGCTGACCACGTTCATGGAGCGGGTCGCCGACGTCTTCGTCGCCATGGGCTACGAGATCGCCGAGGGCCCCGAGGTCGAGGCGGAGTGGTTCAACTTCGACGCCCTCAACTTCACGCCCGACCACCCCGCCCGGCAGATGCAGGACACCTTCTTCGTCCAAGGCCCGAAGGGCGCCGTCGGCGACGAGTCCGGGGTCGTGCTGCGCACCCACACCTCGCCCGTGCAGGCCCGCTCGCTGCTGGACCGGGAGCCGCCGGTCTACATCGTGTGCCCCGGCCGCGTGTACCGCACCGACGAGCTGGACGCCACGCACACCCCCGTCTTCCACCAGATCGAACTGCTGGCCGTCGACGAGGGCCTGACCATGGCCGACCTCAAGGGCACCCTCGACCACATGGTCCAGTCCCTGTTCGGCTCGGACATGAAGACCCGGCTGCGCCCGAACTACTTCCCCTTCACCGAGCCGTCCGCCGAGATGGACATGCTCTGCTACGTCTGCAAGGGCACCTCCGTCGGCAACCCCGACCGCCCCTGCCGCACCTGCTCCTCCGAGGGCTGGATCGAGCTGGGCGGCTGCGGCATGGTCAACCCCCGTGTCCTCGTCGCCTGCGGGGTGGACCCGGACAAGTACAGCGGATTCGCCTTCGGGTTCGGCATCGAGCGGATGCTGATGTTCCGCCACAACGTCGAAGACATGCGAGAC
Source organism: Actinobacteria bacterium OK074 (assembly GCA_001298575.1). Taxonomy (GTDB): domain Bacteria; phylum Actinomycetota; class Actinomycetes; order Streptomycetales; family Streptomycetaceae; genus Streptomyces. The sequence continues at coordinate 164,128 of LJCV01000099.1, forward strand.
ATGGTCGAGGGTGACGTCCGGTTCACCCGGCCGTTCGGGATGGAGATCTGATGCGGGTCCCGCTTTCCTGGCTGCGGGAGTACGTCGACCTCCCCGCCACCGAGACCGGCCGTGACGTACAGGCCAAGCTGGTGTCGGCCGGTCTGGAGGTCGAGACCGTCGAACTGCTCGGCGCCGACCTCAAGGGGCCGCTCGTCGTCGGCCAGGTGCTGACCATCGAGGAACTGGAGGGCTTCAAGAAGCCCATCCGCTTCTGCACCGTCGACGTCGGCACCGCCAACGGCACCGGCGAACCGCAGGAGATCGTCTGCGGCGCCCGCAACTTCGCCGTCGGCGACAAGGTCGTCGTCGTCCTGCCGGGCGCGGTCCTGCCCGGCAACTTCGCGATTGCCGCCCGCAAGACGTACGGCAAGACCTCGCACGGCATGATCTGCTCCAGCGACGAACTGGGCATGGGCGACGACGGCACCAAGGGCATCATCGTCCTCACGCCCGAGCACGAGGTCGGCACCGACGCGATCGAGCTGCTCCAGCTCGTCGACGAGGTCCTCGACATCGCCGTCACGCCCGACCGCGGCTACTGCCTGTCGATGCGCGGCATCGCCCGCGAGACCGCCACCGCCTATGGCCTGCCGCTGCGCGACCCGGCCCTGCTCGACGTGCCGGGCCCGAACGCGTTCGGCCACCCGGTCCGGATCTCCGAGCCGCTCGGCTGTGACCGCTTCACCGCCCGTACGGTGACCGGTCTCGACCCCGAGGCCACATCCCCGATCTGGCTCAGGCGCCGTCTGCAGAAGGCCGGCATGCGCGCGGTCAACCTCTCCGTCGACGTCACCAACTACGTGATGCTCGAACTCGGCCAGCCCCTGCACGCCTACGACCGCGCCCGCGTCCAGGGCACCATCGGCGTCCGCCGGGCCGAGCAGGGCGAGAAGCTCACCACCCTCGACGGCGTCCAGCGCGTCCTGGACGCCGAGGACCTCGTCATCACCGACGACCGCGGGGCCATCGGCCTGGCCGGGGTCATGGGCGGCGCCAACACCGAGATCGACGAGACCGACGGCACCACGACGGAGGTCGTCGTCGAGGCCGCCCACTTCGACGCGCTCTCCATCGCCCGCACCGCCCGCCGGCACAAGCTGGCCTCCGAGGCGTCCAAGCGCTTCGAACGCGGCGTGGACCCGCAGGCCGCGTCGGCCGCCGCCCAGCGCACGGTCGACCTGCTGGTCCTCCTCGCGGGCGGCACGGCGGACGCCGGTGTCACCGAGGTCATCGCCCCGTCGGCACCGCACACCATCACCATCCCGGCCGACCACCCGGACAAGGTCGCGGGCGTCGGCTACGGCCGCGAGACCGTCGTACGCCGTCTCCAGCAGGTCGGCTGCGACGTGTACGGGCAGGACGAGCTGATCGTCACCGTCCCGTCCTGGCGGCCCGACCTCACCGACCCGAACGACCTGGCCGAAGAGGTCATCCGGCTGGAGGGCTACGAGAACCTGCCCTCCACCCTGCCCAAGCCCCCCGCGGGCCGCGGCCTGACCGAACGGCAGCGGCTGCACCGCCGGGTCGGGCGGGTGCTGGCCGGCGCCGGGTACGTCGAGGCGCCGAACTACCCGTTCATCGGCAGCCAGGTCCTCGACGACCTCGGCATCGACGCGGACGACCCGCGCCGCACCGTGGTCACCCTCGTCAACCCGCTCTCCGACGAGGAACCCGCGCTGCGCACGACGCTGCTGCCGGGCCTGCTCGGCGCGCTGCGCCGCAACGACGGGCGGGGCAGCCACGACCTGGCGCTCTTCGAGACCGGCCCGGTCTTCCGGCCCACCGGCGAGGAGCGCGTCGCGGTCCGGCTGCCCGTCGACCGCCGGCCCACCGAGGAGGAACTCGCCGGTCTCGACGCCGCGTTGCCGCGTCAGCCGCGCCGCGTCGCCGTCGTACTCGCCGGTGCCCGCGAACAGGCCGGCTGGTGGGGCAAGGGGCGTTCGGGCGACTGGGCCGACGCGGTCGAGGCGGCCCGTCTCGTCGCCCGCGAGGCCGGTGTCGAACTGACCGTCCGCGGCGACCAGCACGCGCCCTGGCACCCGGGCCGGTGCGCCGCGCTGTACGCGGTGGTGGACGGCGCCCAGACGCTCGTCGGCCACGCCGGTGAGCTGCACCCGCGCGTCGTCAAGGCACTGCACCTGCCCGAGCGCACCTGCGCGATGGAGGTCGAACTCGACCTGCTGGAGGCGGCGAGCGCGGGCGTCGTGAAGGGGCCGCGGATCTCCACGTTCCCGGTGGCCACGCAGGACGTCGCGCTGGTCGTGGACCGGTCCGTGCCGCACGCCGACGTGGAAGCCGCGCTGCGCGAGGGGGCCGGTGAACTCCTCGAATCCATCCGGCTGTTCGACGTGTACGAGAGTGCGCAGCAGTTGGGGGAGGGGAAGAAGTCGCTGGCGTACGCGCTTCGGTTCCGGGCGGGGGATCGGACGTTGACCGTGGACGAGGCTTCTGCGGCTCGGGATGCGGCGGTTGCGCTGGCCGGGGAGCGTACGGGGGCTGTGCTGCGGGGCTAGCTTGCCTCAAGGGCGGGGGACTGTGCGTTTGTTGGCGGCTGCGGCGTCGTCGTGGTTGGTCGCGCCCACGCGGCGGAGCCGCAAATGTCACAGTCCCGCGCCCCTTTCGGGCGCAGCCCCGCTGACAGGCACCTCACTCGATCGGGTGAGAACTCCGGGTGATCTGGCCCGAACGGGGCATGCGGTCGACAGAATCGGACCGGCCCGGAGGCGAGAGAGGGACCCGAGGACCGTTCTGCGCAGTCAGGACTCTCCTGGGGGGCCGTCGGCATGATCCGTCTCAAGGCTCGGGTTCCCTGCGGAGCACGGAGCCGGGCACAGCCACCGACGTTCCCGAAGGGGCCGCGCTTCCGGCGGAACCTGCGGTTCCTGCGGCGGCCGAGAGGCATGTGCAGGACGGCCGGGGCACCGGCCAGGGGCAGAGTCCCGGCCGACGGCGACGGCGGCCGGCGGCGCGGGCGTCCGCGCCGGGACCACCGGCGGTTCCGGCGGGCCCTGACGATCGGGCTCCCGACCGTGTGGGGCGCCACGGCGATCACGTACAAGCTGGCCTGTCCGCTCGCCCAGCAGAACGGGCTCGGGGCGCGGATCGTCACCTGTGCCGTGTTCTTCGTCGTCGGCACCGGGCTGATACTCCACGTCCGGTACACGCTGCTGGGGGAGTTGCGGCAGGCCCGCAGGGTCGCGGGCGCCGCACAGAACGTGCTGCTGCGCCCGCTGCCGCCGCGCATCGACGGGCTGGCCGTCGCCGCCGCCCAGCTCTCCGCCGACCGCGGCGCCACCGTCGGCGGTGACCTCTACGAGGCGGTCGCCACCGAGCACGGAGTGCGCGTCGTGATGGGTGACGTCCGCGGGCACGGCCTCGCCGCCCTCGGCACCGTCGCCGCCCTGCTCGGCAGCTTCCGCGAGGCCGCGCACGACGAGCCCTCGCTGGCCCGCGTACTGCGCCGCCTCGACCGTGCCATGGCCCGCCACCTGCGCGAGCGGGCCCGCGCCGAACACCCGTCCTGCGGGGCGCAGTTCGACTTGGGCGAGGAGGCGTACGGCCCGGTCGCCGAGGAGTTCGTCACCGTACTGCTCCTGGAGATCGGCCGGGACGGCACCGTGCACGCCCTCAACTGCGGCCACCCGTGGCCCTTCCTGATCGGCGGCGGACGCGTCGAGCGCCTCGCCACCGTCGAACCCCTGCCGCCCCTGGGCCCGTTCGACCTCCCGGCCGACCTGACGGTCACGGACTGTGGCCGTCTCCTCCCGGGCGAGGCCCTGTGCCTCCACACGGACGGCGCGGAGGACGCGCGGAACGCACGGGGCCGCTTCTTCGCCCTGCGCGAGGCCCTGGAGGACGCGGTACGGGACCGCCCAACTGCCGTACCGCAGGCGGTACTTGGGGCGGTGTTCACGGCGCTGCTGCACCACACGGGCGGCGATCCGACGGACGACATCGCCTTACTGGTGCTTCGAAACGATCGAGAACCCCGACTCACCTCGGGGGCGCGAGGGACCGCGCGACAAGCCACAACGAACCCGCAGCCGACAAACCACCTGTAAAACCTCACCCCTTGGTCGCTCGAAGCGGTAGCCTCACCACACCGAGTCACCGGAGGGGCCCCATGCAGCCCAACACACTCCTCGACGCCATCCTCGACGAGGCCGGCATCTCGCACGCCGGACTGGCCGCCCACGTGAACCAGGCGGGGCGCACGCGCGGTCTGGCGCTCCGCTACGAACACACCGCCGTGGCCCGCTGGTTGAAGGGCCAGCGCCCGAGGGGCCAGGTCCCGGACCTGATCTGCGAGGTGCTCGCGACCCGGCTGCACCGCCCGGTCACGCTGGACGACATCGGACTCGGCAACCCCGGTGAACCCGCGGCCCTGCCGGAGGCAACCGCCCTCTCCGGCTTCGTCGAACGCGCCCCCGCCCTGTGGCGCTCCGACCAGCAGCAGCGCCCGCACGTCCTCGACGCCCCCGCGGTCACCGGCACCCCCGCCGTGATGCCCGTGTGGGAGTGGGAGAACCCACCGGAGGACGTGGACGTCTCCCGCGGCGGACGCCACCGGGTGAGTATGGACGACATCGAGATGCTCCGCGCGGCCCGCGCCCACTACGAGCAGCTGTACCGCAAGGCGGGCGGCGTCGCGACCCGCAGCCGTATCGTCGGCTTCCTCAACGCCAAGACCGCGCCCCTGCTGCGCGGCAGCTACACCGACGCCACCGGGCGCCAACTCCACCGCGCCACCGGCGGGTTGGTGGCCGTCGCGGGCATCTGCGCCTACGACTCCGACGCCCACGGCCTCGCCCAGCGCTACTTCCACCAGGCGCTGCGGCTGGCAAAGGCCAGTGGGGACCGGGGACTTGGCGCGTACGTGATCGCGCTCCTGGTCAACCAGTCGCTGTACATGCGGGAGTACCGGCAGGCCGTCGCCTTCGCCGAAGCCGCGCTGCGGGCCGCGGGCCGGCACATCACCCCCGCCCTCGCCTCCGACCTGTACGCGATGCAGGCCAAGGCGTACGCGCACCTCGGCGACGGCACCGGCGCGCTGTCCTGCATCCGGCGGGCGGAGGCGGCCGCCGAACGCATCCGGCGCGGGCACGAGCCCGACGAGACCGGGTACGTCCAGCCGGGCCTGGTCAACGTCCAGGTGGCGGAGGCGCTGCTCAGCCTCGGCGACCTCGAAGCGGCGGGGGAGCACGCGGCTGCCGCCGTGGACACCCCGGCGCACGACCGCGGCCGGGTGCACCGGCTCGCCATGCTCAGCCAGATCGAACTGCGCCAGGGGCTGCCCGACAAGGCGTCCGTCACCGCGGTGGAGATGACCGAGCGGGCCCGGGGCATGGAGTCCCAGCGGCTGCGCGACCGGCTCCCGGCGGTCCGCGACCACCTGGTGGCCAGCGGCGGCGCGGGCACCGCCGAGGCCGCCGCGCTCATCGAGGGAGCCTTACGCGTGCCGCTGTGACCGCGCGCCGCCGCTGTGACGCCCCGGGCCCGGCCGTGCGGGCTCCGGCCCGGTGGTGCGTGAACCGGCCGCGCGTGAACCGGCCGTGCGTGGACCGTTCGTTTTGTGGGCAGCCGCATCCGTAGCGTGGTGCGTGCTTCGTCGTGCGCCCTGCTGTCAGACCGTTCCTGCTGCGATATTGCCACTTACTCGGTGAAAGGTGGCAGAACCGTGCAGTGGACGAAACAGAACGAACAAACTGTGTATGAAAACCGCTGGTTCAGCGTCAATCTCGCGGACGTAGAACTGCCGGACGGCCGGCACCTGGACCACTTCCTCATCCGGCTGCGGCCCGTGGCCGTGGCCACCGTGGTCAATGAGGCCAACGAGGTCCTCCTGCTGTGGCGGCACCGCTTCATCACGGACAGCTGGGGGTGGGAACTGGCCGCGGGAGTCGTCGAGGACGGCGAGGAGATCGCCGTGGCGGCGGCCCGGGAACTGGAGGAGGAGACGGGGTGGCGGCCGGGACCCCTGCACCACCTCATGAGCGTCGAACCCTCCAACGGGCTGACCGACGCCGTCCATCACATCTACTGGTCCGACGCAGGCGAGTACGTCGGACATCCCGTGGACGACTTCGAGTCCGACCGCCGGGAATGGGTGCACCTGAAGCTCGTTCCCGACATGGTCGCCCGCGGCGAGGTCCCGGCCGCGAACATGGCGGCCGCCCTGCTCCTTCTGCACCATCTCAGGTTGGGAGGGGACGACCGGTCCTGACTGAAACTCCCTGAGAACTCCCTGGGGACTCCCCGGGGTGTCTAATGCCCGACGGTCTGCCAGATCGCCACGACCAGTGCCCCGGCGGCGGCGAGCAGCGCGATCGACGGGAGGGGCCAGCGCGTGTGTTCCAGCGCGCTGACCCGCAGGGACAGTTCGTCGAGATCCTTGGCCGTCTGTTCGGTGCGGTGGTTGATCAGCGTCAGCCCTCCCTCGACCCGGGCATGGGCAACGTCAAGTCGACGACGTAACTCTGCGACTTCTCCATGGACCACGGGATGCTCGGGGTCGGCAGTCACGGGTCCGCTCCTTTCTGTAGTTGTCACATCCCCCGCATGCGCATGACGAAGTCAACTCGCCTGGTGGGCGCGGGGGGAGAGTGTGCGACGGGCATATGCGGGCCCGGCGCACACACGGTGTGTGAATGCCGCGGGCCCGGCACCGTTTCCGGCGCCGGGCCCGCCGTAACCCCGGAATGTGACAGAACGTGGTCGGCGTCCGATCGCTACACGACGAATACGTGATCAGTACGTGATCAGTACGTGTAGAAACCCGACCCCGACTTACGGCCCAGCCGGCCCGCGTCCACCATGCGCTGGAGCAGCGGGGGAGCGGCGTACAGGGGCTCCTTGTACTCGTCGTACATGCTCTGCGCCACCGAGGCGACCGTGTCCAGGCCGATCAGGTCCGACAGTTTCAGCGGGCCCATCGGGTGGGCGCAGCCCAGCTCCATGCCGTTGTCGATGTCCTCGCGGCTGGCGATGCCCGACTCGAACATCCGGATCGCGGACAGCAGATACGGGATCAGCAGCGCGTTGACCACGAAGCCCGAGCGGTCCTGGGCGCGGATCGCGTGCTTGCCGAGCACCTTCTCGGCGAACAGCTGCGCCCGGCTGAGCGTGCCCTCGGACGTGGTGAGCGCCGGGATCAGCTCGACGAGCTGCTGCACCGGGGCCGGGTTGAAGAAGTGGATGCCGATGACCTGGTCGGGCCGCGAGGTGGCGACCGCGAGCTTCACCAGCGGGATCGAGGAGGTGTTGGAGGCCAGGATCGCCTCCGGGCTGGTCACCACCTGGTCGAGCACCTGGAAGATCTCCGTCTTCACCTGCTCGTTCTCCACCACGGCCTCGATCACCAGATCGCGGTCGGCGAACTCGCCCAGGTCGGTGGTGAAGCTCAGCCGCGCCTGCGTCTCGTCCCGCTCCGCCTCGGTGATCTTGCCGCGCTCGGCCGCCTTGGCCAGGGAGCCGAACAGCCGGGTCCGGCCGAACTCCAGGGCCTCGCCGGTGGTCTCGGCGACCTTCACGTCCAGTCCCGCGCGGGCGCAGACCTCCGCGATGCCCGCGCCCATCTGGCCGCAGCCCACGATCCCGACGCGCTCGACGCCTCCAAAGAAGTCCGTCACATCGTCCCTTTCGCAGCTCATCGTTCCGCAGCTCACCGTCGGTTCACCGTTCGTGCTCCGAACGGCAGGTTACTCCTGAGTACTCGATGATCGATCGTCCGGGTGGGGCATGCTGGCCCCGACCGATGACCTCGGACCTGGGCCCACGAACTCTCAGGTCCATCATCCGCCGCCGGGCGGATCCACGGAAGACAGGGGTGTGCGCATGGGACGGGTGTCACGGCGGGCGTTCACGGTGGCCGCGCTGTCGACGCTGGTGCTCGCGGGCGACGCGAGCGCGGCCACGGCGGACACGGACGTGACCGGCGGCGCCGGACCGGACGGCCGGCGGGCCCGGCGCGAACTGCGCGGCATGTGGCTGGCCACGGTCACCAACCGGGACTGGCCCTCCGCACCCGGTCTGACCGCCGCCCAGCAGCGCACCGAACTGCTCACCCACCTCGACACCGCCGTCGAGCGCAACCTCAACGCCGTGTTCTTCCAGGTCCGCCCCACCGCCGACGCGCTGTGGCCCTCGCCGTACGAGCCGTGGTCGCAGTACCTCACCGGCACCCAGGGCCAGGACCCCGGCTGGGACCCGCTCGGCACCGCCGTCGCGGAGGCCCACGCGCGCGGGCTGCAACTGCACGCCTGGTTCAACCCGTACCGGGTCTCGCTCCAGACGGACCCGACGAAGCTGGTCGCCTCGCACCCCGCGCGCAAGCACCCCGACTGGGTGGTCCCGTACGGCGGGAAGCTCTACTACAACCCCGGGCTGCCCGAGGTCCGCGCGTTCGTCGAGACCGCGATGCTGGACGCGGTGCGCCACTACCGCGTCGACGGCGTCCACTTCGACGACTACTTCTACCCGTACCCGGTCGCCGGACAGACCTTCGACGACGACGCCGCCTACGCCGAGTACGGCGCCGGCTTCCCCGACCGGGCGTCCTGGCGGCGCGACAACATCAACCGCCTGGTCCGCGAGACCGCCGCCAAGATCCGCCGGATCCGGCCCGCCGCCTCCTTCGGCATCAGCCCCTTCGGCGTGTGGCGCAACGCCACGACCGACCCACTCGGCTCGGACACCAGGGCGGGCGTGCAGACGTACGACGACCTGTACGCGGACACCCGGCGCTGGGTGCGGGAGAACTGGGTGGACTACATCTGCCCGCAGGTGTACTGGAGCATCGGCTTCGCCGCCGCCGACTACGCGAAGCTCGTGCCCTGGTGGGCCGAGGCCGCCCGGGGCACGGGCACGCACGTGTACGTCGGGGAGGCGCTCTACAAGGCGGGCGACCCGGCGCAGCCCGCCGCCTGGCAGGACCCGGCGGAGCTGTCGAAGCACCTCACCTTCGCGGCGGACTACCCCCAGGTGCGGGGGCACGTCTTCTTCGCCGCGAAGGAGGTCGGCTCGGACCCGATCGGCGCGATGAGCCGGGTGGTCGCCGACCACTACGGGCGGCCGGTGCGGCCACCGCGCTGAGCCGCCTGTACTACCTGTCGAAGGGTTCGCCCATCTCCTTGCGGCGGACCTGGCAGTCCGGGCCCGGGGACATCAGCGCCTCGTGCCCGTCGCCGAAGCGGACCCGGTAGGGCGGGGTGCCCTCGGGGCCGAGCACCTCGACGATCTCGGATTCCTTGTCGTGTTGGCCGACGACCCTGCCGTGCTGCACAAGATGGTCGCCCACGGTTGCACGCATCTGATGGGCCTCCTTCACCGTAGGGGGAAGCGGCGGCCGACGGCACACGCAGCGGTGCGGCACCGACGACACCAGTGTGTGCAGCCACGGCGCGGGCTGCAACCGGCTGCGCACGGCAAACCGAACGCGGGCCCGGCCGGGTGATCGGAAAACTGGTCGACGTGCCGTCCACCCGGCTGCGAGGCTCGCGCCATGACCGACGTGTTTCCCCTCCCCGAGGGCTACGAGTTCTCCGCCGATCCCGACCGCATCGACGTGGACCGCACCCACCACTGGATCTCCACCGACGCGTACTGGGGCCTGGGCCGCACCCGCGAAGTGCACGAACGCGCGGTCGCGGGCTCGCTCAACTTCGGTGTCTACGACAGCGGTTCGGGCGAGCAGGTGGCGTACGCGCGCGTGGTGACCGACGGGGCGCTCTTCGGGTGGCTGTGCGACGTGTACGTCGACCCGGCGGTGCGCGGCAAGGGCGTCGGCACCGCCATGGTGCGTGAGGTGCGCGACCGGCTCGAACCCCTCGGGCTGCGCCGGGTCCTGCTCGCCACGCACGACGCGCACGGCGTCTACGCGAGGATCGGCTTCGCCCCGCTGGAGAAGCCCGACCGGTGGATGGCGCTGTACTTTGCCCCCACTGTGCAGCCGGTAACCACTGAGTAACGCCTCTTGACCTGCGTACTCCCGCGGAACACGATCGCCGCATGGCACTTCGCGTCACGTTCGTGGCCGCGGCGCGCAGCTCCGCGCTGCCCGCGGAATGCTTCGAGGACGACCAGTCCCTGGACCAGGCGGGCTGGGACGAGGCGCGACGGCTCGCCCCCGACCTGGCCCCGCTGGCCACGGCCGAGCAGCGCTACTGCTCACCGGCCCCGCGCAGCCGGGCCACCGGCGACGCGCTCGGCTGCGCCCCGCTGGCCCAACTCGCGCTGCGTGACTGCGACATGGGCCGCTGGCGCGGGCTGACCCTGGGCCAGGCGATGGCCCGGGACCCGGCCCAGGTGGACGCGTGGCTCGCGGATCCGCTGTCCGCGCCGCACGGCGGGGAGTCGGTGGCCGCGTTCGTGGCGCGGGTGGGCGGCTGGCTGGACACCCGCCCGGTGGGCGCGCACGCGGGGGGCGGCGGCGCCGCCCGGGTCGTCGCCGTGGCCGAGCCGTCGGTGGTCCGGGCCGCCCTCGTCCATGTGCTCCAGGCCCCGCCCGCGACCTACTGGAACATCGACGTCCGGCCCCTGTCGACGGTCACCGTGCTGGGCGGGGCGGGCCGTTGGCACCTCCGCTTCGACGACGCCCCAGGTCAGCGGGTGCGGGCGTAGTCGGTGGTGAGCACGAGGTCCTTCGCGGGCCCCGCCACCCGCCACACCGTCCGCCAGTGGTCCGCGTCCAGCACGGTGAACTCGCCCCGGTAGAGGTCCGCGGAGCAGGGGTGGTCGGCCAGGTACCGCCCGGACGTCAGGTCCAGGTCGTGGAAGGGCCGCCCGTCCGCGAACCGTACGTCGGCGGTGGCGGGCGTCGGGCCGGGCAGGAACCGCAGCGTGCGCTCGGCGGGCCGGGGGACACCCGCCCAGGTGAACGTGCCGGACTCGTGGTGCAGCAGCCCAGAGGGATCCTCTGGCAGCGGGCCGAAGACCGTCGTGCCGGTGAACTCGCCCGCGGCGCCGGTCGCGAGGTCGCGCACGGTGCGCCGTACGCGCCAACTCCCGGACAGGTACGCCAGTACGTCCCGCACCGGCCAGAACTCGCCCATCCCGCCCCGCTCTCCGTCCCGCCCGGTCGTCCCGGTCACGCACGCCCATTGACGTGTCTCTTTACTCTTCCCTATCTTGCCGTTCGAATTACCAACAAGTGTCCGATATTTCGAATGCCTCTACGGGGGCACAGAGCCGCGGAGTATCCATGTCACGCACGCGTCCCACCCGCTGGAGACTCGGCCTCACGGCCGGCGCGCTCCTGCTGGCCTCGGTCTCCCTGCCCGCTCCCGCGGGCGCCGCCGCCTCCGCCGACAGAGCCGACAGAGCCGACAGCGCGGTCACCGACTACGCGATCACCGTCGACCCGAAGGCGACGGGCGCGACCATCGACGACACCATGTACGGCGTGTTCTTCGAGGACATCAACCGGGCCGCGGACGGCGGCCTGTACCCGGAACTCGTCCAGAACCGGTCCTTCGAGTACGCGCCCGCCGACAACTCCTCCTACACGCCGCTCACTTCGTGGACCACCACCGGCACCGCGCAGGTCCTCGACGACGCCGGACGGCTCAACTCCCGCAACCGGAACTACCTTTCGCTGGACGCCGGTTCGGCGGTCACCAACTCCGGCTACAACACCGGGCTTTCGGTCGAACGCGGCAAGGTCTACGACTTCTCGGTGTGGGCCCGCGCGGACGCGGCCACATCCTTGACCGTGACCCTCCAGGACGCCGACGGCACCCTCGCCGCCGGCCGCCGGGTCGCCGTGCGCGGCACGTGGGCCAAGTACACGGCCAGGTTCACCGCGAGCCGCACCAGCACCACGGGACGGCTGACCGTCGCCACCGAGGGGCCGGTCGCGCTCGACATGGTCTCGCTGCTGCCCAAGGACACCTACAAGGGCCACGGCCTGCGCACGGACCTCGCCGAGAAGATCGCCGCCCTGCATCCCGGCTTCGTCCGCTTCCCCGGCGGCTGCCTGGTCAACACCGGCTCCATGGAAGGCTACGACGAGGCGTCCGGCTACCAGCGCAAGCGCTCCTACCAGTGGAAGGACACCATCGGCCCGGTCGAGCAGCGCGCCACCAACGCCAACTTCTGGGGCTACAACCAGAGTTACGGACTCGGCTACTACGAGTACCTCCAGTTCGCCGAGGACATCGGCGCGATGCCGCTGCCGGTCGTCCCGGCCCTGGTCACCGGCTGCGGTCAGAACAAGGCCGTCGACGACGACGCGCTGCTCAAGCGGCACATCCAGGACACCCTCGACCTCATCGAGTTCGCCAACGGCCCGGTGACCAGCGAGTGGGGCCACAAGCGCGCCGCGATGGGCCACCCGAAGCCCTTCCACCTCACCCACATCGAGGTCGGCAACGAGGAGAACCTCCCCACCGAGTTCTTCGCCCGCTTCCAGCAGTTCCGCACCGCCATCGCGGCCACGTACCCGGACATCACCGTCATCTCCAACTCCGGCCCCGACGACAGCGGTTCGACCTTCGACACGGCCTGGCAGCTCAACCGCGACGCCAACGTGGACATGGTCGACGAGCACTATTACAACAGCCCCCAGTGGTTCCTCCAGAACAACGACCGCTACGACTCCTACGACCGCACCGGCCCCAAGGTCTTCCTCGGCGAGTACGCCTCCGGCGGCAACACCTTCAAGAACGCGCTCGCCGAGGCCGCCTACATGACCGGCCTGGAACGCAACGCGGACGTCGTCGAACTGGCCTCCTACGCCCCGCTGTTGGCCAACGAGGACTACGTCCAGTGGCGCCCCGACATGATCTGGTTCAACAACCACGCCTCGTGGGGCTCGGCCGACTACGAGGTGCAGAAGCTGTTCATGAACAACGTCGGCGACCGGGTGGTCCCCTCCACCGCCACCACCACCCCCGACGTCAGCGGCCCGATCACCGGCGCCGTCGGCCTGTCCACCTGGGCCACCAGCGCCGCCTACGACGACGTCGAGGTCACCGACGCGGACGGCAACTCCCTGCTCTCCGACGACTTCGGCGGCGACGCCGCGCGGTGGACCCATACGGGCGGCGGGAGTTGGAGCGTCGAGGACGGCCAGTACGTGCAGAGCGACACCGCCGCCGAGAACACCATGGTCTCGGCCGGCGACCCCTCCTGGCACGACTACGACCTGCACGTGAAGGCCACCAAGAAGGCAGGAAAGGAAGGGTTCCTGGTCGCGTTCGGCGTCAAGGACACCGGCAACTACTACTGGTGGAACCTCGGCGGCTGGAACAACACCCAGACCGCGGTCGAACAGGCCGTGGACGGCGGCAAGTCGACGCTGGTCGCCAAGCCCGGCACGATCGAGACGGGCCGCGCCTACGACGTCGACGTCAAGGTGCGGGGCCGCCAGGTGACCCTCTACCTCGACGGCCAGGAGTGGGGCAGCTTCACCGACGACAAGCCCGCCGAGCCGTTCCGCCAGGTCGTCACCCGGGACGCGAGGACGGGCGACCTCCTCGTCAAGGTCGTCAACGCCCAGTCCGCGGCGGCCCGTACGGCGATCGACCTCGGCGGCGCGAAGGTCGCGCCGACGGCCCGCGTGACGACGCTGGCCGCCGCCCCGGACGCGGTGAACACCGAGACGGCCACGGCGGTCGCCCCGGTGACGTCCACCGTCGACTCGGTCGCCGACCGGTTCACGTACACCTTCCCGGCGAACTCGGTGACGTTCCTGCGGATCCGGCAGCGGTAGGGAACCCGTCTGCCCGGAGCGCGTGGGCGGCCACCCCGGCGGTGGCCGCCCACGCGCGGGTCGTCGCAGGTGACGGCGTGCGAGCCGGGGGCGGGCCCTAACATGGGGGGATGGATCAGGAAGGGTACCCTTACTTGGGTGGGCCTCCCGTGGTCGTGGAGGCGCGGGTGGCACCGGTGGCGTCGTCCGCTGCCCGCGTGGGCGGGACCGTGTCTCCCCGGCCGCGCGCGGACGCCGTCCGTACCGCCCGCCGCGCCGCGACCGGCCGCACCCGTCCCGACCCAGACCCCCCACCCCCCGGAGGCACCCGCCCATGGCCACGTCCGTAGCCCAGCCGCCCCTGTCGCCGTGGACCAGCCGTGCCACGGACGTGCCGCGCACCGATGCCTACCCGACGGTGGACCAACTCCTCGCCTCCTTCCGGGAACTGACGGTCACTCACCCCACGCTGGTCCGCGAACGCCGCATCGGCACCTCGCGGCTGGGCGAGCCCATCCCGTGCTTCACCGTCGCCGAACCCGGACTCGGACTCGGCGAACCCGGACCCGACGACCCGGCGAGCGCCGAACCCGGGCCGCGCGCACCGGAGTTCCTCATCGTCGGCGGCGTGCACCCCAACGAGCCCGTCGGGTACGTCACCGCGCTGCACCTCGCCACCGCCCTGTGCCAGGACCCCGCCCTGCGCGGCCACTTCGGCGCCCGCTGGCACGTGGTGCCCTGCATCGACCCGGACGGCGCCCGGCTCAACGAGGGCTGGTTCGCGACCCCGTTCGACCACCGCCGCTACGGCCGCCACTTCTACCGGCCCGCCTTCACCGAACAGGTCGAGTGGACCTTCCCGTTCGCCTACAAGGACGCCTACTTCGACCGCGCGCTGCCCGAGACGCTCGCCCTGATGCGGCTCATCGACGACACCCGCCCGCGCTTCCTGACCACCCTCCACAACGGCGAACTGGGCGGCGTCTACTACTACGTGAGCCGCCCGCTGCCCGCCCTGCACGACACCCTGCACGCCATCCCCGCCGCCCTCGGCATCCCCCTCGAAACCGGCGAGCCCGAGGCCCCGTTCGTGCCGCGCCACGCCGAAGCCGTGTACGGCTGCATCGACATGAGGGACGCCTACGACCACCTTGAGAGCGTCGGCGTGGACCCGACCGCGGGCGCCATCGCCGGCACCTCCAGCGCCGACTACGCGGCCCGCCACGGCACGCTCTACCTCGCCACCGAGGTCCCGCAGTGGACCCACCCCGACGCCGACGACACCACCCCGACCGGCGAACGGTACGCCGACGCCGTACGCCGCCGGGCCGGGCTGCTGCGCGAGACGGGCACCGTCCTCGCCGGCACCCTGGCGGCCGTCGCCCCGCACCTGACCCTCGACACCCCGTTCCTGCGCGCGGTCCGGGCCTTCGTGGACTCCCTGCCCGACGCCGCCGACGGCGAGACGGCCCGCGCCGCCACCGAGGACGGGGACCGCGTCGCGACCGTCGCCGAACGCTTCGGGTTCGAGGCCGGCGTGCACGTCGTCCGGGTCCGCTACGGCGGCATGCTGCTGCGCGCGCTGGCGGCGGAGACCGGCGCGGGCAGCGCCACCGCCGAAGTCCACCGGAACGCGAGGGAGTTGCTCGCCGTGTACGAGGGCTGGCAGGAACAGGCCGCCGCCTGGGTCGGCGAACCGCTGCCGATCGCGGCGCTGGCCGGCATCCAGTACGCGGCGATCCTCGCGACCGCCGCGACCACCCTGGACCCGACAACCCCCGCCGGGTAGCCGCGAGTCGACCCCAGACATCGGCGTCAGCCGCCGCCCGCCGCGCACGACCGCCACCGCCGCGACCGGTCCCCAGCCGTCCGCCGCCCGCCCCGGGAGCCCCGCTTGACCAGCACCGAACCGCAGACCGAACCGCAGGCCGCACCCCGCGCCGCCGACCCGCGTCCGCTCACCCTCGTGGGCGCCCGCCTCGGCGCGGGCGCCCGGCCCGCCGACGTCCGCATCGAGCACGGCCGGATCACCGTCGTCGGCACGGACCTGCCCGCGGCCCCCGGCGAACGCCGCGTCGACCTCGACGGCCGCACCGTCCTGCCGGGCCTGTGGGACGCCCACGTGCACCTCACCCAGTGGGCGGGCCTCAGACGCCGTACGGACCTGTCGGGGACGCGTTCGGCGCGGGAGGCCGTCGAGGCCGTGCGGGCGGCGCAGCAGGGGTTGCCCGTAGGGGAACTGTTCGCCGGGTACGGCTTCCGGGACGGGCTGTGGCCCGACGTGCCGCACAAGGGGCTGCTGGACGCGGTCGCGCCCGACCGGCCCGTCGCCCTGCTCAGCGCCGACCTGCACGCGGTCTGGCTGAACTCCGCGTGCCTGGCCCTCCTCGGCCGCGCCGAGCACCCGACGGGGCTGCTGCGCGAGCACGACTGCATGGCCGCCGTCGCCGACCTGCCCGAGGCGCCCGCCGCCACCGCCGACCGCTGGGCGGCCGAGGCGTGCGCCGCCGCCGCGGCCCGCGGCGTCACCGGCATCACCGACTTCGAGTACGCCGACAACGCCGCCGACTGGACCCGGCGCGCCGCCACCGCCCCGCCCGCCGTGCGCGTGGAGGCCGCCGTCTACCCGCACTGGCTGCCCGCCGCGATCGACCGCGGCCTGCGCACCGGCGACGTCCTGCCCGGTACCGGCGGCCGGGTCCGGTTCGGCCCGCTGAAGCTGATCACCGACGGCTCCCTCAACACCCGCACCGCCTGGTGCCACCAGCCCTACCCCGGTCTGGAGGACACCCCGGACGCGTACGGCATCGAACAGATCCCCTACGAGCAACTGGTCACCCTGATGCGGCAGGCGTCCGCCCACGGCATCGAGGCCGCCGTGCACGCCATCGGCGACCGGGCCAACACCGCCGCCCTGGACGCCTTCGCCGCCGTCCGCTGCAAGGGCCGTATCGAACACGCCCAGCTGCTCGACCCGGCCGACCTGCCGCGCTTCGCCGCGCTGGGCGTCACCGCCGGGGTGCAGCCCGCGCACGCCCTCGACGACCGCGACGTGGCCGACCGGCACTGGCACGGCCGCACCGCCCACGCCTTCCCCTACGCCGAGCTGCTGGCCGCGGGCGCCCGCCTCGAACTCGGCTCGGACGCGCCCGTCTCCCCGTTGGACCCCTGGCTGGGCATCGCCGCCGCGGTCAGCCGCACCGGCGACGAGCGCCCCTCCTGGCACCCCGAACAGGAGCTGACCACCGCGGCGGCCCTGGTCGCGGCGGCCCGCGGCCGACGGCTGCTGCGCGTCGGCGACACCGCCGACCTGGCCGTCGTCGACACCGACCCGCTCACCGCGGACGTCCGCACGCTGCGGGAGATGCCGGTGCATGCGACGCTGCTCGGCGGGGAATGGACGTACGGGCCGTACTGATGTTCGCCCCCGAGGGGGGGTGCCGCGGCTCCGTGCGCCCCCTTGTGTCGGTGTGCGCCCCCACCCATGGGATTGCATAAACGTACGGCGAAACGTATAGTCATGCCGTCTAGGAGGAGGGTTCATGGCTGTACGTGCGGCAGTGGCCGGAGCGAGCGGGTACGCGGGTGGAGAGCTGCTGCGTCTGCTCCTCGCCCACCCCGAGGTCGAGATCGGCGCCCTGACCGGAAACTCCAACGCGGGCCAGCGGCTCGGCGCACTCCAGCCGCACCTGCTGCCACTCGCCGACCGCGTCCTGGAGGAGACCACCCCCGAGGTGCTCGCCGGACACGATGTCGTCTTCCTGGCGCTGCCCCACGGGCAGTCCGCCGCCGTCGCCGAACAGCTCGGCCCGGATGTCCTCGTCGTCGACATGGGCGCCGACTTCCGGCTCGACAACCCGGCCGACTGGGAGCGGTTCTACGGCTCCCCGCACGCCGGGACCTGGCCCTACGGCCTGCCCGAACTGCCGGGTGGCCGCGGCGCGTTGGAGGGGTCCAAGCGCATCGCGGTGCCCGGTTGCTACCCCACCGCCGTCTCGCTCGCGCTCTTCCCGGCGTACGCGGCCCGTATCGCCGAGGCGGAGGCCGTGATCGTCGCCGCGTCCGGCACCTCCGGCGCGGGCAAGGCGCCCAAACCGCACCTGCTCGGCAGCGAGGTCATGGGCTCCATGTCGCCCTACGGCGTCGGCGGCGGCCACCGGCACACCCCCGAGATGATCCAGAACCTCAGCGCGGCGGCGGGGGAGCGGGTCGCCGTCTCCTTCACGCCGACCCTCGCGCCGATGCCCCGCGGCATCCTCGCCACGTGCAGCGCCAAGGCGCGCGAGGGCGTGACGGCCGAATCGCTGCGCGCGGTCTACGAGAAGGCGTTCGCCGACGAGCCGTTCGTGCACCTGCTGCCCGAGGGCCAGTGGCCCACCACCGCGTCCGTCCACGGTTCCAACGCCGTTCAGGTGCAGGTCGTGTACGACGCCGCCGTGGGCCGCATCATCGCGATCAGCGCCATCGACAACCTCACCAAGGGCACCGCGGGCGGTGCCGTCCAGAGCATGAACATCGCCCTCGGGTTCGACGAGTCCACGGGGCTGTCCACGATCGGAGTCGCTCCGTGAGTGACGCGCGCGCAGCCACCGGGCCGCAGACGGCCGAGATGCCCGCACCGCTGCGCTGCGCGGGCGGAGAAGCGAACAAGGAGATGCAGTGAGTGTCACGGCAGCAAAAGGCTTTTCCGCGGCGGGAGTTGCCGCCGGGATCAAGGCGAACGGCAACCCGGACCTGGCCCTCGTGGTCAACAACGGGCCCCGTCTCGCCGCCGCGGGCGTCTTCACCTCCAACCGGGTCAAGGCCGCCCCCGTCCTCTGGTCCGAGCAGGTCCTCAAGGGCGGCACCGTCTCCGCCGTGATCCTCAACTCCGGTGGCGCCAACGCCTGTACGGGCCCCCAGGGCTTCCAGGACACGCACGCCACCGCCGAGAAGGTCGCCGACACGCTGGGCCTGAACGCGGCCGAGGTCGCCGTCGCCTCCACCGGCCTCATCGGCGTCCTGCTCCCGATGGACAAGCTCCTGCCCGGAGTCGAGACCGCGGCGCAGGCGCTGAGTGAGCACGGCGGTGAGAAGGCCGCCATCGCCATCAAGACCACCGACACCGTGCACAAGACGTCCGTCGTCACCAAGGACGGCTGGAGCGTCGGCGGCATGGCCAAGGGCGCGGGCATGCTCGCCCCGGGCCTGGCCACCATGCTCGTCGTCCTCACCACGGACGCCGACCTCGACGCTTACGCCCTCGACCGGGCCCTGCGCGCCGCCACCCGCACCACCTTCGACCGCGTCGACTCCGACGGCTGCATGTCCACCAACGACACCGTGCTGCTGCTCGCCTCCGGCGCCGCCGAAGTCACCCCGGAACACGAGGAGTTCGCCGAGGCCGTCCGGGCCGTCTGCGACGACCTCGGCCAGCAGCTGATCCGGGACGCCGAGGGCGCCAGCAAGGACATCAGGATCGAGGTCGTCAACGCCGCGAGCGAGGACGACGCCGTCGAGGTGGGCCGCTCCATCGCCCGCAACAACCTCCTCAAGTGCGCGCTGCACGGCGAAGACCCCAACTGGGGACGGGTGTTGTCCGCCATCGGCACCACGCAGGCCGCCTTCGAGGCCGACCGGCTGAACGTCGCCATCAACGGCGTGTGGGTCTGCAAGAACGGCGGCGTCGGCGAGGACCGCGACAAGGTCGACATGCGCTACCGCGAGGTGCACATCGTCGCCGACCTCGCCGCGGGCACCGACACCGCCACCATCTGGACCAACGACCTCACCGCCGACTACGTCCACGAGAACAGCGCCTACTCATCATGAGCGAGTCCATGAGCAACGGAAGCACGCGGAAGCACACCGCCCTGCCCAAGGCGAAGATCCTCATCGAAGCGCTGCCCTGGCTGACCCGCCACCACGGAAAGACCGTCGTCATCAAGTTCGGCGGAAACGCCATGGTGAACGAGGAGTTGAAGGCCGCCTTCGCGCAGGACGTGGTCTTCCTGCACCACGCCGGACTCAAGCCCGTCGTCGTGCACGGCGGCGGCCCGCAGATCAGCGCCGCCCTCGACAAGCACGGCATCGTCAGCGAGTTCAAGGCCGGCCTGCGCGTTACCACCGAGGACGCCATGGACGTCGTACGGATGGTGCTCGCCGGTCAGGTCCAGCGCGAACTGGTCGGACTGCTCAACCAACACGGGCCGCTGGCCGTCGGGTTGACCGGCGAGGACGCGCACACCATCACCGCCACCAAGCACCAGCCCGAGATCGACGGCGAGTTGGTCGACATCGGGCGGGTCGGCGAGATCACCGAGATCGACACGGGCGTCATCGAAGCACTGCTCGCCGACGGCCGCATCCCGGTCGTCTCGTCGATCGCCCGCAGTCAGGACGATCACCATGTCTACAACGTCAATGCTGATACGGCGGCTGCGGCACTCGCTGCGGCACTGGGCGCCGAGACCCTCATGGTCCTCACCGACGTCGAGGGCCTCTACGAGGACTGGCCCAACTCCGACGAGGTGATCAGCCGCCTCACCGCCTCCCAACTGGAGAAGCTGCTGCCGGAGTTGAGCGCCGGCATGGTGCCGAAGATGGAGGGCTGCCTGCACGCCGTACGCGGCGGCGTGACCAACGCCCGTGTCATCGACGGCCGGGTCCAGCACTCGATCCTGCTGGAGATCTTCACCGACGAAGGCATCGGGACGATGGTCGTGCCCGACGAGCCGGAGTCCGACGCGCAAGAGGGGACTGCCGCATGACCGCCAACCCGGCCGACTCTGCCCACTCGGCCCATGCCGCCAACGACGAGCTGACCCAGCGGTGGCAGGGCGCGCTCATGAACAACTACGGCACCCCGCGCCTGCCGCTCGTGCGCGGCGCGGGCACCAAGGTGTGGGACGCCGAGGGCAACGAGTACCTGGACTTCGTCGGCGGTATCGCGGTCAACGCGCTCGGCACGGCCCACCCCGCCGTCGTCGAGGCCGTCAGCCGGCAGATCGGCTCCCTGGGCCACATCTCCAACTTCTTCATGGCCGAGCCGACCGTCGCCCGCGCCGAACGGCTCCTCCAGCTCTTCGGCCGCGACGGCAGGGTGCTGTTCTGCAACTCGGGCGCCGAGGCCAACGAGGGCGCCTTCAAGATAGGCCGCCTCACCGGCCGCACCCACATGGTCGCCACCCAGGGCGGCTTCCACGGCCGCACCATGGGCGCCCTCGCCCTCACCGGCCAGCCCGCCAAGCAGGACCCCTTCCGGCCGCTGCCCGGCGACATCACCCACGTCCCCTTCGGCGACGCACAGGCCCTGGCCGCCGCGGTCACCGAGGACACCGCCCTCGTCGTCATCGAACCCATCCAGGGCGAGAGCGGCGTCGTCGTCCCGCCCGCCGGATACCTCAAGGCGGCCCGCGCGATCACCGCCGCCACCGGCGCGCTGCTCGTCCTCGACGAGGTGCAGACCGGCATCGGCCGCACCGGACACTGGTTCGACTACCAGGCCCACGAGGGCGTCCTGCCGGACGTCGTCACCCTCGCCAAGGCCCTCGGCGGCGGCCTGCCGCTCGGCGCCACCGTCGCCTTCGGCCGCGCCGCCGACCTCCTCAAGCCCGGCCACCACGGCACCACCTTCGGCGGCAACCCCGTCGCCTGCGCCGCCGGACTCGCCGTCCTCGACACCATCGAGTCCGAGGGCCTGCTCGAAAACGTCAAGAGCCAGAGCGAGCGGCTGCGCGACGGAATCGAATCTCTCGGCCACCCGTTGATCGATTCTGTCCGGGGTGCGGGCCTTCTGCTGGGTATCGTGCTCACCGAGCCGCTCGCCGCGCACGCGCAGCGCGCGGCCCAGGACGCCGGTCTTCTGGTGAACGCGCCCGCCCCCGATGTCGTACGGCTCATGCCGCCGCTCAATCTGGGCGACGGCGAGGTGGACGCCTTCCTCAAGGCGCTCCCCGGCTTCCTGGACGCGGCCAAGGCGGCCCACACCGCCGAAGGAGACGGATGACCCGGAGAATGAGACGACGATGAGTCAGGCGCAGGATCACGAGCAGACCGCCGGGCCTGCCGTACCGCAGACCCGCACCGCACGCCACCGCCGGATCGTGGACATCCTCAACCGGCAACCGGTGCGGTCGCAGAGCCAGTTGGCGAAGCTGCTGTCCGACGACGGGCTGAGCGTCACCCAGGCGACGCTCTCCCGGGACCTGGACGAGCTGAACGCGGTGAAGATCCGCAACACCGACGGCGACCTGATCTACGCGGTGCCGAGCGAAGGGGGTTTCCGGACCCCGCGCGCGCCGCTGGGCGGGTCGGCGAAGGAGGAGCGGATGCGGCGGCTGTCCGCGGAGCTGCTGATCTCCGCGGAGGCTTCGGCGAATCTCGTGGTGTTGCGTACGCCGCCGGGTGCGGCACAGTTCCTGGCTTCCGCCATCGACCAGGCCGAGTTGCACGACATCCTCGGGACGATCGCGGGGGATGACACGTTGTTGTTGATCAGCCGGGATCCGGTGGGGGGGCAGGCGTTGGCGGATCATTTGCTGCGGTTGGCTCAGAACGTTCAGTAGGTCTCAGCGGGGAGCGGCGGTGCGCCTTTGGGTGGGTGCACCGCCGTTTTTGTCTGCGGGTGCGTCGTGGTTGCTCGCGCAGTTCCCCGCGCCCCTCAAATGCGAGCACTCGCCCGAAGCGAAGCGTGCGCCTACCCCGCCGCAGGCAAAGGGACTGCCCCCGCCGCGAAGGCAAGGGAACTACCCCAGACGCGCCGCCAACCCATCCGTACACCGCACCTCGTCCCCCGCCGTGATCAACAACGCCTCCACGTCCGGGAGTTGTTCCAGCCACGCCAGGCCCTCCCGTGAACCCATCGCGAACGCCGCCGTCGCCCAGCAGTCCGCCCAGGTGAGGGTGGGGCCCACGACCGTGACCGCGACCAGGTCCGTCACCGCGGACTTGCCGGTGCGCGGGTCCACGATGTGGGCGCCGCGTTCCGCCGTGCCGGACGTGGCCACCGCCAACTCGTCCGCCCCGGCCGCCGACACGACCGCCGCCAGCGCCCCGGGGCGCAACGGGTCCGAGACGCCCACGCGCCACGGGCGGTGCGGGCCGGGGACGCCGTAGAGCTGGACGTCGCCGCCGCCGTTGACGCTCACCCCGCTCGCGCCGGCCGCCGCGAGGTGCCGGGCGGCCCGTTCGACCGCCCAGCCCTTGACGATGCCGGTCGGGTCGAGGCGGCCCTCGTAGCGGGTGCTGAACCAGCCGCCGCTGAGCCGCTCCGCCTCGGCGCCGAGCGCGAGCACCTCGCGCACCTCCGGATCGCAGTCCTCGACGGCGAGTTCACCGCGGGCCAGGCGCGAGACCTGGCTGTGCTCGCGGTAGGTGCTGAACACCTCGTCCACGCGGTGGAGTCCGGCAATCGCCTCCTCCAACGCCGTCTGGACCGCCCCGGGTTCACCGCCGCGCACGTCGAAGGAGAAGACGGTGCCCATGACCTCCTCCGCGTGCCGCAGCGCGGGCGGCGCGTCCGCGGGGTCGGCCACCTGTTCAGACACCGGCCTTGTCCAACGCGGACTGGAGGGACTGCTTGTAGCCGTTGCTGGTGTAGGTCGCGGTCGACACGGCGTCGATGTCGGCGCTCTGGGCCGTCACCACTTCCTGGTTGAGCTTGGGCACCGCCAGCGCCGTCTTCTGGTCGCTGGTGCCGCCGCTGGGCGCCTGCACCGCCTCCGCCTTGGTGATCTTGTCGCCGCTGAGCGTCAGCCGCACCTGGACGTTGCCGTACGTCGTCTGCGCCACGTCACCGGTGACCGTACGAGCCTGCGTGGAACCGGAGTCGGAAGAACCCGAAGAGGCCGAGGCCGCCGGTGCCGCCGCCTTCGCCTTGTCGATCGCCGACTGGAGCGACTGCTTGTAGCCGTTGCTCGTGTAGGTGGCCGTTGAGACGACGTCGATGTCCGCGCTCTGCTTGGCCACCGCCTCCTGGTTGAGCTTGGGCACCGCCAGCGCCGTCTTCTGGTCGCTGGTGCCGCCCTTGGGCGCCTGGACCGCCGCCGCCTTGGTGATCTTCCCATCGGCCATGGTGATCTGGACCTGCACGTTGCCGTACTCGGTCTGCACCACGCTGCCGGTGACGGTCTGCGTGCCGGTCTGCTGCGCGGTGCCGCCCTGCGGTGACTCCTGGGCCGCGGCCCCCGCCTGCGGTGCCGCCCCCGCGGCCTGCGCCGAGGTCGGGTCGGTCGACGGCTTGAGGGACAGCAGCAGCACGATCCCGGACACGGTGGCCGCGCCCGCGAGCACGACACGTCGGATGGGGTGACTCTTCTTCATCGCTCCAGAACTCCCGAACTCCCGTCGCTCACATCTCGAACGACTCGTGATGGATGCGGCGGGCGGGGACCCCCGCGCCGCGCAGTGCTTCGTAGACCTGCTGCGCGAACCCGGGCGGCCCGCACATGAACACGTCGTGCCGGTCGATGTCCGGCAGCTTGCGGCGCAGCGTGTCCGCCGAGATGTCCGGGCGTTCGCCGTCGGGGCTGTTGACCGCGTACATCAGGCGTGCCCCGCGGTCCTCGGCGATCTGCGACAGCTCGCTCCACAGGGCCAGGTCCTGCGTGGTGTTGGCCCGGTAGAGCAGGGTCAGGTCGCCGGGCGCGCCCGGCAGCGTCTCGAACAGGGTCCGCATCGGCGTGATGCCGACGCCACCGGCCACCAGGAGCACCTTGCCCCGGCTGCGCCGCTGCGCGGTCATCGAGCCGTACGGTCCCTCGGCCCACACCCGCACGCCCGGCCGCAGTTCGCGCAGCGCGGAGCTGTGGTCGCCGATCGCCTTGACCGTGATCCGCAGCATGTTGGGGCGGGGCGTCGCCGACAGCGAGTACGGGTGCGAGCTGAACCGCATGCCCGGGGCGAGGAACCGCCACCGGAAGAACTGTCCGGCCTCCGCGCCCATCCGGTGCAGCTTCCGCCCGGTGATCAGCACGGACACCACACCGGGCGCCTCCTCGATCACGGCCTCCACCCGCATCCGGTGCCGCATGTTGAGCCGGATCGGGGTGAGGATCCGGTACCAGATCACCAGCGCGGTCACCGACCCGTACAGCGCGTACCAGGCGGTCTGCGCGGTCGGGGTGAGCACGAAGTCGTTGCCGGTGGACAGCTGGTGCCAGAAGGTCAGGAAGACCACCGCGTACGTCAGCAGGTGGACGTGGTACCAGAGGTCGTAGGGGATCCTCCGGCGCACGCCGCCCACGGACAGCAGGCCGATCAGTACCAGCAGACCGGTGCCGATCGACGCCTTGCCCAGGTCGGGCAGTTGGGTGACGGTGCCGATGGTCACCAGGACGATGTCCTTGAAACCCTTCCCGGCCTGGAGCGCGTAGCCCCACATCGTCAGCACCACGTGCGCGACGACCAGGGAGATCGTGTAGCGGCCGCTCATCGAGTGCCAGCGGGCGACGCGGTCGGAGCCCACCCGGCGTTCGAGTGCGGGCACCCGCGCCATCTGGAGCACGACCAGGGCCATCAGGTAGCCGGCGAGCAGACCGGTGATCCGGCCCGCGTTGAGAATCTTGGCAGTGTTGTCCGCAAGGGACGGGGTGTTCATCCACCAGAGCCAGACCACCGCGACCGCACCCGCCGCGACGGCGAAGAGCAGCAGAGCGGCGGGTGAGCGGCGTGGACGGATGCGGCGCAGCGTCTGGCGCCGTGCGGCGCGGCCACCGGCGATCGTGGACACGGTCTCCTCCGTGATCCTCCATGGGGCGGGTGAGGCCAGTGGCCCCCTTGGCCCAGAGGTACGTGGGAGAGCTGCCCGTTGTTCAAAGTCCCGCGGAGTCCAACGCGGACTGGAGTGACTGCCGGTAACCGTCACTGGTGTAGGTCGCGCCGGAGACCGTGTCGATCTGCGCGCTCTGCGCGGCCAGGGCCTCGCGGCGCAGCTCGGGCACCGCGTAACTGTTGATCTGCTGGTCGCGCGGATTGCCCTGCGGGTACGACAGCGCCGTCACCTCGGTCAACTTGCCGTTCTCCACGGTGACCTGGACCTGGACGGCGCCGTAACGGGTCTGGACCGAGCTGCCGGTGACGGTCTTGGTGCCGGTGGCCGACGAGCCGCCGCTGCCGGACGAGCCGCCACTGCTGCTGGACGCACTCGAACTGGTGCTGGGCGCGGGCACGGAGGCCACCGCGACCGACGGCGTGTCGTGCGGCTTCAGCGACAGCAGCAGCACCACCCCGGACACCGTGGCGGCACTGGCCAGCACGATCCGGCGCAACGGGCGGTTCTTCTTCAACGCGTGCATATTTCCTACGCCTCACAGCTCGAAGGACTCGTGGTGGATGCGGCGGTCCGGAACCCCGGCGGCCCGCAGCGCCGCGTAGACCTCCCGGGCGAAGCCGTGCGGGCCGCACAGGTACACGTCGTGGCCGCCGATCCCGGGCACGGCCGCGCGCAGCGACTGGGCGGTGAACTCCGGGCGTTCACCGCGCGATCCGTTCAGCGCGTACAGCACCCGGCCGCCGCGCCAGCGGGCGATTGCCTCCAACTCCCGCCCCAGGGCCAGGTCTTCGGCCGTACGCGCCCGGTACAGCAGGGTCACGTCACCGGGCAGCGTCTCGAACAGCGCGCGCAGCGGGGTCACCCCGACACCGCCCGCTATGAGCAACACCTTCTGGGCGGTGCGCCGTTCGGCGGTCAGGGCGCCGTAGGGACCCTCGGCCCACACCCGGGTGCCGGGCCGCAGCAGCGCGACGGACGCGCTGTGGTCGCCGAGCGCCTTGACGGTGATCCGCAGCCGGCCGGCCCGGGGCGGCGCGGACAGCGAGTACGGCGTCGAGGTCCACCGCATCCCCTCGGTGAGGAACCGCCACCGGAAGAACTGCCCCGACTCCGCGCCCATACGGTCGAGTTGGTGCCCGCTCATGACCACCGACCAGACCCCCGGCGCCTCCCGGTGCACCGACTCCACCCGCAGCCGGTGCCGCAGGTTCAGCCGCACCGGCGCGAGCACCCGGAACCACAGCACCAGCGCCGTAACCCCCAAGTAGAGGGCGTACCAGGCGAGTTGGGCCGCCCGGTTGCCGGTGAAGTCGGAGCCGAGGGTGAGTTGGTGCCAGAAGGCGAGGAAGACGGCGACGTACGTCAGCAGATGGACGTAGTACCAGAACTCGTGCCCGATCCGGCGGCGGGCGGCGCGGGCCGAGGAGATGCCGACCGCGAAGAGGATCAGCGTGCCGATGGTCGCCTTCAGCATGTCCGGGTAGTCCAGGACGACCGTGACCGTCTCGTGCACCAGCGAGGCGTGGTCCTGGGCGGCGTACCCGAGCAGGATCAGCACGACGTGCGCGAGCAGCAGGCAGACCGTGTAGCGCCCGGCCATCGCGTGCCAGCGGGCCACCCGGTCCGAGCCGATCCGCCGCTCGAACAGCGGCACCCGGGCCATCAGCGCGACCAGGACGGCACAGGCGTACCCGCACAGCAGTCCGGCGATCCGCCCGGCGCCGGTCAGCCAGCCCGCGGCGCCCACGACCGAACCCGTGTCCGACCACCACAGGGCGAGCACCGCGGCGGCCCCGGCCCACAGCAGGGCCAGGACGGGGGGGGGGGGGGAGCGCCGGGGCGGCAGGGGCACATGGGTGGCCGTCCGCGGTTCGTGCACGGTCGTCATGGAGGCGTCCTTTCGGCTGTTCGGCACAACCGTGCCGCCACGACTTCTGAGCTCCTTCTCAGTACGGGGCCGCCGTCGCCGTATCGGCACAGGCCAGGAGGGGTGCGGCGGGGGGGGGTGCGGTGCCGCGGATCAGAGGGGACTCAGAGGGAACTCAGAGCGGTATAAGGAAGCCCGCCCGCGGGCGGCGCGGCATGCTGGTGGGTGAGATGAACATGCCCCGCTCCCGCGCCTCCGGCCGTCCCGCGCTCACCCGCCCCGACGGCAGCCCCGTCCGGGTCCTCGTCGTCGACGACGACCCCGACCTCGCCGAGGTGCTCTGCGGCGCCCTGCGCTACGAGGGCTGGGAGGTGCGCTCGGCCGGTGACGGGGCGAGCGCCGCGGCCGAGGCGCGCGAGCTGCTGCCCGACGCCGTCGTCCTGGACGTGATGCTCCCCGACACCGACGGCTTCGCCGTGCTGCGCGACCTGCACACCGTGCGGCCCGAGGTCTGCGTGCTGTTCCTGACCGCGCGCGACGCCGTCGAGGACCGCATCGCGGGCATCACCGCGGGCGGCGACGACTACGTGACCAAGCCGTTCAGCCTGGAGGAGGTCGTCGCCCGGCTGCGCGGACTGCTGCGCCGCGCGGGCATGGCCCGGCAGCTGGAGGACGGCCCCCGGCTGACCGTCGGCGACCTCGTCATGGACGAGGAGGCCCGCGAGGTCACCCGCGGCGGCGAACTCGTCGAACTCTCGCCCACCGAGTTCGAACTCCTGCGCTTCCTCATGCGCAACCCGCGCCGCGTCCTCAGCAAGAGCCAGATCCTCGACCGCGTCTGGTCCTACGACTTCGGGGGCCGCGCCCACGTCGTCGAGCTGTACATCTCCTACCTGCGCAAGAAGGTCGACGCCGGCCGCCCGCCCATGATCCACACGGTCCGCGGCGCCGGATACGTGCTCAAGCCGGTGGCCCGATGAGGGCATGGCCCCCGCGGCGCTGGGCGTCGCGGCTGCCCCGGCCGCGCACCCTGCGCGCCCGGCTCACCGCGGGCCTGGTCGTGCTGCTCGCCATCAGCTGCGCCGCCGTCGGCGTGGCCGCGGTCATCGAACTCGACGGCTTCCTCACCGGCCGCCTCGACCAGCAGCTGACCGAACTGGGCACCAGGTTCCCGGCCAGCCTGGAGCACGGCGGCAGGATCCCCCACGACGACCACGACGGCGACGAGCAGGGCGACACCCGCCGCACGGCCACCGGCACCTTCGGCGCCCGCCTCTACAAGGGCACGGTCACCAACGCGGCCGTCGTCCGCTCCGGCGACCTGACCACCGACCTGAACGTCGACCTCAGCGCAGGGGACAAGGCGAAACTGGCCGCGATCGAGGTCGACGGCGAGGGCCACACCGTCGACCTGGCCACGCTGTCGCCGTACCGGATGACGGCGTCCAAGGGGCTCGACGGCGACATCCTGATCACCGGGCTGCCGCTGGAGCCGGTCGAGGCCACCGTGCACCGGCTGGAACTGGTCGCCGCGATCGTGTTCGGCCTGGCCCTGGCCATCACCGGGGTCGCGGGCGCGCTGTGGGTGCGCTGGTCGCTGCGGCCGCTGATCCGGGTCGCCGACACGGCCGCCCGGGTCAGCGAACTCCCGCTCGCCAGCGGGGAGGTGGCGCTGCCGCCGCGGGCCCCCGAGTCCGACCCGCGCGGCGAGGTCGGCCGGGTCGCGACCGCCTTCAACCGGATGCTCGGCCATGTCGAGGACGCCCTGACCAAACGGCACGCGAGCGAGGAACGGCTGCGCACCTTCGCCGCCGACGCCAGCCACGAGCTGCGCACCCCGGTGGCGTCGGTGCGCGGCCACGCGGAACTGGCGCTGCTGCACCCCGGCCCGGTCCCGCCGAAGGTGACCCGCGCGCTGGAGCGGATCGCGGCGGAGTCGGCGCGCATGGGCGAGATGGTCGACGACCTGCTGCTGCTGGCCCGCCTGGACGCGGGCCGCCCCCTGGAACGCTGCCCCGTGGACCTCACCCACCTGGTCCTGGACGCGGTGGCCGACGCCCAGGCCGCGGGCCCGGACCACCGCTGGGAACTGGACCTCCCGGAGGAGCCGGTCACCGTCCCCGGCGACGCCCATCGCCTCCAGCAGGTCCTGGCCAACCTCCTTGCCAACGCCCGTTTGCACACACCCGTTGACACGAAGGTGACGGTGACCCTGGAGACCGCCGGTACGACGACCACACTGAAGGTCCACGACAGCGGCCCGGGTGTCCCCGACGACGTCCAGCCCGGCGTCTTCGAACGCTTCACCCGGGCGGACCGCCGCCGCACGGAGGGCTCGGGCGGCGGAGCGGGGCTGGGGCTGTCGATCGTGGCGGCGGTGGTGGAGGCGCACGGGGGAGCGGTGACACTGGAGAGCCGGCCGGGGTCAACGACTTTCACGGTACGGCTGCCGGGCACTTTCTGACGGCGCGGCTGCCCGGCAGCACTTTCTAGCGCTGCGGCTGGCTGGGGCGCCTTTCCAACGCTGCGGCTGCGAGGGCGCCTTCCAACGCTGCGGCGCCCCTGCGCTTTCAGGGGCGCGGGGCTGTATCGATGTGCGGCTCCGCCGCGTGGGCGCGAGTAACCACGGCCGGCCCGCACCCAACGAACAACAGTCACCCCAACGGCGCCATTTCGGCCAACCCGGCAGGATTGCCCATGGCCGCCCCGGCCGGCGCTCGGGGCGGCCATGGCGCCTGACACGCTCAGTACTACTTGTTGAGCGTGCAGGCGGCCAAGGAGTCAAGCCCGGTCGGCTTGTCAGCGGTCCGCCCGATCGCGGTGGCGATCCGATTGATCGTCGCGACCCGCTTGTCCTCCAGCGGACCGAGGATCGCGTTCTGCACGAAGTTCGCCCCGCCCTGCCCGACGGTGTCCACGAGCCGCTGGTTCG
Organism: Actinobacteria bacterium OK074; assembly: GCA_001298575.1. Taxonomy (GTDB): domain Bacteria; phylum Actinomycetota; class Actinomycetes; order Streptomycetales; family Streptomycetaceae; genus Streptomyces. The sequence goes on from LJCV01000099.1 coordinate 194,408, forward strand.
CCTCCTGGATCTGCGTGTCGAGCAGCGTCAGGTTGCGCGTGACCTCGTCCTGGGCGGACGCCGGAATCGCGGGCAACTGGGACTCGACGTCCGGGCAGGTGATCGTCCCGACGTCACTGGTGTCGGCCGCGGCCGAGTCGTCCCCGGCGGCCTCGTCCCCGGCCGCCGCGCTCGCGCTGGGGCTCGCCGAGTCGGCCGGCGTGGCCTCGGGGGACGCTCCCGCCGGGGACGCCGCACCGTCGCCCGTGGCCGTACCGCCCGCGTCCAGCGCGCACTCGGCGAGCGAGTCGAGGCCCGTCGGCTTCTCGGCGGTGCGGCCGATCGCGATGGCGATGCGGTCGATGGTCGAGGTCCGCTTGTCCGCCAGGGGGCCCAGGATCGCGTTCTGGACGAAGTTGGCGCCGCCCTGGCCCACCGTGTCCTGGAGGCGGGTGTTGGCCTCCTGGATCTGGGTGTTGAGGAGCGTGAGGTTGCGGTCGACCTCGGCCTGGGCGGACGCCGGGATGTCCGGCAGCTGCGAGGCCACGTCCGGGCAGACGATCGTGCCCGGGTCGGCCAGCGTCTTGGCGGCGGTGCCGCTGCTGTTGGACGTCTCCCCGGCGAGGGCGTTGCCGGCGATCACCGCGCCCGACAGCACCACCGCGGCGGCGCCGCCGATGAGGACCACGCGACGCTTGTTGTACTTCGGAAGAGCCCTGGACATGCAGATGCCTCACTAGGGTCAGGGGGGTCCGTTGTTGACAAACGCGGCGCCTGCGTTCGGGGAGAGGTACGAGAAAGCGCGTTCCGTTGTTCAAACCTCTTTGGGATTTCCTTGGCACGGTCGTGACGGGGCCGAATTGACGAACCATGCAGAGTGCTGCATACTCATGCATGTCAGCGAATGCACTGTGAGGAGAAACTCGTGACCGAGCGCGTCGTACTCGCCTACTCGGGCGGTCTGGACACCTCCGTCGCCATCGGCTGGATCGCCGAGGAGACGGGCGCCGAGGTCATCGCCGTCGCGGTCGACGTCGGCCAGGGTGGCGAGGACCTGGACGTCATCCGCAAGCGCGCCCTCGCGTGCGGCGCGGTCGAGGCCGAAGTGGCCGACGCCAAGGACGAGTTCGCCGACGAGTACTGCCTCCCGGCGATCAAGGCCAACGCCCTCTACATGGACCGCTACCCGCTGGTCTCGGCCCTCTCCCGGCCCACCATCGTCAAGCACCTGGTCGCCGCCGCCCAGAAGCACGGCGCCACCACGGTCGCCCACGGCTGCACCGGCAAGGGCAACGACCAGGTCCGCTTCGAGGCCGGCATCGTCGCGCTGGCCCCCGAGCTGAAGTGCATCGCCCCGGTCCGCGACTACGCGATGACCCGCGACAAGGCGATCGCCTTCTGCGAGCAGAAGCAGCTTCCGATCGCCACCACCAAGAAGTCCCCGTACTCCATCGACCAGAACGTCTTCGGGCGCGCGGTCGAGACGGGCTTCCTGGAGGACATCTGGAACGCCCCGATCGAGGACATCTACGACTACACCTCCAACCCGGCCGAGCCCCGCGAGGCCGACGAGGTGATCGTCTCCTTCAAGCAGGGCGTCCCGGTCGCCATCGACGGCAAGCCCGTCACCGTCCTCCAGGCCATCCAGCAGCTCAACGAGCGTGCGGGAGCCCAGGGCATCGGCCGGATCGACATGGTCGAGGACCGCCTCGTCGGCATCAAGTCCCGCGAGGTGTACGAGGCCCCGGGCGCGATTGCGCTCATCACGGCCCACCAGGAGCTGGAGAACGTCACCGTCGAGCGCGAACTGGCCCGCTACAAGCGGCAGGTCGAGCAGCGCTGGGGCGAACTGGTCTACGACGGCCAGTGGTTCTCCCCGCTCAAGCGCGCCCTGGACGGCTTCATCAACGAGGCCAACCAGCACGTCAACGGCGACATCCGGATGACCCTGCACGCCGGCCGCGCGGTCGTCACCGGCCGTCGCTCGGACACCTCGCTCTACGACTTCAACCTGGCCACCTACGACACGGGCGACTCGTTCGACCAGGCCGCGGCCAAGGGCTTCATCGACATCTACAGCCTGTCGTCGAAGATCGCCGCCAAGCGGGACCTCGCGTAACCCCACGGGTGCCACGCGCACGCTGACCTGACAGCCGCCTCCTCACCTGGAAAGGTGGGGAGGCGGTGTCACATCCGCATCCCTTCCGCATCCCTTCCGAATTCCCTCCGAGGAGCGAAGCAAGTGAGCAGCAACAGCGGTGACGTACGGCTCTGGGGCGGCCGTTTCGCCGACGGTCCCGCCGAGGCCCTGGCGAAGCTGTCCGCGTCCGTCCACTTCGACTGGCGACTGGCGCCGTACGACATCGCCGGTTCCCGCGCCCACGCGCGCGTGCTGCACAAGGCGCACCTCCTTACGGATGACGAGCTGACCCGGATGCTCGCGGGCCTCGACCAGCTCGCGGCGAACGTGGCCGACGGCACCCTGGTCGGCACGATCGCCGACGAGGACGTCCATACGGCCCTGGAACGCGGCCTGTTGGAGATCCTCGGCCCCGACCTCGGCGGCAAGCTGCGCGCGGGCCGCTCCCGCAACGACCAGGTCGCGACCCTGTTCCGCATGTACCTGCGCGATCACGCCCGCACGATCGGCGCCCTGATCGCCGACCTCCAGGACGCGCTGATCGGCCTCGCCGAGGCCCACCCGGACGTGGCGATGCCCGGCCGCACCCACCTCCAGCACGCCCAGCCGGTCCTCTTCGCCCACCACGTACTCGCCCACGTGCAGCCGCTGTCCCGGGACGCGGAACGCCTGCGCCAGTGGGACGAGCGGACGGCCGTCTCGCCCTACGGTTCGGGCGCGCTCGCGGGCTCCTCCCTCGGCCTGGACCCGGAGGCGGTGGCCAAGGACCTGGGCTTCGAGCACGGCTCCGTCGCCAACTCCATCGACGGCACGGCCTCCCGCGACTTCGTGGCGGAGTTCGCGTTCATCATGGCGATGATCGGCGTGAACCTCTCCCGGATCGCCGAGGAGGTCATCATCTGGAACACGAAGGAGTTCTCCTTCGTGACCCTGCACGACGCGTTCTCCACGGGCTCGTCGATCATGCCGCAGAAGAAGAACCCGGACATCGCGGAGCTGGCGCGGGGCAAGTCGGGCCGCCTGATCGGCAACCTGACGGGCCTGATGGCGACGCTCAAGGCGCTCCCCCTCGCCTACAACCGCGACCTCCAGGAGGACAAGGAGCCGGTCTTCGACTCCATCGACCAACTGGAGGTCCTGCTCCCGGCGTTCACCGGCATGATGGCCACCCTGACCGTCCACCGCGAGCGCATGGAGGAACTGGCCCCGGCCGGCTTCTCCCTCGCCACCGACATCGCCGAGTGGCTGGTCAAGCAGGGCGTCCCGTTCCGCGTCGCGCACGAGGTCGCGGGCGAGTGCGTCAAGGCCGCCGAGGCCGAGGGCAAGGAACTGGACGGCCTCACCGACGACCAGTTCGCCAAGATCAGCACCCACCTGACCCCCGAGGTCCGCTCGGTCCTCAACGTCCCCGGCGCCCTCGCCTCCCGCAACGGCCGCGGCGGCACGGCCCCGAGCGCGGTGGCTATCCAACTGGCGGACATCAAGACGGACGTGGCGAAGCAGCACGAGTGGGCGGACGCGAAGACCAACCAGGGCTGATCCTTTGCGTCGAGTCCCGCGCCCCCGATGGGCCGCAGGCCCATTCAGGGGGCGCGGGGAACTGCGCGAGCAACCACGACGCCGCCGCACCCGCAAACGCACCGTCCGGCCCGAGCTCTGAGGCGAAGGCCACTGCGGGTTACGTTGGTCGTGCACCTTTCCGGAGCCGACCAAACGGAGCCCGCGATGCCCTTCGCCAGGCTGGCAGCAGCCACACCCGCCCACATCGGCCTCGGCCTGGCCGCAATCGGTCGCCCCGGCTACATCAACCTAGGTCGCGACAACGACCTCGGAGACAACCGCAGCGTCGAGTCACTCCGCACCCGCACCCACCAACTCCTCGACGCCGCCTACGCCCAGGGCGTCCGCTACTTCGACGCGGCCCGCTCGTACGGCCGTTCCGAGGAGTTCCTCGCCGACTGGCTGACCGCACGGCCCGACGTCGACGACATCGTCGTAGGCAGCAAATGGGGTTACACCTACACCGCGGACTGGACCACCGACGCCGAGAAGCACGAGGTCAAGGACCACAGCGCGGCGACGTACGAGCGTCAGCGGGCCGAGAGCGCCGAGTTGCTGGGCGACCGGCTGGACCTCTACCAGATCCACTCGGTGACCCCGGACAGCCCGGCCCTCACCGACAAGGACCTGCACGTACGGCTGGCGGAGGCGGCGGCCGAGGGGCTCACGATCGGGTTCTCCACCAGTGGCCCGGCCCAGGCGGACGCGATCCGCGCGGCGCTCGCCGTGACGGTGGACGGCGAACCCCTCTTCCGCACCGTCCAGTCCACCTACAACGCGCTGGAACGCTCCGCGGGGCCCGCGCTGGCCGAGGCGCACGGCGCGGGACTCACGGTCATCATCAAGGAGGGCATGGCCAACGGCCGCCTGGCCGAGCCGTACGCCCCGGATGCCCTGAAGACCGTAGCGACGGAAACGTCCCTGAGTACCGACGCGGTCGCCCTGGCCCTGATCCTGCGCGAGCCGTGGGCGGGCGTGGTCCTGTCGGGCGCGGCGACCACGGCCCAACTCGCCTCGAACCTGCACGCGGCGGCGGCCGATTTGGATGAGGACCAGCTGAGCCGCCTGGCGACTCTCACAGAGGACCCGCGAGCGTACTGGGAGCACCGGGGCCGGCTGCCCTGGCACTGAGGGGCTGCGAAGCGCCCCGGAAGGGGCGCGGGGCTGTATCGATGTGCGGCTCCGCCGCGTGGGCGCGACCAGCCACCAACAACCAGCAGTCGCCAACGCTCCAGGCGCCCCACGGCGAAAAGGCGCCCCCGCCCAACCGCTACGCGGCCTTCGCCTTGGTCGCGTACATGTCCACGTACTCCTGCCCCGACAACCGCATGACCTCCGTCATCACGGAGTCCGTCACGGCCCGCAGCACATACCGATCCCGGTCCATCCCCTCGTACCGGGAGAACTCCATCGCCTCACCGAACCGCACCGTGACCCGCCCCGGCCGGGGAATGCCACTTCCACCCGGCTGGAGCTTGTCCGTGCCGATCATCGCGAAGGGGACGACCGGCGCCCCGGTCATCAGCGTGAGGCGGGCGATGCCGGTGCGGCCGCGGTAGAGGCGGCCGTCGGGGGAGCGGGTGCCCTCGGGGTAGATCCCGAAGACCTTGCCCTCTTCGAGGATCCGGCGCCCGGTCATCAGCGCCGCGACACCACCACTCGCACCGTCCCGGTCCACCGGGATCATGCCGACGCCGGTGAAGAACCAGGCCATGAGCCGGCCCTTGAACCCCTTGCCGGTGACGTATTCGTCCTTGCCGATGAAGAACACCTGCCGCTTGGAGACCAGCGGCAGCACGATCGAGTCGATGAACGTCAGGTGGTTGCCGGCCAGGATCACCGGGCCGTCGCCGGGGATGTGCTCCACGCCCTCCACCCGAGGGCGGAACATCAGGCGCATGATCGGTCCGAGCACTGCCTTGATGAGCGCAAAGCGGGACAACGGGCCCTCCGATGCCAAGGGTTGTCAGCGGTTTGTCAGGTGCCAGGTCATAAGTCCGTGCAGGTGAGGACGATACTCGCGCATCCCGTGTGCGCGCACATCGGGGTTCACCGACTGGATACGCGCCGTTGACGCTTGTTTACCTGCGGTGGCCTGCGGTGATACGGCCGTCACATGCCCTCAACGGTACGGCGGAGTTGGCGCGAACCTCACACGCGAGTCTTACGTGCCCACCGTCCGACTACCCCGCACGCCCGGGTTCACGACATTCCCCGTCACCGGCGTGTTCGCCCGGCGGTCTCCCTCTCGCCATGTACACGTACATACGATCGGCGGACCGTACGGGACGGCAGGGAGGGCGCTCATGACCATGCACGAGCCGCAGCACAACCACGGGACGCACGAACCGGCGCAGGCACCGGCGTCGGCACAGACGCCCGCCACCGGACGGCGGGCCCTGCTCGGCGCCGCGGTGCTCGGCGCGGGCGGAGCCGTCCTCGGCCTCCCCGGCGCCGCGAGAGCGGACGCCAAGGGCACCGGCAACGGCCGCGGCGGCCTCAAGTCCCTGCCCGTGCCGACGATCGTCGGCCACCGCGGCACCAGCGGCTACCGCCCCGAACACACCTTCGGCTCCTACGAGTTGGCCCTCGACCTGGGCGCCGACATCGTCGAGGCGGGCGACCTGGTGCCCACCAGCGACGGCCACCTGGTCTGCCGCCACGAGCCCGAGATCGGCGGCACCACGAACGTCGCCGACCACCCCGAGTTCGCCGACCGCAGGACCACCAAGCTGCTCGACGGCGTCTCCACCACCGGCTGGTTCACCGAGGACTTCACGCTCGCCGAGCTGAAGACCCTGCGCGCGATCGAGCGCATCCCGGCCAACCGCCCGCACAACACGCTCTACAACGGCCGCTGGGAGATCCCCACCTTCGAGGAGGTCCTCGCGTGGCAGGACGAGCAGACCCGTAAGCGGGGCAAGCAGGTCTGGATCTACCCGGAGATGAAGCACCCCACCTACTTCCGCAAGCGCGGGTTCGAGATGGAGAAGCTGCTCTCGAAGGCCCTGCGCAAGCACGGCAAGGACAAGCGGAACTCGCCGGTCCTCGTCCAGTCCTTCGAGCCGACCAGCATCCAGAAGATCAGCAGGCTCGTCGGCAACAACCTTGTCGTGCTGCTGTCCGGCACGGGCACCCGCCCCTTCGACTTCGTCGACCTGGGCGACCCGCGCACGGTCGACGACCTCGTCACGCCGGGGGGCCTCGCCGAGATCGCGACGTACGCGCAGGGCCTCGGCCCGACCCTCGACCTGATCATCACGAAGAACGCCGACGGCAGCCTGAACAAGGAGACGACCCTGGTCGCCGACGCGCACGCGGCGGGCCTGATCCTGCACCCCTACACCATGCGCAACGAGAACCCCTTCCTGCCGCTGGAGTACCGCAAGGGCACCGCCGTGGACGCCTACGGCGACGCGTTCGGCGCCTTCCGGCGGTACTTCGCCACCGGCATCGACGGCGTCTTCACCGACAACGCCGACACCGGTCTGCTGGCCCGCGCGGACTTCCTCGGCCAGGGCTGAGCCACGGGAGCGGTTGCCCCGGACGGGTGAGTACCGGCCGGTTCGGCAACCCGGCGGCGGGGCGGGCGCGTCCCGCCGCATATGACCCACGACATGCTCACCGCCCTGCGCCCGCTGCTCGTCGCCGAAGCCTCCGCGGAGGCATATGCGATCGGCGCCGAACCGGGCGACCTCGAACAGGCGGTGTGGCTGCGCCTGCTGGAGCGGCTCGACACGGACGGCCCACCCGCCGACCCCGAGGGCTGGCTGCGCCGGGCCGTCCGTTCCGAGGTGCGCCGCACCCGCCGTACCGCCCTGCGCGAACAGGCGTACGGCGACGCGTCCGCCGTCGAGCCGGTGGACGATGCCGCGGTCTGCCCCGAGCAGCAGGTGCTCACCGCCGCCCGGCGCAGCGCACTGCGCGCGGCGGTGCGCAGGCTGCCCGGGCGTTGCCCGAGCCTGCTGGAGGCACTGCTGTCGCCCAAGGACCTGACGTATCGCGAAATCGCGGGGGAGTTGGGTATGTCACAGGGCAGTCTTGGCCCGGAACGTTCCAGATGCCTGGGATGTCTGCGTCGTTTGCTGAACGTGGAGGTTGCGGGGCGCGAACGGCGGGGATAGGAGTGGGAACGACGGGCTATCAGGTGAGCGGGAGGCATGCGCACATGGGCATGAGCGTGACCATCTCTGGGGCGACCGAGAACGACGCCGAGCAGATCTTCAGGCTGCAGTACCTGTGCTTCCAGAGCGAAGCCGCGTTGTACGGGAACTACCGCATCGACGCCCTGGTCCAGAGCCTCGACTCCGTACGCGAGGAGGTCGTCTCGGACTGCGTCTTCGTGGCCCGGCTCGGCGACGAGGTCATCGGCTCGGTACGCGGCAGCGTGAGCGCGGACGGCGAGGCGTCCATCGGGAAGCTCTGCGTCCACCCGCGGCTCCAGGGCCACGGCATCGGCGGCCGTCTGCTGCGCGCCGCGGAGGCCGCACTGGCCGAGGAGCGCGGCGCCAAGCGCTTCCGCCTCCACACGGGCCACCGCAGTGAGGGCAACCTGCGCCTGTACCGCCGCGTCGGCTACGAGACGGTCGGCACCTCCAAGGGCGCGGACGGGGTCCCGATGGTGGTCCTGGAGAAGCCCGCGGGGGAATACGCGAAGACGGCGTAGGTCGTGGTCAGGCGGTCTGCCGAGCGCGGGCCGCCCTGCGCAGCCAGTACAGGGCCGACAGCGGCAGCAGTACGGGGATGAAGACGTACCCCATGCCGTAGTCCGACCACACCGTCGCGTCGGGGAACGCGGAGCCGTCCACCAGCGTCCAGGTGCCCACGGTCAGCACGCCCACCAGCTCCACCACGCAGCACACGAACGCCGCCCTGCGTGCCGTCTCGCCGCCCCGCACCAGCGAGTACGTGATGAACCCGTACACGAGCCCGGCCACCGCGGACAGCGAGTACGCGAGCGGCGCCCGGTCGAACTCGGTCGCGATCTGGTACACGGAACGCGACACCGCGCCGACGACCATCACGCCGTAGAACCAGACGAGCAGGATGCCGGGCCCGCCGATGAGCCGGGCCCGCCCGTCCGGGTCGTGGGCCTGCTCCTGGTCCACCGTCTTCTCCTCCGTGGCGCTCACGTCAGCCTCCCCAGATGTCATAGAGCCGCACCTCCAGCACAGCCAGCACGACACCGCCGGCGGCCACCGTCACCGAACCCCAGCGCGTCCGCTCCGCCAGCGACATGAACCCGGCCGCGGGGACGCACGCGAACGCGCCCAGCAGATACGCCACGAAGATCGTCGTGCCCTGGTCCGCCTTCTCGCCCCGCGCCAGCTGCACGATCCCGACCACCAGCTGCACCACGGCCAGCAGTGTCACCACCGCCATGCCGATGAAGTGCCAGTCCTTGGTCGGCTGGTCGCGGTAGGCCGCCCAGCCGCACCACGCGGCGAGCAGCAGCGCGGCGACGGCGGTCGCGACCGTCAGGGCATCGAGCATGCAGTGACCTTATTACGGCCCAAAGGGCCCGCCGTGCCCGGCCCCGGCGGCACCCGCGAGCAACGGGCCGCGGCCCCTGCGGCCACCGTGGCGTTGGCCACAACCCCCCGCTCCCGCGGCCTTGCCGGGTCCATACGTCTGCTTTACTGAATCTATGAGTACGACGAGCACCCGCACTGTTGCGACCGAGGCGATCCTGACGCCCGGTGCTCGTTGTATGTGCCGCACACGTCGAATGTGTGCCTTCTAGGCCCGTAACAGGGGCCACTTCCGAGTCTCGCGTCCGCCGCGGGCCTCTTGGCATGTCGTCCGTACCCCGTCGGCCGTGACCGGCCGGGTGCCGTACGTGACCGGCCCCCTCGCGCGCACGTTTCCCACCGGTCCCGCGGCCGCCCCGGGAAGAGCCACGTGCCGCGCCCCCCACCCGCATACAGCCGTGCCCGGGGCACACCCACGCCCCGCACCAGACAGTGACGGAAACCCAGTGATCACCACAACGGACCTCACCAAGGTCTACCGCTCCCGCGGACGGGAGGTCACCGCCCTCGACGGCGTCGACCTGCATGTCCGCGAAGGGGAGGTGTACGGCGTCATCGGCCAGTCCGGCGCCGGCAAGTCCTCCCTCATCCGCTGCGTCAACCTGCTGGAGAGGCCCACCACCGGGACGGTCACCGTCGCCGGGCAGGACCTCACCGCCCTCGCGGGCCGCGGACCGCGCGCCGGGAAGGAACTGCGCCGGGCGCGCAGCCGGATCGGCATGGTCTTCCAGCACTTCAACCTGCTCTCCACCCGGACCGTGCGGGACAACGTCGAACTGCCGCTGGAGATCCTCGGCAGGTCCGGCAGGGACCGCTCCGCCAAGGCGCTCGAACTCCTCGACCTCGTCGGCCTCGCCGACCAGGCCGGGGCATACCCCGCGCAGCTCTCCGGCGGGCAGAAGCAGCGCGTCGGCATCGCCCGCGCGCTGGCCGGCGACCCGAAGGTGCTGCTGTCCGACGAGGCCACCAGCGCCCTCGACCCGGAGACCACCCGCTCCATCCTCCAGCTGCTGCGCGACCTGAACCGGCAGCTGGGCCTGACCGTCCTGCTCATCACCCACGAGATGGACGTCGTCAAGTCGGTCTGCGACTCCGCCGCGCTCATGGAACGCGGCCGCATCGTCGAGTCCGGCACCGTCAGCGAACTCCTCGCCACCCCCGGCTCCGAACTCGCCGCCGCGCTCTTCCCGGTGGCCGGGCAGGCGGTCGGCGAGGACCGGACCGTCGTCGACGTCACCTTCCAGGGCGAGAGCGCGACCCGGCCGGTCGTCTCGCAGCTGTCGCGCACCTACAACATCGACATATCGATCCTCGGCGCCGCCATCGACACCGTCGGCGGCCTCCAGGTCGGCCGCATGCGCATCGAACTGCCCGGCCGCTACGAGGACAACGTCGTCCCGATCGGCTTCCTGCGCGAACAGGGGCTGCACATCGACGTGGTGGGCCAGGAGCCCGTACTGGCGAAGGAGAACGCGCGGTGACCTGGTCCGAGATGCAGCCCCTGCTGTCCCAGGCGTGTTGGGACACCCTCTACATGGTGGGCTGGTCCACCCTCATCGCGGTCGCCGGCGGGCTGCCGCTGGGCATCCTGCTCGTCCTCACCGACCGCGGCGGACTGCTCCAGAACGTCGCCGCGGGCCGGGTCCTGGGGCAGGTCGTGAACGTCGCCCGCTCGATGCCGTTCATCATCCTGATGGTCGCGCTGATGAACTTCACCCGCTGGATCACCGGCACCACCATCGGCCGCGAGGCCGCGATCGTGCCGCTCGCCGTCGGCGCCATCCCGTTCTTCGCCCGCCTGGTCGAGACGGCCGTGCGCGAGGTGGACGGCGGACTCGTCGAGGCCGTGCAGGCGATGGGCGGCAACACCTGGACCATCGTCCGCAAGGTCCTCGTCCCGGAGTCCCTGCCCTCGCTGATCTCCAGCGCCACCACGACGGTCGTCGCCCTCATCGGCTACTCCGCGATGGCCGGCACCGTCGGCGCGGGCGGGCTCGGCGACATCGCCATCCGGTACGGCTACCAGCGCTTCGAGACCGAACTGATGTGGATCACCGTGGCGATCCTCGCGGTCGCCATCTCCGCCCTCCAGTTCGCCGGCGACTACGCGGCCCGCTCCCTGCACCGCCGCGGCGGGCACTCGGGTCCGGCGCCGCGGCTACGGCTGCTGAAGACCAGGCGGACGGCTCCCACCGAGCAGACCGCTCCCTGAACTCCCCGCGCCACCCACCGCGGGGCCGATTCACCCGCAGGCCATAAGGAAAGGCACTTTTCGTGCGCAACGCCACCCGCATCGTCGCCACCGTCCTCGCCGCCGGCGCCCTCACCCTCGGGCTCACCGCGTGCGGTTCGGACAAGGGCTCCGCCTCCGTGTCCGCCGACTACAGCGGTCCGCTGGTCGTCGCCGCGAGTCCCACCCCGCACGCCGAGATCCTCGACTACGTCAAGGACAACCTGGCGAAGAAGGCCGGACTCGACCTGGAGGTCAAGGAGTTCACCGACTACGTGACGCCGAACACGGCCACGCAGGACGGCTCGGTGGACGCCAACTACTTCCAGAACCAGCCGTATCTCGACAACTTCAACAAGGAGAACGGCACCGACATCGTGCCCGTCGTCACGGTGCACCTGGAGCCGCTCGGCCTCTACTCCCACCAGGCGAAGAACGTCAACGCCCTCAAGAGCGGCGCCACCATCGCCGTACCGAACGACAGTGTGAACGAGGGCCGCGCCCTCAAGCTGCTCGCCGCGGGCGGGCTGATCACCCTCAAGGACGGCGCGGGCAACGACGCGACCCCCGCGGACATCGCGAAGAACCCGAAGAACCTGAAGTTCAAGGAGTTGGAGGCGGCCCAGACCCCGCGCTCCCTGGACGACGTCGACGCCGCCGTCATCAACGGCAACTACGCCATCGAGGCCGACCTCTCGCCCGCGAAGGACGCCCTCGTCCTGGAGTCCGCGAAGAACAACCCCTACGGCAACTTCCTGGCCGTGAAGAAGGGCAACGAGAAGGACCCGCGCGTGAAGAAGCTCGCCAAGCTGCTCACCTCCGCCGCGGTCAAGAAGTTCATCGAGGACAAGTACGACGGCTCGGTCGTCGCCTCCTTCTGACGCGCCCTCGTACGGGGTCCGCGCCGTCACCCGGTGCGGACCCCGTGGTGCGACCCGGCGGTTTCATGCTGCATGCTGGGCAGTTCAACGGGTCCCGAACGTTCCCCCGGTTCCCCCAGGAAACACAGGAAGACGGAGGCGGACGGGGGAAGACGGCGGACCGGACCCGACGGAACCGACGGCTACGGAGCGGCGCATGACGAGCACCTTCCCCAACATCTCCATCAGCACGGAGCGGTTGGTGCTGCGTCCCCTCGACGAGGACGACGTGCCCGCCCTGGCCGACATGATGAACGACGAGCAGGTCGCGGCCTGGACCAGCGTCCCGCAGCCCTACACCGAGGCAGCCGCCCGCCGTTGGGTCACCGAGTACGCGCCCACCGAACGCACCGCGGGCCGCGGCATCGACTTCGCCGTCGCCGAGTTCCTCACCCAGCGCCTGGTGGGCCTCGTCCAACTGGCCAAGACGAACTGGCACGTTCGCTCGACGGAACTGTCGTACATCGTCGCCCCGTGGGCCCGCGGCGAGGGCTACGCCTCCGAGGCCGCCCTGGGCGTCGCCCAATGGCTGTTCCACGACCAGGAGTTCGAGCGCATCGAACTGCGCACCGCGGCCGACAACACCGCCTCCCAGCAGGTCGCCCAGAAGATCGGCTGCATCAGCGAGGGCGTCCTGCGCAACGCCTGCATAGCGCATGTCCGCGGCGAGGACGGCATCTGGAGCGACGTCCGCACCGACTACATCGTGTGGAGCCTGCTCCCGGAGGACCTCGACGGCGCCACCGGCCAGCTGGCCGACACCGGTTTCACGTCGTTCTCGGACTGGAACTAGCCGTGCGCGGCGGGGACGGCCGCACGGGACCGGGCCGCGCGCCCGCCGGCCGCACCGGGTAACCTCACCAAGCCCGCTTCCGGGCCGCGCCCGCACCACCTGTGAAAACCCCTGGAGACTGACGACGATGGCCGACCGGGTCACGGTGATCGGCTGGGACGGCTCGCCCCTGACCGCGGCGGCGCGCCCCGCCCTCGGCGCCGCCACGCTCGTCGCCGGCGCCGCCCACCACCTCGCCCTGCCCGAGGTGCCCGCCGCCGCCGAACGCATCCGCCTCGGCAGCGCCGCCCTCGCCGCCCGCCGCATCGCCGCCCACCGCGGCTCCGCCGTCGTCCTCGCCGACGGCGACCCCGGCTTCTTCGGTGTCGTCCGTACCCTGCGCGCCCCCGAGTTCGGCCTGGAGGTCGAGGTGGTGCCCGCCGTCTCCGCCGTCGCCGCCGCCTTCGCGCGCGCCGCGATGCCCTGGGACGACGCCCAGGTCGTCGTCGCCCACCGCCGCACCCTGCGCCGCGCCGTCAACGTGTGCCGCGCCCACACCAAGGTCGCCGTCCTCACCTCGCCCGGCGCCGGACCCGCCGAACTCGGCCTGCTCATGGACGGCGTCCACCGCACCTTCGTGGTCTGCGAGGAACTCGGCACCGCACGCGAACGGGTCTCCGTCGTCACCTCCGACAAGGCCGCCGACCACGTCTGGCGCGACCCGAACGTCGTCATCGTCATCGGCAGCCACGCCGGCGTCGCCGCGGGCGGCGGCTGGATCGCCGGCACCGACCCGTCCGCCGCCCCCCGCGGCTGGACCTTCCCCGCCGAGATCTACGGCGGCGGACTCGGCGAGGGCGAGACGGACCTGCTGCGGACCGCCCAACTCGCCCGGCTGGGACCGCGGGTGGGCGACCTCGTGTGGGACATCGGCAGCGGCAGCGGCGCCTTCGCCACCGAGGCCGGCCGCAGCGGCGCCGCCGTCATCGCCGTCGACGCGGACCCCGAGGCATGCGCCCGCACCGACGCCGCCGCCCGCCACTTCGGCGTCCAGCTCCAGATCGTCCTCGGCGCCGCCCCGCAGATCCTGGAGAACCTCCCCGAACCCGACGTCGTCCGCGTCGCCGGCGGCGGCGCCGAGGTGGTCAACGCCGTCGCCGACCGCCGCCCCCGCCGCATCGTCGCGCACGCCGCCACCCGCGACGCCGCCGAACGCCTCGGCCGGGACCTCGGCGAGCACGGGTACGACGTCGAGTGCGCCCTCCTGCAGTCCCTCGAACTCGACACGAGGACCTGGACGGAGAAGGAACGGAGCGTCGCGTTTCTCATCGCCGCACGGCTGACCGAACGCGACCGGTGATCCGGTTGTCGTACCGGCGCGGTAGGCTGGCGGACTGTTGTACTGCACTCGGGTGACTCTGCGGTTCGTCAGCCAATGTCCAGAAAGCGCACCCGTTTTGGGGTGACTTCTTGGGGTGGGTGCGATACGGCGGAGCCGGAGGGTGCGCAACGTGGCGCAGTCCACAGCGGACCGTCGCGGGGCGAGCTGTCGCGACGGGGGAGTGACCGGGACAATGCCAGTTAATGGCTTTGTCGGCTTTGTTGCCGGGTCGTTCGTGCCGCTGGGCACGCGCGCTCGTTCTTCATCACGGGGCGGTCGGTGCGCCGTTCCGGTCCGGCTGGCACAGGAGCACTAACCGATGGGCGAGGGGTACGCATGACGGACACCGGCCAGGTCCCGGGCGAGGGACTGCCGGAGAGCGCGGGCACGGTGGAGCAGCCGGGCGGCGCCGCCCCGGCCGCGTACGCCTACCTCGACCCCTCCGACACGGACGAGGACCTCCTGCTGCTGCCCGGCCAACAGGGCGCGTGGGGCAACGAAGGGGCGCCGCCCGCCCCCGCACCCGCCCCGACCACCGTCCTGCACGAGCCGGGCCCGCACGAGACGGGTGGCCGCGACACCGGCTCCGTCGACCTCGGCGCGGTCCGCATGCAGACCCCGGCTCCCGCTCCGCAACAGGCCCCCGTACGGCGCCCGCTGCACCTCGGCCCGCCCACCCCGAACGCCTCGGCCAGCCCGGTCCGTTCACTCGCGGACCGCGGCCCGGCCGACGCCCCGACGCGCTACGCGGTCCCGACGGCGGGGCCCGAGTACCTGGACGCCACGCAACTCGGCGACGTTCCGCCGCAGGGCGGGATGCCGTGGGGGGCGGCGGCGCAGGTGGGGGTTGTGGGCGTGGCCGCAGAAACGGTCGTTCCGGCGGAGGTTGTTCCTACGGAGGCGGTCGTTCCGGAGGGGGTCGTTCCGGAGGGGGTTGGTCCGGAGGCGGGGCTCGTCCAGGCCCCGGAGATCACGTTCGCCGCGCCCGAGCCCGTGCCGGGGGCGGAGGCGGTGTACGAGTTCGACGGTTCGCTGGATCCGCAGGAGGTGCCGGTCGCTCCCGCGGCGGTTGAGGTCGCGGAGGCCGAGGCCGAGGTCCTTCCTCCGGTTGCGGCGGACGTGAGCGTGAACGCGGACGTGGACGTGGACGTCGTCGTACCGGCGGTGCCTGTTGTTCCGGTCGCGGAGCCGGAGGCGGTCGCGCCGGAGGTGGCGGAGAGTGGGCAACTTCCGGCGCCCGAGCCGCAGTTCGCCCCGGTCGAGGCGGCGCCTGTGGTGCAGGCGCAGCCGGAGGTGCCGGAGGCGTTGGCCGAACCCGAGCCGGTCGCGCCCGCCCCCGAGGCCGTGCAGCCGCAGGTTCCCGAAGCGGTCGAACCCGAGACGGTCGAACCCGAGACGGTCGAACCCGAGGCCGTCGTCGAGGAGGCCGTTATCGAGGTGGCCCCCGAGCCGCCCGCGGTCCAGCCGGTCGTGGAGGAACCCGCCCCGGAGCCCGCGCCCGAAGCGCTGGAAGTACCGGAAGCCCCGGAAGCCCTGGAACCGCAGCCCGTCGTGATCGACGAAGCCCCGGCCCCCGTTGTCATCGACGACGACGTTGACGAAGCCGTCGCGGAAGTGGCAGAAGCAGTCGTAGAAGTAGAAGCAGAAGCCGTGGAAGAGGCCGTCGCGGAACCCGTCGCCACTCCCGAGGCCCCCGCGCCCACCCTCGTCGAGGCAGAGGCGCCCGCCCCCGCAGCCCCGCAGCCGATCGCCCCGGCGGAACAGTCCACGGAGCCGGTGGAACCGACGGAGCTGACGGAGCCGACGGACCCCCCGCAGTCCGAGGCGCAGCCCGAAGCACAGCCCGCCCCGCAGCCCGTGGTGCAACCCGTCCCGCAGCCCGAACCCCCGCAGCCCATGGGCCAGTTCGTGCCCGTGGCGGGGCTCGTGCCGACCACCCCGCATCTGGCCCCGACCCCGCCGCACCCGCTGACCCTGCCGCCGCAGGAGTTCGCACAGGGTCCGCAGTCCGCCGACGGGAGCGCCCCGGCGCCGGTACCGTCGGCCGGGCAGCCCCTGGTGGCGGCGGAGTCCGCTCCGGTCCCCGCGCCCCGTGAGGCCGAGCCGGAGCGGGACGGCGCGACCGTACCCGTACAGCAGGCGGAGGACCTGGAGACCAGGGCCGCCGACGACGAGGAGGGTACGGCTGCCGTGACAGAGCCCCGCGAGCCGGCCGGTCCGGCGGCGCCCGGATACGCCGAGGCCGAGCGCGACGCCGTGCTGAAGGTGATGCGCGAACGCCGCGACATCCGCAACGGCTTCCGCAGCGACCCCATCCCGCACGAGGTGCTGTTGCGCGTCCTCGAAGCGGCGCACACGGCACCGTCCGTGGGCCACTCGCAGCCGTGGGACTTCGTCGTGATCCGCTCGGCGGAGACGCGCGGCGCGATGCACCAACTGGCCATGCGCCAGCGGGACGCGTACGCCAACTCGCTGCCCAAGGGCCGGGCGAAGCAGTTCAAGGAACTGAAGATCGAGGCCATCCTCGACACCCCGGTGAACATCGTCGTCACCGCCGACCCGACCCGCGGCGGTCGCCACACCCTCGGCCGCCACACCCAGCCGCAGATGGCCCCGTACTCCTCCGCGCTCGCGGTCGAGAATCTGTGGCTGGCCGCGCGCGCGGAGGGGCTCGGCGTCGGCTGGGTCAGCTTCTTCGACGAGCGCGAGATGGTCCGCGCCCTCGGCCTGCCCGACCACCTCGAAGTCGTCGCGTACCTGTGCGTCGGATACGTCGACGAGTTCCCGGAGGAGCCCGAGCTGATGCAGGCGGGCTGGTCCAAGCGCCGCCCGCTGTCCTGGGTCGTGCACGAGGAGACCTACGGCCGTCGTGCCCTGCCCGGCGAGGAGCCGCACGACCTGCTCGCCGAGACCGTCTCCAACATCCGCCCGCTGGACGCCAAGGCGCTCGGCGAGGCGTGGGAGCGGCAGAAGCGGATGACCAAGCCGGCCGGTGCGCTCGGCATGCTGGAGATCATCTCCGCGCAGCTGTCCGGGCTGTCCCGGCAGTGCCCGCCGCCGATCCCGGAGCCCGCGGCCGTCGCGATCTTCGCGGGCGACCACGGCGTGCACGCGCAGGGGGTCACCCCGTGGCCGCAGGAGGTGACCGCCCAGATGGTCGCCAACTTCCTCGGCGGCGGCGCCGTCTGCAACGCGTTCGCCAACCAGGTCGGCGCCGAGGTCTGTGTGATCGACGTCGGCGTGGCCGGCGACCTGCCCGCCACGCCCGGCCTGCTGCCGCGCAAGGTCCGCGCGGGCACCGCGGACATGACCACCGGCCCCGCGCTCACCCGCGACGAGGTCAAGCTGGCCATCGAGGTCGGCATCGAGACCGCCCGCGACCTCGTGGCGGCCGGCAACAAGGCCCTGCTCACGGGCGAGATGGGCATCGCCAACACCACCGCGTCGGCCGCCCTGATCTCGATCTTCACGGGCACCGACCCCGCCAGCGTGACGGGCCGCGGAACCGGCATCAACGACGAGACGCTCGCCCGCAAGACCGAGGTCGTCCGCCGCGCGATCGACCTCCACCAGCCCGACCCGGCCGACCCGATCGGCGTCCTCGCGGCGATCGGCGGCCTCGAACACGCGGCGATGGTCGGCCTGTTGCTCGGCGGCGCGTCCCTGCGTACGCCGGTGATCCTGGACGGCGTCAGCGCGGGCGCGGCGGCCCTGGTGGCCCGTGCCATCGCCCCCGAGGTCCTCGCGGCCTGCATCGCGGGCCACCGCAGCGCGGAACCCGGCCATGTCGCGGCCCTGCAGAAGCTCGGCCTGCGCCCCCTGGTCGACCTGGACCTCCGCCTCGGCGAGGGCACGGGCGCACTGCTGGCCCTCCCGGTGGTCCAGAGCGCGGCGCGCGCGATGCACGAGGTGGCGACGTTCGATTCGGCGGGGGTCACGGAGAAGTAGGGGGCGGGGCGGGGCGGGTCGGCCCGCGCGGTCTGTGGGCAGGCGTTCCGCTGGGGGTCCCCCCAGGCCCTTTAGGCACTGGGGGAGGAACGGGTGGGCACAGACCGCCATGGCGCCGCACCCGGCAACGCACCCCAACCACCCACCACCCCGCACCGCCCAACCACCACGCACCTTAGAATCCCCACGTCAGGGCCACTCCACCGCCGCAGGGCCGACCCACCGCCGACGAGGAGCCGCACCTCCATGGCCGCACACCCCCCCTACCCCGTAGGTCTCCGCCTCACCGGCCGCCGAGTCGTCGTCCTCGGTGGCGGCCAGGTCGCCCAGCGCCGCCTGCCCGCGCTGATCGCGGCGGGCGCGGACGTCCACCTGATCTCCCCGGAGGCCACCGCGTCCGTGGAGGCGATGGCCACCGCGGGCGAGATCACCTGGACCCGGCGCCCGTACGCGGACGGCGACCTCGCCGACGCCTGGTACGCCCTGATCGCCACCAGCGACCCCGGCGCGAACACCGCCGCGTCCGCGGAGGGGGAGCGCACGCGCGTGTGGTGCGTCCGCTCCGACGACGCCGACGAGGCCACGGCCTGGACCCCCGCCACCGGCCACAGCGAGGGCGTCACGGTCGCCGTCCTCACCACGGACGCCCGCGGTCGCGACCCCCGGCACACCGCCGCCATCCGCGACGCGGTCGTCGAGGGCCTGCGCGACGGCACCCTCGTCGCCCCGCACCACCGCACCCGCACCCCCGGCGTCGCCCTCGTCGGCGGCGGCCCGGGCGACCCGGACCTCATCACCGTCCGCGGGCGCCGCCTCCTCGCCGAGGCCGACGTCGTCATCGCCGACCGCCTCGGCCCGCGCGACCTGCTCGCCGAACTCCCGCCGCACGTCGAGGTCATCGACGCCGCGAAGATCCCCTACGGCCGTTCGATGGCCCAGGAAGCCATCAACGACGCCCTGATCGAACACGCCAAACAGGGCAAGGCGGTCGTACGGCTCAAGGGCGGCGACCCCTTCGTCTACGGCCGCGGCATGGAGGAGGTCCAGGCGCTGGCCGAGGCGGGCATCCCGTGCACGGTCGTCCCCGGCATCTCCAGCTCGATCTCGGTCCCGGGCGCGGCGGGCATCCCCGTCACCCACCGGGGGATCGCCCACGAGTTCACCGTGGTCAGCGGGCATGTCGCCCCCGACGACGAGCGCTCGCTGGTCGACTGGCCGGCGCTCGCGAAGCTGCGCGGCACACTCGTGATCCTGATGGGCGTCGACAAGATCGGGAAGATCGCCGAGACCCTGATCGCGCACGGCAAGCCGGCGGACACCCCCGTCGCCCTGGTCCAGGAGGGCACGACGGCCGCCCAGCGCCGCGTGGACGCGACGCTCGCCACGGTCGGTGCCACGGCCGTGGCCGAGGCGGTGAAGCCGCCGGCGGTCATCGTGATCGGCGAGGTCGTGAACACGGGGCCGCGCCCGTCCGTCTGACGGCGGGACGCCTCTTGTGTAACCCGGGGTAACACAGCCCCTCCCAAGCCGTTGGCACCGTACTCAGGACAAGGCAGTATCACCCTGTGGCCGATCTCATCACCGTCGAGGATCCGGACGACCCGCGCCTGCGCGACTACACGGGCCTGACCGACGTGGAGCTGCGCCGCAGGCGCGAACCCGCCGAGGGCCTGTTCATCGCCGAGGGCGAGAAGGTCATCAGACGGGCCAAGGACGCCGGGTACGAGATGCGTTCGATGCTGCTGTCCGCCAAGTGGGTCGACGTCATGCGGGACGTCATCGACGAACTGCCCGCCCCGGTGTACGCGGTCAGCCCGGAACTCGCCGAACGCGTCACCGGCTACCACGTGCACCGCGGCGCCCTCGCCTCCATGCAGCGCAAGCCGCTGCCCACGGCGGACCAGCTCCTCGCGGACGCCCGGCGAGTCGTGATCATGGAGTCGGTCAACGACCATACAAACATCGGTGCGATCTTCCGTTCCGCCGCCGCGCTCGGCATGGACGCGGTCCTGCTGTCACCGGACTGCGCCGACCCGCTCTACCGCCGGAGCGTCAAGGTCTCGATGGGTGCCGTGTTCTCGGTGCCGTACGCCCGCCTGGACCGCTGGCCCAAGGGCCTGGAGGCGGTGCGCGAGGCCGGGTTCACGCTCCTCGCCCTCACCCCCGACGAGAAGGCCAAGACCCTCGACGAGACCGCCGCGCACCGCATGGAACGGGTCGCGCTGATGCTGGGGGCGGAGGGGGACGGACTGTCGACGAAGGCGCTGATGGCGGCCGACGAATGGGTCCGGATCCCGATGGCCCATGGGGTGGACTCGCTGAACGTGGGGGCGGCGGCCGCGGTCGCGTTCTATGCGGTGACCGCGGGGCGGCCGGGGGCGTAGGTAGTTGCGCTTGTCGGTGGGGGCGGGCACGGAGCCGCCCGTCTGACTAGTAGTCGTGCGGGTTCGGGGCCTGGGGGGCCGGGGGCAGCTGCCGGGAGTGCGTCTGGCCCACTCCTGTGCCGGTGTCCGGTCCCAGCCCGCGGGTCGCCGCCGTGCAGCCTTGCAGCAGCGCGATGCCGACGGCCACCAGCAGGGTCACCACGACGAACACGAACAGCCGTTGGCGCAGCAGGCGCGGGTTGGCGGGGCGGCGGCCGGTCCCGGTGGTGCGGGGTCCCGGGCGGCCGGCACCGCTGCGCGGAGCGGGGCGCGGACCCGAACGGGAACCTCCGGTACCGGGACCGCGCTGCGCGGGCGTCGGCCGCGCGCCCGGCCGGGAACCGGTACCGGTGAGCGGGCGGGTCGCCGGGGGCTGGCTCGGCGGGGCGCCCTGCGGACGCCGCTGGGTGCGCTGTTCGGCGTACTGCTCCGCCAGCCGGCCCGAGGGCCGCTCCGGACGGTCGGGCTCGCCGCGCTGGGCCGGTGGCCGCAGCTCCGTGAGCCCCTGGCCCTCGCGGGCCGCGATCTCCTTGAGCCGCAGCGAGAGCTGGAGCGTGCTGGGCCGTTCCTCCGGGTCCTTCGCGAGACACGCGCGGACCAGGGGGGCCAGCGCGTCGGGGACGCCTTGCAGGTGCGGTTCCTCGTGCACCACGCGGTACAGCATCACCTCGGAACTGCCGTGCCCGAAGGGGGAGTCGCCGGTCGCCGCGTACGCGAGCGTCGCGCCGAGCGAGAACACGTCCGTGGCCGGGGTGACGGCGGCACCGCGCACCTGTTCGGGCGCGAGGAAGCCGGGGGAGCCGACGGCCGTGCCGACGTGCGTGAGCGTCGAGGCGCCGGTCGCCCAGGCGATGCCGAAGTCGATGATCCGCGGCCCCTTCGGGGAGAGCAGGATGTTCGACGGCTTCAGGTCGCGGTGGACGACACCGGCCTCATGCACCGCCACCAGCCCCTCGGAGAGGGCGGCGCCCACGGAGGCCACCTCCACGGCCGCCATCGGGCCGTCGTCGGCCACCCGGTCGTGCAGCGAGGGGCCGGGTACGTACTGGGTGGCGAACCAGGGCCGGTCGGCCTCCAGGTCCGCGGCCACCAGCCGTGCCGTGCAGCCGCCGCGGATCCGGCGGGCCGCGGAGACCTCGCGCGCGAACCGCGACCGGAACTCCTGATCCTCCGCCAGGTCGGGCCGGATCACCTTGAGCGCGACCCGCTGGCCCTTCCGGTCGGAGCCCAGGTAGACCACGCCCATCCCGCCCGCGCCGAGCCGCCGGTGCAGCCTGAACGAGCCGACGACACGCGGGTCCTCACGCCTCAGGCGCATCATCGCCATGTCCATCCCCGCTGCCCGCTCCCGTATGACGTGCCACAGCTTACGTTTCCGCGGCCGGGTGCGCGCAGAGGCCGCGCCCTCTGGTCCCGACGGATTGTCAGTGGTGGGTGTCAGACTTGAAAAGTGGTCAGAAGGCGTACGGGCAGGACGCCTTCGCACCGCCGGTGATCCCAACCGGCCGTAGGAGGAGGGGGATTGGACCCGTGAAGGGTGATCGCGTGGAGATAGTCGTGGACGCCGGGGACACGACGCGTACGTACGAGGTGGTGGCGAGCCGGGCGGGGCGCCGGGTGGAGACGGCGGTACGCAGGGGAGTCGTGGAAGTGAGCGAAGTCACCAGGAACGGGGCGGTGGTGCGGACGGCTCGGTTCATGGCCACCCGGGTGCTGGCGCTGGTCGAGCAGCCGGTGCCGCGGGAGGACGGGGCGGAGCGGGCGGAGCGGCGGCGAGTGGAGGGGGCGGAGCGGGCAGAGAGGGCGGAGCGGGCGGGGCATATCGGGCGTCCCCTCCGGGAAGACCCTGAGACCTAGGCCGTCGTCTCCACCCAGGGGAGTACTCCGCAGGTCATGGCTCATCCTCCGGGAGGCCAGCCAATCGGTACGAGGGCATGACGACCGGGGCGGGGGGCGCGCCTAGATTTGAGGTCAAGCGGCGGGTGCAGCACTCGTCCCCCGAGGTCAGACACCCGCCGCTGCCAACGACACATGTGATTCGGTCAGGAGAGGGACCATGGCTCAGACGGCACCGCGGGCACAGCTCCGCACGCAGGGACGCAAGGCATACGCCGCCGCGTTCGGCACTCGCCGCGAGGGTCGTCGCCACCCACTGGTGGCGACCGCGATGGTTCTTCCGCTGGCGGCCCTGCTTGTCTACGCCTTCGGTGGGTGGGAAGCGGTGGTCACACAAGCGTCGTCCGTGGGCGTGATGCTGGGGCGCTGAGCGGCGCCCCAGGCCCGGAAGAGCGGTCCGGGCGGGGACATCCGGCCATGAAACCCCGTGGGGACGGGGGTGCGGCGGACGGCACAGGTGCCGGCGCAGCTGGGGAGCTGCGCCGGCACTAATTTTTTGTCTGACGGCGAGTGGGGGTTGCTCGCGCAGTTCCCCGCGCCCCTTGTGGGGGTGACGGTCTGTCTTCGGCTGTCTGCCGTCGGTGGATCGCCTGGGGGCGGGTGGGGTGTCGGTGCCGGTACGGGGGTATCCGTCCTCGGTCTGGCGCGGAG
>LJCV01000089.1 GCA_001298575.1 Actinobacteria bacterium OK074
GCCCGCCGCCGGCAGAACCACGAGGAGACCTCATGACCGACCGGCCCGCGACCACCGGCATCCCGGACGAACCCGATTACGACGACGGCACCGCCTACGACGACGCCACCGCCTACGACGAGGCCCTCGACGACAACCGCGTCGCCGTCGTCGGCATGGCGTGCCGCTACCCGGGCGCCGCCGACGTCACCGAACTGTGGGAGAACCTGAAGAACGGCACGGACGGTATCTCCCGTTTCACCGAGGCCGAGTTGACCGCCGCGGGCGCGGCCGAGGACACCGTCCGGCACCCCGACTACGTGCCCGCCCGCGGGGTGCTGGCCGACGGCGACCGCTTCGACTGGTCCCTGTTCGGTTACAGCCCCGGTGAGGCCGCGCGGATGGACCCGCAGCAGCGGGTGTTCCTGGAGACGGCCTTCACCGCGCTCCAGGACGCCGGACTCGACACCCGCCGGGCCGAGACCTGGATCGGCGTGTTCGCCGGCTGCGACGTGCCCCACGCCGACTTCGCCACCGAGGAGGGCCTGGCCACCGAGATGCTCGCCCGGGACAAGGACTTCCTGGCCACCCGGGTGGCGTACAAACTGGGGCTGCGCGGACCGGCGATGACCATCCAGACCGCGTGCTCCACCTCGCTGGTGGCCACCCACACCGCCGTGCAGAGCCTGCTCAACCACGACTGCGACGTCGCCCTCGCGGGCGGGGCCTCCCTGCGGCTGCCCGCGGGCACCGGATACCAGTACCAGCAGGGCGGCATCGCCTCGCCGGACGGGCGGTGCCGTCCCTTCGACGCGGGCGCCAACGGCACGGTGCCCGGCAGCGGCGTCGGCGTCGTCGTCCTCAAGCGGCTCGCGGACGCCGTGCTGGACGGGGACCGGATCGTCGCGGTGATCCGCGGCTCGGCGATCAACAACGACGGCAACGGGAAGATCGGCTACACCACGCCCTCGGTCACCGGCCAGCGCGACGTGATCGCCCTGGCCCACGAGCGGGCCGGGATCGGCTCCCACGACATCACCTACGTCGAGACCCACGGCACCGGCACCGCCGTCGGCGACCCGGTCGAACTGGCCGCTCTCACCGCCGCGTTCGCCGCCACCGGGGACGGCCGTCAGCGCCCGGAGCGCTGTCGGCTCGGCGCGGTCAAGGGCAACCTCGGGCACACCGGCTCCGCCGCCGGAGTGGCCGGACTGATCAAGACCGCCCTCATGCTGCACCACCGCACCCTCGTGCCCAACGCGCACTTCGCCGTGCCCGCAAGGGAGTTGGCGGACAGCCCGTTCGAAGTCCCCCGCGAGAGCGGCCCCTGGCCCGGCGACGGCCCGCTGTTCGCGGGCGTGAGCGCCTTCGGCGTCGGCGGCACCAACGCGCACGTCGTCCTGGAGAGCCCGCCCCAACAGCCGGACCGGGAACCGGAGTTGGACACCCCCCGGCTGCTGTGCCTGTCGGCGCCCGCCGAGGCGGGACTCGACCGGTTCCGCGCCGGCCTCGCCGACCGGCTGACAGCGGACCAGGACGCACCCCGTCTCGACGACACGTCCTGGACCCTCGCCACCGCCCGGCAGCACTTCCCCCTCCGTACCGCACACGTCGTGTCCGGGCGGGACACCGCCCGGGACGCGCTGTGCGGCCCGGTCGCCGCCGTCCGCGCCGCCGCCGACCCGCGGCAGGCCGGGATCGTGCTGACCATGCCCGGCCAGTCGGGCCTGCGGCCCGGCTCGGGCCGGGCCGCGCACGCGCTGCTGCCGCACTTCCGCAAGGCGTTCGACCGGGTCCGCGAGGAGTCCCTGGACCGCTTCGCCATCGACATCGCCAAAGTGCTCGACCCCGCCACCTCCTACGACTGGCTCGCGGACACCCGCAACCAGCAGGTCGTCCTGCTCGCCCTCGGCCTCGCCCTCGCCGAACAGCTCGCCGCCTGGGACATCCGGCCGACGGCGCTGTTCGGCAACAGCAGCGGCGAGTACGTGGCCGCCACGCTCGCCGGCGTATGGGACCTCTCGGACGCCATCGGCATCGTCCAGGCCCGCGGCGAGGCCATGTGGGCGGCCCCCGAGGGCCGCATGATCGCCGTCTCGCTGACCGCCGCCGAGGCCGCCGCGCTCGCCGCCGAGCACGACGGGGTCGGCCTGGCCGTCGACTCGCCCGGACACGTCGTCGTCTCCGGCCGCGTCGCGGCGGCCGAGGCGTTCGCCGCCACCCTGGAGCGCCTGGACGTCAAGTTCACCGTCCTGCGCTCCCCGCTCGCCTCGCACTCCGACGTCATGGCCGGCGCCGCCGACGAGATGCGCACGGTGCTCTCCCGGATCTCCGCGCGCCCGCCCGCGGTGCCGCTCGTCTCCAACCTCACCGGCTCCTGGCTGACCGCCGAGCAGGCCGCCGACCCCGAGTACTGGGCGGCCCACCTGTGCACCACCGTCCAACTCACCGGAAACATCGGCACGTTGCTCGACGGCCCTTCCTCACTGTTCCTGGAGCTGGGCCCCGGCGACTCCATGACCCGCTACCTGCGCGCCCACCCGGCCTGGGGCACGGACCGCACGGCCGCGGCCACCCTCGGCCGCGCCCCGGCCCGGGAGCACGAGAGCCTGCTGGAGACCGCGGGACGGCTGTGGGAACGCGGGTTCGAGCCCGGCTGGCGCGACCTGTTCCCGGACCCGGCACCCCGGCGCACGGCGCTGCCGCCCGTCCCGCTGGACTCCCGGCCGCTGCCCCAGCCCCGCCCGCGCCACGCGTCCCGCACTACCGCGCCGAGCGGACCCGGCCCGCTGCTCACCCGCCGCCGCTGGTCCCGCACCGACACCGCGACACGACTGGCCTACGGCGCCGTACTCCTCGTCACCGACACGCCGGAGACGGGGGTCGACCGGCTGGTCGATCGGCTGGGCGCGCACAGCAGTCGTACGGATTGGGCGGGGGCCGGCCAGGACGGCCTCCCGGAACGGACGTCCGCGGTGGTGGCCGTGCTGCCGCCCGCCGACGGGCCTCAAGTCCCGGACGCCGTAAGGCTGTTGGCGGAGCGGGCCCGGGAGCGGGCGGTGCCGCTGGTCCTCCTCGCGCGAGGTGTCGCCGACGTCCTCGGCGACGGAGAGGCCACCCGCGCCGACGCCGCCGAGCTGACCGCGTGGGCGGCCCGGCAGGCGCGTACCGGGGACGGCCGGGTCCGGTTGCTCGACCTCGGCCCGGCGGACGCCGCCGCTCCGGAGGGCTGGCCCCGGCTCCAGGAGGCGACCGCGCTGTCCGCCTGGCGTGGCCGGTACTGGTGGAGCCTGGACCGGGAGACCGTCGAACACCCGGCGGAGTCGCCCACGCCGAAGGGACCGGCCGTCGGGGCCGACGGGGTGCCCGGGGCCGCCGCGCTCGTGCGCGAACTGGCCGCCGCCGGAACGGAGATCGGCGCCTTCGTGGCGGCCGTCCCGGACCGCCCGGCCCTCGGCCGGATCGCCTCCGGCCTGCCCCTGGCACCGGCCTGGCAGCGCACGGACCGGCTCTCCGCCCGACCCCGGCTGCGCGAGGCCCTCGACCTGTACTGCGCCGGTCTCGCCGGACGTTTCCTGCTGACCACCGGCGGCCTCGCCCCCGGCGACCTGGTCGGCGACGGCGAACTGCGCCGACGGCTCGACCCGACGGCCCTGCTGCCCCGTTACACCGGAATGCTCCTCGACGCGCTCACGGCCGAGGGCTGGCTGACGAGCGCCCCGGGCGCGTCCCGGCGACTGGGCGCGGACTTCGCCGAGCGGGTGGGACAGGCCCTGCGCCAGGGTGAGGCACTGGACGAAATCCCCGGCCTGCGCCGCCTGTTGGAGCACTGCGCCGACGCGCTCCCGGACGTCTTCGCCGGGCGGCGCACCGCCGTCGGGGTCCTCTACCCCGAGGGCCGCCCCGACCTGATGCGCGAGCACCTGCGCGACAACCAGGTGGTCGTCGGCGACGCCTCCGCCTGCCTGGACTCCCTCGTGCAGACGATCCGCGCACTGCCCGTCGACGCCGACCGGCCGCTGAGCATCCTCGAAGTCGGCGCGGGCCAGGCCGAGTTCGCCGCCCGGCTGCTGGGCGGCTGGGACGCCCGCGAGCACGTGTCGTACCACGTCACCGACGTCAGCCCGCTGTTGGTCCGCCGGGCCCGCCAACGCTACGCCGACGCACGGAACATGGCCTTCTCGACGTTCGACTTCACCCGCGACCCGCTGGCCCAGGGGCTGGTGCCCGGCTCGTACGACCTCGTCGTCGCCTACAACTCGCTGCACGTCGCCCCCGAGGTGCGGCAGGCCGCCGGGCGGCTGCGCGGACTGCTCAACGCGACGGGATCGCTGTGCCTGGTGGAGATCACCCGGCCCGGCCGGTGGGAACACTTCGTGTGGGGTCTCGCGCCCGGCTGGTGGGACTTCGCCGACGACCTGCGCTCGGACTCCGTCCACCTCGACCGCGCGACCTGGCGCACCGCCCTGCGCGACACCGGCTTCGCCGAGCCGGCCTGCCTGCCCGCCGCCGACGAGGCCGACCACACCCTGCTGATCGCCTCCCGCACCGACGCCCCTGCCCCCCGGACCGGAGCGGACCTCGTCCGCGAACTGGCCGCGCGCGCCGACGAGCACGGCTGCGACGCCCTGATCCACCTGGTCGGCCCGGACACCGCCGCAACTCCCGCCGCAGCGGCGGCACTTCGCGCAGCGGCGGCCGACGGCAGACCCGTACTGACGGTCACCGTCGACGCCACCCGACCGGAAGACGAATGGCGGCGCCGGGCGTTCGACCCGACGGCGGCAGGCGGTCCGCAACGGCACGTGGAAATACCGCAGTTGGACGCGGCCGTACTCGCCGCCCTGCCCGCCCTGGCCGGGGGTACGGCCCTGCCGTCGACCGTCCGGCTGGAACACCCGGGGACGCCGTCGACCCAGCCGGAGCCCACGGCCCCGGAACCGGAGACCCCCACCGTCCGGCCCACCGCCGTGGTCACCGAGCGGACCGACCCGGCGACGGCCGCACTCGAAGAGGTGTGGCGCGACCTGCTCGGCGTACCGGCCAGGACGGCGGGCGACGACTTCTTCGCCCTGGGCGGCGACTCACTGATGGCCGTGCACTTCATCAGCCGGGTACGCGACCGCACGGGCATCGCCCTGCCCCTGACCGCCTTCGCGGAGACGGCCACCTTCGGCGAACTGGGCGCCCTGCTGCGCGCGGCGGCCCCGGAGGAGCCCAACTCCCGCACGGCACCGGACCGTTCGGCCGAGAACGGCCGGAACATCCCGGGCCTCATGGTCCTGCGCGCCACCGGCGCCCGCACCCCGCTCTTCCTCGCCGCACCCGCCGTGGGCAGTTCGCTCTGCTATCGCACCCTGGCCCAGCGGCTCGGCGACGACCAGCCCGTCTACGGCATCGAGTCACCCCTGCTCGACGACGGCCTCCCGGCCGGAGCCCGGATCGAGGACATCGCCGCCCACCACGTCGACATCCTCCGCCGCGTCCGACCCGAGGGCCCCTACGTCGTCGGCGGCTGGTCGGTGGGTGCCATGGTCGCCCACGAGATGGCCCGTCAACTCACCGCCACCGGACGGGAGGTGGAGGCGGTGCTCGGTATCGACGGCTATGTGGTCGACACCCACGGCCGCCCCCAGTACACCCTGCCCGAACTGCTCGTGCAGGGTGTGCGCCACCAGGCACAGGCCGCGCTCGGCAGACGGCCCGACATCCGGCGGATGGGCGGCGACCAGCGCGTCTACCGCCGCGCCTTCCAGCGCAACGTCCGCGCGATGCTCCGCTACACACCCCGGCCGGTCCCCACCGACGCGGTGGTCTTCCGGGCCGGCGCCGATGCCGACGCCGCCGCCCTCGCCCGGGTCCGCCACCGCATCGGCACCCTGTACGAGGGCGAGGTCGACATCCGCGCCACCTCCGGCACGCACTTCACGATCCTGAACGACCCCCATGTCGGCCAGGTGGCCGCCGGGTTCGGGGAACGACAGGGCTGATCCGCAGCCTCCGGCACCTCCGGCCGGCGGTGGCCACCGCGTTCCCCCGCCGGCCGGAAACCTACGCCACCACCACCGGCCTCCACACCAACACCGTGGGAAACATGACAAACCCGACCGTCACACCCGCCCTGACCGGCCCGGAACGCCCGGTGCCCGGCGTCCCCCTGCCCCACCTCCTCGAAAGCGTCACCGCCGCCCAGCCCGGCGCGACGGCCCTGGTGGCCCCGGACGCGACCTACACGTACGAGCAACTCCTGGTCCGCGTACGGCGGTTGGCCCGGCTGCTGGGGGAGCGGGGCATCGGCGCGGAGGACGTCGTCGCCGTCATGCTGCCCCGGACGGCCGACTCGATCGTGGCCCTGCTCGCCGTCCTCGCCGCCGGGGCCACCTACGCGCCCGTGGACAGCGGCTATCCGGCCGGGCGGATCGCGGCCATGCTCACCGACGCCCGCCCCGGCCTGCTGATCACCACGTCCGCCCTCGCCGTCCCGCCCGACTGCCGGGCGCCCGTGCTGCTCCTGGACGACCCGGAGGCGACCGCGGCCCCGCCGGGCCGGGCCGACCCGGCCCGGCCGATCGCACCGCACGACGCCGCCTACGTGCTGTTCACCTCGGGTTCCACCGGCCGCCCCAAGGGGGTCGTCGTCGAGCACCGCTCCCTGATGAACCTTCTGGCCTCGCACCGCGAACTGTTCTTCGGCCCCGCCACCGGCCATCTCGGCCGGGCCCGGCTGCGGGTGGCGCACACCGCCGCCCAGTCCTTCGACGCCGCCTGGGACCCGGTGCTGTGGCTCTTCGAGGGACACGAACTGCACCTGGTCGACGACACCACCCGGCGGGACCCCGAGCTGCTGGTCCGCCACCTCGTGGAACAGCGCGTCGACGTCGTCGAGACGACCCCCACCTTCGCCGAACAGCTCGACCGCGGTGGCCTGTTCGACTCCGCGCACGCCCACCGCCCGGGGGTGCTCGCGCTCGACGGCGAGGCCGTCACCGCCGCGCAGTGGGACCGGCTGCGCGCCCTGCCGCACCTGCTCGCGCTCAACCTGTACGGGCCCAGCGAGTGCACCGTCGACGCGTTCGTCGCGCGGCTGTCGGAGCACCCGCGGCCCACGATCGGGCGGCCGGTCGCCAACACCCGGGCCTACGTCCTGGACGAGCGGCGGCGGCCGAGCGCGCCGGGGGAGACCGGCGAGCTGTACCTCGCGGGCGCCGGGGTGGCCCGCGGCTATCTGCACCGCCCCGACCTGACCGCCGAGCGCTTCCTCGCCGATCCGTGGCGGCCGGACGGCGGGCCCATGTACCGCACGGGCGACCTGGTCCGGCGGGAGCCCGACGGCACGCTCGTCTTCGTCGGGCGGGCGGACGGACAGGTCAAACTCCGCGGCCAGCGGCTGGAACTCGGCGAGGTCGAGGCCGTACTGCTGGGCCACCGCAGCGTGGCGCAGGCCGTGGTGGTGGTGCACGAACAGGCGCCCGGCGCGCACCACCTCGTCGCGTACGTGGTGGCCGCCCGGGGCGCGCGGTGCGTGCCGGAGGAACTGCTGGCCCACGCGGCCGGGACGCTGGCCGCGTACATGGTGCCGTCCGCGGTCGTACCGCTGGCCGCGCTGCCGCTGTCGCCCAACGGCAAACTGGACCGGACCGCCCTGCCGCGCCCGGACTTCGGGCGCCCGACGGCCGGGCGGGCCCCTCGCACCCCGGCGGAGCGGCTGCTGTGCGGGCTCTTCTCGGACGTCCTCGGGGGCGTGGAGATCGGGCCGGAGGACGACTTCTTCGAGCGCGGCGGCGACAGCATGGGCGCCATCCGCGTCGTCTCCGCCGCCCGTGGGCACGGACTGACCCTGCGGCTCCAGGACGTGTTCGAACACCGCAGGGCCGACGCGCTGGCGGAGTCCGTCGGCGCCACCCCCGGCCTCTGAAGAAAAAAATTCCCCAAGAAAACACCACGGCACAATTCGGGGGCCGCGCCGCCGACCGCCCGGCCCCGTACGGAAACGGGCGGCGGGCGGTGGCCGCGCGGATTTCCCGTCCCGCGGAGCTGTCCTCTCCGGCCGGTGATGGTGCCGTGATAGCGAGAAGAAACCGTATTCGCGTTGTGTGGTGACCGCGCGGACGGCGCAACCGTCCCCCGGTGGTGGTCGGGGTGGCCTTTCACGCGTGCCTGAACGCTGGGCTGGAGGTCATGGGAAAATGAGACGGCGGACGGTGTGCGGTGCATCCGCGGCGCGGTATCCCTCGCGTGCAGGGCGTGGCTTACACGGGTTCGACTCCCCGCGAGAGCAACCCCCTGACGGAAGGTGACGGCGGTGTTCGGACTGCTGGGTCTCGCGCCCGTGCAGGAGGCTGTGTACCGGGCGGTGCTCGACTGGCCCTACGTGTCCGTCGACGAACTCGTCGAGAAGCTCGGCCTGACCCCGGAGGAGATCTGGGCCGCCCTCGACGACCTGCTCGAACTGCGGATCATGCGGACGTCGCACGAGCAGCCGGACCGGCACTACGCGGTGGACCCCGTACTCGCGCTCCAGGAACTGCTGGAGCGCGAGCAGAAGGACCTGCTGGAGCGGTACCAGAAGGTCGTGGCCGGTCACACCACGATCCTGCGGATGCTGCTGGCGCAGGAGACGCGCGGCACCTCCACCCCGCGGGACGGCGCGGGGTGCGTCCAGCGGCTGGTGGGCATGGACGCCGTCCAGCAGCGGCTGGAGATGCTGGCCCAGGAGGTGCGGCGCTCGGTGACGACGTTCATGCCGGGCGGACCGCAGTCGGCCGCCGCGCTGGAGGCCGCGCGCCGCAACGACAGGATCGCGCTGGACCGGGGCGTCGTCATCAGGACCGTCGGCCTGGACTGCGTCCGCCAGGACGAGGCGACCCTGGAGTACGCGCGCTGGCTCACCGAGCACGGCGGCGAGTTCCGCACGGCGCAGACCCTGCCGCCGAGAATGGTGCTGGTCGACCGGCAGACGGCGCTGGTCCCCATCGATCCGCGCGACACCCGCAAGGGCGCGCTGTTCCTCACCGAACCGGGCCTGGTCGCCTCCCTGGCGGCGTTCTTCGAGCAGGTCTGGGAGGCGGCCACACCGCTGGGGGCGGACCGGCTCCCCGGCGCCACGGGGCTGTCGGCGCAGGAGAAGCGGCTGCTCATGGTCATCGCCCAGGGGCACACGGACGAGACGGCGGCGGCGAAACTCTTCGTCTCGCCGCGGACGGCACGGCGGATGATGGCCTCCATCATGGAACGCCTGGGGGCGCGCAGCCGGTTCGAGGCGGGGCTGCGCGCGGCCCAGAACGGCTGGCTGTAGGGGCCGGGGCGGTGCCGCGGCCCCGGCCCGCCCCTTTCGTCCTGTATGGCATTTCTGTCGGGTGATAACGAACCGTCGCTCCGGGCAAACAATTCATGGCGAATTATTGACGTGGTGGAGGGCGCGCCCCCTGGCGTGAACTGTTCGGCCGGGGGATGCGTACACGCGGTGTGACCTGCGTCTTCCCGGACCTGAGTGCTTTCCGTGTACCGGAAACACCGACTGGTAGTGCGACTTCCGGCTTGGTACGCTCCGGTCCCGTCCACACCAGTGGTCAAAAGGGAGGCGGGGCGTGCAACCCGTATTTCGCATCCTCGGTCCACTTCAAGTGACAGGCCCCCGGGGGGCTTTGACGATCCCGGCGGCACGGGAGCGCGCCATTGTTTTCCAGTTGGCACTCAATGCCAACAATGTGGTTTCGGCGGGCCGCCTGGCCGAGACCGTGTGGGGATATTCCGCGCCCGGTACGGCCAAGACCCAGATTCAGATCTGTATTTCGAGACTCCGGCGCTCGCTGGACGGCGTCGGTCTCTCCGACAGAATCCTGACCGCCGCCCCCGGTTACCGGCTGGTCGCCGCTGAGGACGAGGTCGACCTCCTGGTGTTCGAACGGCGGGTGTCGGCCGCCCTCAGAGTGATCAGGCAGCGCCCGGCGCGCGGCCCCCTCGTCCACGCCGTCGCCTCGGTCCGGTACGCGCTCGACCTGTTCCCCGCCGAGCCGCTGCTCGACGTCGGCAGCGAGGTGCTCCAGTCCTACGCCCGGCGGCTGTCCGAACGCCGCCTGCACGTCCTGGAGGAGTGCCTCGACGCACAACTGACCCTGGGGCAGGCGGGAGACGTGATCGACGACACCGCACGGCTCGTCGCCGAACACCCCCTGCGCGGCAGGCTCCAGTGCACCCACATGAAGGCGCTGCGCCAACTGGGCAGGCGCGCGGACGCACTCGCCGCCTACCAGGAGGCACGACGGGCCTACCGGGAACGCCTCGGCGTGGAGCCCGACCCCGAACTGCGCGGACTGTACGAGGAGATCCTGCGCGACATGACCTGCCCCATCGGCCCCGGCCTGACGAGGAGCCCGTCGGGGGTCGCCTGACCGGGGTGCGCCACGACGGGTGCGGCACGACGGGTGCGGCGGGCCGGGGCTCGACAGTCGGGCGTTCCAACGGGCAGGTGCCCCAACGGGGCAGGCGCCCAACAATCAGGCGTCCAGCGATCAGGCGCCCAACAGGCCGGGGCGACAGGCCGGGCCGACAGGAAATCTGACGGATCATCAGAAAACCTCTTCCGTCCCCCGGAGGGCTACGGCATCCTGCGCCCATGCAGACGGAGCTGAGCAAGCAACTGGGCATCGAGCACGCCGTCTTCGGGTTCACGCCGTTCCCCGCCGTCGCCGCGGCCATCAGCCGGGCGGGCGGCCTCGGGGTGCTCGGCGCGGTCCGCTACACCGCGCCCGACGACCTCAAACGCGACCTCGACTGGATCGAGGCCCACGTCGACGGCAGGCCCTACGGCCTGGACGTCGTGATGCCCGCGAAGAAGGTCGAAGGCGTCACGGAGGCCGATGTCGAGGCGATGATCCCCGCGGGGCACCGGCAGTTCGTCCAGGACACCCTCGCCAAGTACGGCGTCCCCGAACTCGCCGACGGCGAGGCGTCCGGCTGGCGCATCACCGGCTGGATGGAACAGGTCGCCCGGGGCCAACTCGACGTGGCCTTCGACTACCCGATCCGGCTGCTGGCCAACGCGCTCGGCTCACCACCCGCCGACGTCGTCGCCCGCGCCCACGACCGGGGCGTCCTCGTGGCCGCGCTCGCGGGCAGCGCCCGGCATGCCCGCAAGCACCGGGACGGCGGCATCGACATCGTGGTCGCCCAGGGCTACGAGGCCGGCGGCCACACCGGCGAGATCGCCTCCATGGTGCTCACCCCCGAAGTCGTCGACGCCGTGGGCCCGTTGCCCGTGCTCGCCGCCGGCGGCATCGGCGGCGGCGAGCAGGTCGCCGCCGCCCTCGCACTCGGCGCCCAGGGCGTGTGGCTCGGCTCGGTCTGGCTGACCACGACGGAGGCCGAACTCACCTCGCCCGCCCTGGTCCGCAAACTGCTCGCCGCCGGATCCGGCGACACCGTCCGCTCCCGCGCCCTGACCGGCAAACCGGCCCGGCAACTGCGCACCGAATGGACCGACGCGTGGGACGACCCGGCGGGCCCCGGCACCCTCCCCATGCCCCTCCAGGGCCTGTTGGTCGCCGAGGCGGTCTCCCGCATCCAGAAGTACGAGGTCGCGCCCCTGCTCGGCACGCCCGTCGGCCAGATCGTCGGCCGGATGAACAGCGAACGCAGCGTCCAGGACGTCTTCGACGACCTCACCCGGGGCTTCGAGCGGGCCGTCGACCGCATCAACCGCATCGCCGGAAGGAGCAGTTGACGATGAGTCAGGCCGTACCGAGCGACAACTCCCGTCCCCCGCAGGGCTTCTGGGCCCAGGCGGCAGCCGACCCCGGCCGTACGGTGCTGATCGCGCCCGACGGCGAGGAGTGGACCGCCGGACGCCTGCACGCGGCGGCCAACCAACTGGTGCACGGGCTGCGCGCCGCCGGGCTCGGCCGGGGTGACGCCTTCGCCGTCGTCCTGCCCAACGGCGTCGAGTTCCTCACCGCCTATCTCGCCGCCCAGCAGGCCGGGTTCTACCTCGTGCCCGTCAACCACCACCTCGTCGGACCGGAGATCGCCTGGATCGTCGCCGACTCCGGCGCCAAGGTCCTGATCGCGCACGAGCGGTACGCGGACGCGGCCCGCGGCGCCGCCGACGAGGCGAAGCTGCCGACCGGCCGGCGGTACGCGGTCGGCGCCGCCGAAGGCTTCCGGCCGTACCCCGAACTCCTCGCCGGACAGCCCGAGTCGGCGCCCGCGGACCGTACCCTCGGCTGGGTCATGAACTACACCTCGGGCACCACCGGACGCCCGCGCGGCATCCGCCGCCCGCTGTCCGGCAAGCTCCCCGAGGAGGCGTACCTCGGCGGCTTCCTCGGCTTCTTCGGCATCCGGCCCTTCGACGACAATGTCCACCTCGTCTGCTCACCGCTCTACCACACGGCCGTCCTCCAGTTCGCGGGCTCCTCCCTGCACATCGGCCACCGGCTGGTCCTGATGGACAAGTGGACGCCCGAGGAGATGCTCCGCCTCATCGACACCCACCGCTGCACGCACACCCACATGGTCCCCACCCAGTTCCACCGGCTCCTCGCGCTGCCCGAGGACGTCCGGCGCTCGTACGACGTCACCTCCATGCGGCACGCCATCCACGGCGCCGCCCCCTGCCCCGACCAGGTCAAGCGCGCCATGATCGAGTGGTGGGGCGGCTGCGTCGAGGAGTACTACGCGGCCAGCGAGGGCGGCGGCGCCTTCGCGACGGCCGAGGAGTGGCTGAAGAAGCCCGGCACGGTCGGAAAGGCGTGGCCCATCAGCGAGCTGGCGGTCTTCGACGACGACGGACAGCCGCTGCCGCCCGGCCAACTCGGCACCGTCTACCTGAAGATGAGCACGGGCGGCTTCACCTACCACAAGGACGAGGCCAAGACCCGCAAGAACCGCATCGGCGACTTCTTCACCGTGGGCGACCTCGGCTACCTCGACGAGGACGGCTACCTCTTCCTGCGCGACCGCAAGATCGACCTGATCATCTCCGGCGGCGTCAACATCTACCCGGCCGAGATCGAGGCCGCCCTGCTCACCCACCCCGCCGTCGCCGACGCCGCCGCCTTCGGCATCCCGCACGACGACTGGGGCGAGGAGGTCAAGGCTGTCGTGGAACCCGCCCCGGGCCACGAACCCGGACCGGCCCTCGCCGCCGACGTCCTCGCCCACTGCGAACGCCGACTCGCGGGCTACAAACGGCCCAAGAGCGTCGACTTCGTCGCCGAGATGCCCCGCGACCCCAACGGCAAGCTCTACAAACGGCGCCTGCGTGAACCGTACTGGGAGGGGCGTACCCGTCCGGTGTGAGTCGCGGCCGGTCGGTGCGCGCCGCGCGGCCGTAGGATCCCGTGCGGGACGACGAACGCGGGGGACGAGGGAGCGGGGCATGACGACGACGGCAGGGCGCAGCGTCACCGTGGACGGAACGCTGCGGCGCAGCGCCCGGCGCACCCCCGAGCGGGTCGCCCTCCGCTACGGCGACCGGAGTTGGACCTACGCCGAACTCGACGACGCCGTCTCCCGCGCCGCCCGCGCCCTGCGCGACACCGGGCTGGAACCCGGCGACCGGGTGGGCGCCTACGGCCACAACTCCGACGCCTACCTGATCGGGTTCCTCGCCTGCGCGCGCGGCGGCCTCGTACACGTCCCGGTCAACCAGAACCTCACCGGCGACGACCTGGCGTACATCGTCGGCCAGTCCGGCTGCGCGCTGGTCCTCGCCGACCCGGGCCTCGCCGGGAACCTCCCGGCCGGCGTACCGGTCCTGCCGCTGCGCGACACCGACGACGGCCTCCTCGCCCGCCTGGCGGCCACGCCGCCCTACGACGGCCCCGAGCCGCGCGCCGAGGACCTCGCCCAACTCCTGTACACCTCGGGCACCACCGCCCTGCCCAAAGGCGCGATGATGACCCACCGGGCGCTGGTGCACGAGTACTTGAGCGCGATCACCGCCCTGGACCTGAGCGCCGGGGACCGCCCCGTGCACGCGCTGCCGCTCTACCACTCGGCGCAACTGCACGTCTTCCTGCTGCCGTACCTCGCCGTCGGCGCGGAGAACCTCGTCCTGGACGCACCCGACGCCGGGCGGGTCCTCGACCTCGTCGAGGAGGGCCGCTGCGACAGCTTCTTCGCCCCGCCCACCGTGTGGATCGGGCTCGCGGGCCGGCCCGACTTCGCCACCCGCGACCTGAGCGGGCTGCGCAAGGCGTACTACGGGGCGTCGATCATGCCCGTGCCCGTGCTGGAACGGCTGCGCGAGCGGCTGCCGAAACTGGCCTTCTACAACTGCTTCGGGCAGAGCGAGATCGGCCCGCTGTCCATGGTCCTCGCCCCGGACGAGCACAAGGGCCGCATGGACTCCTGCGGGCGCCCCGTCCTGTTCGTCGAGGCCCGTGTCGTCGACGAGAGCGGCAAGGACGTGCCCGACGGCGAACAGGGCGAAGTCGTGTACCGCTCACCGCAGTTGTGCGAGGGGTACTGGGAGAAGCCGGAGGAGACCGAGGACGCCTTCCGCGAGGGCTGGTTCCACTCCGGCGACCTCGCCGTGCGGGACGCGCACGGGTACTTCACCATCGTCGACCGGGTCAAGGACGTCATCAACTCCGGTGGCGTGCTGGTGGCTTCACGCCAGGTCGAGGACGTGCTGTACACGCACGAGGGGGTCGCCGAGGCCGCGGTCGTCGGACTGCCCGACGAGCGCTGGGTGGAGGCGGTGACCGCGGTGGTCGTGCCCCGGGGCGAGGTCACAGAGGAGGAGATTCTCACCTACGCCCGCGAGCGGCTCGCGCACTTCAAGGCGCCCAAACGGGTCGTGTTCGTCGAGGAGTTGCCGCGCAACGCCAGCGGGAAGATCCTGAAACGGGAGCTTCGGGTGCGGCTGCGCGCCTAGTGAGCTGGTCCGGAGATCCTGTCGCAGTAGTGGCAGATCCGGTCGATGATCTGGTCGGCGGTCTTGGTCCACTTGAAGGGCCGGGCGGCCTCGTTCCAGACCTTGATCCAGTCGTCGAGTGCG
>LJCV01000090.1 GCA_001298575.1 Actinobacteria bacterium OK074
GCTGGACCGAAGTGGGCGCCACCGACGTCGAGTTGGGCACCACCGCCCACGCGGGCCTCACCCTCACGTCCCGCCTGGGCGTCGACGCCCCGCATGCCGAGACCGGCACCGCGGCCTGCGCCACCCCCCGCGCGACCGCCCCCGCCGTCTGGTCCGGCCCGCCGCCGACCCCTGGCGCTCCGGCGACGCCGACCGGGCCCGCCGGCTGCTCGCCGACACCGACGACGGCGCCCTCGACGGCCTCCTCGCCCTGCGCGCCGGCAACGCGGCCGACGCCTTCGACGCGCTGCTCGCGGCGGCGGTACGGTCCGCACGGCGGGCGCGCGGCCCTGAACACCCGGCCGACGACGGCGGTCCGGCAGCCTCCCGTCCAACCTCCCGCTCAGCCTTCCGCGCCGCCTCCCACTCCGCCGACGCGGACGCCGCCGCCCACCTCATCGCCCGCGCCACCGAGGCCGCCATCTACACCGGCGACCTGCGCCGCTGCCACGAAGCCCGCGCCGTCGCCGAGCGGTTCGGCATCGCCGCGCCCGGCACCCTCGGCGGGCTGGCCGCCGCCGTCGAGGGCCGTTCCCCCGACGCCCGCGCCCTGCCCCGGGCGGCGCCCGGCCGCTGCGGACCCGGCGGCGACCCCACCCTGCTCGTGCACGCCGGGATCGCCGCCCTGCTCCTCGGCGACCACTCCGCCGCGGCCACCGCCGCCGCCCGGGCCGCCGCCTCCGCCCGCGCCCAGGGCGAGACCACCCTCGTCCCGCAGGCCGCCGAGTTCCGCGCCTACGCCGATTTCTGGACCGGACGGCCGTCCGCCGCCGAGGCGGGCGCCCTGCACGCGCTGCGCCAGGCGTACTCCACCGGACAGGACAACGGCGCCTGCCATCTCCAGGCCGCGCTCGCCATGTTCGCCGCCCTCACCGGGGACGAACAGCTGTGCAGGGACCGCGCCGACGCGGCCCGCGCGCACGCCCGCACCCACGGACTCGGGCTGCCCACCGCGCTGGCCACCTTCGCCCTCGCCGTCCTCGACCTGGGCACCGGCCGCTACCCCGCCGCCGCGGTCCGGCTGCGCGCCCTGGCCGGTTTCGGCCCCGGCCACGGCCACCGCGCCATCCGGTTCATCGCGACCCCCTTCTACGTCGAGGCCGCCGTCCGCACCGGGGAGACCGGCATCGCCCGGATCGCGCACGCCGACTACGAACGCTGGGCGCACACCATGGGCCACCCCGACGACCTCGCCCTCAGCGCCCGCTGTCACGCCCTGCTGACCAGCGGCCCCGCGGCCGTCGAGCACTACCGGACCGCCCTCGACCTGCACGACCTGGGTTCCCGCGAGTTCGAACGCGCCCGTACGGAGCTGCTGTTGGGCGGAGCGCTGCGCCGACTGCGCCGCCGTGCGGAGGCCCGCGACCGGCTGCACGGCGCCCTGGAGGCGTTCGAGCACATCGGCGCCCCGCACTGCGCCGCTCAGGCCCGTGCCGAACTCCGCGCGCTGGGCGAGACGGCCGCCCCGGGCCGCGGCGCCATGGCCGACCTCGCGGCCCAACTCACCGCCCAGCAGCTGACGGTGGCCAAGCTGGCCGCCCAGGGCGCCACCAACCGCGAGATCGCCTCCCAGCTGCTGCTGAGCCACCGCACCATCGACCACCATCTGCGCGGTGTCTTCGCCCGGTTGGGGATCCGCTCGCGCATCGAGCTGGTACGGCTGCTGGAGGAGGAGTGAGCGTTACGCCGGGTGGGCGGCCGTGAACGCCGCCGCGTCCCACGTCCCGCCCAGCCGGGGGGCCAGCCAACTCGCCGCGCGCGCACGGAAGTCGGCGGGGGCGTACGACCCGGCGCCCATCGGCACGGCCCCGAGCAGAGGCGCCCCGGCCACCACCGGCAGGTCCGCCAGGTTGCAACGGGCCGCCAGATCCGGGCTGTCGGGCCAGCCGCCGACGACGACTCCCGCGAAGTCGAGCCCCCGGCGCCGCAGTTCACGGGCCGTCAGCTCGGTGGCGTTGAGGGTGCCGAGCCCCGCGGGCGCCACGACCACGACCGGCGCCGCCAACTGCCCTGCCGCGTCCGCCAGGTTGCCGCCCTCGTCGTCGAAATGGACCAGCAGGCCGCCCGCGCCCTCGACCAGGACGAGGTCGTGCTCGACCGCGAGTTTCGCCGCGGCCTCGGTGATCGCGTGCGGCCGTACCGGTGGCAGAGCGGCCCGGCGGGCGGCCGTCGCGGGCGCCAACGGGTCGGGATAGCGGGCGAGTTCGCGGGCCGTGACCGCGCCCGCGAGCCGGGCGACCTCGTCGGCGTCGCCCCGTTCGTCCGGCCGAAGTCCCGTCTGCGCGGCCTTCAGCACCGCCACCGACCGCCCGGCCGCGAGGGCCGCCGCCGCGAGCGCGGCCGTCGTGACCGTCTTGCCGATCTCGGTGCCGGTCCCGGTGACCACCAGTACCGTCATGTCATCCCTCCCGCGCCGCCGCGCACACCGCGCGGGCGATCCGTGCCAGGTCCTCGTCGCCGGTGACGTACGGCGGCATCGTGTAGACGAGGTCGCGGAACGGCCGCAGCCACACGCCCTCGCGGACGGCGGCGTCGGTGGCCGCCCGCATGTCCACGTCGTGGTCCAACTGCACGACGCCGATGGCCCCAAGGACCCGCACGTCCCGTACACCCGGCGTCTCAAGGGCCGGGGCCAGGCCCTCCCGCAGGCCCGTCTCGATCCGCTTGACCTCGCCCTGCCAGTCCTGGCCGAGCAGCAGGCCGATCGAGGCGCAGGCCACGGCCGCGGCCAGCGGGTTGCCCATGAAGGTGGGCCCGTGCGCGAGCACCGGCACCTCGCCGCGCGAGATCCCCTCGGCCACGCGCGCCGTGCACAGCGTGGCCGCCATCGTCAGATAGCCGCCGGTCAGCGCCTTGCCGACGCACATCACGTCGGGTGTCACGGCCGCGTGGTCCGCCGCGAACAGGGCGCCCGTACGGCCGAACCCGGTCGCGATCTCGTCGAACACGAGCAGCACGCCGTGTTCGTCGCACGCCTCGCGCAGCACCCGCAGATACGCGGGGGAGTGGAACCGCATCCCGCCCGCGCCCTGCACCACCGGCTCCACGATCACCGCGGCGAGTTCGTCGGCGTACCGCCCGATCGTGGTCCGCAGGTGCTCGGCGTACGACTCCTCGTACGCGTCCGGCGGCGCGTCCGCGAACACCTGGCGCGGCAGGACGCCCTGCCACAGCTCGTGCATCCCGCCCTCGGGGTCGCACACCGACATCGGGTGCCAGGTGTCGCCGTGGTAGCCGCCGCGCCAGGTCAACAGGCGCTGTTTCGCGGGGCGGCCGAGCGAGCGCCAGTACTGCAGGCACATCTTCACCGCGACCTCGACCGCGACCGAACCGGAGTCGGCGAGGAAGACGTGTTCGAGCCCCTCGGGAGACATGTCGACAAGGAGCTTCGCCAGCCGCACGGCGGGCTCGTGGGTGAGCCCGCCGAACATCACGTGGCTCATCCGGCCGAGCTGCTCGCGCGCCGCCTCGTTGAGCACCGGGTGGTTGTAGCCGTGGATCGCCGACCACCAGGACGACATCCCGTCGACCAGCTCAAGTCCCGGTCCGAGTCCCAGGTCGAGCCCCGGTCCGCCGCCCGCCAGCCGCAGCCGTACCCCGCTCGCCGACTCCACCACGAGCGGCTGGGTACGGCCCGGCATCGGCCCGTACGGATGCCACACGTGCCGCCGGTCGAGTTCCAGCAGTTCGGCGACGGGCAGGTCGGGCAGATCGGGCGGGCCGGGCAGGTCAGGCATTGGGTGCGAGATCCGTTCCGGCACCGCGACGGCGTACGGCGACCAGGTCCTTGCGCGCCTCGTTGACCGGCGGCGCGGCGGGCACGGCCGTACCGCAGACCCCGCCGCCGTCGTGAGACCCGCAGCCGGTACTTTCATGCGACCCGCAGCCGCCGCCCTCGTGGGGTCCACAACCGCCGCCCCCGGCCGCCACCCGGTGCTCCGGCAGTGTCACCCGGCCCGCGTCCTCCACCTCGAAGCCGGCGTCCGCGATCATCTCCAGGTCCGCCTTGCCGGCCTGGCCCTCGGAGGTCAGGTAGTCGCCCAGGAAGATCGAGTTGGCCAGGTGCAGGGCGAGCGGCTGAAGCGTACGGAGATGGACCTCGCGCCCGCCCGCGATGCGGACCTCGGCGTCGGGGCAGACGAACCGCACCATCGCCAGGATGCGCAGGCACCGCTGCGGGGTGAGGTTCCACTCGGCGGAGAGCGGGGTGCCCTCCATCGGGATCAGGAAGTTCACCGGTACCGAGTCCGGGTCCAGCTCGCGCAGCGAGAAGACGACGTCGACCAGGTCCTCGTCGCTCTCGCCCATGCCCGCGATGAGGCCGGAGCAGGCGGACAGGCCCGCCGCGTGCGCCTTCCGCACGGTGTCGACCCGGTCGGCGTACGTGTGCGTGGTGGTGATGTCCGCGTACGTGCCCTCGGACGTGTTCAGGTTGTGGTTGTAGGCGTCCGCGCCCGCCGCGCGCAGCCGTTCGGCCTGGCCGTCGGAGAGCAGGCCGAGACAGGCGCACACCTCGACGCCTTCGTTCTGCTCCTTGATCGCCCTGATGGTGTCGGAGACCCGGTCCACGTCCCGGTCCGTCGGCCCGCGCCCGCTGGCCACCAGGCAGACCCGCTTGGCGCCCCCGGCCAGCCCCGCCGCGGCCGCCTGCGATGCCTGGTCCGGCTTGAGCCAGGTGTACTTGAGGATCTCGGCCTTCGAGCCGAGCCGCTGCGAGCAGTACGAGCAGTCCTCGGGGCACAGGCCCGACTTGAGGTTGACGA
This sequence comes from Actinobacteria bacterium OK074, assembly GCA_001298575.1. Lineage (GTDB taxonomy): Bacteria > Actinomycetota > Actinomycetes > Streptomycetales > Streptomycetaceae > Streptomyces. The sequence goes on from LJCV01000090.1 coordinate 4,803, forward strand.
GGTAGTTGAGCTTCACCCGCCGTCCGAACCAGTGGCGGCGCACGCGGCCGGCCGCGGCCACCACGTCGAGGACGTCGTCGTCGGAAGTGGCGAGGACGGCGAGCGCTTCCTCGCGGCTCGGCAGCTCGCGCCGCAGCCCCTTGTCCACCAGCGTGTTCAGCAGGTCCATGAGAGCCGATCCTTGCCTACGCGAGGGCCCGCGGCCAAGGAGAGTTCGGACAACTCTCGGCCATCGACGTGTGGGTATTGCCACACCATGGGCGCCGTTCCCCGCCGCTAGGGTCTGTGCACTGCCTACAAAGCGACTGCCCGCAAAGCGCTCGCCGCACCGGCACCTGCTCGACCACCCTGCTCGATCACCCTGCATCGCTTCGCGGAGGACCCATGGCGTTTGGCTGGATCGACGAGCAGGCCCGGGTGCGCCGGGACGCCGGCCTGGTACGCACCCTGCGCCCCCGTCCCGCCGACTCGCCGCTGCTCGACCTCGCGGGCAACGACTACCTCGGGCTCGCCCGCCACCCCGAGGTCACCGAACAGGCCGCCCGGGCGGCGCGCACCTGGGGCGGCGGCGCCACCGGTTCGCGGCTGGTCTCGGGCAGCACCCGGCTGCACGCCGAACTGGAGCGCGAACTCGCCGAGTTCTGCGGCTTCGAGGCGGCCCTCGTGTTCGCCTCCGGGTACGCGGCCAACCTCGCCGCGGTCACCACGCTCGCCCCGCACGGCTCCCTGCTCGTCTCCGACGCGGGCAACCACGCCTCGCTCATCGACGGCTGCCGGCTCGCCCGCGGCACCACCCAGGTCGTCGGGCACGCCGACCCCGCCGCCGTCCGCAAGGCGCTCGCCACGAGGGAGGGCGGCCCGGCGGTCGTCGTCTCCGACACGGTGTTCTCGGTGGACGGCGACGCGGCCCCGCTGCCCGCGCTCGCCGCAGCCTGCCGCGCGTACGGCGCCGGGCTGCTCGTGGACGACGCGCACGGCGTCGGGGTGCTCGGCGACGGCGGCCGGGGCGCGCCGCACGCGGCGGGGCTCGCGGGCGCGCCCGACGTGGTGACGACGGTGACGCTGTCCAAGGCGTTCGGCAGCCAGGGCGGCGCCGTGCTGGGACCGGCCCGGGTGATCGACCACCTGGTCAACGCGGCCCGTACGTTCATCTTCGACACGGGGCTCGCCCCGGCCGCCACGGGCGCGGCCCTGGCGGCGCTGCGGGTGCTGCGCCGCGAACCGGAACGGGCCGCGCGGGCCCGGGCGGTGGCGGCCCGGCTGCACGACCGGCTGACGGAGCTGGGGCTTGAGGCGGTGCGGCCGGACGCCGCCGTGGTCTCCGTGCGGGCGCCGTCGCCGGAGCAGGCGGTGCGGTGGGCGGCGGACTGCCGGGAGGCGGGGCTCGCGGTGGGCTGCTTCCGCCCGCCGTCCGTGCCCGACGGCGTCTCCCGGCTGCGGCTGACCGCCCGCGCGGACCTGACCGACGCTGAGGTCGACCGGGCCGTGACCGTGATCGGCCGGTTGCGGCCGGGAGCGGCGGGCTGACGCGGGGCGGTCAGCGGCTGGCAGTGGTACTGCGGAGCGGTGAGCTGTCAGCGGTACTGCGGTGATCCGTCAGCGGTGCCGGTGATCCGTCAGCGGCGCCGCGGAGCGGTGATCACAGGGGGATCGCGGTGCTGATCAGCTCAGACCGGCCAGGAACCCTGCCCACGCGCGGGGCGTGAACAGCAGGGCCGGTCCGGTCGCGTTCTTCGAGTCACGGACGGCGAGCTGCCCGGTCCAGGGGCCGGGGCCCGGACGTGCCGTCTCCACGCAGTTGTTGGCGCCCGTGCTGTGGCTGCTGCGCAGCCACCGCACACCGTTCAGGGAAGTGCTGGTTGGTACGTACCGAGGCAGTGCAGACATGGTGCCTCCTTACGCGCCGTCGGCCAGCGCGGCGAGGTAATCCATCGATTCCTGGGGGGAAAGTGCATGGAACTGAAGGGTGTTGAAAGCCTCCGTGTACGCCTTGAGGTCTTCTTTCCGTTCGAGGTAGAGGCTACTCGTCAGGTGGTCGAGAACGACCACATCCAGATCAGAAGTGCTCGGAAAGGAGAAGATAACGAAAGGCCCGGTGATTCCGATGTGCGCACCGGCGGCGAACGGAAGCACTTGCAGGCGCACTTGAGGCAAACGGGCAGCGTCCAGGAGGCGCACGACCTGTCTCGCCATCACCTCGGGACCCCCCACTTCCCGGTGCAGCACCGCCTCGTCGAGCACGGCTATCAGCTCCAGCGGCGGGTCCGCGCGCAGCACGTCCTGCCGGGCCAGACGCACGTTGACCAGGGCATCCAACTGGGCGTCCGCCGCCGGTCCGACGGCCGCCCGGGTCACCGCGCGGGCGTACTCGGGCGTCTGGAGCAGCCCGGGCACCACCGACGTCTCCAGGGTGCGCATCCGGTTGGCCTGTGACTCCAGACTGATGAAGTCGCGGTACGTCGGCGGCAGCACGCCCCGGTAGGCGTGCCACCAGTTCTGCCGTCCGCCCCCGTCCTCGGAACCGGCCAGGACCAGCAACAACTCCCGCAGGGCGGCGTCCTGGACGTCGTAGGCGTCGAGGAGTCGGCGGACATCGCCGGGTTTCACGCCGCTGGAGCCCGTCTCGATGCGGCTGATTTTCGACTGGTGCCAGCCGACCCGGGTGGCGGCCTCACCACTCGTGAGCCCCAACCGCGTACGCATGGCGCGTAATTCGGCCCCGAGTTTGCGACGGCGCACCGCTGGTCCATACTGCATGGTCCGACTCTCCTTTCGCCGGCCCTGGTTGCGTCGGCCCGGCACGCGGCTTTCAGGGCGACGGTAGAGGATGAGCCGGGCGAGTGCCCAAATACGGTCGGTCGTTGGAGAGTTCACCGCTTCGAGGGACAGATATATGCATATCCCGGTGGATCGCACCCAAAGCCCCCTCGGTGATGGCACTCTGGCGCGAAGCACCAAGTCCGGGACCGTCCACGCACCATCAGCTCTGTCAGCTCCGTGCCGGACTCAGGTCCCGTGGGAAAGGGACGACATCGTCATGGCAGACCATCAGGAAGCATCCGTCACTCTGCCGAGCGATCCCGCCTCGGTCTCCGCGGCCCGCAGCTATGTCACCGGCGTACTCACCGAATGGGGACTGCCGCCGGACGCCGAAGTCGCCGACACCGTACGCCTGATCGTGTCCGAACTCGCCACCAACGCCGTCCAGCACACCTTCGGGCAGTCACCCACCTTCACCGTCGACCTCACCCTCGGCCACGACGACCGGCTCCGCATCGGCGTCACCGACAGCCACCCCCGCTTCCCCAAACGGCTGCCCGCCGCCGTCCAGCAGGACAACGGCCGCGGCATGGTGATCGTCCGCTGGCTGGCCGTCGAGTGCGGCGGCAAGCTGAGCGTGCGCCCCACCCGGGAGGGCGGCAAGACGGTCTCGATCGCGCTGCCGTGGACCGCGGCGCAACCGCGGCCGGCCCACTCGGTCCCGGCCGCGGGCGCCGAGGAGCCCTGAACCCGCCTCAGCGGTCCTCGCGCACGGCCCGCCCCCGCCTCAGCGGTCGCGCACGGCCCGCCGCACCAGCCCCGGCAGGACGACCCACAGGGCCACGCACGCGACGAACGTGCCCGCGCCCGCCGCGATCCCGGCGCCGCGACCCAGCGCCACGTCCACCACGAGGAGCACGGCCCCGGAGAACGCCGGCATCAGCACCACCAGACCGGCCGTCGCCAGCCGGGAGGAGACGCGGACGACGGTGGCCTTGGCGTTCTTGCGGAAGAGCGAGCGGTGCAGCGCGGCGGGCGCCGTGAACAGGGCCGCGGCCAGCATCGCGAGCAGCAGCGTGGTGACGTACGTGGCGCGCTGGAGGGTGTCGAGCGACGGGAAGCGCGGAGTGAAGGCCAGGGTCAGCAGGAACGCGAAGAGGATCTGCACCCCGGTCTGGGTGACCCGCAACTCCTGGAGCAGCTCGGTGAAGTTGCGGTCGGCGCGCTCCGGCGCGGTCTCGTCACGGCCTTCGGCGGGGGCGTCGCCGGCGTCGCGGGGCGGGCGTGCGTCGGGTGCGGGACGGTCGGTCATACGGCAACGAGTAGCCGCCGGCGCCGCCCTCATGCGCCGACGGGGTGACGGCCCGCCGGACCGTCACCCCGTCGGCCCAGGTCCGTCACCCGGCCCGGCCGTACGAACGGGTCACCTGACCCTCCCGTACCACACGCTCTTGGTCCAGATCTTCTCCAGCTTGACGGTCTCCCCGGTCTTCGGGGAATGCCAGATCTTGCCCTTCCCGGCGTAGATGCCGACGTGGTACACGGACGAGCCCGAGTGGAAGAACACCAGGTCGCCGAGGGTGCGGTTGCCCGCGGAGATGTGCTTGGTCTTGTTGTACTGGGCCGCTGCCGTACGCGGCAGGGACTTGCCCGCCTTCTTGAACGAGTAGAGCGTCAGCCCCGAGCAGTCGAAGCGGCGGGGACCTTCCGCGCCGTACTTGTACGGCGAGCCCTTCTTGGATGCCGCGATCTGAAGTGCCTTCGTCGCCGGAGTCGCCGCGGCCGCGTCGGAGACGAGGCCGGGGGCGGCGATGCTGCCGCCGACGGCGGCGATGGTGAGCGCGGAGGCCGTACCGGCCCGGCTCAGCAGCGACGGGACACGATTGAGCGCAGTCATGCGCAACCCTTCGTCAGCCGCCTGTGAAGGATGACCTGTCGGATTCGGGCTGGCGAAGTTGCCCGGCCGCGTGCGCGGCTTCACCCCAAGGGCTGCTCGGCCCGGCACCTCCTTCAGGGAGCTGACGTTCCGGCGACCCGTCGTGCTTGGGTCCTCCACTCCCGCCGATGCACTCCTGTCGACCGGTCATCCGGGTGGCGGCGGGACTCGGCGTCCGCCCGGACCGCCCCGCCGTGGTGGCGGGGGCTTGTCGTCAGGAAGGGATCTTCACTCAAGGGAGTGTGAAAATCCCAATGGAATTGGGGATTTGTGGGGTTCCTCACCACTGGCCCGATCGGGTGGACAGGGCCCTTCGCGCACCGCCGGGTGGCCACTGCCGAGGCCCTCACCTGCGCCGAAACCTCGTCGCTCCCGGCACTCCGGGCGCGTTGTGCAACTGCGCCGGGACCGCGGGCGGAGACGCGTCTACCCCGATCGGCGGTACGTCGTTCGGCCGTTTCCGCGGCTCTACCGGACACCCGGCGGGCGCGCGACCCGGCGTCAGCCGTCGTGGTCCGGCGGCACCGTGACCCGGGCCGCCCGGCGCTCGCCGTCGAGCACCCGCAGGGCCCGCGCGAGGGTCGGCCCGTGCAGTTCGCTCTCGCCCCGCTGGTGCATCAGCGTCAGCGCGTCCCGCAGCTCGGTCGCCTTGGAGACGAGCGCCTGGGCGGCGCGCAGACCGCGGTAGGTGTCGGAGGGGCGCGCCGGGTTGATCCGGCCGAGCAGGTCCACGACGTCCAGGTAACGGTCGATCAGCTCGGCCTCGGCCTGGGTCAGCGCGGGCAGCGGGGGCAGTTCGGGCACCATCGGCGGCTCACCTCGCACCGGGGTCGGCGGCGGACGACTTGCGGCTGGGCACGACCCGGTCGATCAGGCCGTAGGCCAGGGCCGCGGGCGCGTCGAGGAACGTGTCCCGGTCGATGTCGGCGGCGATCCGCGCCCTGCTCTGCCCGCTGTGCCGGACCAGCAGCTCCTCCAGCTGCTCCCGGCGGCGCCCCAACTCCGCGGCCTGGATGGCGAGATCGCTCGCCTGCCCCTCCACCGTCCCGGACGTGGACGGCTGGTGGATCAGCAGCCGGGCGCTCGGCAGCGCGGACCGCTTGCCCGGGGCGCCCGCGGCGAGCAGTACCGCCGCGGCGGAGGCCGCCTGCCCCAGGCAGGTGGTCGCGACGTCGCAGCTGAGGAACCGCATCGTGTCGTAGATCGCCAGCATCGCGGTGAACGAGCCGCCGGGGGAGTTGATGTACAGCTCGATGTCCCGGTCCGGTGCCTGGTACTCGAGATGCATGAACTGGGCCATCACGTCGTTCGCCGACCGGTCGTCGACCGGCGTCCCCAGGAACACGATCCGCTCCTCCAGCAGCTTCGAGTACGGATCCGTCGTCCTGCTTCCCAGCGCGCCGCGCTCGGTGAACTCGGGCAGGACGTAACGGGCGGACGGTCGGTTCAGGGGCGGGGTCATCGGTGGGGCCTCCTCGGTTCGCTCCGTAGAAAATGTACAGGACGTACAGAGCCTGGGGGAGGGGGATCGGCTGAGAGCTGAACGGGGCGGTGCGGGAGGGCCGGTCTAAGCTGGATCGCATGGCCTACGAGATTCCGGTGACGCAAGCCAGGGCTGAACTCGCCGATCTGATCAACCGGGTGGTGTACGGCGGCGAACGCGTCGTCGTGACGCGGCACGGCAAGCCCCTCGTCGCCCTGGTCTCGGCGGCCGACCTGGAGCGCCTGGACGAACTGGACGCGGCGCAGGAGCAGGTCGTCAGCTCCGTCTCCAGCGTCCGCGAGGTGGCCTCGGCGGCCCCCCGGGAGCGGCAGCGGTTCGGGATCGCGGCGGAACACCGGGGGTCCACGGCGTCGTAGCGCCGGCGATCCGCGGCGCCGTGACGCCGTCCGTCCGGGCCCGTGCCGTATACGGTCGTCCTGCCGCCGGTGCCCGTCACCCCCGGTGGCCGCCGTCCGGCGGACCGTGACGTGGCGGAACGGTCTACGGGCGTTGACCGGCCGGGGCAGGGCCGACCTCGCGGGATCCGCGGACCACGGGTCGGTTAACGTGATCGAAACCCGTTCCAATTAGCCTGCCCCTCCACGCCACCTGCGCATTTGCCCGGTGGCAGCGGCAACCGGACCCCGCACGGTCCGGAGCGAGGACTGTGAGGTGGGACGCGGTGCAACTGACCCCGCACGAGCAAGAGAGGCTGCTGATCCACGTCGCGGCCGACGTCGCCGAGAAGCGCCGGGCCCGAGGGCTGAAACTGAACCACCCCGAGACGGTCGCCATCATCACCGCGCACATCCTCGAAGGCGCCCGTGACGGCCGTACCGTCGCCGAACTGATGGCCTCCGGACGCAAACTGCTCACCCGCGACGACGTCATGGAGGGCATCCCCGAGATGATCCACGACGTCCAGGTGGAGGCCACCTTCCCGGACGGCACCAAGCTCGTCACCGTGCACGACCCGGTCGTCTGAGGGGCCCGCGATGATTCCCGGAGAGATCCTGTTCGCGGACGGTCCCGTCCGCTACAACGAGGGCCGTGAGGTCACCGCCCTGACCGTCCTCAACGCCGCCGACCGGCCCGTCCAGGTCGGCTCCCACTACCACTTCGCCGAGGCCAACCCCGGCCTGGACTTCGACCGCGCCGCCGCGCGCGGCAAGCGGCTCAACATCGCCGCCGGCACCGCCGTGCGCTTCGAGCCCGGGATCCCCGTGGCCGTCGAACTCGTGCCGTTGGTCGGCGCCCGTGTCGTGCCCGGACTGCGCGGCGAGACCGGAGGTGCCCTCGATGCCTGAGATCTCCCGTGCCGCGTACGCGGACCTGTTCGGCCCGACCACCGGCGACCGCATCCGGCTCGCCGACACCGACCTGATCATCGAGATCGAGGAGGACCGCAGCGGCGGCCCCGGACTCGCCGGTGACGAGGCCGTGTTCGGCGGCGGCAAGGTCATCCGCGAGTCCATGGGCCAGTCCCGCGCCACCCGCGCGGACGGCACCCCCGACACCGTCATCACCGGCGCCGTCATCGTCGACCACTGGGGCATCGTCAAGGCCGACGTCGGCATCCGCGACGGCCGGATCACCGGCATCGGCAAGGCCGGCAACCCCGACACCATGGACGGGATCCACCCGGACCTGGTCATCGGCCCCGAGACCGAGATCATCGCGGGCAACGGCCGGATCCTGACCGCGGGCGGCGTCGACGCGCACGTCCACTTCATCTGCCCGCAGATCGCCGACGAGGCCCTCTCCGCCGGCGTCACCACGCTGATCGGCGGCGGCACCGGACCGGCCGAGGGCTCCAAGGCGACCACCGTGACGCCCGGGCCCTGGCACCTGGCCCGGATGATGGCGGCGATGGAGCAGTACCCGCTCAACATCGGCTTCCTCGGCAAGGGCAACACCGTCTCGCACGAGGCGATGTACTCCCAGATCCGCGGCGGCGCGCTCGGCCTGAAGCTGCACGAGGACTGGGGCTCGACCCCGGCCGTCATCGACGCCTCGCTGACCGTCGCCGACCGGACCGGTGTGCAGGTCGCCATCCACACGGACACGCTGAACGAGGCCGGGTTCGTCGGCGACACCCTCGCCGCGATTGCCGGGCGCGGCATCCACGCGTACCACACCGTGGACGCGGGCGGCGGGCACGCGCCCGACATCATGACCGTGGTCTCCGAGCCGCACGTGCTGCCCAGCTCCACCAACCCGACCCGGCCGTACACCGTCAACACCGCCGAGGAACACCTCGACATGCTGATGGTCTGCCACCACCTCAACCCGGCCGTCCCCGAGGACCTCGCCTTCGCCGAGTCCCGGATCCGGCCCTCGACCATCGGCGCCGAGGACATCCTCCACGACCTCGGCGCGATCTCGATCATCTCCTCCGACGCGCAGGCCATGGGCCGGGTCGGCGAGGTCATCCTGCGGACCTGGCAGACCGCGCACGTGATGAAGCGCCGCCGGGGCGCGCTGCCCGGCGACGGCCGCGCCGACAACCACCGCGTACGTCGCTATGTCGCCAAGTACACGATCAACCCGGCGCTCGCCCAGGGCCTGGCCCGCGAGGTCGGCTCCGTGGAGACCGGCAAGCTCGCCGACCTCGTGCTGTGGCAGCCGGCCTTCTTCGGCGTCAAGCCGCACCTGGTGATCAAGGGCGGGCAGATCGCCTACGCGCAGATGGGCGACGCCAACGCGTCCATCCCGACGCCGCAGCCGATCCTGCCGCGGCCGATGTACGGCGCGATCGGGCGGGCACCCGCGGGCAACTCGTTCAACTTCGTGGCGCCGCTGGCGATCGAGGACGGGCTGCCGGAGCGGCTCGACCTCGGGAAGCGGTTCGTCGCCATCGAGTCGACGCGGTCGGTCACCAAGGCCGACATGCGCGAGAACGACGCGCGGCCCCGGGTCGAGGTGGACCCCGACAGCTTCGTCGTGCACATCGACGGGGAGCTGGTGGAGGCCACACCCGCCGCCGAACTGCCGCTGGCCCAGCGGTACTTCCTCTTCTGACGGCGGGCAGCGACGCGGTGGGCAGTGAAGCGGTGGGCAGTGAAGTGGTACGGATGACGGGGTGGTGCTGATGTCACGGGCCGCGCTGCTCGTCCTGGCCGACGGCCGCTTCCCCGCCGGAGGGCACGCGCACTCCGGCGGGGCGGAGGCCGCCGTCAAGGCCGGGCGGATCACCGGGGCCGCGTCCCTGGCGGAGTTCTGCCGGGGACGGCTGCACACGACCGGTCTTGTGGCCGCCTCGCTCGCGGCCGCCGCCGCACTGGGCGTCGATCCGGTACGGCTGCACGAGGCGGCCGACGCCCGGACTCCCGCGCCCGCGTTGCGGGTTGCCGCGCGGAAGCTGGGGCGGCAGTTGATGCGGGCGGCGCGGGTGGCGTGGCCCTCGGCCGAACTCGACGCGCTGGCCGCTCAGTTCCCCAAGGGGGCGCACCAGCCGGTGGTGTTGGGGGTCGCGGCGCGGGCGGCCGGGCTGGGGCCCGAGGACGCCGCGTACTGCGCGGTGTACGAGAGCGTGAGCGGTCCTGCCACGGCCGTGGTGCGGTTGCTGAGCCTGGATCCGTTCGACGCGACGGCGGTACTCGCCCGGTTGGCGCCGGAGTTGGACCTGGTCGTGGACCGGGCGGTGGAGGCGGCGCGGGCGGTTGTCGACGAGGGGGTCGACGCGCTGCCCGCGGCTTCGGCTCCGCTGCTGGAGGTCGGGGCGGAGACGCATGCTGCTTGGGCTGTGCGGTTGTTCGCGTCCTAGATTGTCGCTCCCCGTTCCTGGGGGCTGCGCCCCCAGACCCCCCCTGTCGGCCTGAACGGCCTCGGCCTCAAACGCCGGCCGGGCTGGGTAGTGCATGACCAGGCTGTAAGGCATCGCCCGAAGACTGAAACGCCATCAACACAAGACGACCGAGGAGCCGCCCCCGATGCATCTCGACCACTCCCACCCCCACGACACCCCCACCCCCAACGCCGACGCCCACGGCACCGACCGCACCCGCCGT
>LJCV01000091.1 GCA_001298575.1 Actinobacteria bacterium OK074
GCTTTGACGCGAGCCCTCGCGGGCCCGCAGCCAGCCGCGGCGGCAAGGGGACGGTACGGGGGTGTCCGCCCGCAGCGGATGGCGCGTCAACCTACGGCGACCTCCACCGCCGTACCGATTTCGCGCCAGACCGAGGACGGATACCCCCGTGGCGGCCCCGACCCCCCACCCACCCAAGGGGCGCGGGGAACTGCGCGAGCAACCACAAACCCACCCGCACCCGAAAGACCCGCACCCCAAAACTCACGCCCCCGGCCGCACCACCCCCACCGGCTCCCCCCCCCCCGCAGGCAACCGCCGACGACGCCGCCGCTTCAGCAGCGCCCACGGCCCCCGAGGCCCCGTGGGAAGCGCCGCCGCGACCTCCGTCCCCGCCTCCCCCGCCGCCTCCGCCGCAGCGCGCGCCACCGGCAGGAACCCCTCCCTGCGCGACGCGTCCGGACGCTCCTCCTCCGCCGGCCACAAGCCCAGCGCGGCGCACACCGTCGGCAGTACCGCCATCGCCGCGGTCGCGTACCCCTCCGCCGAGGGGTGGTAGTGGTCGGGCCCGAACAGCTCCCGCGGGTTCGCCTCGAACTCCGGGCCCAGCAGGTCGCCCAGCGACACCGTCCGACCCCCCTGCTCCACCGCCCCGATCGTCTGCGCCGCCGCCAGCTGCCGCGAGGCCCGCCGGGCCAGCCACCGCAACGGCTGCTGCACCGGCTCGATCGTGCCCAGGTCGGGGCACGTGCCGACGACCACCTCCGCCCCCGCCGTACGCAGCCGCCGCACCGCCCCGGACAGATGCCGCACCGACCGGGTCGGCGGCATGCGGTGGGTGACGTCGTTCGCGCCGACCATGATCACGCAGATGTCGGGCACCAGCCCGCTCTCGCCCAGGATCAGCGCCACCTGCCGGTCGAGGTCGTCGGAGCGAGCCCCCGGCAGCGCCACGTTCCGCAGCACGACCGGCCGCTCGGCGACCGCCGCGAGCCCGGAGGCCAGCAGCGCCCCCGGCGTCTCCCGGGACCGCCGTACGCCCTGCCCCGCCGCGGTGGAGTCGCCGAGCATGACCAGGCGCAGCGGCGGTTCACCGGGCGTGGTGTACCCGGCGCCGTACAGGCCCTCCGCGCGTGGCGGATGCGGACTGTGCCCATTGCCCACGTGCCGTTTCGCCATGCGCAGCTCCGCGAGGACCAGCCCGGCGCCGACCACCCCCACCAGACCGACCCCACCGCCCCCGTACGCCGCACCGGCCGCGATCCGACGCGCCACCCGTGCCCTCGACATGCTGCTCATACCCCGCCGCCACCTCCTCGTAGCCGTACGCCTACTCCTTGCCCCGAACGGCACGTCCGCCAATCTCAACGCGACATGAACGGACCCCGTTAGGGGCGCGGCGAACGGCCCGACCAGCCCCCACGCACCCGCAGCGAACAATCCGCCTGACCAGCGGAGCGCTTACGCTGACGGAACCAATCACGACCACTTTTGCGTACCAACCGGAGACAACGGTGCAATTCCACGACTCGATGATCAGTCTCGTCGGCAACACCCCGCTGGTGAGGCTCAACAGCGTGACCGCCGGCCTCCAGGCGACCGTCCTGGCCAAGGTCGAGTACTTCAACCCCGGCGGCTCCGTGAAGGACCGCATCGCCCTGCGCATGATCGAGGCGGCGGAGCAGAGCGGGGCGCTCAAGCCCGGCGGCACCATCGTCGAGCCGACCAGCGGCAACACCGGCGTCGGCCTGGCCATCGTGGCTCAGCGGAAGGGGTACCACTGCATCTTCGTGTGCCCCGACAAGGTGTCCACCGACAAGATCAACGTGCTGCGCGCGTACGGCGCCGAAGTGGTCGTGTGCCCCACCGCCGTGGACCCCGAGCACCCGGACTCGTACTACAACGTCTCCGACCGCCTGGTCCGCGAGACGCCGGGCGCCTGGAAGCCGGACCAGTACTCCAACCCGAACAACCCCCTCTCCCACTACCACTCGACCGGCCCCGAGCTGTGGGAGCAGACCGAGGGGAAGATCACCCACTTCGTCGCGGGTGTCGGCACCGGCGGCACCATCTCCGGCACCGGGCGCTACCTCAAGGACGCCAGCGAGGGCCGGGTGCAGGTCGTGGGCGCCGACCCGGAGGGGTCCGTCTACTCCGGCGGCTCCGGGCGGCCGTACCTCGTCGAGGGCGTCGGCGAGGACTTCTGGCCGACCGCCTACGACCGTGACGTCGCCGACGAGATCGTCCCCGTCTCCGACAAGGACTCCTTCCAGATGACCCGCCGGCTCGCCAAGGAGGAGGGGCTGCTCGTCGGCGGCTCCTGCGGCATGGCCGTCGTCGCCGCGCTGCGGGTCGCGGAGCGGCTCGGGCCGGACGACGTGGTCGTGGTCCTGCTGCCCGACAGCGGACGCGGTTACCTCTCCAAGATCTTCAACGACGAGTGGATGGCCGACTACGGCTTCCTTGAGGACGAGGGCCCCAGCGCCCGTGTCGCCGACGTCCTCAACGACAAGGTGCACGGCGCCATCCCCTCCCTCGTGCACATGCACCCGGACGAAACCGTCGGCGAGGCCATCGAGGTGCTGCGCGAGTACGGCGTCTCGCAGATGCCGATCGTGAAGCCGGGTGCCGGGCACCCCGACGTCATGGCGGCGGAGGTCGTGGGCTCGGTCGTCGAACGGGAGCTGCTCGACGCGCTGTTCACCCAGCGGGCCTCGCTCGGCGACCCGCTGGAGCGGCACATGTCGGCGCCGCTGCCGCAGGTCGGCTCCGGGGAGCCGGTCGGCGACCTGATGTCCGTGCTCGGCAAGGCGGACGCGGCGATCGTGCTCGTCGAGGGCAAGCCGACCGGGGTCGTCAGCCGGCAGGATCTGCTGGCCTTCCTCGCCAAGGGCGGAAAGTGACGGGAAACGTCCGGTGAACGGGGCGGGTGTGCGGCGAACTTCCGGCGGGCCACCGAAAAGGCGGACTTCGCGGAAGTGGTACGAGGGCGTCACGTCCGCGCAGCACACGCTTAACACGCGTCCGGCACATTAGTGGTTGTCGGCAGGGCGGGAGCGGCTCCCCGCCTCGGTCGGCAACCGAACGGCGCCAAGGACCTCCGGAGCGGCTCCCGGACCTCCATGGACGCCTATGGACGCGCAGCCTGGCCCTGACCCGGCCCGCGTCCCTCGCGGGGACCGCCGTCGTCCCGCCCTCCCGGCAACGGGGGGTGCGGCGGTCCCCGCGCATATCTCTTGTGCGCGGGGACTCACTCACTCTCTTTTGACTTGTGACCTCTTCCGACGCGACGGCCTGTTCGGCTCAGTCCTCTCGGAGTCCGCTCGGCCTTCTCAGTCCTCTCAGGCTCAGTCCTCCCAGGCGTCGTCCTTGTCCCGGGACCGGCCGGACCGGCCTTCCGGGCCGCCGCCGCGGCGGCCGAAGAGGTGCGCCTGCTGGGCCACGTTCACACCGACGATGCCGGCCCAGGTGATCAGCAGGCCCGGCAGGCCGGAGACGCCCGCGCCTATGCCGGACAGCGGGACCGCCAGGACGAGCGAGACCACGCCGAAGCCGAAGCGGTCGCCCCAACTGTCCCCGCCGGAGCCGGAGTTGGCGCCCGCCCGGGCGGGGCGGGCGCCGCGCGCGACCATCATCTGCTGCTCGGCGACAGCGCGGCGCACCCGGCGGTCCACCGCGCTGTCGATGCGCTGGTCGACCTTCTCCAGGAACGAGTCGATCAGCGCCGCGTCGTACTCCTCGCCCAGTTCCCTGCGCGCCTGGAGGGTGGCGTTCAGTTCCTTCTTGACTTCCGGGTCCTGGAGGGCGGCGTCCTCGAAGGCGGCGCCCCGCGTGCCCGTGTCCGTCCTGCTGCCCACGTCCCTGCTCCCCATGTCGCCGCTCCCCACGTCGCCCGTCATGGGTTCCACGTTAGGGAGTCGCGGCCCCCGTGGCACTGGGGACAGCCCCCCTGTTGGCCCGGAGATTCTGCGGCAGAACCCCTAGGGACTCCAGCACCCGGCGGTGGCCCGGCTCCACGCCCGTGATGCTCACCTCGATGCCCCGGCCGCGCAGGTCGCCGACCGCGTCCTTGAGGGCGAGCGCACCGGTCGCGTCCACCGCCGTGAGACCGCTGAGGCGCAGGTCGACGGCGGACACGTCCCGGACGTCGGCCAGGCTGTTGCGGAAGCGGTGCGCGGCGGCGAACAGCAGCGGCCCGTCGAAGCGGTAGGTCACCGTGCCCGCGCCGCCGGGCAGTTCGTCCCCGGCGGCCGGGGTCAGCCGGGTGCCCAGCACGGACGCGCGCAGCGCCAGCAGCACCGACACCCCGAGGCCCAGCAGCACCGCCCGGACCAGGTCCAGGGCGAGCGTGGCCGTCGCGGTGAGGACCAGGACCAGCGCGTCGCCCCGGGTCGCGCGGGCCATCGCCCGGACCGCTTCGGTCTCCACCATCCGTACGGCCGTCGCCAGCAGCACCCCCGCGAGCGCGGCCAGTGGGATGCGGCCCACCAGCGGGGCGGCCACCGACACGATCGCGGCCAGCACCACCGCGTGCGCGAGCGCGGCGAGGCGGGAGACCGCGCCCGTACGGACGTTGACCGCCGTCCGCGCGATGGCGCCCGTCGCCGGTACGCCGCCGAAGAGCGGGACGACGAGGTTGGCGATGCCCTGCCCGAAGAGTTCCTTGCCGGGGTCGTGCCGCTCGCCCGGGCGCATCGCGTCCGCGACGGACGCGGACAGGAGGGACTCCAGGGCGGCCAGCCCGGCCACCGCGGCGGCCGGGGCCAGCAGGCCGGGCACGCGCGCGAGGTCCAGGAAACCGAGCGACGGCGCCGGGAGGACGTCCGGCAGCGTGCCGATGCGCGCGACCGGCAGCCCCAGCGCCCAGGCGGCCACGGTCGCCAGGGCCACCGCCGCCAGCGAGAAGGGCA
Source organism: Actinobacteria bacterium OK074 (assembly GCA_001298575.1). Classification (GTDB taxonomy): domain Bacteria; phylum Actinomycetota; class Actinomycetes; order Streptomycetales; family Streptomycetaceae; genus Streptomyces. Next base: position 4,890 of record LJCV01000091.1, read on the forward strand.
CCGTCGGCTTCCAGCGCGCCCCGGCCAGCATCAGCGCGGCCGAGCCGAGGGCCAGCAACAGGGCCGCCCAGTGCGGTGTCAGCTCGAACTCCCGTACGGCTTCGGCAGCCACCACCGCGACCTGGTCGCCGTGCGGGACGGGCACGCCCAGCGCCGACGGCACCTGCTGGAGGGCGATCACGCTCGCGATGCCGATGGTGAACCCGGCGATCACCGGGGCCGGGACGTACGCCATCGCCGCCCCGGCCCGCGCGAACGCCAGCCCGATCAGCATCAGCCCGGCGAGCAGGCCGACCGTGAGGACGCCGTCGGCACCGTAACGGTGGACGATCGGGACGAGGACGACGGTCATCGCGCCCGTGGGGCCGCTGACCTGGCGGGCGGAGCCGCCGAACAGGGCGGCGAGGCTGCCCGCGACGACCGCGGTGATCAGCCCGGCCGCCGCCCCGAGCCCGGAGCTGACGCCGAAGCCGAGGGCGAGGGGCAGCGCCACGACGGCGACCGTCAGGCCGCACAGCAGGTCGCGGCGCGGGGCGCGGGCCATGGAGCGGAAGTCGGCGAGGGTGGGGAGGGGCAGGGCGCCCGACAGGGACCGGGGCCGGGACAAGGGGACGTTCATGGGGGTGTCGTGCCTTCGCGTGGGGGTGCAGTCGCGTGGAGCGGGGTTGACGTTTTCGTGGCTCCACGCGTGCGTGGGGGAAGCGAGGTGGTGCGGGGGCCGGTGCGGGGCGGAGCGTTACGGCAGCAGGCCGACCAGGCCCGTGTCGAGGTCGAAGCGGGCGGCGGTGATGTGGGCCGGGGCGAAGGAGGGGTCGGCGCGGATCGCGTCGCGGACCCAGGTGGCGTGTGCGCGGACCGTGTTGTCGGCCCAGTCGCCCGGCAGCGCACGCGTCCGGCGGGCGGCGGGGGCGATCTCCGCCACGAGGAGCCGCAGGTGGCCGGGGACCGGCGCGCCCGTACGGAGGTGGTCGAGGGTCGCCGCCACCGCGCCGCAGCGCTCGTGGCCGAGGACCAGCACGAGCGGGATGCGCAGTTCGGCCACGCCGTACTGGATGGAGGCGAGGACCGCCTCGTCCAGGACCTCGCCCGCCGTCCTTATGCACAGCAGGTCGCCGAGGCCCTGGTCGAAGACCAGCTCGGGCGGCACCCGGGAGTCCACGCACCCCACGACCACCGCGAACGGGTGCTGCCCGGCGGCCAGTCGGCGGCGCAGCGCGGTCGACTCGTCGGGGTGCCGGGGGCGGCCGTCGGCGTACCGGCGGTTGCCCGCGAGCAGTTCGGCGAGGGCGTCGCGGGCGGTGGGCGGACCGTGCGGACGTGGGGGTGCGGGGACGGCCGGTGCCGAAGAGGCCGCGGCGGTCGCGGTGACGGTGCCGACCGTGGTGACTGTCGCGGTCAGGAAGGCCCTGCGGTTGGAGGCCATGGTGTTCCTCAGATGTTGTGCGTGTGGCGCACGCTCACCGTAGGCACACGATCAGTCACCCTTAGTGTCTGTTTAATGACACTTGGCTGAATCGTCGTCAGATCATCGACAGCTCATCGACGGAGCGATACCGATGCTTGGGCGGATCGCCTCCTTAAGAGGTCGCCAGATCGCCGCCTTAAAAGAGGGAGGCCGCCCGGCCGTCACGCCTTGGTCAGCCCGTGCTGCTTCGCGTACGCGTTCGCCACGTCCTCCGGGTCCTTCTTGTCCTTGTCCACCTGGCGGTTGAGTTCGGTGAGCTGGGCCGTGGTGAGGAGGTTGCCGAGGCGGGCGAGGGCCTTGCGGACGGTGGAGTCGGCCACGCGGTCGGCTATCAGCGGGACGATGTGCTGGCTGGGGATCAGGTTCAGCGGGTCGGTGAGGACCACCCAGTCGTTGGCCTTGATGTCGGTGTCGGTGGTGAACAGGTTCGCCACGTCCACGTCGCCCTTCTTCAGCGCGCCCTTGACCAGCGGGCCGTCCGAGTCGAGGGACTTGAACTCCTTGAACTCGACGCCGTAGACGTCCTTCAGGCCGGCCACGCCCGCCTGGCGGGTCTTCACCTCGGGGGCGGCGCCGATGGTCAGCCTGCCGTTCTGCTTCTTCAGGTCGGCCAGCGAGGTCAGGCCGTACTTCTCGGCGGTCGCGCGGGTGACGGCGAAGGCGTCCGAGTCCGCCGCCATGCCGTACGGCAGGACCTGGAGGCCGGCCGGGAGGGCGATGGTGAGGGCGTTCTGCATCTCACCCTGCTCGGAGACCTTGGACTTGGGGTCGAGGTAGGTGAGCAGGGCGCCCTGGTACTCGGGCAGGAGGTCGATGTCGCCGCTCTTGAGGGCGGGGAAGACGATCTCGCGGGTGCCCAGGTTGGGGCGGACCTTGACCTTCACCCCGGCCGCCTGGAGGGCGGCGGCGTAGAGGTAGCCGAGGACCTGGTTCTCGGTGAAGTTGGCGGTGCCGATGGTGACGCCGTTCTTGCTGGAGGCGTCGCCGCTGTCGGTGGAGCCGCCGCCGTCGAGGGAGGTGATGCCGCTCGAACAGGAGGACAGGACGGGGACGGCGACGGCCGTTCCGGCGAGGGCGCCGAGGAGGGTACGACGGTTCATGGCGTTGGTTTCCCTAGGCGGTGCGGTGGCGGAAGAGGAAGCGCTGGAGGCCGCTGAGGGCCAGGTCGAGGGTGATGGCGACTACGGCGACGAGGACCGCGCCGCCCATGACCTGCACGAGGTCGCGCTGGGCGAGGCCGTCGAAGACGTAGCGGCCCAGGCCCCCGAAGGAGACGTACGCGGCGACCGTGGCCGTGGACACCACCTGGATGAGCGCGAGCCGCAGGCCGGTCATGATCAGGGGGAGTGCGAGGGGCAACTCCACCTGGAGGAGGACCTGGTGGCCGCGCATGCCCTGGCCGCGGGCCGCGTCCTTCACGTCCGGGTCGACTGCCGTCATGCCCGCGTAGGTGTTGGTGACGATCGCCGGGACCGCGAGGGCGACCAGGGCGACGTACACCGGCCACATGGACAGGCCGCTGGCCAGGAAGACGAGGACGACCAGGCCGACGGTGGGCAGGGCGCGGCCGAAGGACGCCAGATTGATCGCGACGAACGCGCCCCGGCCGGTGTGCCCGATGAGCAGGCCCAGCGGGAGGCCGATGGCCGCCGCGATGAGGGTGGCGAGCAGCGAGTACTGGAGGTGCTCGGCCAGGCGATGGGCGATGCCGTCGTTGCCGGACCACTGGGAACCGCTGGTCAGCCAGGTGGCGAGGTTCTTGAAGAGTTCGAACATGTCAGGCCCGCCGCCTCGGCTGTCGTTTCCAGGGGGTGAGTACGTACTGGACGGCGACCAGGAGCGCGTCCGCGGCCACCGCGAGGAGGATCGTGAGGACCACTCCGACGATCACGGGGGTCGGGAAGTCGCGCTGGAAGCCGTCGGTGAAGAGCTGGCCGAGGCCGCCGTCGCCGATGTAGGTGGCCACGGAGACCAGGGAGATCGACATGACCGTCGCGATCCGCACGCCCGCCATGATCACGGGGAGCGCGAGCGGGAACTCGACCGTCAGGAGCGTGCGCAGGGGGCGCGTGCCCATCGCCTTGGCCGCCTCCTTGGTGCGCGCGGGGACCGAGTCGAGGCCCTCGACGGTGTTCCGCAGCAGCACGACCAGGGAGTAGACCGTCAGGCCGATGACCGTCGTCGTCCGGGTCAGGCCGCTGATCGGCAGCAGGAGGACGAAGATCGCGATCGACGGGATCGTGAACAGGACGTTCGAGATGCCGAGGAGCAGGCCGCGCAGGGGGCGTACGCGGTGGGCGAGCACCGCGAGCGGGAGCGAGATCAGCAGGCCGAGGGCGACGGCGGACAGGGCGGCTTCGAGGTGGGAGACGCTGAGGGTGGTGAGTTCGTCGGTGTGGTCGCCGATCCACGACCAGTCGATGGTCATGCCGTCACCTGGGCGGTTGTCCCGGCCGGGTCCTGGGGTGTCACGCGGGCCGCCGCGTGGGCCCGGCCCGCGTGCTCGTGGATGTCGTCGCGGGCGGAGACGCCGGTGAGGACGCCGTCGGCGTCGACGCGGGCTATGAGGCCGGTGGGGGAGGCGACGGACTCGTCGAGCGCGGCGAGCAGGGAATCGGTGTCCTTCAGGGGGCGTACGGGGAGGGTGGCGTCCGCGGCGGCCCAGTGCAGCGGCTTGCGGGCGCTGTCGAGGGCGAGGGTCCAGGGGCCGCCCTCGGGGGCCGGGCCCTGCGGGACGGCCGCGAGGGTGGTGAGGGAGAGGAGCTTCAGGCCGCGTTCGGCGCCGAGGAAGTCGGCGACGAAGTCGTCCGCCGGGCGGGCCAGGAGTTCGGCGGGCGGGGCGCACTGGACGAGGTGGCCGCCGGTGCGGAAGACGGCGATGCGGTCGCCGAGCCGGACGGCCTCGTCGACGTCGTGCGTGACGAAGACGATGGTCTTGTTCAACTCCTTCTGGAGGCGCAGGAGTTCGTCCTGGAGCTGGGTGCGCACGACCGGGTCGACGGCGCCGAAGGGCTCGTCCATGAGGAGGACGGGCGGGTCGGCGGCCAGGGCGCGGGCCACGCCGACGCGCTGCTGCTGGCCGCCGGAGAGCTGGTGCGGGTAGCGCTTGCCGGCGTCGGCGGTGAGGCCGACGGTGTCGAGGAGCTCCGCGGCGCGGGCGCGGGCCTTCCTGCGGCCCCAGCCGAGCAGCAGCGGCACGGTGGCGATGTTGTCGAGCACCGTGCGGTGCGGGAAGAGTCCGGACTGCTGGATGACGTAGCCGATGGAGCGGCGCAGTTCGGCGGCGTCCTGGTCGAGGACGTCCTTGCCGCCGACGCGGATGGTGCCGGACGTCGGATCGACCATCCGGTTGACCATCCGCAGGGTGGTCGTCTTACCGCAACCGGAGGATCCGACGAGGACGGTCACGCCGCCTTCGGGCATCTCCAGGGAGAGGTCGTGGACCGCTGTCGTGCCGTTGGGGAAGCGTTTGTGGACCGTGTCGAACTGGATCATGGTGTGTCCCTTGCCGGGGCTGCATAACATCATGCAGAGTTGTGGTTGTGTGAATGGATGTCAACGTCTGCGTGTTAAGTGGTTGTAACTTCGTGTTCGGTGGGTGAGATCCGCTGACCGCAATGACGGGATTCGTCCGCCGTATTGGGAGGTTCTGCGCGTGATGTCGTCTCGCATGCTGGACGTTGCGGCGCCGGTCGAGGGCGCGGTCGTCGCCCTGGACGGGCGCGGACTGCGCGTCGCCGACGTCGTCCGGCTCGCCGACGGGCGCGACGGGCGCGACGGGGGCGTACGGCCGCTGCCCGCGCCCGAGGCGCTGCGGCGGGTCGAGGAGTCCTGGGACGCGGCCCGGCGGATCGCCGCGACCGGACGCGTCTACGGCCGCTCCACCGGCGTCGGCGCGAACCGGAACGAACCCGTGCCGACGGAGGCCGCCGCCGAGCACGGGCTGCGGCTGCTGCGCAGCCACGCGGGCGCGATCGGCGAGGAACTGCCCGCCCGGCAGGTACGGGCGATGCTCGCCGTGCGCGCGAACCAACTCCTCGCGGGCGGGGCGGGGTTGCGGCCGGAGGTGGTCACCTCCTTGTGCACGGCGCTGGAGAGCGGTGCCTATCCGGTCGTGAACGAGTTCGGGTCGGTCGGGACCGGGGACATCGCGGCACTGGCACAGATGGGGCTGGCGCTCGCTGGGGAGCATCCCTGGAAAGGGCCTGCCGGTGGTGCGGGGGCCGGTGGGGCTGCTGGTGCCGTCGGTGGCGTGCCCGAACCCCTCCTCCTCGACAACAACGACGCCCTCGCGCTCATCAGCAGCAACGCCCTCACCCTGGGCCAATCCGCCCTCGCCCTGCACGAGTTGCGTGGGCTCATCGAGGCCACCCAGGTCGTCGGCGCGCTCTCGCTGCTCGCCGTCGACGGCTCCCACGAGGCGTACGCCGCCCCCGTGCACGCCGCCAGGCCGCACCGCGGGTCGACCCAAGTCGCGCGCCGGATGCGGGAGTTGATCGGCGCCGCCGACCGGCCCACACCACCGCTCGGCCGCATCCAGGACCCGTACGGATTCCGCTGTCTGCCGCAGATCCACGGGCCCGCGCACGACGCCGCCGACGCCCTCGAAGACGTCCTCACCGTCGAGATCAACGCCGCCGCCGAGAACCCCCTCATCTGCGCCGAGGACCTCGCCGCCTACCACCACGGCGGCTTCTACCAGGCCCAACTCGCCCTCGCGCTCGACCACTTCAGACTCTCGCTGACCCAGGTCGCCCGGCTGTCCACCTCCCGCCTCTCCTCCCTCAACGAGCCCAACTACACCCGGCTGCGCCCCTTCCTCGCCGACCACGAGCCCGCCTCGTCCGGCGTGATGATCCTGGAGTACGCCGCCGGCGCCGCCCTCGGTGACCTGCGGGCCTTCTCCGCGCCCGCCTCCCTCGGCCACGCTGTACTCTCCCGAGGCGTCGAGGAACAGGCCAGCTTCGCCTCGCTCGCCGCCCGCCAGACACTGCGGGCGTGCGACGCGTACCGTCTCGTCGTCGGCTGCGAACTCGTCGCCGCCGTACGGGCGCTGCGCCTGCGCGACCTGCGGCCCGAACCCGGGCTGCCGGTGGGGCGGGCGCTGGAGCTGGCCGAGTCCGTGCTCGACGCGGACCAGGCCGACCGGCCGCTCACGGACGACGTGGGCGCGGCGGCCCGGCTCCTGGACGGGTTCACCGAGATCTGGAGGGAAAGCACCGCATGAGCGTCACCGACAGCCCCGCCGCCCGCTTGCAGGCGCTCTTCGAGGGGCACCGGCTGACGCCGACCCAACGACGCATCGCGCACAGCATGGTGCGCCGCGCCGCCGACGTACCGTTCCTCTCCAGCGTCGAACTCGCCGAGCTGGCCGGGGTCAGCCAGCCCTCCGTGACCCGGTTCGCGGTCGCCCTCGGCTTCGACGGCTACCCGGCGCTGCGCAAGCACCTGCGCGAGGTCGCGCCCGTCGAACAGACGGCGCCGGAAGGCTCGTACAACGAATACCAGCAGGCCGTCGAGGCCGAGATCGCGAACCTCAAGCACCTCGCGGAGGCGCTCGCCGACCCGCGCCCCATCCAGCGCGCCGGACGCCTGCTCGCCTCCTCGCGCCCGCTGCCGGTCCTGGGGCTGCGGGCGGCGGCCTCGCAGGCGTACGGCTTCGCGTACTTCGCGGCCAAGGTGCACCCGGACGTCCGGCTGCTCGACGAGGGCGGCACGATGGCGCAGGACCGCATCGACGGGGCCGTGCGCGCCGGGGCGACCGCGCTGCTCTGCTTCGCGCTGCCGCGCCATCCGCGCGAGGTCGTGGACACGCTGACGTACGCGAAGGACGCGGGGCTGACCGTCGTGACCGTCGCCGACTCGGCGTTCGCGCCCGTCGCCGCCCACTCCGACCTGCTGCTGCCCGCGGCCGTCGGCACCGGGCTCGCCTTCGACACGGCCTGCTCGCCGATGCTGCTGGGGCGGGTGCTGCTGGAAGCCATGTGCGACGACCTGCCGGACGCGCAGGCGCGGCTGGAGGAGTTCGACGCGCGGGCGGCGGCGCGGGGGCTGTTCGTGGAGTAGGGACTTCTGCGGTCGCTGGTGCGGCTCTCGGGTTCGCCAGGGTTTGGCAGGTTCTTCAGGTTCTTCAGGTCTGTCTCAGATTCGTCTCACGTTCCGTGGTTAACCTCGCCGCCGAAGAGGCCGAGAAGAGGCGGAGACGGGAGGAGTCCGGACGTGGCGCGCTCAGGACGCGGAGGGCAGGGGCTGGCCCGGGTGGCCGTGGTCGTACGGGCCGGAGCGGCCCCGCTGTGGTGGGCCGGGGTGTTCGCGGCGGGCGTGGGCGTGCTGGCGCCCGGGTTCACCGGCCGCCGGATCGGGGTCATGGCCGGGGCGGCGCTGTTCGTCGTCGCGCTCGCCGTGGTGGCGTACCGGGGGCGCAAGCGGTACGCGGCCCTCGGCCGGGCCACCGTACGGGCCGGGAAGCACGACGTGCTCCAGGACCGCGCGGTCACCGTCCGCACGTGGCGGCGCGGCCACCGCTGGTGGCTGCTGCTCGCGTTCGTCCTGGCGCTCGGGTCCTCGCTGGCGGTACCGGCCGCGGGCGGTCTGCTGCTCGCCGGGTGCGGGGTGGGGCTGCGGCTGAAGGCGGCGTGGCTGGGGCGGCGCGAGAGGACGGACGACGCGCTGCTGTGGGTGCGGGTCGACTGGCTCGACGCGCGCGGTGGCCGTCCGGCCGGCAAGGTCGTCAAGGCGTACCGCAGCACGGGCATCGCGGCGGGCGACGCGGCCCCGGGCGGGACGCGTCGCCGCACCGCGGCGCTCGTGTAACTGCCCTACTGGTAAAGCCGGTTACACCTCCAGGTCCTCCTCGATCTTCTTCAACTGGTGGCGGGCCATGGCCAGGTTGGAGCGCTTCATGTCGAGCACCAGGTAGAGGAAGAGGCCGTTGCCGCCGCGGCCGGTGAGCAGCCGCAGCAGGTGGTACTGGTCGCTCAGGGTGATCAGGATGTCCTCGATCTGGCCCTTGAGCCCGAGGTGTTCCATGGTGCGCAGCTTCGCCCGTACGACGTCGGTGTTGCCGGCGGCGGCGACCGTGAGGTCGAAGCTCTTGCTGCCGCCCAGGGTGCCCAGGGCCATGCCGCTGGTGTAGTCGACGAGCGCGACCGCGGTGGCGCCCTCGATGGACGCGAGGGCCTCTTTCAACGAGGTTTCGGTGTTCGCCATTTCGGATGTTTCCTTTCGACTGTCCGCGTCAACTGTCCGTACTGCCTGGGGTGTTGACGCTGTTTCCGGTGCTGCTGTTTCTGTTGCTTCCGTTGTTTCCGTTGGAGCTGTTCCCGTCGGTGCTGTTGCTGTCGGTGTCCTGCGGGGTGGTGCGTGCGGCGCGGGTCCGTTGGGGCATGGACTTCGCCGCGGTTTTCGCCGGCGCCCTGGTCGGTGGTGGTGGGATGTGGCGGGGCGGCGCGGCGCGGGGGGCGAGGGCGTCGACGAGTTCGCCGATCCGGGTGCTCGCCCGGCGGCCCTCCAAGTGCAGTCGGCCGACGTTCACTTGGTCCTCGGCGAGCAGCGTCAGCACGGCGCTCCGGCCGGCCGCGTACGTGGCGACGTAGCCGTCCTTGCCGCGCACGAGCAGTTCGCGGAAGTCGCCCTGCCCGGTCGCGTCCGTCATCCGCTGGGCCACGCCGAGCGCGGCGGCGGTGAGCGCGGCGACGTGCTCGGAGTCGATGCCGGGGGTGTCCTGGGCGAGCACCAGGCCGTCGACGGTCGCGGCGAGCGAGCCGGTCAGCTGCGGGACCCGCGCCCTCAACCGGCGCAGCTCTTCCACGAGTTCGGGCTGTGCAGCCATGGGCGGTTTCCTCTCGGCCGGGCGGTCCGGGCGGTCCGGACGGTCAAAGGGCCTCCAGCGCATCCCTCAGCCTTCGCAACAAGGTGATGTGGGGGTCGGTGAACGGGTCGTCGGGGTCGGTGAGTTGGTGGTCGGGCGGAGGTGGGGGCCGGTGTGGGGGCGGGTGCGGGGGTTCGGGGGGCGGGGCGTCGAACGGGTGCGGTGGCTCTTCGGTGGGGGGCGGGCGGCCGAGCGGCGGGGCGGTGGCCGGTGGTGGCGCCGTCGTCGCCGTCGTCACGAGGCCGGCCGCCGCCAGCCGGCGCAGCTCCACCAGGGTGTGGAACGCCGGTCTGCCCAGGGCCCGGGAGATGTCCGCGGCCGTGCGGGTGCCGTCGACGAGGTCCAGAACCTGCCGTTGGCGCGGGGGAGTTCGCGGTACGTCGCCGAGGTGGGCGGTGCGGAGCAGGGGGGCCTCGTCGGTCGCCGGGTCGGGCCAGACGCGGTGCAGGAGTTCGCGGCGGCGCAGCGTCTCGCGCTCGACTGCGGCCACCGGCACCGGGTGCACCGGGCCGAGCCAGTGGGCGCCGCCGTACAGGAAACGGGCCGGGGCGCTGCTCGGGCCGAGCACGAAGTAGGCGGCGTCGAACAGCGTGCTCAGGAGGCAGAGTTCGAGGGCGCCGCGGGTGATGTGACCGGAGGCGACGAGGAGTTGGCCGACGTCGGCCTGCCCGGTCCCGCCACCGCCCCCGCCTCCGCCTTCTCTTCCGTCTCCTTCGGCTACGGCGTCGGTGTCGGCTGTGCCGAGCAGCCCCGCCGTGGTGAGGGCGGTGTGCCAGTGTTCCGGGGCGAGGGCGCCGTGGGTGGTGAGGAGGGTGTCGAGGCCGGGGGCGACGGGGCTCTCGGCGTGGACGACCTGGCCGTCGGCGAGGTGGAGCATGCCGCGTTCGCGCAGCAGGACGCCGGTGGCGCGCTCGGCGGCGAGCCGGTTGAGCATGGGGGACAGGCCGCCCTCGGGGATCCGGGTCCGTTCCCGTACGGGCAGCGGGGGCGGTGAGGAGGCCCGGGCCGTGGTCATACCAGCACCAGCCGTCCCGCCATCTCGCCGAGCCGGATCCGGGCCAGCGCGAGGTTGCCCTCGGAGCGCGCGAGCCACAGGTGCAGGAAGACGCTGCCGTCGAACGTCGTCGGCACGAACCGCAGGATGTGGTAGCTGTCCCGGTTGCTGATGATCAGGTCCTCGACCGGCAGCTCCGTGACGGACCAGTCCGAGCCGTCCGCGGGGGCGAACGCGCCGTGCTCGGCGGCGAGCCGGGCCAGTTCGGCCGCCTCGGCGGCGGTCGTCTCGTGGTCGCCGCCGGGGGAGTCACCGGCGACGCCCAGCGCGAGTCCGCTGGTCCAGTCGACCACTGACGCACCCCGCGCGCCGGGCAGGCGCATGGCTTCCAGCAAGCACTCGTCGATTCCGGGCACGCCGGGTCCCCTCCCGCCTCGGGTACGGCTGAGTGATATCGACGCTACGCAACGTGCGTGCGGCGAATGAGGGTTCCGGCATTTTCCAGTGGAACATGCCTGCGGGGACTAGGGTGGGTCAACTGTGCGCGTTTTGGGGGCAGTTGGGGGTGCCGGAGACGCGCGAGGGGGGAGTGGGGGGTAA
>LJCV01000092.1 GCA_001298575.1 Actinobacteria bacterium OK074
GGGGTGCCGCGGCCTCGGTGGCGGCGGGCGAGGACGCCGGGCCCGGCCGCCGCCGGTTCCCGGAGTGCTCCGGGCCGGATACGCCGGATGCCGGGTGGGCCCGTTGGGCCGCCTTCTGGGCCGCCTTCTTGCCCAGCCGTTCGATGGGGTCCATCGACTGGGCGCAGCCCGCGCAGACGGCCGCCAGGAGCGCCGCGGCCAGGGCACCCGCCAGCAGCCTCCCCGGCCCCCTCCCCCGCCGACTCCCCCTCCGGCTCCTCAGCGGGCTCCCAGCGACCCGGGGCTCCGCCGTCCGCCGACTCACAGGTAGTCCTCCAGGCGAGCCACCGCGTACCCCTCGTCCGTCACCTTCTTCAGGAAGCGGCGCATGTCGTCGAGCATCGTGCCCTTCCAGTCGTCCTTGCCCCGGAAATGGGTCAGGACGATGTCGCCGGGGTGCAGGCTGCGGTCCCACTCGCGGTACTCCCAGTGGTCGACGAAGACCTCTTCGTCCCAGATTGGAGCCCATTTGATGCCGCAGGACTTGGCGGCGCGCAGCGTGTCGCCGTTGTAGTTCCCGTACGGCGGGCGGAAGACCGTGGGGGCCTTGCCGAATTGTTTCTTCATCACCTCCTGCATGCCGCAGATCTCGTGCCGCTGTTCGTCGTACGACAGTCCGGGCAGGTAGGGGTGGTGGAGGGTGTGGTTGTTCAGGGTCACCCCGCGGTCGCGCATCCCGCGGAAGTAGCCGTAGTCCTCCTTCACCAGGTAGTCGCTGAGGAAGGCGGTGTACGGGATCTTCAGTTCGCTCATCATCCGCAGGAACGCCGGGTCCTTCTCGGCGCCGTCGTCGATGGTGAGGAAGACGACCTTCCGCTTGGTGGGGATCGTGGTGAAGACCGGGGGCAGGTTCTCGCCGTCCTCGACCTCGAAGCCCTTGCGCGTCACGATCTTCGGCTTGTGCGCGGGCGGCGCGGGGGGCCGCAGCGGGACCTTCGCCAGGCCCCAGCGCTTGGCGGCGGCGGCCCGTGCGGCGTACTCGGCACGCAGTTCGGTGGCGTAGGTGTCGATGGCGCGGGCGGCGGGGGCGTGCAGCGGGCTGCCGCCCTGTGCGCCGCGCGCGCCGTGTTCCGCGCGGGACGACGCCGGGTCCGCGCCGGTGGCACAGCCGGAGACGCCGGAGACGAGGGTGGCCGCCGCCAGCAGCATCAGGGACCCTCGCATAGAGATCCGCTTTGCACAGCTTTGGTAATTTTGTCGTACGAGTCGCATGGTGCCGGATCTTCGCAGCCCCGCGCGCTCCCGACGGTCCGACACCGCCGCCGTCCGCGCACCATCCACCGACTGGCCGACAACGGACAGCCGACGGCCGGCCGCCCCCGCGCAACCGGGACAATGAACCCGTGACCGACCTGACCGCCCCGCTCCCCCTCGCCGTCCTCCTCACCCCCGAGGGCCGGGCCCTGCTCGACGAGGTGCGCGGGACCGAACCGGCCCGGGAACTCGCCGTCGCCACCCGGCTGCGCCGCGAGCACCCCGCCGAGCTGGTCTCCGCCGCCCTCGCCCAGGCCCGGCTGCGGCAGCGCGCGGTGGCGAAGTTCGGGGACGAGGACGCCGGGCGGATGTTCTTCACACCCAACGGGGTCGAGCAGTCCACGCGCGCGACCGTGGCCGCATACCGGGCGCGGCGGCTGCGCGAGCTCGGCGTGACCTCGGTCGCCGACCTGTGTTGCGGCATCGGCGGCGACGCTATCGCCCTCGCCCGCGCCGGGATCCGCGTCCTCGCCGTCGACCGCGACCCGCTCACGGCCGCGGTCGCCCGCGCCAACGCCGACGCGCTCGGGCTCGCCTCCCTCATCGAGGTGCGCGAGGCCGACGTCACCGCCGTCGACACCGCCGCCTACGACGCCGTCTTCGTCGACCCGGGCCGGAGAGGGGGCCGCGGGCGGATCTTCGACCCCGAGGCGTACTCGCCGCCCCTGTCCTGGGCGGTCTCGGCGGCCCTGGCCGCGCCGCTCGCCGCGCTCAAGGTCGCCCCCGGCATCCCGCACGAGGCGGTGCCGGACGCCGCCGAGGCCGAGTGGGTGTCCGACGGCGGCGACGTGAAGGAGGCGGTGCTGTGGTTCGGCACCGCCCCCGGGCTGGTCCGCGCCACGCTGCTGCCCGGCCCCCGCACGCTCCTCGGCGCCGGGGTGCCCGACCCGGCGGTCCGGCCGGTCGGGCCTTTCCTCTACGAGCCCGACGGCGCCGTCATCCGTGCCCATCTCGTGGCGGAATGCGCCGAGGAGGTGGCCGGCGGACTCGTCGACGAGACCATCGCCTACGTCACCTCGGACCACCTGCGGCCCAGCCCCTACGCGACGGCGTACGAGATCACCGACCAACTCCCGTTCAACGTCAAGAAGTTGAAGGCGCTGTTGCGGGAGCGGGCGGTCGGCATCCTGACCGTCAAGAAGCGCGGCTCGGCCGTCGAGCCGGAGGAGCTGCGCCGCAAGGCCCTCCCGAAACCGCAGGGTTCGAACGCCGTGACCGTGTTCCTCACGCGAGTCGCGGGGGCGCCGACGATGTTGCTCGGGCAACCGGTCGGCGCCGCAACCCGTTAGCGGCAGCCCTCCGCCCGGCGCTTCAGCAACTCCCGTTCCCGTTCGTTGCCCGCCAGGGAGGCCGCCCGTTCGAACTCGGCCCGCGCCTCCGGCGTACGGCCCAGGCGGGCCAGTAGGTCACCGCGGACGGACGGGAGCAAGTGGTAGGCGCGCAGGGCGGGTTCGGCGGCCAGGCGGTCGACGATCTCCAGCGCCGCGGCCGGGCCCGCCGTCATCGAGACGGCCACCGCGCGGTTCAACTCGACCACCGGGGACTGGACTTGGGCGGCCAGCAGGCCGTACAGGGTCGCGATGGCCGGCCAGTCCGTCTCCTCGTAGGTGTGCGCTCGGGCGTGGCACGCGGCGATCGTGGCCTGGAGGGCGTACGGGCCCGGTGGACCGGTGGCGACGGCGTTCGCGCGGCCGAGTGCGGCGACCCCGCGGTGGATCAACAGGCGGTTCCAGCGGCGCCTGTTCTGGTCCTGGAGCAGCACCGGTTCGCCCGCCGGACCGACCCTGGCCGCCGCCCGTGACTCCTGGAGTTCCAACAGGGCCGCCAGGCCGTGCACTTCGGGTTCCTTGGGCATCAACTCGGCCAGCACGCGGGCGACTCGGAGGGCGTCCTCGCACAGCGTCGGGCGCATCAGGTCGTCGCCCGCCGTGGCCGCGTAACCCTCGTTGAAGATCAGGTAGATGACCTCCAGGACCGAGCCGAGCCGGGCGGCGCGGTCGGGGCCGTACGGGACTTCGAAGGGGACCGCCCGCGCGGCCAGGGTGCGTTTGGCGCGGACGATGCGTTGCGCGATCGTCGGCTCCGGGACGAGGTAGGCGCGGGCGATCTCCGCCGTCGTCAGACCGCCGAGCAGGCGCAGGGTGAGTGCGATGCGGGACTCGGCGGACAGGACGGGGTGGCAGGCGGTGAAGACGAGCCGGAGCAGGTCGTCGTCGATGTCGTCCGGGTCGGGGGGTTCCTCGGCGTGCGGGTCCGGCTGGTGGGTTTCCAGGTTCCGGCCGACCTCCGCCAGCTTGCGCGCGTAGCGCTCCCGGCGGCGTACGAGGTCGATCGCCCGGTGTTTGGCGGTGGCCATCAGCCAGGCGCCCGGGTTGTCGGGGACGCCGTCGCGCGGCCACTGTTCGAGGGCCGCGACCAGGGCGTCCTGGGCCAGTTCCTCGGCTATGCCGACGTCCCGGACGATCCGGGCGACACCGGCGATGACGCGCGGGGACTCCAGGCGGAAGACGGTCTCGATGGCGGTGTCCGCCGCGGCGGCTTCGATGGGCTGTGGTTCCACAGCCCACCATGCAACACCTCCGGGCGCCGCGGGCAAAGCCGTCCTCACCCTTCGGCGATCTCCCGGACCTCGCAGGTCACCGTCCAGTACTCCTCGTGCGTCCGCAGGAACCGCTGGGTCCACTCCACGGCCTCGTCCAGGTCCTTGCACTGCATGAGGGCGTAGCCGCCGACGACCTCGCGGGACTCGGTGAACGGCCCGTCCACCACGGTCACCTTCCCGCCCTCCCAGCGCACCCGCTTCCCCTGCGCCTGGGGGACCAGCCCGGCGGTGTCGAGCATCACCCCGGCCTTGGTGATCTCCTCGATCAGGTCCCCCATGCGTTGCATCAGCTCGGGGCTCGGGCCGTCCGCGGGGACGGTGCTCTCGTCGACACGGACGAGTGACAGATAACGGGGCATGACGACTCCTGGGGTCCGGGCTGCGGGCCGGGTTCTCCCGGCCTCTCACCCCTGCGTCGTTCAGGACCGCCCCGGATCGACAACCTCATCGGATTTCTTCGGAGATTTCTTCCGAGAATTTTTCGCGCCCGCGCCCGCGCCCGAGCCCGCGCCCGCACCAACCACCCGCGCTCACCTCAGCGAAGCCCACAGCTCGCTCGCCTCCGGTTCCTCCGCCACCACCCGGTTCGGGTTCGACGGGGCGGTGACCACCGGCATCATCACCGTCTTCAGGTCGGTCGAGGACAGGCCCTTGAGGCTCTCGCCCAGGGTCATCAGCTTGGTCAGCGAGTCGAGGCCGGTGTCCGTCGTGAGGCTGCCGGTGATCGCGTCGGCGACCTTGTAGAGCTTGGCGGGGTCGGTGAGCAGGTCCGTCGTGGACATCTGTGCCAGCAGCGCCTTGACCAGCGTCTGCTGGAGTCCTATTCGGCCCAGGTCGCTGCCGTCGCCGATGCCGTGCCGGGTGCGGGCGAGGGCCAGGGCCTGCTTGCCGTTGAGGTGGTGGGTGCCCTTCTTGAGGTGCAGGTGGCTGTCGTCGTCGTCGATGTCCTGGGTGGTCGTGACGGTGACGCCGCCGAGCGCGTCGACCAGCTTCGCGAAGCCCGCGAAGTCGATCTCGACGAAGTGGTCCATGCGGACGCCGGTGATCGACTCGACGGTCTTGACCGCGCACACCGGGCCGCCGACCGAGTACGCGCTGTTGAACATCGCGTTGTACGCCACCGCCGTCGCGCCGCCCGAGGACAGCGGGCACGAGGGCCGGGTGACCAGCGTGTCGCGCGGGATGCTGACGACCGTGGCCTTCTTCCGGCCCGCCTCGATGTGCACGACCATCGCCGTGTCCGAGCGGGCGCCGGAGCTGCTGCCGCCGCCGAGTTCCTGGTTCTCCTTGCCGCTGCGCGAGTCCGAGCCGAGGACGAGGATGTTCGTGCCGCCGGTGGGCAGCGGGGCGGCGGACGCCGAGGCCGACGCGGAGGCGGTCGGCGTCGGGTTCGCGGACGCCTTCGCGGGGCGGTCGTCGCCGAGCGCGCTGTTGATGTCCACGCTCTTGATGTTGTTGTTGAGGTGCCAGTACGCCCAGCCGGCCGTCCCGGCGGCGACCAGCAGCGCGCCGGCCAGCGTGAGGCCGGCGGCCTTCAGCACCTTCGACCGCCGACCCACGCGTCTGCCCTCGTCCCCGTTCTCGGTGTCAATCTGTCCCGTCACGGGCAGGAACGTAAGTCCGAATTGTTACGAGCGGACGATCCCGCCCTGTTTTCTTCGGAAAATCTCACACTTCTCAGCCCGGGCTCAGCCCCCGCTCAAGCGGCACTCAGGCCAGCGTCACCGCGGGCACCGGATTGCTCCCGCTCCACGTCCCGTTGAACCCGAAGGTCACCGAGCCGCCGTCCGGAACCGATCCGTTGTACGAGGCGTTCACGCACTGCACCGCCGTGCCGGACTGGGTGCAGGTCGCGTTCCACGCCTGGGTGACCTGCTGGCCCGCGCCGAACGTCCAGTTCGCCTTCCAGGACGACAGCGACGCCCCCGAGCAGGCGATCGTCACCTGCCCCGTGAAGCCGGTGTTCCACTGGCTGGTCACGCCGTACGTCGCCGTGCAGGCACCGGTCGGTGGCGGCGTCGAACCGCTGCCGCCGAGCGCCTCCGCGATGCCGTAGTAGGCCGGTTTCGGCGCGTAGTTCTCGTCGTACGGGGTGGCCGCGCCGTAGCCCGGGAAGACGCCCGGGATCCAGGAGTCGGAGTCGGTGAAGCCCCAGACGGTGAGGTTCACGCAGCGGGCCACGGCCACGCACGCGGCGACGACCGACTTGTAGTCGGCGGCCTGCTGGGCCAGCTTCGTGCTGTCGGCCGGGAGCTGCATGCGGATGTCCAGCTCGGTGATGGCCACGTCGACGCCGAGGTCGGCGAAGCGCTGGATGTTCTGCTGGAGGGTGGCCGGCACCTGGCCGAGGATGAGGTGGGCCTGGAGACCGACGCCGTCGATCGGGATGCCGCGTTCCTTGAGGGACTTGACCAGGTTGTACAGGGCGGTGGACTTCGCGTTGACGCCCTCGACGTTGTAGTCGTTGATGTACAGCTTGGCGGCCGGGTCGGCGGCGTGTGCCCAGGTCAGGGCGTTGGCGATGTAGTCGGAGCCGAGGCCGTTGTACCAGAGGGTCGAGCGGTAGGTGCCGTCCTCGTTGAACGGCTCGTTGACCACGTCCCAGGCGGCGAGCTTGCCCTTGTAGCGGCCGACCTCGGTGCTGATGTGGTTCTGGAGCAGGGTGCTGAGCTGCGCGGAGGTCCAGCTGCCGTTGGTCAGCCAGCTCGGGTTTTGGCTGTGCCAGACCAGGGTGTGGCCGCGCACCTGCTGGTTGTGGGCCTGCGCGAAGGCGACGATCTGGTCGGCCTCGGTCCAGTTGTACGTGCCCTGGGTCGGCTCGACGGTCTCCCACTTCATCGCGTTGCCGGGGGTCAGCGAGCTGAACTGGGTCCCGGCGACGGAGCCGTAGGTGCCGGTGAGCTTGGAACCGGTGACCGCGGTGCCGATGAGCTTGCCCTTGGCGCTGCCGAGGTCCCGTAGGGGGGTGTCGGCGGCGTGGGCGGCGCTCGTGCCTCCGGCGAGCAGGGCGAGGGTGGCGGCGGCGCCGGTGAGCAGGGCGGGGAGCCGGCGCCAGTGCCGCTGCCGTAACGGGGCTCGGCGGGTTCCGGGGGATGCGGCTGATCTGGAGGTTCTCATGGCGGGTGCCTCCGAAAGTTTCGGTCGTCCAACCGATTTACTGCGGAGGAGTGTGGAGGCGCCGGCCCCACCCGTCAATACGCCGACTTCCGGCCACGCGTGGCCCAGCCGTCACGCCGGACCTCACGCCGACGGCGGCGCCGTACTGGACCGCACCACCAGACTCGTCGCCAACTCCACCCGCGTGGCCGCCGCAGGCGTCCCCCCCTCGCCCCGCCCCAGCTCCAGCACCAGCCGGGTCGCCGCCGAGGCCATCTCCATCAGGGGCTGCCGTACGGTCGTCAGCGGTGGGCCCACCCAGCGGGCCACCGGGAGGTCGTCGAAGCCGACCACGCTGAGGTCGTCGGGGACGCGCAGCCCCAGTTCGCGGGCGGCCTCGTACAGGCCGAGGGCGGTGAGGTCGTTGCCCGCGAAGACGGCCGTCGGGCGGTCGGGGCGGCGCAGCAGTTCGAGGCCGAGCCGGTAGCCGGTCTCGTGGTGGAAGTCGCCGGCCACGATCAGCGAGGGGTCCACCGGCAGTCCGGCGGTCTCCAGCGCGGCCCGGTAGCCGTCGACGCGCGCGCGGCTGCACATCATCGACGCGGGTCCGCTGATCGCGCCGATGCGACGGTGGCCGAGGTCGACGAGGTGCCGGGTCGCGGCCAGCCCGCCCTGCCAGTTGGTGGCGCCTATCGACGGGACGTCGTCGCCGGGGTCGCCCGCCGGGTCCATCACCACGAACGGGATGGAACGGCTGGTCAGCAGCGCGCGCTGGGAGGCGTCGAGCCCGGACAGGACGAGGACCACGCCGTGCGGGCGGCGGGCGGCGACCTGGTCGGCCCAGGTGCGGCCGGGGGTGAGGCGGCCCGCGCTCTCGGACAGCACCACGCTCAGCCCCTCCGCCACCGCGACCGCCTCCACGCCCCGGATGACCTCCATCGCCCACGCGCTCTCCAGCTCGTGGAAGACCAGGTCGACGAGGGGGGAGCGGCTGGCCTCGGCCCGGCGGCGACGGTAGCCGTAGGCGCGCAGGAGGTCCTCGACGCGGGTGCGGGTGGCGGGGGCGACGTCGGAGCGGCCGTTGAGCACCTTCGAAACAGTCGGAGCCGACACGCCGGCCTCGCGGGCGATCTCGGCGAGGGTCGCGGTCTGCGTCGGCTGCCCGGTCCGCGGTGCAGACCGCCCGGTCCGCGGTGCCGACCGCTCGTCGGCGGATCTCGGGGGTTTCATGGCCGCGATCGTATCGCTGCGCGACCTCTTGACGGGTATCTCCCGGCGTCTTAGGTTCCAAAAACATTCGAAGACCGCACCGAAATGTTCGAACCAACGAAGATTCGATCCGCCGCGCGCGAGAGGTGCCTCCCCATGGATCCCGAAGTCCACCCCAGACCGTCCGGGCCGACCACGCCATCCGGGTACCCGAGCAGGCGCCGGTTCCTCGGCGCCGGTGCCGGTGCCCTGCTCACCACCGGCCTCGCCGGGTCCCTCACCGCCTGCGGCTCCGGTTCGGGCTCGGGCAGCGGCGGTTCGATCACCGCCTTCACCTACGGCGACGACGCGGCCAAGGTGCAGCAGGCGTCCGTCGACCGGTTCAACAAGTCGGCCGCCGCGAAGAAGGCGGGCGGCACCGTCAAGCTGGAGAAGGTGCCGGGCACCGACTACTCGGCCAAGCTGCGCACGGCGATGGGCTCGCCCAACCAGCCGGACGTGTTCTTCAACTGGGGCGGCGGCTCGATCACCGCGTACCGGGACTCCAAGCAGTTGGTCGACCTGACCGACACCATCAAGGGCGACCCGGTCCTCAAGGACGGTTTCCTGCCGTCGGTGCTCGCCGCGGGCGGGCTCGAAGGCCGCGACTACGGCATCCCGATGCGCGGCATGCAGCCGGTGATCCTCTTCTACAACAAGTCCGTCTTCGCCGAGCACAAGCTCCAACCGCCCAAGACCTGGGACCAGTTGCTCGACATCAACACCAAGCTGAAGAAGGCGGGGATCACCCCGTTCGCGCTCGGCGGCGCGGACGTGTGGCCGGAGCTGATGTGGCTGGAGTACCTGGTCGACCGGATCGGCGGCCCGGACGTCTTCGCCAAGGTCAAGGACGGCGACGCCGGCGGCTGGGGCGACCCGGCGGTCCTGAAGGCGGCCCAGATCGTCAAGGAACTCATCGACGACGGCACCTTCGGCAAGGGCTTCAGCTCCGTGTCGTACGTCAACGGCGGCGCCCCCGCGCTGTTCGCCCGGGGCAAGGCGGCGATGCACCTGATGGGTTCGTGGGAGTACTCGACGCAGCTGGGCCAGTTCCCCGACTTCGCGAAGAAGAACCTGGGCTGGGCGCGGTTCCCGGAGTTCGAGGGCGGCACGGGGGACGTCCGCGACGTCGTCGGCAACCCCACCAACTACTGGTCCATCAACGCCCGTACGGGCAACGAGGACCTGGCCGTCGGCTTCCTGCGGGACGCGGCCTCGGAGGCGTACGCGCAGTCCCTCATCGACAACGGCGACGTGCCGACGACGTCCAACGCGGAGAAGCTGCTGGCCTCGGCGCCCAACCCGGAGTACGCCACGTTCCAGTACCAGCTGGTGCAGAACGCGCCCGCGTTCACGCTGAGTTGGGACCAGGCGCTGGACCCGGACCTCTCCACGCCGCTGCACACGGAGATCAACAAGCTGTTCGTCGGGCAGTCGTCACCGAGCCAGTTCGTGTCCGGGCTCAAGGGGTTGAAGTGACGCGAGCGGCCCGAGGGGGTGAAGCGAGCGGTACGGCGACAGCTGAGGTGGGGCCTGCGCGCAGGAACCGCATGGGCCGGCCGCACGCCGTGTGGGCCCTGCCCGGCGTGCTGTTCTTCGCGTTCTTCGCCGTCGCCCCCATGGTGCTGGCCTTCTACCTCTCCTTCACCAGCTGGAACGGTCTGGGCGACCCGAAGCCGGTCGGCCTCGACAACTGGAAGAAGCTGGTCGACGACCCCCGGCTGACCCAATCCCTCACCATCACCGTGCTGTTGACGCTGGCGAGCTGGGCCTTCCAGACGCTCGCCGCACTGCTGCTCGGCGTGTGGGCGGCGGGCCGCCAGCGCAACCGGGCCGTGCTGTCGGCGGTGTTCTTCGTCCCGTTCCTGCTCTCCTCCACCGCCATCGCCCTGCTGTTCTACGCGCTGCTCGACCCGAACTTCGGCATCATCCGCAAGGACACGCTGAGTTCGTCCAGCGGCGCGTTCCTCGCGATCGTCTTCGTCGGCGGCTGGCAGTTCATCCCGTTCCACACGCTGATCTACCAGGGCGGCGCCCGGCAGATCCCGGACGTCCTCTACCAGGCGGCGGCCATCGACGGCGCGGGCCGCTACCGCCAGTTCTTCTCGATCACGCTGCCCCAACTCCGGCACACGGCAACGACGTCGAGCGTCCTGATGATCGTCGGCTCGCTCACCTACTTCGAGACGGTGCTGATCCTGACCCAGGGCGGCCCGGGCACGGACACCGCGATCCTGCCGTACCTGATGTACGAGGCGGGCTTCAAGTCGTACGACTTCGGCTACGCGAGCGCCATCGCGTCGTTCCTGGTGGTGGCCGCGACCGTGCTGTCGCTGCTGCTGGTCCGGCTGACCGGGTTCGGCTCCATGCGCAGTACCCGCGAAGGGATGTGACGGAGTGTCACACGATACGTTGCCGCGTCCCGCGACCGGGCCGGGGGCCCAGGAGGAGCCGCCGGTGCGTCCCGGGCCCGCCCGCCGACGCCGGCCGCACTGGAGCAGGCGCCCCAACCCCGTTGCGGGACTGGGCAGTCTGCTGTGGCTGGCGGTCGTGCTGGTGCCGATCTACGCCATGCTCTCGGCCTCCCTCACCCGCCGGGACGAGGCGCTCGGCTCCAACCCCCTGAAGCCGCCCGCGCATCCGACCCTCGACAACTACAACACCGTTCTGCACAACGGCTTCTGGCACTTCCTGGTGAACACGGCGGTGGTCGCGGTGGCCGTCGTGGCGATCGTGCTGGCGCTGTGCGTGCCGCTCGCCTACTCGGCCGTGCGCACCCGCACCCGGTGGTCGGGCGCGGCCTTCCGGACGTTCCTGCTCGGCATCGCCGTCCCGGCCCAGGCGGTCGTGGTCCCGCTGTACCTGATGATCGCCAAACTCGGCCTGTACGACAGCCTGTTGGCGGTCATCCTGCCGACGGCGGCCTTCGCGATGCCGGTGTCGGTACTGATCCTCACGGGCACCCTCAGAGACGTCTCGGAGGACCTGTACGAGGCGATGGCCCTGGACGGCGCGTCCCCGCAGCGCATGCTGTTCCAGCTGGTGATCCCGCTGGCCAAGGGCGGCATCGGCACCGTCGTCATCTACTCCGCGCTCCAGGCGTGGAACGGCTTCCTCTTCCCGCTGATCTTCACCCAGTCCGACGGCCCGCGCGTGCTGACCCTCGGACTGTTCAACTACGTCAGCCAGTTCGGCGTGAACATACCCGCCCTGCTGGCCTCGGTCGTTCTGTCCGGCATCCCGATCTTCGCCGTGTACCTGGTGGCCCGCCGGGCGCTGGTGGGCGGGCTGATGGGCATGGGCGGCAAGTGACCACCACGCACGCACAGTTGATCAACTCCCTTGTTGAAACCAGCACTTCAACAACTTCCCTGACCCTGACGGGAGTTTCATGACCACCGCTCCTTGGCGCGACCCCGCCCTGTCCCCCGCCGCCCGCGTCGACGACCTGCTCGCCCGGATGACCCTGGAGGAGAAGACCGCCCAACTGTACGGCGTCTGGGTGGGTGCCGGCACGGACGGCGACGGGGTCGCCCCGCTCCAGGCGGAGATGACAGCCGAGTACGACTGGGACACGCTGATCACCAAGGGCCTTGGCCAGCTGACCCGTTGCTTCGGTACGGCCCCGGTGGACCCGGCGGCGGGCGCCCGTTCGCTGGCCCGTGCGCAGGAGCGCATCGCCGCCGCGAACCGCTTCGGCATCCCCGCAATCGCGCACGAGGAGTGCCTGGCGGGCTTCACCGCGTGGCGGGCCACCGCGTACCCGGTACCGCTGGCCTGGGGCGCCTCCTGGGACCCGGAGCTGGTGGCGGAGGTGGGCCGGCGCATCGGGCGGGACATGGCGTCGGTCGGCGTCCACCAGGGCCTGGCCCCCGTGCTTGACGTGGTCCGCGACCCGCGCTGGGGACGGGTCGAGGAGACGATCGGCGAGGACCCGTACCTGGTGGGCACGGTGGGCGCGGCCTACGTGCGGGGGCTGGAGTCGGCGGGGATCGTGGCCACGCTCAAGCACTTCGCGGGGTACGCGGCCTCGGCGGGCGCCCGCAACCTGGCGCCGGTGCGGGCGGGCGTACGGGAGTTCGCGGACGTGGTGCTGCCGCCGTTCGAGACCGCGTTGCGGGAGGGCGGGGCGCGGTCGGTGATGGCGGCGTACAACGAGACGGACGGGGTGCCCGCGTCGGCTGACCCGCACCTGCTGACCCAACTCCTGCGCGAGGACTGGGGGTTCACCGGCACGGTGGTCTCGGACTACTTCGGCGTCGGCTTCCTCCAGACCCAGCACCGGGTCGCCGCCACCCCGGCCCAGGCGGCCCACGCGGCACTCGCGGCCGGGGTGGACGTGGAGCTGCCGTCGGTGCGCTGCTTCGGGGACGCGCTGGTGGCCGCGGTGCGGGCGGGCGAGGTGCCGCAGGAGCTGATCGACCGGGCGGCGCGGCGGGTGCTGGCGCAGAAGTGCGCGTTGGGGTTGCTGGACGAGGGGTGGCGGGCGGAACCGGCGGCGCTCGGCGGGGCGGCTGGTGGGGCGACTGCCGGGGCGCTCGGCGGAACTCCCGGCGAGGCGCCCGGCACAACTCTCGCCGCGCACCAGCCGTCCAGCGCACAGACGCCCGCAACCGTAGACCTGGACCCACCCGCCAACCGCGCCATCGCCCGCCAACTGGCCGAAGAATCCATCGTGTTGCTGGCCAACCCGGACGCCCTGCTCCCCCTCCCCACCGACGCCCGGATCGCGGTCGTGGGCCCCCGGGCGGACGACCCCCTCGCCATGCTCGGCTGCTACTCCTTCCCCTCGCACGTGCTGCCGCAGCACCCGGGGACCCCGCTCGGTCTGGAGATCCCCACGGTGCTCGCCGCCCTGCGCACCGAACTCCCGGACGCCAAGGTGACGTTCGCCGAGGGCTGCCCGACCTCCGACCCGGACCCGTCCGGCATCCCGGAGGCGGTGGCGCGGGCGGCGGAGGCGGACGTGTGCGTGGCGGTGCTCGGCGACCGGGCGGGCCTGTTCGGGCGGGGCACCTCGGGCGAGGGCTGCGACGTAGGGGATCTGCGACTGCCCGGCGTACAGGCGGAGTTGCTGGACGCGCTGGTGGCGACGGGCGTGCCGGTGGTGCTGGTGCTGCTCACCGGCCGCCCCTACGCGCTGGGCCGCTGGCACGGTCGACTGGCCGCGGCCGTACAGGCTTTCTTTCCCGGGGAGGAGGGCGGCCCGGCGGTGGCGGGAGTGCTGTCGGGCCGCGTCAACCCGTCGGGGCGGCTGCCGGTGAGCGTGCCGCGGCTGCCCGGGGGCCAGCCGTGGACGTATCTCCAGCCGCCGCTGGGCCTGGCGGGCACGTCGAGCAGCCTGGACCCGACCCCGCTGCACGCCTTCGGGCACGGGCTGTCGTACACGGCGTTCACGTGGGCGGACTTCACGCGGACAACGGCGGAGGCGGCCAACATCCCCACGGACGACGGGAGTTACGAGGTCTCCGTCACCGTCCGCAACGCGGGACCGCGGCCGGGCGCGGAGGTCGTCCAGCTGTATCTGCACGACCCGGTGGCGTCGGTGACCCGGCCGGACGTCCGCCTGATCGGTTACCGGCGCGTGGAGTTGGCGCCGGGCGAGTCGACGCGCGTGACGTTCGGCTTCCACGTGGACCTGGCGTCCTTCACCGACCGCGCCGGCCGCCGCGTCGTCGAACCGGGCGCCCTGGAACTGCGGTTGGCCGCCTCCAGCGCGGACGTACGGCACACCACCCACCTCACCCTGACCGGCCCGGTCCGCGAACTCGGCCCCGCACGACGGCTGGTGTGCGAGACGCGGGCGGAGTGAACATGACCGCATGAACCGTCCCCCGCTCCTGTGGCGCCTGGCCTACGGGTCACGGCGCCGCCCGGCCGTTGTCCGCCTCCTGGCCCGCTGGGCGGTGCGCTGCGGCGCCCGCATCAGGGAACTGG
This sequence comes from Actinobacteria bacterium OK074, assembly GCA_001298575.1. Taxonomy (GTDB): domain Bacteria; phylum Actinomycetota; class Actinomycetes; order Streptomycetales; family Streptomycetaceae; genus Streptomyces. Next base: position 14,177 of record LJCV01000092.1, read on the forward strand.
CGGTCGCCGATCACGGCCCGTCGGTGATGCTGTGACGCGGGGGCACCCCCGGGACACAGGAAACCTTCTAACAAAATTATCATCGAAATTGTTAACAATCTTGGGCTCCGACCGACAGTGTGGGACGCGACTGAGCCGTACCGCCCCCCTGTCCTCGCCGCCGCCGAAGCGGTGGGCGGGTACGGCTGTGACCACGTACCCGCACAAGGAGGCCCACAGGTGGACATCAACCGCAGGACGGTTGTCCGGAGCGTCACGGGCGCCGCGGCCCTGACCGCGTTCGGAATCGCCGAGGGCGCGGCAGGCACGGCTTTCGCCAGTACCTCGTCGTCGAGCAGCTCGTCGAAGAGTTCGTCGGACGGTTCGTCGAGCACGTCCTCGGCGTACTCGCTGGAGTTCGACTCCACCGCCTGGTCGTACGACGCGACCAACGACGTGTACTACCAGGTCGGGAAGGTGTACGTCACCAGCCCGGCCGCGTCGGACATCGAGAACCTGTCGATCTACGTGCCGGGCGCCTATCTGACGGCCACCGCGAACAGCGACGGGAGCACGTACACCGCGAAGCTCAACCGGAAGGGCACCGTCGGCCAGTACTCGGGACGCACGGCGCCGATCGTGATCCCGGTCAACACCCCCGGCTACGCCCAGCAGGCGCCGGCCACGTCGTACAGCTACAGCAGCGTGTCGCAGTACCTGGAGGCCGGGCTCGTCTACGTGTGGCCGGGCCTGCGCGGCCGGGACAGCTCGACCAGCACCCGCTCGGACGCGGCCCCCTGGGGCGTGACCGACCTGAAGGCCGCGATCCGGTTCCTCCGGTACAACGAGAGCGTCCTGCCCGGCAGCACGGACGACATCATCCTGTTCGGCATGAGCGGCGGCGGCGCCCAGGACACCGTGGCGGGCACGTCCGGCGACAGCCCCCTGTTCCACCCGTACCTGCGCACGATCGGCGCGGCGATGGAGGACGCGAAGGGCCGGCCGCTCAGCGACGCGGTCGCCGGTGTCATGGCCTGGTGCCCGATCACCAACCTGGCCGAGGCCAACCTGTCCTACGAGTGGAACATGGGCCAGTTCGCCTCGACCGACACGCGCGCCTCCACCACGTGGACCAGCGCCTACTCGGCGGACCTCGCGAAGGCGTGGCCCAAGTACCTCAACCGCCTGGGACTGCGCGACGAGCAGGGCAAGCGACTGGAGCTGACCGAGTCCAGCAGCGGCATCCACCTGGCCGGCAGCTACTACGACCACCTGATCGGGGTGATCACCACCTCGCTGAACCACTTCCTGTCCGACAACACCTTCCCGTACACCGTCACCACCCAGGGCGGCCCGCCCGGATCGGGCTCGACGGGCACCTCGACCACGTACGAGACGGTCGACGACTACATCGCCTACCTCAACACCGCCAGCACGTGGGTCACTTACGACGCCACGACCAACACCGCCGCGGTGTCCGGCCTCGAAGGCTTCGTCAACAGCCAGAAGACCGCGAACAAGCCGGTCGGCGCGTTCGACGGGTACTCCCGCGAGCAGGGCGAGAACAGCGTCTTCGCGATGGGGCTCGACGACCCGTCGCACTTCGCACCGCTCACGCGTGACGTCATCAAGGCGAACCAGACGACGTACGCCACGTACTCCGACTGGGACTCCGCCTACGGCGCCGCGGCGTACGACAGCGACTTCGCCCAGAAGGACAGCGTCGGCAAGGACATGGCCTGGCGGGCCGACGCGTACAACCCGCTGTACTTCCTCTCGCCCGCCTTCGCCGGCTACCGGCAGTCGACGGTGGCGCCGCACTGGCGCATCCGCACCGGCATCATGCAGGGCGACACGGCCAACACCACTGAGATCAACCTCCAGTTGGCCCTCCAGAACTACGGCATCGGCGACGTGGACTTCGCCACTGTGTGGGCCTTGGCCCACACCATGGCCGAGCGCACCGGCGACTCGACGACGAACTTCATCAGCTGGGTGGAGTCCGTGGTCAAGAAGTAATCGCAGGTCCGGACACCCCGGGCGCCCGGCCGAGGTTCGTCGGTCGGGCGCCCCATCAGGGGCGCGGGGCTGTATCCGAATATGCGGCTCCGCCGCGTGGGCGCGACCAGCCCCCACCGACCCGCAGCTTCATCACCGGCCCGCAGACATCTCAGCACCCCCCGCGGAGCGCCTAGCGCACCTGCTCCGCCCGGCCGATCCGCCGCAGAACAACCTCCGCGTCCGCGTACCCCGCGAACGGCGCCAGCGCCCCCCGCGCCTCGTCCACCGCCCGTAGCACGATCCCCGCCCGCACCTCCTCCCGCATCCGCCCCAGCGCATCCCAGTGCCGGCACGCCTCGCTCAACCTCCCGACCTGCAACAACGCCTGTGCGGTCCGGGAGTGGCTGAGGGCGACCGCCCGCCGGTGGGTGGCCCCGCAGCGCTCAAGTCCCAGTCGCCACGCGCCGATTGCCCCGCCGCGGTCCTGGAGCAGCCACAGCGCGACGCCGACCCGGTAGGCGTAGGCGGTGTAGTGGTAGGTCGGGAACGCGCCGGGCCCGCCCGCCGCCTCCCGGGCCTGCGCCTCGGCCGCGCGCAGCACCCGCCGGGCGCCCACGCCGTCGCCCTCCAGCGCCCGCGCCACCCCCAACTGGGCGTGTACGAAGGCGCGTTGGGCGGACCCGAGGCGGCCGGTGCACTGCGCGGCGGCCTCCGCCGTCTGACGGGCGAGCGCGAGGTGGCCCAACTCCTCGGCCTGGGCGCTGAGTGTGCTCATCACCATCGCCCAGGCGCCCGCGTCCCCCGCCTCGGCGGCCAGCCGCAGCGCGGCCAGGTGGTACTGCTGGGCGGCCCCGTGCAGCAGCGAGTCGGTGTGCATACGGCCGAGCAGGAACGCCAACCGGCTTGTCTCGCGCAGCAGTTCACGGTCCCGGCGGCCGGGTTCCACGCGCAGCCAGGGCAGTACGGTGTCGGCGGCGTACGCGGCCAGCGCGGTGCGGCCGTAGTCGCCGCCGAAGGTGTCGAAGCCGTCGGCGCAGTGCCGGACATGGGAGCGTACGGCCCCGGCGCGGCGGGCGCCGAGCGCGGTGGCGGGGGCGGCCGGTGCCGACTCGGCCGCGGTGGGCGGCCGTACCAGGGCGGACGGCAGCGGCAGATGGCGTACGGCGGTGGTGCGCAACTCCCCGGTGCCGTACGCGGCCAGCCGGTGCAGCGTGGCCGTCGGGTCCTCGTCGGGCGGCAACGGGTGCCCGTCGTCGGGGAATCCGGCCTCGGTGAGTGTGACGCACCGGCCGGTGCGGTGGCCGAGGACCTCGGTGACGTAACGCGGGACGGGCGGTTTGGGCGCGGCGCCGCGCAGCCAGTGCGCCACGGCCGAGCGGTCGTACGACAGGTGTCTGCCCTCCTGGGCGCCGCGCGCGTTGACCGCGCGGGCGAGGGCGTCCAGGGTGTAGTCGGCCTCGGCGAGCAGAGTGCGGAGCCGGACGTTGGGCCCACGCGGCACACGCGTCGCGGAGATGGTCATCACGTCCTCGGGTCGGCGGGGAGTGCCCCAGCGCCGGACCAGAAAGCCAGACGGCCAGAAGGTGAGAAGGCCAGGAGGCCAGAGTCCGGGTCCGGGTCCGGGGGGCGAAACGTGTCTGGACCACTACATCCGACCATTGCAGCGAACCCCGGCCGCGCCACGCAAGCGCACCCGCCACGGCTGTCCGAAACCGCCCCCGTACGGGCCCTTTCGGGTACGGCATCACGCGTACGCCCGCGCCCCACACGCCCGTTCGCGTTCAACGCATTCAACAACCCGAACCGGCAAGCCCTTTCGGGACGCCCGGGGCACTTGATTCGCTGGGCCACACCTTTCGTGCCCGTGCCCCCGGCGACAAGGAAGACATGACCACGCACCGACCGGTGACCGCGCCCTCGCACCCCGCCGCTCCCCGCACCTCGCGGCTGCACTTCTGGGCGACCGCGTACACCTTGCTGGTCATGCTGACGGGCACGAACGTCCCGGCCCCGCTCTACCACGGCTACGAAGAGCAATTCGGCTTCTCGGCACTGACGTTGACCCTGGTCTACGCCGCCTACGTGCTCGCCCTCGTCCCGTCGCTGCTGGTCGCGGGCCCGCTGTCCGACTCGCTCGGGCGACGGGCCGTGCTGCTGCCCGCGGTCGCGCTCTCCGCGCTGGCCGCGCTGGTGTTCGCGCTCGCGGACGGCGTGGCCTGGCTGTTCGTGGCCCGGGTGATGCAGGGCCTGGCGGTCGGCGCGGCGAGCGGGGCGCTGACCGCGACGCTGAGCGAACTCGAACCCGGCGGCGACCGGCGCCGCGCCGCGCTCGTCTCGAACGTGGCGACGATGACGGGCCTCGCGGTGGGCGCGCTGCTCTCGGGCACCCTGGCCGAGTACGCGCCCGACCCGAAGGTGCTGCCGTACGTGGCCGAGATCGTGCTCCTGGTACCCGCGGCCGTGGCCATCGCGACGCTGCCCGCGACCCGGGTGACCGTGCCGTGGCGACCGCGCCGCCCCTCGGTACCGGGGCCGCTGCGGGGCGTGTTCGCGCTGTGCGCGCTGGCCGCGTTCCTCGCGTTCACCGTGATCGGCCTGTTCCTGAGCCTGATTCCGTCCTACGTCGCCCAACTCACCGGAAACGGCAACCTGTTGCTCGGCAGCGGCGCCGTGGCCCTGCTGATCGCCGGCTCGGCGGCGGCGCAGGTACTGGCGTACGGGCGGGCCACGTTCGAGGTGCAGACGCTCGGCCTGGTCCTGGTCGGCGCGGGCCTGGCGGGGCTCGCCGTCGCCGGGGGCCTGGCCTCGCTGGCGCTGCTGCTGGTGGCGACGGTGATCGGCGGCGCCGGACAGGGCCTCACCTTCCTCGGCGGCCTCACCGAGATCAACCGCCGCGCCCCCGCGTCCCGCCACGCGGACGTCCTCTCCAGCTACAACGTGGCCGTCTACCTCGGCGCGGGCGTCCCCGTCATCGGCGCGGGCCTGCTGGCCACCCGCACCGGCCTGCTGGACGCGGTCCGCGTCTTCGCGGTGGTGATGGCGGTGCTGTGCGCCGCGATGGTGACGGCGCTATTGCTACGACGCGACGGCGGCGAACCCAAGGCCGCGAACGGAGGCGGCCGAACGTGACGGGGGCAACGGGGGCAGCACGGCGGGGCCCAACGGGGGCCGGAACAAAGGGCGTTGAGGCCGCAAAGTCCACAGACGCCACAGACACCACCGCCCGAACCCTCCCCATGCGCCACCCCACCGGCTCCGAACGCCTCCGCCTCCTCTGCTTCCCGCACTCCGCCGCCGGCCCCCTCGTCTACCGCCCCTGGCGGCGGCTCCTCGGCGCCGAGGTCGACGTCTGCGCCGTCGAATACCCGGGTCGCGGACGGCGGTTGCGCGAACCGGCCGCCCGCCGCTGGGAACCCCTGGTCGACGAGGCCGCCGCCGCGCTCACCGCCCTGCCCCCGCTGCCGTACGCCGTGCACGGCCACAGCCTCGGCGCGCTGCTCGCCTACGAGACCTGCCGGGCCCTCGCGCGGCTGCCGGTGCCGCAGCCGTCCGCGCTCGTCGTGTCCGGCATGGCGGCCCCGTCCCTGTGGCCGGTGCGCGACCCCGTGCACCACCTGCCCGACGACGAACTCCTCGCCCGTGTGGGCGACTTCGTGACCCTGCCCGCGGGCGCGCTGGCGGACGACGACGTGCGTGCCCAGCTACTGCCCCTGCTCCGAGCCGACTTGGAGGTGTCCGAGACCTACCGGCACCAGCCCGGCCCGCCGTTGACCTGCCCGGTCACCGTACTGGCCGGATCGGACGACCCGTTCACGCCCGCCGAGCGACACGTGCGTGTCTGGGCCGCGCACACCAGCGGCCCGTGCCGATCGCGCACGTTCGCCGGCGGGCACCACTTCCTGCACGAGAACCCCGAAGCGCCGGCCGAGGTCCGCACGCTCCTCGGGACACTCCAACTCCCCGAGGCCACCTGATCACTGCCCGATCCAGCAGATCCAGCAGATCCACCTGATCCACCGCGACCCCGTGCACCGGCGCGCGACCCGCGCGAACCGTGACTAGGAGCAAGGAACAAGTGGTGACAACAGAGCCCTCGAATCCCCGTGCCCTGCTCAGGCCCGTCACCGGGCCCTTCGAACGCATCGCGGCCCACGCCGCGGCCCGCCCCGAGGCCACCGCCCTGGTCGCCCCGGACGGTTCCTCCCTCACCTACGCGGCGCTGTACGTCCGCGCCCTCGCCCTCGGCGACACCCTCCGCGCGGCCGGTACGGCCCCCGGTGACGTCGTCGCCGTCCACCTCCCCCGCTCGACCGCCGCCGTGCTCGCCGCGACCGGCGTCCTCGCGTCCTCGGCGGCGTACGTCATGCTGGACGTCCGCCAACCACCGTCCCGCACAAGGGAGTTGATCCGCCGCAGCGGCGCCCGCCAGGTCGTCACCAGCCCCGCGCTCTGGCACGAACAGGGCCTGCACACTCCCGAAGGACCGGACGGCGTCCCCGTACAGGTCCTGGACGTCGACGCCCCCGCCACCCCCGAAGCCGCCCACGCCGCCTACGAGACCGAACCGCCCCCGGTCAAGCCCACCGACCTCGCCTACCTCAACTACACCTCCGGCTCCACCGGCACTCCCAAGGGTGTCCTGATCGAACACGCGGGCCTGAGCAACCTGGTGGACTGGCACCTCGACCGGTACGGCACCGGCCCCACCGACCGCCTCACCCACCTCGCCCGCCCCTCCTTCGACGCCTTCGCCCTGGAGGTGTGGCCCGCGCTCGCCGCCGGGGCCGCCCTCCACATCGTCGAGGACGCCCTGGTCGGCGCCCCGGAACGGCTGCGCGACTGGCTGCTCGCCAACGAGATCACGGTCACCTTCGTGCCGACCGGCATCGCGGGTCCCCTCGCCGCCCTCCCCTGGCCCGCCACCACCCGCCTGCGCCACGTCCTGACGGGCGGCGACCGCCTCCCCCAACACCCGCCCGCCGGGCTGCCGTTCACCCTCCACAACAACTACGGCCCGACCGAGTGCAGCGCGGTCGCCACCTGCGCGGTGGTCCCGCCCGACGGCCCGGCGGACGGGGCCCCGCCGATCGGCGCGCCCCTGCCCGGCGTCACCGCGCACGTCCTCGACCCGCAGGGCCTGCCCGTATCCGACGGCGTGGACGGCGAGTTGCACGTCGGCGGCGTCGGCGTGGCCCGCGGCTACCTCCCCGACGCGCCCGCCGCGGAGCACGCCCGCTTCCGCCCCGACCCCTTCGCCGACGACCCCGGCGCCCGCCTCTACGCCACCGGCGACCGCGTACGGCGGGACGAGCAGGGCCAGTTGCACTACCTGGGCCGCACCGACGACCAGGTCCAGATCCGCGGCTACCGCGTCGAGCCCGGCGAGGTCGAGGCGGCCGTCCTGCGCCACCCCCGGGTGACCCGCGCGGCGGTCGTCACCAGGGCCACGGAGCCGGTGCAGCTGGTGGCGTACGTCGTCGCAACCACCGCCCCCGGCCCCCTGGACCCGGCGGCCGTCCGCACCTTCCTCACCACCCTCCTCCCCGACTACATGCTCCCGACGGCCGTCGTCCCCGTCCCGGAACTGCCGGTCACGGAGAACGGCAAGGTCGACCGCACGGCCCTGACCGCCCGCCCGCTATCACCAACGAGTGCTGAACTCTCCTCCCCCGCCGACGAGTTACCCCTGGCCGCCGTCTGGCGCGAGGTCCTTGACCTCCCCGAGGTCTCCCCCGACGACGACTTCTTCGACCTCGGCGGCGACTCGCTGCGCGTGATCCGCCTGGTGAGCACGGCCCGGCGACGCGGCTTCGAACTGACCCAGGAGGACGTGTACGAGTACCCGGTCCTGCGCGACCTGTCGGAGGCACTCAAGTCCATCCAGGCCCAGGAGGAGCAGTCATGACGACCAGTCAGATATCAGAGGCGCGGATCCGGACCCGGCACGTGAGCCTCGTCGAACTGACCGTCTACGACAACAGCCTCCCGCTGCTGTCCGGTTACCTCCAGGCGTACTCCCAGAAGGACCCGGCAATCGCCCAGGCGTACGACTTCTCCTTCTTCACCCGCTGGGTGCGCGACGACCACGACCGCATGGCGGACGACCTCGTCGGCGCCAACAGCGATGTGTACGCGTTCAGTTGCTACATCTGGAACATGCGCCTGGTGCGCAAGCTGGTCGCCGAGCTGCGCGAGCGGCGCCCGGAGGCGTGGATCGTACTCGGCGGCCCGCAGGTCATCCGGCACGCGGAGACCTACATCCCGGACGGCGACACCAAGGTCGTGGTGTGCAACGGCGAGGGCGAGCAGCCGTTCTACGAGTTCCTCACCCAACTCCTGGACGAGGAACCGGACTTGCACCGGGTGTCGACGATGAGCTTCCGGGACCCGCGCGGCAAGATCGTCTCCACGGACCCCAACGCCCGCCTGCGCACCCTGGACGAGATCCCGTCCCCGTTCGCGCTCGGCCTCTTCGACGGCGGCGGCCCCTACACCTATACGACGCTGGAGACCAACCGCGGCTGCCCCTACAACTGCGGCTTCTGCTTCTGGGGCGCGGCCACCAACTCGAAGGTGTACTCCTTCGAGGAGCAGCGGGTGCGCGACGACATCACCTGGATCGGCGAGAACAGCGTCGCCAGCGTCTACATCGCGGACGCCAACTGGGGCCTGTCGCCACGGGACATCGGGCTGAGCGAGCACATGGTCAACTGCCGCAAACGGTACGGCTTCCCGGAGCAGCTGGTGATCACCGCGGCGAAGAACCGGCCCGAGCGGGTCGCGGAGATCTCCGAGATCCTGGTGCGGGGCGGTGTCATCACCAGCCAGCCGGTCTCGCTCCAGACGGTCAACGAGGAGTCGTTGCGCCTGGTCGACCGGCAGAACATCCGCTCCTCCTCGTACTCCCAACTCCAGCGCACGCTCGACGAGAAGAACATCAGCTCGTTCATCGAGATGATCTGGCCGATGCCCGGCGAGACCCTGGAGTCCTTCCGCACCGGCATCGGCACACTCTGCCGGGCGGGCGCCAACACCCTCACGATCTACCCGCAGTTGCTGCTGCACAACACCGCGATGTACGACCGCCGCGCGGAGTTCGGCATCGAGACCGAGCCCGCCGCCGAACCGGCCTCCGAGGTCGAGGTGGTGGTCGCGACCCGCTGGGTGAGCCGCGCGGACTGCGTGGAGGGCACCTGGTTCTACTACGTGGTGCAGAGCCTGTTCAACGGCCGCGGCGCCTACTTCCTCGGCAAGTACCTGGACTCGCAGGGCATCCAGCCCTACGAGGACATGTTCTGGGCGGCCACCAAGTTCTGGCAGCGGCACGCCGACGACCACGACATCGCCCGCTTCGTCGCCGAGTCCCTCTCGGCCGCCGACAACTACGACCTGCTCAACATCGGCAAGGTCGCCTATCTCGCCCTGCACTCCCGCCGCGCCGAATTCGACCGGCTGCTGCGGGACTTCGTCGTCCGCCAGCCCTGGTGGGAGGACCCGGCCGCCCGGCTCGCCCACGACCTGGACCTGGTGGCACGGCCGTACATCTTCCGCGAGCCGGTGCGCACGCCGGGTGTGGAGCTGACCGAGGCCCGCCTCCTCGACACCGGCAGGCGGGACCTCGTCATCGGCCTGCCGCCCGAACTGGCGTACCTGCCGGGCGAGTTGGGCCTCATCCCGGCGGGCCAGGAACCGGCCGGGCTGCGCCTGACGCACCACGGGCGCGGCCGGATGCCGGTCCCGCGCACCCGCACGATGCACGAGAACGCCGGCTACTGCCACGTCATGATCCAACGGCTGCGCACCCTGCTGCCCGAGTGCGAACCGCTGTCCGAACTGCCCGCCGAGACCCTCACCACGGCATGAGGGAGGCGGAGTTGGAGCGCGAGATCTTCGACGAGCACCACCGTGTCTTCCGGGAGTCGGTGCGCGAGTTCGTCGCCCGCGAGGTGAGCCCGCACCTGGCCGCGTGGGAGACGGCCGGCAGCGTCGGCCGGGAGGTGTGGCGGGCCGCGGGCAAGGCGGGCTTCCTCGCCATGGACCAGGAGAGCGCGTACGGCGGTGGCGGCGAGGGCGACCCGCGCTACCACGTGATCCGGGACGAGGAGATGGCCCGCGCGGGCACCCTCGCCCCCGCGTTCTACGTGCACGGCGAGGTCGTCGGCCACCACCTCGGCAGCCTCGGCGACGAGGAGCAGAAGCGGCGCTGGCTGCCCGGGTTCTGCGCGGGCGAGCTGATCGGCGCGGTCGCGATCACCGAGCCGGACGCGGGCAGCGACGTGGCGGCCATCCGCACCACCGCCCGCCGCGACGCCACCGGCAACTACCTGATCAGCGGCCGGAAGACGTTCGTCACGCACGGCTCACTGGCCGGGCTGATCGTCCTCGCCGTCCGCGACCTGGACGCCCCCACCCGCGGCGACCGGCCCGCGGCCACCCTGCTCGTCCTCGAACCACCGCTGGCCGGGCTGACGGTGGGCCGGTCGCTGCCGAAGATCGGCAACCACGCCATGGACACGGTGGAGTTGGCCCTCGACGAGGTCCGCGTGCCCGCCGCCAACGTGCTGGGCCGCCCCGGCATGGCCTTCCTCTACCTGATGCGCAACCTCCGCCGCGAACGCCTCTCCATCGCGGTCACCGCCCTCGCCCTGGCCGAACGCGTCTACGAGGAGACCCTCGCGTACTGCGCGGGCCGCCAGGCGTTCGGGCGGCCGATCGGCCGTTTCCAGCACAACCGCTTCCAACTCGTCGAGATGGCAACGGCGTTGAAGGTGGCCCGCGCCTTCACCGACCGCTGCGTACTGGCCCTGGTCAAGGGGAAGTTGGCGGACGAGGAGGCCGCCATGGCGAAGTGGTGGAACACCGAACTCTGCAAGGACGTCACCGACCGCTGCGTCCAACTCCACGGCGGCTACGGCTACACGACCGAGTACCTGGCGGGCCGGGCGTTCACGATGGCCCGCGCCCAGACGATCTTCGGCGGCACGACGGAGATCATGAAGGAGATCATCGGGCAGACGCTGCCGTTATAGCGACTGCTCGGGTACGGCCTCGAACCGCCACCGATGCACCGGCCGGTTCACCAACTCCGGTGCCGGTTCCGGCAGTTCGGGCACCCCGGCGTCGTCGTAGGCCGCATCCCACCACGTAAGCACCAGTACCCGGTCCTCCGGCGCCCGGAAGGTCTCGCGCCGCAGGGGTTCCCGCGGGAGCCCCTGCGCGCGGGCCCAGGCGAGGAGTTCCTCCCCCCGCCCCGGCACCGCCCGCGCCTCCCACATCAACACGACGCTCATGAGTACAAGTTGCCCTTGCCGACCTCGTGCACATGGTCGTGACCGTGCGCGGAGCCATGGCTGTGTCCGGGCACATGCGTCTCCGTCACCGGCAGTGAGGAGTCCGCCGAGAGGTCCCAGTCCGAGGCGGCCCGCCCCCGGGCCACCATCTCCGCCCCCAGCGCGGCCACCATCGCCCCGTTGTCGGTGCACAACTTCGGCCGCGGCACCCGCAGTTGGATCCCCGCCTGCTCGCACCGCTCCGCCGCCAGCGCCCGCAACCGGGAGTTCGCGGCGACGCCTCCGCCGATCATGAGGTGGTCGACTCCCTCGTCCCGGCAGGCCCGTACGGCCTTGCGGGTGAGGACGTCGACGACCGCCTCCTGGAAGGACGCCGACACGTCGCGCACCGGCACCTCCTCCCCCGCCGCCCGCCTGGCCTCGATCCAGCGCGCGACCGAGGTCTTGAGCCCGGAGAAGGAGAAGTCGTAGGCGGGATCGCGCGGCCCGGTGAGCCCGCGGGGAAAGGCAATCGCGGTCGGATCCCCCTCCTTCGCGTACCGGTCGATGACGGGCCCGCCGGGGAACCCGAGGTTGAGGACGCGGGCGATCTTGTCGAACGCCTCGCCCGCCGCGTCGTCGATGGTCGCGCCCAACGGCCGTACGTCGGAGGTGATGTCGGAGGACAGCAGCAGCGACGAGTGCCCGCCGCTGACCAGCAGGGCCATCGTCGGCTCGGGCAGCGGCCCGTGCTCCAGCTGGTCGACGCAGATGTGCGAGGCGAGGTGGTTGACGCCGTAGAGCGGCTTGCCCAGCGCGTAGGCGTACGCCTTGGCGGCCGAGACGCCGACGAGCAGCGCGCCCGCGAGCCCGGGCCCGGCGGTGACCGCGATCCCGTCGAGGTCACGGGCGCTGACCCCGGCGTCCTTCAGGGCCCGCTCGATGGTCGGCACCATCGCTTCGAGGTGGGCCCGGGAGGCGACCTCCGGTACGACGCCGCCGAACCGGGCGTGCTCGTCGACACTCGAAGCGACCGCGTCGGCGAGGAGCGTGGTGCCGCGGACGACACCGACGCCGGTCTCGTCGCAGGAGGTCTCGATCCCCAGGACCAGGGGTTCGTCAGCCATGGTTGTCAGTTCCTTGCACAGAAGTCTCAGAAGGCTCAGCGGTATCGGAGAGTGGCACAGGGGCCCCGGAAGTCACCGGCCCCTCCATCCGCATCACCAGCGCGTCCACGTTCCCCGGCTGGTAGTAGCCGCGCCGGAAGCCGATCGGTACGAAGCCGAAGCGCTCGTACAGCTTCTGCGCGCGCACGTTGTCGACCCGGCATTCGAGCAGCACCTCGGCGCACTCGAACGCGGTCGCCGCCCGCAGCAGTTCGACGAGCAGCCGCCCGCCGAGCCCGCTGCCCCACAGCTCCCGGGAGACGGCGATGGTCTGCACGTCGCCCTGGTCGCCCTGCGCGGCGAGCCCCGCGTACCCGACGAGCCGCCCGCCGTCCTCGTCGAAGGCGACGACGTACCGCCGGGTCGCCCCCGGCCCGCGCGCGTGCGCCAGCTCGGACCAGAACATCCCCCGCGACCAGGCGTCCTCGGGAAACAGGTCCTTCTCGAGTTCGAGTACGGCGTCGATGTCCCACCAGCGCATCTCGCGAATGGCCGGACCGCCCGTTGCTGTGGTCACTTGGGGGTGACCACCTTGTAGTTCTTGGGCACCTGGGCGTCGGGGCGGCGCAGGTACAGCGGCCGGGGCGGGTCGAGTTCGACGCCCGCGGCCAGCCGTTCGACGGCGAGGGCGGCGAGCGCGGCGGCCGACACGTGCTCGGGGCCGTACGCCCGCGGGAAGGTGTCGGGGTAGAGCAGCGCCCCCGCGCCGACGGCCGGCAGCCCGGCGACCGCGTCCGCGATGTCGGCGGGCCGGTCGACGGCGGGTTCGGTGACCCTCGTTCGGGTGTCGTCGTACCGCGCCCAGTAGACCTCTTTGCGCCGGGCGTCGGTGGCGACGACGAAAGCACCCTCGATGTCTTCGGCCGCGTAGGCGAGCGCGTCCAGCGTGCAGACGCCGTACACCGGCACCCCCAGCGCCAGCCCGAACGTGTCCGCCGTCATCAGCCCGACCCGCAGCCCCGTGTACGGCCCCGGGCCCATCCCCACGGCCACGGCGGTGACGGCGTCGATGCGCGTGCCCGCCTCGGCGAGGACGCGGTCGACGGCGGGCAGCAGCAGTTCCCCGTGGCGCCGGGCGTCCACCTGACTGGACGAGGCGACGACGTCCGAACCGTCGTGCAGGGCGACGGTCACGGCGGGCGTGGCGGTATCGAGCGCGAGCAAGAGCACGCGAACAGCCTACGGCGCCGACGGCTCCCGCACGGCCGCCCGGGTCTGCCGCCGCCCGGCTGCTACGGTCGCGGCTAGACCAGCACAGGGCGAGGTCACAGCCGGCACACGGGTTACGCGAAGAGGTGGGCGCAGATGGCCAGCAGCAGTTCGGGATACGTCGCCGGGCTCACCGTGGCGGCCGTGGCGACGGTGGGTTTCCTCGCCTACCAGGCGTCGGCGAGCGTCCCGGGGGCGGGGGACGCGGCGCGCGCGGGCGCGTCCCCCTCGGCGAAACCGACGAAGGCCCCGCGGGACAGGAAGAACCCCACGGCCCTGCCCGGCGACTCCGGCACGGGCGAGCGGGTCGTGTACTCGGTGGACGACGACCGGGTGTGGCTGGTGAGCGAGAAGAACAAGGTCCAGCGCACGTTCCAGGTGGTCCCCGGCACGGTGGATCCGCTGCCGTCGACGTACACGGTGACCTCCCGCTCGGCCGCGATCACCGGCTCCGACGGCACCCCGATCGAACACGTGGTCCGTTTCGCCTCGAACGAGGGCGTGGCCATCGGCTTCAGCGCGGCGGTCGACGGCTCGACGAACCCGCCGTCCGACCCCAGCCAGAAGCTGGGCGGCATCCGCGAGACGCGCGAGGACGCGACGGCGATGTGGGAGTTCGCGACGATCGGCGAGACGATCGTCGTCATCAAATAGACGGTCGTCGTCATCAAGTAGCCGTCGGGCTCAGCGGCCCAGCCGCTCGGCCGTCAGGCCGCTTGCCGCCGTTCCGCGCGGACGGGCTGCTGGATCGGCGGGGCGGGCGGTGGCGTGGAGACCGCGCGGGCCGCCGCACACGAAGCCAGCAGATCCCGCATCGACACCCCAGGAACCCCGCTCGTCACGCGGGGCATTTTCTCGTTGCGCTCTGACGCCGTAGCCGACATGGACGCCTCCTGGAGGTTCGGGGGCGGCGAAGTTAGGTACACCTAACCAAGACCTGGTATCCATGTGACCACGACGGATACCAGGAACGCAAGATTTTGCCGACGGCTTGTCGGAAAGTCGGTCGGAAAGTCAGCCGGAAAGAACCCCCGCCGTGGGCCGAAGCCGCCCCTGCCGGGATCACCCGGAGAGAACCCCCAGCTCGACCTCGGCCCAGCGCCCCCCGACCCCCGTCAGGGTCACGTGCCGCACCTCGTCCGTCGTGTCCCCGACCGCCCGCTGGATCCCGACCCGCAGCCGGTCGTCCGTCAGCTCCTCGACCTTGCCCTCGCCCCACTCCACGACGATCACGGACTCCGGCAGCGACACGTCGAGGTCGAGGTCCTCCATCTCGTCGAGCCCGCCGCCGAGCCGGTAGGCGTCGACGTGCACGAGGGGCGGCCCGTCGCCGAGCGAGGGGTGCACGCGCGCGATGACGAACGTCGGGGACGTCACCGCCCCGCGTACCCCTAGGCCCTCCCCGAGGCCACGGGTCAGGGTCGTCTTCCCGGCGCCGAGTTCGCCGTCGAGCATGACGAGGTCCCCGGCCCGCAGCAGTTTCGCGAGCCGGAGGCCCAACTCCCGCATCTCGTCGGGGGAGTTGACAACAAGTTGGAGGGATTCAGAGGACACCGCCGACTCACCCCTGCTGTGCGGTACTGGTGCTGCTGCTGGCGCTTCCATAACCACCCACCGTAGCCCCGGCCGGCACCGCCCCCGCCCGCATGAGCAGGTCGGCGAGCCGGTCTATGACGACCTCGGGGTGTTCGAGCATGACGAGGTGCCCGGCGTCCGGCACCAGCACCAGCTCCGCGTCCGGCAGCAGGTCCGCGATGGCCTCGCTGTGCGCGCTCGGCGTGACGAGGTCCTTCACCCCGGCCAGCACGAGCACCGGCAGCCCGGCGAACACGGCCAGCGCCTCCGTCTTGTCGTGCTCGGTGAAGGCCGGATAGAACTCGGCGACGACGTCGATGGGCGTGCTCTCGATCATCCGTTCGGCGAACCGCTCGACCGCCGGGTCGATGTCCTTCGAGGCGAACGAGTACCGCTTGATGATCCCCGCGAACAGGTCGGCGGTGGCCTGCCGCCCCTTCTCCACCAGCGCTGCCTGCTGCCCCAGCACCTTCAGCAGCCCGGGCAGCACCCGCCGTACGGCGTTGACGCCCGCGACCGGCAGCCCGAAGTTGACCTCGCCGAGGTGCCCGGACGACGTGCCGACGAAGCCGACCCCGACGACCCGTTCGCGCACGAGGTCGGGGAACTGGTCGGCGAGCCCCATGACGGTCATGCCGCCCATGGAGTGCCCGACGAGCACGATCGGCCCCTCCGGCACGGCCGCGTCCAGGACGGCCTTCAGGTCCCGCCCGAGCTGCTCGATGCCGACCGGCACCCTGTCGACTGTCTGCGCGACCCCGCGCCCGGACCGCCCGTGGCTGCGCTGGTCCCAGTGCACGGTCCGTACGACACCCCGCAGCGCGGCGCGCTGGAAGTGCCAGGAGTCCTGGTTGAGGCAGTAGCCGTGGCTGAAGACGACGGTGACGGGGGCCGGGGCCTTGCGGCCGAACAGCCGTCGGCGGCGGGGCGCGGGGACGGCGTCGGGCTCGGCCTCGTCGACCTCGTAGTACAGCTCGGTGCCGTCGTCGGCGTACGCCTTGCCGGGGGTGCCGCGCAGGGACCCGTAGGGGCCGGTGGAGTCGAGGGCGAGGCGGGCCCTCTTGCGCATGCCGCGGCCGACGGTGAGCCGTTCGATGGCGACGCCGGCGGCGGCGCCCGCGGCGACCACACCTATCGCGGCGCCCGCGATCCCGGCGAGCCGCCAGTTCCCGGCACCGCCGCCGTCCCCGCCGGATCCGCCGGACCCGATGGCCTCGGAGGCGGCCGAGGCCACGCCCGCGACGGCCGCCAGGGCGGCCTCCGCACCGGCCGCCACGGCCTCCGCGCCGCTCTCGCTCACGTCCCCGCTCCTCCTATGGCCGACCGGTCGAACCCCTTACGGGTACCGCCGTGGGCCGTTGCTCTCGTCACTGCCGTTACTGCCGGTGCCGTCTGTTGCCGTCTGTTGCCGTGGATACGGCACCGCACCCACGGACGGAGTTACCCCTCTTGTTCCAGATTCACGTAGACGCGGGGCACCCGGGTTCCAATTCGTGTGACGATTTCGTACGCAATCGTCCCCGCGGCCTGTCCCCAGTCCTCGGCGGTGGGCTCGCCGCGGTCGCCGGGGCCGAAGAGGATCACCTCCGAGCCGGGCTCGGGCTCGTCACCACCGAGGTCGACGACGAACTGGTCCATGGCGACCCGCCCGGCGACCGTGCGCCACTTGCCGCCGACCAGTACGGGTCCGGTCCCCGAGGCATGCCGGGGTATGCCGTCGGCGTACCCGACCGGGACCAGGCCGAGGGTGGTGGCGCCCGCGGTGACGTAGTGGTGCCCGTAGCTGACGCCGTGGCCGCCCGGGACGTGCTTGACCAGGGCGAGGGAGGCGGCCAGCGTCATCACCGGCCGCAGCCCGAAGTCGGCGGCGGAGCCCAGCTCGGGGCTGGGGCAGATCCCGTAGGTGGAGACCCCGGTGCGGACGAGGTCGAAGTGGCTCTCCGGGACGGTGAGCGTGGCGGGCGAGTTGGCGATGTGCCGCACCTCCGGCCGTACGCCCCGGCCCTCGGCGTACGCGACCATCTCGTGGAAGCGGTCGAGTTGGGCGGCGATGGAGGGGTGCCCGGGCTCGTCGGCGCAGGCGAAGTGCGACCAGAGCCCGGTGACGCGGACGAGCCCGGCGCGCTCGGCCCGCAGGGCTTCGTCGACGAGTTCGGGCCAGTCGCCGGGCTGGCACCCGTTGCGTCCCAGTCCGGTGTCGGCCTTGAGCTGGACGAGGGCGGGCCGCGCGGCCCGCGGCGCGGCGGCGACGGCCTCGCGCAACGCCCACAGGGCGCTGATCCCGAGGTCGAGCCCGGCGTCGACGGCCTGCCGCCAGGGCCCGCCGGGGGTCCACAGCCAGCACATGATCCGCACGTGCTCCGGCAGCCCGGCGGCGGCCCGCAGGGCGAGCGCCTCCTCGGGCGTCGCCGTCCCCAGCCAGGCGGCGCCCGCCTCGACGGCCGCGCGGGCACACGGAACGGCCCCGTGACCGTACGCGTCCGACTTCACCACGGCCATGAGGGCCGCGCCGGGCGCGTGCGCACGGAGGGTCCGCACGTTGGCCCGCAGCGCCCCGAGGTCGATCTCGGCGCGGGCCCGCAAGGGTGCCGTTTCAGTCATCGTCATCGTGTCTTCAGTTTCGCAGAGGGGTACGACAGTGCGCCGGGGCGGTTGGTTCCGGTGCGGCGAACGAGTCTCGGGTGCCCCCGGATTCCAGGGTGCTCTCAGGTTCCCGGACGCCGCCCCCAGACGTACACCCGGTCGTTCTTCTTCAGCACGCTCCACAGCCTCCTCGCGTCGGACTTCCGCAGGTTGACGCACCCGTAGGAGCCGCCCCGCAGGTTGTACACGCTGCCGCCGACCGCGTGGAACGCCTGTCCCCCGCTGAAGAACTGGGCGTACGGCATGGGCGCGTGGTAGATCGTCGACCAGTGGTTCTTGTGCTTCCAGTAGATCCGGAACCATCCCGTACGGGTCCGGTACCCCGGTTTGCCGCTACGCATGGGCACGGGCCCGTAGACGACCTTCCGCCCCTTCTGCACCCAGGTGAGCTGCCGGCCCAGATCGACGCAGGCGACGCGGTACGACCGGACGGGGCACTTCCCGGCGGCGTTCGGGTTCCGCCTGGCCGAAAGCAGCCGCATGGTCCCCCAGGTGGCGACCCCTACGTACCCGTTGGCGGGCTTGATCCGGTGCTGCTTCTGAAAGTCCCGCACGGCCAGGCAGTCCCCCCGGGACGACGTCCCGTCGACCCTGAGATCGAGCCACCGCTCGGCCTGCCGCTGGTAGGGGCTGGTCCGGGCGGCGCAGCCGGCGGCATGACCACCGGGCGCGCGAAGCCCTACGTCATCGGTCTCGGAGCGCGCGACGGCTTCGGTGGCGGGGAGGGCGGCGAGGAGCGCGAGGAGGAGGGCGGCGCCGCGGCGGAGGATCCGGGGGTGGAGGGCCCGGGGCCGTGGATTCTGTGGCCGGAGGGCCCGGGGGCGGATTCGTGTACTGATCATGCGATCAGCCAAACGTGTGCGGCTGGGCCGACCGGGGAGACGCGCGGGGAGGTCACCCGTACGCCAGCCGGACGGCCACGACGCACCGCACGAGGACCACGGCCCTGATCGTTATTGGGCGGCGACAACCGCCCGGCCGAACATAGCCTGGAGCGCCCCGAACGCACCCCCAGCAGCCCCCAGTAAGGGAGACCCCTGATGGCCCTCGTCCCCACCCCCATCCACGTCCCCGACGAGGTCCTCGACGACCTGCGCACCCGCCTCGCGCTGACCCGTCCGCCCCTGGACGAGGGCAACGAGGACTGGTCGTACGGCGTGCCCGGCGCGTACCTCCAGGAACTGGTCGCCCACTGGCGGGACGGCTTCGACTGGCGCAAGGCCGAGGCCGCGATCAACGCGTACGAGCACTACCAAGTGACCGTGGACGGCGTCCCGTTGCACTTCATGCGCAAGCCCGGCGTGGGCCCGCGCCCCGTTCCGCTGATCCTCACGCACGGCTGGCCGTGGACGTTCTGGCACTGGTCGAAGGTGATCGACCCGCTGGCCGACCCGGCCGCGTTCGGCGGCGACCCGGCGGACGCCTTCGACGTCATCGTGCCCTCGCTGCCCGGCTTCGGCTTCCCCGGCCCGCTGACCGGCTTCCCGGACGTCAACTTCTGGAAGGTCGCCGATCTGTGGCACACCCTGATGACCGACACGCTCGGCCACGCGAAGTACGCCGTCGGCGGCTGTGACATCGGCGGCCTGATCAGCAGCCAGCTGGGCCACAAGTACGCCGACCACGTCCACGGCATCCACATCGGCTCCGGGCTGCGGCTCGACTTCTTCACCGGCCCGCGCGCCTGGGACCTCGCCCAGGGCCGCCCCCTCACGGACGACATGCCCGCCGACGTCCGCGCCCGCACGATCGAGATGGACCACCGCTCGGCCGTCCACCTGGCCGCGCACATGCTCGACGGCGCCACCCTCGCCCACGGCCTCTCCGACTCCCCGGCCGGCCTGCTGGCCTGGCTCCTGGAGCGCTGGAACTCCTGGAGCGACAACGGCGGCGACATCGAGTCCGTCTTCACCAAGGACGACCTGCTCACCCACGCCACGATCTACTGGGTGAACAACTCCATTGCCACGTCGATGCGTTACTACGCCAACGCCAACCGCTACCCCTGGACCCCCGTCCACGACCGCACCCCGGTGGTCGAGGCCCCGGTCGGCGTGAGCCTGCTGTGCTACGAGAACCCGCCCGGCATCCACACCGCGGCCGAGCGCGTCCACATGTTCAAGACGGGCCCCCAGTCCTCCTGGTTCAACCATGTGAACGTCACCGCGCACGAGCGAGGCGGCCACTTCATCCCCTGGGAGATCCCCGACGCGTGGGTGACGGACCTCCGCCGCACATTCCACGACCGCCGCCCCTAGGGGTCACCCCCGCACGGACCGCCAGGCCCCCACAATCCCCTCCGCGACGTCAGCCGCCCCAACAGGCGCCCCATCGGCGGCGAACCGCCCGGCCAAGCCGTGCAGATAGGCGGCCACACTTCCCGCGTCCACCGCCGAGAGCCCAGCGGCGAGCAGCGCCCCACCCAACCCCGACAACACGTCCCCACTCCCCGCGGTGGCCAGCCAGGGAGTCCCGGTCGGATTGACCCGTACGGGTCCACCATCCGGCCCCGCGACCAACGTGGTGGACCCCTTGAGCAACACGGTGGCCCCGTACCGCGCGGCGAGCTCCCGAACGGACGCCAGCCGGGCCCCCTCCACCTCCTCGCGTTCGACACCGAGGAGCGCGGCGGCCTCACCCGCGTGCGGGGTCATCAGCGTCGGCGCGGCACGCCCACGCACGGCGTCCCGCGAGGCAAGCCGAAGCCCGTCGGCGTCGAGCAGCACGGGCACGTCCATACCAAGCACCTCCGCGACGGCATCGGCGTCGTCCCCGGCCCCAGGCCCGACAACCCAAGCCTGCACGCGCCCGGCTTTAGCAGCCCCCCGGTCGGACACAAGCACCTCCGGAAACCGAGCGATGACGGCATCGGCCGCGGGCCCGACATACCGCACGGCCCCGGCCCCACCCCGCAGCGCCCCAGCGACGGCAAGCACGGCAGCCCCCGGATACCGCGTGGACCCGGCGGCAATCCCCACAACCCCCCGCCGATACTTGTCACTCTCGCTCCCAGGCAAAGGCAAAAGCCGCGCCACATCAGCATGCTGAAGCGCCTCCACCTCAGCCACGGCAGGCAGCACACTCCCCAGCCCGATATCAACGAACCGCAACGCACCCGCGTATTCCCGCGCAGGATCAACAAGCAACCCAGGCTTGTGCGTCCCAAAGGTCACGGTCAGATCGGCCCGCACGGCAGCCCCGAGCACCTGCCCACTGTCCGCCTCAACCCCACTGGGCAGATCGACGGCGACGACGGCACCGGGCCCGTCCTCCGCAAGAGCGGCAAGCCGAGCGGCATCGGGCCGAAGCCCCCCCTTGCCACCAATCCCGACAATCCCGTCAACAACAAGGTCAGCACGGCGAATGAGCGGCTCAGCGCCCTCGGGGGCTACGGCCGTCCCCCCGGCCCGCCGCAACGCCGCGAGCCCCCCTGAATGGGTGCGCTCAGGGGCAAGCAACACAGCAACAACCCCGGCCCCCCGCCGAGCAAGCCGAGCCCCGGCATACAAGGCATCCCCCCCGTTGTCCCCACTCCCCACCAGCAACACCACCCGAGTCCCATACACCCGCCCCACCAACTCCGCACAGGCAACGGCAAGTCCAGCAGCAGCCCGCTGCATCAACGCCCCCTCGGGCAACCGCCCCATCAACTCCCGCTCAGCACCCCGAACACTCTCAACCCGATACCCAGTACGCATAAACCCGAGTCTCGCACCACACCCCGAAGGCGGCACGAGAAACGGCACCCACCGCGCACATCTACCGAGAGCCGAGCACGGCGCCACTCAGGGGCGCGAGGAACGGCGCGAGCAACACCACCCACCTCGCACATGCCCCCACGTCCAACACCACCCCGCTAAAGGGGCGCGGGGAACTGCGCGACAAGCCACAACGCACCCGCAGCCGCCAACGCACCCCCACCACTCGAGCTACAAGGCGAATCCCACCCTCACCCCTCAGCAATAACCACCGCCGAAGCAACCCCCGCATCATGACTCAACGAAACATGCCAGGCCCGCACCCCCAACTCCTCCGCCCGAGCAGCCACACTCCCCGACACCCGCAACCGCGGCCTCCCCCCCTCCTCCACATAAACCTCCGCGTCAGTCCACCGCAACCCGGGCGGAGCCCCCAACGCCTTCGCCGCAGCCTCCTTCGCCGCGAACCGCGCCGCAAGCGACGCCGCCCCCCGCCGCTCCCCACTGGGCAACAACAACTCCCCCGCCACGAACAACCGCTCAGCCAGCGCAGGCGTCCGCTCCAGCGAAGCCGCGAACCGCTCGATCTCAGCCACGTCGATACCGACCCCGATGATGCTCATGGCGGGCACTCTACGGTCCAGGTCCGCGGTTGGGCCGAACCCGCCGTACGACGCTGAAATCAGAGGGCGGCAGCACGCTGGACCCACAGGTCCCGCTCCTGAAGGACGCGATCGTGGCGACGGCGGCAGGAACGGCGTTCTCGGTGAACGCGGACCACCCAACAGCACACCAATAGCAGCAAGTTCAGGTGACATCACCGTCCCCCGTCAACTCGAACCACACATACTTCCCCCGGTTCCCGAACCGCGACAACGGCTGCCACCCCCACAGATCCGCGCACTCCCGCACAAGGGCCAGCCCCCGCCCGGCCTCCATCCACTCCGGCGCGCCGATCTGCCCGAACGACTGCCAGGGCCCCGGCGGTTCAGGATCGGCATCCCAGGCCCCAACCCGCAACGTCCCCCGCCCCCACCGCACCCGCATGGCCGCGGGCCCATCGGTATGCCGTACGGCGTTGGCGACCAACTCCGCACCGAGCAACTCGGCAAGGTCCACAAACCGAATGAGCCCATGCATGGTGAGGATCAGCCGAAGGGTACGACGGCAGACGGTGACGGCACGGAGGTCGTTGGGGATGTAGAGCGAGTACTCCCAGGCTTCTTCCGACTCACTTTCGGACATGCGTCAACTCCCGTTGGGTGAGGGGGGATTACGACACGCAGGCGGTGGCTCTGCCGCGCCCGCCATGGCAGGGCGGGGCGGTGCGCTTCCGGGGTCCGGCGTTGCCGCAGGGTGTGCGTCGCATTACTGAAGGTAGACCGAACATGTAACCCGGAACAAGCCAATCGCGTAATCTGACCCCGAACGGGTCGCGCCAGGAGGTGCGTTGAGCTGAGGAGCAGTCGATGACGACGAGGCGCGAACCAACTGCACGTCAGCTGCGCCTGGCGGTCGAACTGCGCAGGCTCCGCGACGCGGCAGGACTCGCCGCCCGCGAGGCGGCGGCACTGCTCGGAGTGAGCCACGTTCAGATCAGCCACATCGAATCGGGGTTGACGGGCGTGAGCGAGGAACGGCTACACCGCCTTGCCGCCAACTACGCCTGCGTCGACGAGGAGTTGGTCTCGGCGCTGGTGGCCATGGCGACCGACCGGACCCGGGGATGGTGGGAGGAGTACCGAGGCTCGCTTCCCACACCCTTCCTCGACCTGGCCGAACTGGAGCACTACGCCACATCCCTGCGGGAGATCCAGTTCCTCTACGTTCCCGGGCTGCTCCAGACAGAGGACTACGCCCGCGCCGTCTACTCCTATAGAGTCCCCGAACTCCCCACTGAGGAGCTGGAATTGCGCGTTCGGCACCGGATGCAGCGCAAGGCCATCCTCGAAGAGCCCGACCCCACTCCGTACGAGGCCGTGATCCACGAAGGCGCGCTGCGCATCCGGGTCGGCGACCGAGCCGCCGCACGAGCCCAACTCGCCTATCTCCTCGAAGCCTCGGAAGCGAACTGCGTCACCGTACGCGTGATCCCCTTCGATCTGGACAGTTTCGGCGGGTCCTGGACGGCCATGATGCTGGCGGACGGAACCGTGCCCAGGCTGGACACAGTCGTACGCGATGGACCCCACGGTGCGGCCTTCATCGATTCCGAGGCCCAACTCGGCTTATTCCGAACGCTCTTTCGTAAGGTGGAAACCGTGTCACTTGATCCCGAACGGTCGCGTGACTTCATCCACCGGCTGGCCAAAGAGTTGTGAGGCACCCCATGAGCACCATCGACAACTGGCGCAAGTCGTCCTACTCCGGCGCCGGCGACGGCGACTCCTGCGTGGAAATCGCCCACGACCACACCCAAGTGGCCATCCGCGACTCAAAGAACCCCGCCTACGCCACACTCTCCTTTCCAACCAAAGTCTTCACCACCTTCGTCGAAACCCTGAAGGGCCGGTGAGGCACCCGGTGACCACCCCCGGCAACTGGCGGAAGTCGTCCTACTCCGGCGCCGGCGACGGCAACGCCTGCGTGGAAGTCGCAAACACCCGCACCCGAGTAGCCATACGCGACTCAAAGAACCCCACCCACGCCACCCTCACCTTCCCCCCCACCGCCTTCACCCCCTTCCTACAAGCCCTGGCTCATACCCACAGCCCCACTCCCGATACTGTTCACCGCGCTTCGTGATCAGCGAACGCACCTGCACGTAACGGGAGAACAGCACACATGAAGTTGAAGTCTCTGGGCACCGCGCTCGCCACCGCGGCCCTTCTCGGCGCGACCGTCACCGGTGTCGTCGCCACCGCGGGCACCGCCGCCGCGGCGACCCTGCCGAAGGACTGCAGCAAGACCCTCTACCCGGTCAAGCCCAAGAAGACCGTCAACGTCCGCACCTCGCCGAAGACGACCGCCACGGCGATCGGCATCTGGGCCAAGGGCAAGGGCGGCGCGATCTGCAACGACGGCAAGTCGTACAAGGGCGGCTCGTACACGGCCTGCGGCAAGACGAGCAACCAGTGGTACTACGGCGGCGACACCAAGACAGGCTGGGTCCCGAAGACCTGCGTGACCGGCTGACCAACCAACCGCGAAGGGGCGACCGGCACACAGCCGCTCGCCCCTTTCCCGTCTCCGGGAGACCGCACCGGGACTGGTGGACTGGTGCAGCATGGGCGGGAGACGTGCGCACACTGCCGGTTCCACTCGCCGGAACCGGCAGGGCGGGGCAGGGAGAAGCGTGAGGAAAGACCTGGTGGCACTCGCCACCCAGCGGTCGACATCGGTGATCGAACTGGCCCAGGAGCTGGTCCGGCGGCCCAGCCGTGGAGGGATCGACGACTACTCACCGGTGCTGACGGTCCTGGAGGACTGGCTGTCCGTCCGGGCCCTGCCGCACCGGCGGCTGCACGACGCCGGGGGCCAACTCGTGGGCCTGCTCGTCGAGATCGCCGGAGGCAGACCGGGCCCGTGGTGGACGCTGGACGCGTGCATGGACACGGCCTCGTTCGGGGACGAGGACGCCTGGTCGTTCGCGCCCACGTCCGGCGACGTACGAGACGGCTGGCTCCTGGGGCGGGGCAGTGCCGACTCCAAGCTCGCGGCCGCCGCCTTCTGCCACATCGCCGCCGACGTGCACGCCCGCGCCGACACACTGAGCGGGGGTCTGGCCGTCCTCCTCGACGTCGACGAGCACACCGGAGGGTTCGGCGGGGCCCGCGCCTATCTGGCCGACCCGGACGCGGCCCGACCGGCCGGCGTGATGATCGGCTACCCCGGGATGGACGAAGTCGTCGTCGGCGGTCGCGGCCTGTGGCGGGCCACGATCACGGTGCACGCGCCCTCGGGGCACTCCGGTTCCAACCGCAGCGTCGTCTCCCGCGCCGCCCGCCTGGTCCAGCTCCTCGACACCGCCGATCTGCCCGGTCCGCCACAGCCGGGCGTCGACTTCCTGTTGGCGCCGAAGCTCTCGGTCACCGCCATCCACGGGGGGCAGGGCTTCTCCGTGTCGGCGGACCGCTGTGATCTGAACGTCGATGTCCGCACGACCCCGGCCTTCGACGCGGGTGACGCCGAGACCCTGGTCCGCAAGGCCGCCGCCGAACTCGACGCCGAGCTTCCCGGCCCCGCACCGACCCGTATCGAGACGATCGCGTGCTGGCCGCCGTTCCAACTGCGGCCGGACGAACAGCCCGCGGCGGCGCTGATCGGTGCCGCCAGGTCACTGGGGATCCCGGTACGGGCGAAGACCGCAGGTCCCAGCAACATCGGCAACCTGCTGGCGGGCGAGGACGGAATCCCGGCAACCGCCGGTTTCGGGGTGCCGTACGAGGGGCTGCACGGCATCGACGAACGCGCCCGCCTCGCCGAACTCCCCCAGGTGTACGCGGTCTACCACCAAGCCGTCCTCGACCTGCTGGGCGCCTCTTCCTGACCTGCGCACAACCGACCTCGCCTACGAGTCCACCGTGGCCGCCTAGCCGCCCCCGACTAGCCCCGACCACCCCAGGTGCCGCCCCCGCCCCCCCCCAAAAAAAGGGCGGCACCCAAAACAAAAAGCCCCCTACTCCACCGTCACCGACTTCGCCAGGTTCCGTGGCTGATCCACCTCGTTCCCCCGAGCCGTCGCCAACTCGCACGCGAACACCTGCAACGGCACGGTGGCGACCAGCGGTTGGAGCAGCGTAGGAGTCGCCGGGATCCGGATCAGATGGTCCGCGTACGGCACCACCGTCTCGTCCCCCTCCTCCGCGATCACGATCGTGCGGGCCCCCCGCGCCCGGATCTCCTGGATGTTGGACACGATCTTGTCGTGCAGCACCGACCTCCCCCGGGGCGACGGCACGACCACCACCACCGGCATGTCCTCCTCGACCAGCGCGATCGGCCCGTGCTTCAGCTCCCCCGCCGCGAACCCCTCGGCGTGCATGTACGCGAGTTCCTTCAGCTTCAGCGCGCCCTCCAGCGCCACCGGGTACCCGACGTGCCGCCCGAGGAAGAGCACGGTGTTCTTCGACGCCAGCGACCGCGCCAACTCCCGTACCGGCTCCATCGTTTCGAGGACCCGCTCGACCTCGCACGAGATGCGGGACAGGTCCCGGATCACCGCCCCGACCTCGTCCCCCCACTTCGTGCCGCGCACCTGGCCCAGGTACAGCGCCACCAGGTAACACGCCACGAGCTGCGTCAGGAACGCCTTCGTCGAGGCGACGGCCACCTCCGGACCCGCGTGCGTGTACAGCACCGCGTCCGACTCGCGCGGGATCGTCGACCCGTTGGTGTTGCAGATGGCCAGCACCTTGGAGCCCTGCTCGCGCGCGTGCCGCAGCGCCATCAGCGTGTCCATGGTCTCGCCGGACTGCGAGATGGCGATGACGAGCGACCGCGCGCCGAGGATCGGATCCCGGTACCGGAACTCGCTCGCCAGCTCCACCTCGCACGGAATCCGCGTCCAGTGCTCGATGGCGTACTTGGCGATCAGCCCGGCGTGGAAGGCGGTCCCACAGGCGACGATGACGACCTTGTCGACCTCGCGCAGCTCGGCGGGCGGGATCCGCAGCTCGTCCAGCGTCAGCGAACCGGCCGCGTCGATGCGCCCCAGCAACGTATCGGCGACCGCCTTCGGCTGTTCGGCGATCTCCTTGAGCATGAAGTAGTCATAACCCCCCTTTTCGGCCGCCGACGCGTCCCAGTCGACGTGGTACGAGCGGACCTGTGCGGGCCGCCCGTCGAAGCCGGTCACCGTCACCCCGTCACGGCGCAGCTCCACCACCTGGTCCTGCCCCAGCTCGATCGCGGACCGGGTGTGGGCGATGAACGCGGCCACGTCCGAGGCAAGGAAGGACTCACCCTCTCCAACGCCCACCACCAGCGGAGAGTTCCGCCGCGCCCCGACGACCACGTCCGGCTCGTCCGCGTGCACCGCGACCAGCGTGAACGCGCCTTCAAGGCGCCGGCACACCAGCCGCATGGCCTCCGCCAGATCGGCGGTCACGGAGAACTCCTCGGCCAGCAGATGCGCGACGACCTCGGTGTCCGTCTCGGAGGCGAGCGCGTGCCCCCGCTCCGCCAACTCGGCGCGCAGCAGCGCGAAGTTCTCGATGATCCCGTTGTGGACGACCGCGACCCGCCCCGCGTTGTCCAGATGCGGATGCGCGTTCGCGTCCGTCGGACCGCCGTGGGTGGCCCACCGGGTGTGCCCGATGCCGGTGGCCCCGGCCGGCAGCGGCCGTCCGACCAGTTCCTTCTCCAGGTTGACGAGCTTCCCGGCCTTCTTCGCGGCGGCCAGACCGCCGTCCGCGAGCACGGCGACACCCGCCGAGTCGTAACCCCGGTACTCCAGCCGCTTCAGCCCGGCCACGACCACGTCGAGCGCCGACTGCGACCCCACATATCCCACGATTCCGCACATGGCGGCAGCCTACGGTCCAACGCCCGCGCGTTTCCGGCACAGCGTGCCCGATATCGGAAATTCCCAGCCCGTTCGGCACCGGAAAACAGTCCGAAACCCCACCGCTCCCCGCCCCCGATCCGGCCAACCGCGCCACCCGCCCCGCGCCACCCCTCATCACCCCCGCGCCGCCGAACCGGCGTGACGGAC
>LJCV01000093.1 GCA_001298575.1 Actinobacteria bacterium OK074
TCGCCGTCACCTCCGCCCGCCGCGGCAGGCGCACCCTGCTCGTGGACGCGGACCCGCCCCGCGGCCGGCGGGCCCGCCCCCCCGGCCGGGGGCGCCCCGAAGGGCTGCCTGGGGGCCACCGGGAGGCCGCCGGGGGCCCTGAGTGCGCCCCTGATGCCGTTCGGGGGACCCTGAGCGGCCCGGAGCCCGGAGGGGCCCTGTGCGGCGCCGACCCCGCCCGGAGGGCCTTGTCACGGCCCCGGCGTGCCGCCCGGAGGGCCTGGGCACGGGGCCTGGGTGTAGGCGCGGGGCCTGGGCGTAGGCATGGGGCCTGGGCGCGGGCCGACGCCAGCACGCCGCCCCCGAGCCCTCCCCGAGCCCCCAATCCCGCCCCTGCCACCAACCCCCCACCCTCCCGGGTCTAGCCTCGCGATGTGGACATTTCTCGCACCCGGCCGCGCGTCGGCCACATCCAGTTCCTCAACTGCCTGCCCCTGTACTGGGGGCTCGCGAGAACCGGCACGCTCCTCGACTTCGAGCTGACCAAGGACACCCCCGAGAAGCTCAGCGAACGCCTGGTCGCGGGCGAGCTGGACATCGGCCCCATCACCCTCGTCGAGTTCCTCAAGAACGCCGATGACCTAGTGGCCTTCCCCGACATCGCGGTCGGGTGCGACGGCCCGGTGATGTCCTGCGTGATCGTCTCCCAGGTCCCCCTGGACCGCCTGGACGGCGCCCGCGTCGCGCTCGGCTCGACCTCCCGCACCTCCGTGCGCCTGGCCCAGCTGCTTCTGGCCGAGCACATCGGCGTACAACCCGACTACTACACGTGTCCGCCCGACCTCGCCCTGATGATGCAGGAGGCCGACGCGGCCGTGCTGATCGGCGACGCCGCGCTGCGCGCGAATCTCCACGACGGGCCCGCGTACGGCCTCGACGTGCACGACCTGGGCACCTTGTGGAAGGAGTGGACGGGGCTGCCGTTCGTGTTCGCGGTGTGGGCGGCCCGGCGGGAGTACCTGGAGCGCGAGCCGGTCATCACCCGGCGGGTCCACGAGGCGTTCCTGGAGTCGCGGAACCTGTCCCTGGAAGAGGTGACGAAGGTCGCCGAACAGGCCGCCCGCTGGGAGGTGTTCGACGCCGCGGTCCTCGAACGCTACTTCACCACCCTCGACTTCCGTTTCGGCGGCCCACAGCTCGCGGCGGTGCGGGAGTTCGCGCGCCGGGTCGGGCCTATGACCGGATTTCCCGCCGATGTGAAGGTGGAGTTGCTGGCGCCGTGAGGCGCGTTTCACCACGGCCGTACAGTGCCTCCCGCCGCACAGGGAAATTCACTTGACGGATTCCGGGAAGTGTCCGCGCGTACACGGAAGAGTCTTGGGAAGTTCGCGTGTGCCGCGCGGCGCGTACACCTCCCGCGCCGCGCGCGTTTTTTCGGCCGCGGGAATACGGCGACGGGTGCGGCGGCACTACCCTGCTGGGGAATGACCACCGGGATACGCCGCGGGATGCGACGGGGACACGCGTGGGACACGACGGGGATGCGGGGGAGGCGAAGGTGCAGCCGCTCGAAGCCGGTGCGCCCACGGCCATCGGGCCCTACCGGCTGCTCGGCCGGCTCGGCTCCGGCGGCATGGGCCGCGTCTACGTGGGCCGCAGCGCCGGTGGCCGCACGGTCGCCGTCAAGGCCGTGCACCCGCACATCGCCCTCGACGAGGAGTTCCGCGCCCGCTTCCGCCGCGAGGTGGCCGCCGCGCGCAAGGTCGGCGGCGCCTGGACGGCCCCCGTCCTGGACGCCGACCCGGACGCGCCGGTGCCGTGGGCCGCGACCGGCTACGTGGCCGGCCCCTCCCTCGCCGCGGCCGTGGCCGAGGTCGGCCCTCTCCCCGCCCATTCCGTACGGGCGTTGGGCGCGGGTCTCGCGGAGGCGCTCGCGGCGGTGCACGCGCTGGACCTGGTCCACCGCGACGTCAAACCCTCCAACGTCCTGCTCACCCTCGACGGCCCCCTCCTCATCGACTTCGGCATCGCCCGCGCCACCGACTCCACCGCCTCACTGACCTCCACGGGGGTGTCGGTCGGCTCGCCCGGCTACATGTCCCCGGAGCAGATCCTCGGCAAGGGCGCCACGGGCGCGGCGGACGTCTTCTCGCTCGGCGCGGTCCTGGTGTACGCGGCGACGGGCCAACCGCCCTTCCCCGGCACCTCGTCGGCGTCCCTGCTCTACAAGGTCGTGCACGAGGAACCGGAACTCGGCTCCCTGGAGGGCGAGTTGCGGGAGCTGGCGGCGCGGTGCCTGCACAAGGTGCCCGAAGAGCGGCCGAGCCCCGGGGAGTTGGCGCGGGCGCTGGCCCCGGGCGGGGCGGCGGCGCTGGTGGCGGGCGGGTGGCTGCCGGGGGCGGTGGTGGAGCGGGTCAGCCGGAGCGCGGTGGCGTTGCTGAACCTCGAAGTGGCCGTGGGGGCGGGGGAACTGCCGTCCGGGCCGGTGGAGTTCAGCAGCCCCTCGGTCGGGGTGGCGGAGTTCGCGCGGGTGCCCACGCAGCCGGGGCTGCCCCCGCCTCCGCCCTCGCCTCCGTCCTCGCCTCCTGCCGTACCGGCGGGCAAGGTCTCGTTGAGTGTGGCCGCGACGGCCGCCCCGGCAGCCAACGGCCGAGGCCGGAAGGTCAGTTGTACGGTCGCGTTGGCCGTCGCCGCGGCCCTGGTGGGGGTGACGGTGGGGTCGGCGTTTCTCTTCAATCTGCTGCCGGGTGGCAACTCGGAGAAGGACAGCGGCAGTTCGGACACGGCCGCGAGTACGCCCACGGTCACGACCGCGGAGACCCCGGCCTCCGGCGCGATCCCCGCCTCGTACCTCGGCACCTGGGAGGGCGACGGCATCGCCCTCGGCGGCGCACTGCCCATGGGCACCTTCCGGGTGACGATCCACCAGGCGGCCGTGGGGCAGGAGTTGGGCACGTTCCGGCAGACCGACCCGGCCGGTGGCATCTGCGCGGACGCCCTCGTCCTGCGGTCGGTGTCGAAGAACCTCCTCGTCGCGCAGAGCGTCGCGAACGCGGACAACCGCGACGTCTGCACGAAGGGTCGGCACCGCGTGGTGCTCGCCCCGACGGGCACGACCGGCTCCGCCCTCCAGATGACGATGACGAACGCGGACGCGGGGGACCCCGAGGCGAAGCTGGCGAAGGTGAAGTAGTCGGGCGGCGCCCGGAGTCGGACCTCTGCTCCGGGCGCCGCCGTGCCCCGTCAGCGGCGGCTCATGCGCTCCGCCCGGCCGGCCCGTCCTACTCGGTCAGGTCGAACGCGTCGATCAGCTCCTGGCCGATGGAGTTGTTGACGGCCACGGCCGCCTCGGCGGCTTCGGCGCTGCGGGGGAACAGGGCCGCCTCGTACGCGGCGAGGGCGGCCTCGACGTCGTCGGGGTGGGCGGCGAGGGCCTTGCCGAGTTCGGCGCCGTCCTGCATGGCCAGGTTGGCGCCCTCGCCGTCCGGCGGCGAGAGGTGGGCGGCGTCGCCGATCAGCGTCACGCCCGGTATCCGCTCCCAACGGTGCCCGATCGGCAGCGAGTTGAGGGGGCGGACGGTCGGGGCGGTGTCGCTGTCGGTGACCAGGGACATGACCTCGGGGGCCCAGCCGTCGAACTCCTCGACGATCCGCGCGGTGGCCTCGGCCGCATCGGTGAAGTCGATCCCGGCGAACCACTCCTGCGGCTTGGCCAGCGCCACGTACGCGTGCAGCGTGCCGCCGCTCTCCCGGTGGGCCCCGATCCACCGGTCGTTCGTGCCCGCTTCGAGCACGAACAGCGACCCGCCGCCGACCATCTTCGCGGCGGCCGGGTGCCGGCTCTCGCTGTCGAACAGGTAGGTCTCGACGAACGACCGGCCGAAATACGCGGGCACGGCGGCGGAGAGCAGCGGCCGGACCCGCGACCACGCGCCGTCCGCACCGACCAGCAGACTCGTCGCCACGGTGCTGCCGTCCGCGAAGGTCACCTCGTGGCGGCCCCCGCCGAGGGTGCGGACGCCGCTGACCTTGTGGCCCCACCGGACGGTGCCGGCCGGGAGCGATGCGAGCAGGATCCGGCGGAGTTCACCGCGCTGCACCTCGGGTCGGCCGCCGGTGCCGTCGTCGGGGTGGTCGAGCAGGACGGTCCCGTCCGGGGCGATGACGCGGGTCGCCTGGCGGCCCTCCAGGATGATGCCGCGGAACTCGTCCATCAAGTCCGCTTCCCGCAAGGCGAGTTGGCCGTTGTAGTCGTGGATGTCGAGCATCCCGCCCTGGGTGCGGGCCATCGGCGAGGGCTCGGCCTCGTAGACCGTGGCCTGGATGCCGTGGACGTGCAGGACGCGGGCGAGGGTCAGCCCGCCGAGTCCGGCGCCGATGATCGTGACGTCAGTGGTTGTGGACGTGGTTGTGGTTGTGCTCGTGGTCGTCATGGTGATTCCTTGCGTGTCGGGCGCCTGCCGGGCGGGCACCCGGCAGGGACACCGGAAACGTCCCAGGTCCCGCCGACAGGCCGCCGACATCGGCCCGACGGCCGCCGACATGCGGCCGACGGCCCCGACAGACGACCGACACGGCGGCCGGACGACCGACACGGCGGCTACATCGGCGTCGTCACCGTGAGGTGTTCGCCGTCGCCGAGGTGCAACAGGCCCTTGCCGGGGGCGATTTGGCCGCCGACCATGCTGCGGGTGGTGCGGATGCCGATGAGGTCGCCGGAGGAGGAGTCCTGCGGGGAGAGCAGGATGCCGCGGCGGCCCTTCTTCATGTCGACCATCCAGCCGGAGAAGCCGCTGCACACCTCCTCCTCGTCACCGGCGATGACCAGGGCGAGCCCGCGTTCGCCGCCGCGCGAGGCGATCCGCTTGAGGACGTCCTCCGCGTCGCAGTCCTCCAGGACCTCGGCGTCGTCGATGAGGACCACGATCGGGTCCTCCGTCGTCGCGGACTCGATCAGCTCCTCCAACTCGTCGGTCTCGATGTCGTCTTCGTCGAAGACCTTCAACACGCCGTCCTGGCCGTCGAGTTCGCGCAGCGGGGACGGCCGGGGCGCGGCGACGACCATCCGTACGCCCTGGAGCCGGTACGAGCGGGCGAGGTTGAGCAGGGTCGTGCTGCGGCCGGACTTGGCCGGACCGCCGATGACGAACGTCGGCAGCCCCTGGGCCAGGTCGGGCCCGAAGCCCATGATGTCGTCGCCGCCGATGCCGACGAGCCCCCACAGCTTCGACCGCGACGCCTCCGGATCGCGCATCTCCCACGCCTCCGCGAACCCGATCCGCGTCGGCAGTACGTCGACCCGGAACGGCCGCCGCGAGCGCGGCAGTTGGGCGTCCCGTACGGCGGCGGCCTCGCCGATCGCGGTGAGCGCGGCGGCCTGGCCCTGGCCGGTGGAGTCCTCGCTCAGCAGGGCGAACTGGGTCTCCGTGCCGTGCTCGTTGCGGTAGCCGCGGCCCGGCGGGATCTCCTCGGGCACCTTGCGGGCGTTGAGGCCGAGCAGGCTCCAGTCGGAGCGGTCGGCCAGGCGCAGCCCGTACTTGTCCTCGGTGAGCGAGCCGATCCGGTTGGCGAGGATCTGCCGGTCGCCCGTCATCACGACGTGGACGCCGACGCTCGCGCCCTCGCGCATCATCGCCGTCAACTCGTCGGTCAGCGACCCGTGGTCGTACTCGCCGAGGGTGGTGATCCAGCCCTCCCAGCGGTCGAGGAGGACGACGATGTGCGGCAGCCGTTCCGCCTCGGTGGCCGCGGCGGCGCGCTGTTCGCCGATGTCGGCGAACCCCTTCTCCGCGAGCACGTCCTGACGCCTCGTCAACTCGCCCTTCAGGCGCGAGATCAGCCGGATGACCCGCTCCTGCTGGTTGCGGCCGACGACCGCGCCGCAGTGCGGCAGCCGGGTCAGTGCGTTCAGCGCGCCGTTGCCGCAGTCGATGCCGTAGAGATGGACGTCACCGGCGGAGTGCGTGCGGGCCAGCGAACCGGCGATCGTGCGTAGCACCTGGGACCGGCCGCTGCGCGGGGCGCCGCCGATGAGCAGGTGGCCGAAGTGCGCGAAGTCGATGACGGCGGGGCGGCGCGCCTGGTCGGCGGGCAGGTCCGCGACACCGTACGGGGCGGGCGGGAGCTTGCCCAACCCGGGGGCGGCGACGGGGAGTTCGATGTCGTCGAGGAGAAGTGTCCCGGGGAGGGCGTCCAGCCACGGCTTGTGCTGCGGTGGGATGCCGAGTGCGGTGTTGGCCTCGCGGACGGCGTCGACGAGCACCTTGAGGTCGGTGATCTCCTCTTCCTCCCGCTGCTCCGCCCTCGGCTTCTGCAACGCGCCCCGCCCGAGCTCCTCCCACGGGAGCAATCCGGCCCAGGGGGCGAGGAGTTGGGGATCGGTGGCACCGGGACGGCGGCCACCCACGCGCCCTGACTGGAAGGGCACGAGCGAGGCGTGGCCGAGCCGGACGTAGGCGCGGCCGGGCGTGTTCTTGGAGATGTGCCCGGCGTCGGGCGCCTCGATGACGTCGCTGGACTCGCCGCCGTCCGTCACCCGCAGGGCGATCCGGAGGTTGGTGTTGGCCCGGATCTCCGGCGAGACGACGCCACTTGGCCGCTGCGTGGCGAGGAGCAGGTGGATGCCGAGCGAACGCCCGCGCTGGGCGATGTTGACGAGCCCGGTCACGAAGTCGGGCAGGTCGCGGACCATGGACGCGAACTCGTCGATGACGATGAGGAGTCGGGGCACGGAGGGGTGCGACGGATCCCGGCGCACCAGGTCCTGGTAGTCCTCGATGTCCTTGGCGTCGGCGGCGGCCAGGATGTGCTCGCGGCGCTTCAGTTCGGCGCCCAGCGACTCCAGGGCGCGCTCGACGAGATGGGCGTCGAGGTCGGTCACCATGCCGACGGTGTGCGGGAGTTTGACGCAGTCCTTGAACGCCGAGCCGCCCTTGTAGTCGACCAGCACGAAGGTCATGTTCTCGGGCGTGTTCGCGACGGCGAGCGAGGCGACGATGGTCTGCAACAGCTCGGACTTGCCGGAACCGGTGGTACCGGCGATGAGCCCGTGCGGCCCGTCCCGCCGCATGTCGATGCCGAAGGGGCCGTCGTAGGACTCCCCGACGACCGCCATCGTCGACTGGCCGCCCGCCCGCCAACGGGCCGTGATCGCCTGGGGAGTCGGCGGTTCGAGCTGGAGCACGTCGAGGAGGCGGCTGGCGGCGGGCAGCGCCGAGTCCTCGCTCTCGCCGCTGATGTCGCGCAGCGGGGACAGCGACCGGGCGAGCCGGCCGCACCAGGCGGGGGAGACGAAGTCCGGCCGTACGCCCCGCAGTCGGGTGGCACCGGCCTGCTCGACGCGCAACCGCAGCTCAAGTGCCTTGGCCTGGGCGGGCTGTTGCTCGGCGGCGCTGTTGTGCCAGGCATGGAAGGAGGGGAACCCCCCTTGGACGGCGGGTACTTCGAAGGCCGCGGAGTTGTCCTGGTGTTCCTCGGGCCTCGGTTCGGCGATGACGACGGCCTGGCACTCGCCGGGCAGGAACCGTTCCTCGGTGTCGAGACAGATGGCGTAGACGGAGACGGCCGGGCCCTCGCGCAACAGCCGTACGACGCCGGGCATGGAGCGCAGCCGCCGGGAGCCGTCCCAGACGACGACGATGTCCGGTTCGCTGAAGGAGACCTGTCCGCCGCTCTTGTTCTCGACGGCCTTCTGCCGGGCGTCGAGGAGCTGGGTCAGTTCGCCGATGCGGGCCGCGACGGTCTCGGCGTCGGTCCCGATGAGCACGTTCGTGTCCTGGGCGCCGGACGGCCGCGCGTGCGGCAGCCACCGTACCCAGTCCCAACTCTCGCGTGCGGCGCCCTCGGTGAGGACGTAGAACTGCACGTCGAGCGGGCTGTGCAGGGCGGCGGCCTGGCCGACCACCCAACGCCCCAGCGCGTGCGCGGAGTTGTCGGGCCCGGCGATGCCGAGCACGCCGCGTTCGCGCAGCGGTACGGCGACGGGCGCGTCCTCGATGTCCCAGGCGACCTGCCGCTTGTGCTCGTCCTGCTCGGGGTCGTCGAGGACGACCTCGGAGGGCAACCGCCCGGTGCCGACGCGGAGAAGGAGGTGATCGCGGTCGGTGCGCCGCCGCTCCCACAGGCGGGTCCGGGGCCCGGTCCCGAGGCTGAGCACGGCGGCGGGGTCGGGCAGGGCGGAGCGCCGGTCGAGCCGCTCGGCGACGAGCGCGTCCCGGGCGTCCTCCTCGATCCGCAGCTTGTGGGCCTTGTACTCCTTGAGTTCCCTGGCGTGGGACTTGCGGCCGTGCTTCTTGTCCATGAAGTAGTTGGCGAACAGGATCAGCGGGCTGAGCCCGGCCATGATCAGGTAGTACCAGCGGTGGAACATCATCACCGAGACGATCGCGCCGACCAGCGGTGTGACGGCCATCAGCCAGGGCAGCGGCCGGGCTTCGAAGTCGCGCGGCGGCGACGGCAGCCGGAACCGGGTCTGCCGCTCGGCGGGCGCGAGACGGGGCGGCCGGTTGTAGTCGAGCCCGCTGCCGTCGTCGGACCACTTGAGAGCGGCGTTCGGGGGGACGTAACGGTCCAGCTCGAAAAGGGTGTTGCCGACGGCGACCTGGCCCCCGAGCGGCCAGGCGGGCGAGTCGGCACCGGGCGGTGCGAGGCTCTCGCCGTCGAGCGTGACCTTCATGTCCCCGCCCATCTCCCCTCCCTGGACGGAGACTTGGCAGGTGCCGTCGGCCGAGACGGAGAGGGTGAGGGCGCGGGCGGGGAGTTCGGGGTCGTCGACGCGGATGTAGGAGGCGCCGCCGCTGCCGATGTCGTAGCGCCCGATGCCGAGCCGGTGCACGGCGCCGGCGGCGGGCCCGCTCGCGACCCGCAGCTCGACGAGCCCGGTCGGTTCGCCGGGCAGACACCCGGCCGGGTCGTGCAGGCTGACGACGGCGCCCTCGCGGAGCGGGGAGGTGGCGATCGTCGCGGAGGGGTCGACGGGGTAGCCGTCGACGTAGGCGACGGGCGCGCCTCCGGTGGCGGTGTGGTGCTGGCCGATGGGTATGACCTGGGCGCCGCCCCGGTACCCGACCTGGGCGGCCAGCTCCTTGGCGATGTCCCCGAGCGACGACTCGGGATCGGCGTCAAGAACAACGTCGGCGTGTGCGCCGCCGAGCGGATCGACGACGGTCAGCGTCAGGCGCACGCTCGTCCTCCCAGAACCCAAAGACCCCGTTGACCTCATGTGGCCGTTTCCGGAGCTTCCGGAACACGGGCACACGGTGACAGCGACGATAGCCGCTCGCTGCTTTTCGTAGGCAACGGGAGGTGGGCGGGGGCGGGCGAGGCTTGGGAAGAGGTGGGGGAAATCGGGGGTGTGCTGCTGCAAGCGTCCTGCGTAAGCTGCTGCCCCAGACGGACGATCGCACCACAATCACATCACCCGGAGTACGAAACATTACAGATCGCCCAGGAATATCCGAATCACGGACATCTGGGGTGGCGTGATCCGACGCGTGGCGTCGGGTGGGGCCGGTCGTCCGCATCAGGAGCCACGGGGGTTGGCCCTGCGGCGAGTTGGATGGTCACGGAGGAGCGCCACATGGCCGGTAAAGACGCGGATATCACATACGAGAAGATGCTTGAGGCTGCCAAGCATCTGATCACCGAAAAGGGCAACCTGGAGCGCAAGCTCAAGAAGCTGGACAGCTACTGCGACCACCTGGTCTCGGACGGTTACACCACCAGCAAGGGTTCCGGTGCCTTCGACGAGGCGTTCAAGGAGTTCACGCGCGGCGTGACGGACACGCTTCAGGGGCTTGAGGGCATGGCGGAGTTCCTGAAGAAGGCGTCCAAGGCTTATGAGGACTTGGACAATGAGCTGGCGAAGGGCGTCAAGGGCTAGTCAGTCCGGTCTTTCGCGGCGAATTCGTGGTGCGGTGGGGTGCTGGGCACCCTGCCGCACCACGCTTTGTTTTTCTGCGATTACGGAGCGTGGCGAGGGGGTTGGCGAGGTGTCGCGAGTACGTCCCGGAGTACGTTCTCGAGCGTGATGCGGGCCAGCTCGTGTCTCAGGGTCTCCTCGATGCCCTCGTAGACGGCCTGCATCGCGGGCTGGATGCCGTGGCCCACCACGCATTCCTGGTCCGGGGCGGTGCGGTGCATCGCGAACAGCGGGCCGGGTTCCACCGCCTCGTACACGTCGAGCAGGGTCATCGCCCCCAGCTCGCGCGCCAGCGACCAGCCCGCGCCCACGCCCCGCCGGGACTCCACGAGCCCGGCCCTGCGCAGCTCGCCGAGCAGCCGCCTGATCACC
The DNA here is from genome assembly GCA_001298575.1 of Actinobacteria bacterium OK074. Lineage (GTDB taxonomy): Bacteria > Actinomycetota > Actinomycetes > Streptomycetales > Streptomycetaceae > Streptomyces. The sequence continues at coordinate 10,271 of LJCV01000093.1, forward strand.
ACGGGGTTGGTGTTCGCGCTGGTCGCGATCTGTTCGGAGGTGGCGACCTCGTGGCCCTGGCGCTGGTAGAGGCCGATCCAGGCCAGCGCGTGGGCGGCGATGGTCAGCCTGCTGTTGGCGCTCATGCACTCCCTCCTCCCTCTCGGCCGCAACGCTTTATGTTACGACGGCGCAGTCGTAACAGCGATAGTTGCAACAGGGTGTCGTAACAATTAGTGTTACGACTGTCGGGAAGGGTCAATCCAACGAGGTGGGAAGAATGAGCAAGCCACTCACGGGCAAGGTCGCGCTGGTCACCGGGGGGTCGCGCGGGCTGGGAGCCGCGACCGTACGGCTGCTGGCCGAGCAGGGCGCCGACGTCGCCTTCACCTACGTCAGCTCCGAGAAGGAGGCGCAGGCCGTCGTCGACGAGGTGCACGGCAAGGGAGCGAAGGCTGTCGCCTTCAAGTCCGACCAGGCGGACACGCGTCGGGCACCGGCGCTGATCGACGACGTGGTCGCGCACTTCGGCGGCCTGGACATCCTCGTCAACAACGCGGCGATCTCGGTGGAACAGGGCCGCACGGTGGACGACCCGGACGCCGACACCGCCGCACTGGACCGGATGCACGCCACCAACTACCTAGGCGTGATCGCCGTCATCCGGGCCGCCTCCCGGGTGCTGCGCGCGGGCGGTCGCATCATCACGGTGAGTTCCGGACTGGGCTCCCGGGTCGGCGCCCCCGGCCTTGCCGACTACTCGGCGACCAAGTCCGGGATCGAGAGGTACACCATGGGTGTCGCGCGGGACCTCGGGCCCCGGGACATCACGGCCAACGTCGTGGAGGCCGGACTGATGGAGGGCGGCATGCAGCCGCCGGACCCCGAGACCCTCCAGGCCCTGGTCGGCTCGCTGTCCCTGCAACGGATGGGCCACCCCGACGAAATCGCCGCGGCGATCGTCTTCCTGGCGAGCCCCGCCGCGTCGTACGTCACGGGCGCGGTGCTGGACGCCCACGGCGGCTACAACGCCTGAACCGGACCTTCTGCCGCGCGCCCCGAAGGGAACTCGGCACCGGTGATCTCGCGTACCTCGTCGATCAGTTGGGGAATTCCGTTGCGTACGGCGTACAGGGGGCCGGCGGTCTCGTCGTACGGGACGCGGTCGGGGCCGTCGGCCGGGCCGGGCAGGGTCATCAACAAGGCGTGGACGGTGGCCGGTTGGGCGAGCGCGGTGGCGCGGCAGTGGGCGCAGACGTGGAGCAGGCGTCCGCGGGGGCGGTCGGCGGGTGCGGACAGGCGTACGCGGTGGCGGGCGGTCGCCGGGCCGTGCAGTGGGTTCACGGCACAACAGCGGTCGTACACCTCGCCGTTGAACGCGGCGCGGCCCGCGCGGGCCAGGACGATGACGGCGACGAGGTCCGCGGGGTCGGGGCCGGCGTCTTCGCTGTCCTCCCGGAGCCAGTCGATGTCACCGTCCACGAGCAGCGTCGCCGTGTCCAGGCAGTCCCAGACGCGGAGTTGGGCGTGCGCGGTGGAGCCGTTCCGGTGCGGGCGGTCGTCGTTCTCGTCGTCCTCGTTGTCGAAGGCGTCGGCGAGCGCGCCGAGTTCGGTGAGCGCGGTGCGGCGGAGATACGACGTCGAGGGCTCAGCCGGTGCGGAGAGCGCGGCGCGTGGTTCGGAGGCGAGGGCCGCCAGGCCCAGCTCCGGTTCCTCGTCAGCGATCGTCGACCTCCTCCCCGAGGTGATCCTCTCGCAGTAGACAAGGGCGGTGGCCCCCGGTGACAGAGGGGCCAATGTTGTTTGGGGGAGGTATGGGCGGCTGTTTGCCGGGGGCTGGGGTGGGTGTGACCCTTTCGCTACCGCTTTCCCCTCCCGCCCCTCAGCCCAATTTCGCGTTCTGTGCCGTCACCACCTTCACCGGCACCTTCGCCTTCCCCGGCTGTGCGTTCAATGCGAAACCCGTCCATACCGTGCAATAGTTCGCGATCGTGTCGCCGAAACGGAATGTCCGCGTGCGCACCGTCTGCGGATAGCCCTCGTACGTCCAGGTGACGGCCGTGGCGTACGACTCGTCGCCGCCCGCCGGGGCCTTCTCCGTCGTCACCGACGTGTACGGCTGCGAAGACTCCTTGCCGGCCACCTTCCCCTTCGCGGTGAAACCGCTGCCGCAGGTGTTCGCCGCCTCCGCGAGTTCCTTCATCGCGGTGGCCGCCGCGCCCTCCGCGTACGTCGCGAGCGTGATGTGGGTGACCATGCCGTCGGCGGCCCCGGTGTCCTGCTGGGCGGTGCGGTCGAGCCAGGTCTCCGGGTCGCCCAGGGGGAGCGCGTTGAGCGCGTACGCCAGGGGCGCGCATGCCGCCTCGTCGGTCGTCAGGCCCTTCTGGGAGGTGGCGAGCGCGTACGCGGCGTCGGGCTTCTCGACGTGGTAGCCCGGCACGTCCGCGTCCGTGACCAGCGCCTTCGCGAGCCGCTCCGCCGGGGTCGGGTCCTCGGCGGCCTTGGGCGCCTTGGACGCCTTGGGCGACGACGCTGCCGTCGACCTCGGGTCCGCGTCGGTGCCGTCGTCGCCGCAGCCGGTCAGCGCGGCGAGCGAGAGCAGGGAGAGGGTGGACGCGGCCAGCGCCGTTCGCTTCACGGGAGATGCTCCTTGGTGTTGAACTCTGGCTTCGAGGACGTCGAAGGGGTTTGAGGACGTCGAGGTCACGGCGGGCGGCTTCGCTCCAGCACAGCCGCGGGTGCCCCCGAACCCCCCCCCGGGCCGGGAATCCGGGCGCCCGCCGTTGCGTATGAGCAACCCCGTACCGGCCGTGTTCCGCGATGTGGGGCATGCCTTGAGGGGTTTATGTGCGGCTGATACGGTGCCATGGCTTGACACTCGTCCCACTCTCGGCCACCTGGCCGGATCGGGAACTCTGCCGTAAAACCGGACATGTTGGACGAGGTTGGGCCGGAGTCGATGAGCGGTGGAGTGTCGGCCGTGAAGTCGTGAAATATCGCAGTCCGAAATATCGCATTCCATCGACAATTCTGCAGATTCTTTCTTGGGTGTACGGGGAGCGGTTGCGTGAAGGTCCAAGAGCGTTCGGGGGCCGGTGGCGGTCGTGCCGCGGGGCTGACTCCGCCGATGGCCGGCGAGCGGCTTCCCGCGCCGCCTCGCGAACGCAAACCCGCGCTGGCCGCCCTCGCGGTCCTGCTCATCCTCGTCGGCGCGCTCGGCGCGACCATGCTGGTGCTCCAGGCCGGGGACCGCATCGAGGTCGTCAAGGTGACGGGCACCATCCAGCCCGGCGACTCCGTCACCAACGCCGACGTCACCTCCGTGATGGTCGCCGCCGACGACGGCATCGACTACGTCAAGTGGTCGCAGCTGGCCGCCCTCAAGCAGCTCAAGGCCAGGTCGACGATCTACGCGGGCACGGTCGTCGTCGGCCAGATGTTCGGCGACGACACCGGTCTGAGCGCCGGGCAGGCGGTCGTCGGCCTCTCGCTCAAGGCGGGGCAGTACCCCACGGACATCCAGCAGGGCGACGTCGTCTCCGCCTACAAGGTGACCAGCGACACCAACTCCAGCTCCACCAGCGGGACTTCCGGTCTCGGCAGCGACAGCAGCCTCATCGTTGCACGCGCAACCGTCAGTTACGTGCAGCAGAAGAGCGGCAGCAGCGTCGTCAGCAGCACCAACCTCCCCGTCACCCTCACCGTCGACAGCGACAAGGCCGCCGCGCTCGCCCAGGCCGCCTCCAACGGCGATGTCGCGCTCGTCGTCGTCCCCGGCACCGGCAAGTAGAGGCGAACCGAACACCCATGGCCCTCATCGCCCTCGCCGCGGACAAGGGTTCGCCCGGCGTCACCACCGCGGCCGTCGCGCTCGCCGCCGTCTGGCCGCGGCGGGTGCTGCTCGCCGAGACCGACCCGGCCGGCGGTGACCTCGTCTACCGCAGCGCCGCCCCGCACGGCGGACCGCTCAACCCGAACACCGGGATGCTGTCCATCGCCGCGACCGCGCGCCGCGGCCTCGTCCCCGACCAACTCTGGGACCACGTACAGCCGTTGAACGGCGGACTCGAAGTACTCGTCGGGCTCGGCATCGCCGAACAGGCCGCCGGGCTCGCCGGGTTGTGGCCCACGCTCGGCCGCTCCTTCGCCCAACTCGCCGAGTCGCCGCACGCGCCCGCCGACGTCATAGCCGACTGCGGCCGCATCAGCGGGGACTCGCCCGCCCTCGAACTCCTCCCGCACGCCGCCCTCGTACTGCTGCTGGCCCGTACGGAGCCGGAGTCGCTCGCGCGGGTACGGGACCGTGCCGCCGCGCTGTCGCACCGGCTGCACGGCGGCCCGCGCGGCGCCGCGACCCTCGCCACCCCGCTCATCGGGGTCGTCCTGATCGCCGAACCGGGCGCGGCGGGCAGGCTCGTGCACCAGGTCAACGACATGCTCGTCGCCGCCCAGACCGGCGCCCGGGTCGTCGGCACCATCGCCCAGGACCCCGCGGGCGCCGACCAGTTGGCCGGGCGCAGGCGCGGGCGCCTGGACAAGTCGCTGCTGATCCGCTCCGCCCGCAAGGTCACCGTCGACCTCCACCAGCAGTACGGCGCCGCCTGGGCCGTACCCGCGCACGCGCCGCAGGCCGGGCCGCCGCATCCGCACGCCGGAGCCGGGCGATGAGCGCCGTCGACCACCAACTGGTCAAGCGGTTCCGGCAGGAGGCCGGCGACCGCATCGCCGACCAGCGCCGCGACGACCAGTCCCGCGGCATCCCCGCGATGTCCAACGAGGACGAACGGCACTACGCCCGCGCCGTCATAGCCCAGATCCTGGAGGAGTACGCCCGCACCGAGATCAACCTCGGCCGTACGCCCCTGGACGCCGAGACCGAGGAGCAGTACGCCGCCGCCGTGCACGCCGCGCTCTTCGGCGTCGGCCGGCTGCAACCCCTCCTCGACGACCCCAGCGTCGAGAACATCGACATCAACGGCTACGACAACGTCTTCATCGGGTACGCCGACGGCCGCGAGGCCACCGGTGAGCCCGTCGCCGAGAACGACGAGGAACTCGTCGAGCTGATCCAGGTGTTGGGCGCCTACTCGGGCCTGTCCTCCCGGCCGTTCGACTCCGCCAACCCGCAACTCGACCTGCGGCTGCCCGACGGCTCCCGGCTCTCCGCCGTCATGGACGTGACCCGGCGGCCCGCGCTCTCCATCCGGCGCGCCCGCATGGGCAAGGTGTTCATCGCCGACCTCGTCGGCAACGGCACCGTCACCCCCGAGGTCGGCCACTTCCTCGCCTGCGCGGTCCGGGCCCGCAAGAACATCATGATCGCCGGTGCCACGAACGCCGGTAAGACCACACTGCTTCGGGCGCTCGCGAACGAAATCCCGGCCGCCGAACGGCTCATCACCGTCGAACGCGCCCTGGAACTGGGCCTTGACACCTTCCCCGACCTGCACCCGAACGTCGTCGCGTTCGAGGAGCGGCTGCCCAACTCCGAGGGCCAGGGCCTGATTTCGATGGCCGAACTGGTCCGCCGGTCGCTGCGCATGAACCCCTCCCGGGTCATCGTCGGCGAGGTCCTCGGCGACGAGATCGTCACTATGCTGAACGCGATGTCGCAGGGTAACGACGGTTCGCTGTCCACGATCCACGCCAACAGCTCCAGCGAGGTCTTCAACCGCATCTCGACCTACGCGCTCCAGGCCAACGAGCGGCTGCCCATCGAGGCCAGCCAGATGCTCATCGCGGGCGCCGTCAACTTCGTCGTGTTCATCCAGCGGCGCAACAACTACCAGTCCGGCGGCCGACTTCAGCGCGTGGTGACCTCCATCCGCGAGGTCAACGGCGTCGACGGCCGCGTCCTGTCCAGCGAGGTGTTCGCCGAGGCTTCCAATGGCCAGGTCGTCGCGCACGCGCCCATCTCCTGCATGGACGACCTCGCCGCGTACGGCTACCGGCCCGCCGGGTCCTGGGGATGAGTGCCATGAGCAACACCACTGATGCGCTGGGGTCGTTGGACTCCCTCGGCTCGATGGGCGGGCTGTTCTCGACGACCGTCCTGTACGCGCTCGGCTGCGGCATCGCGGCGGGCGGCGGGCTCGCGCTGCTCGTCCTCGCGATCCGCGGGCTGCCCGTCAGGCCCGAGCACGAGAAGCGCCAAGCCAGCGAACGGCTCTCGGAGTTGGTGCGGTTCGCCGGGCAGCGCGGCTCGATCGCGGCCGGTGTCGGCATCGCCGTCCTGCTGCTCACCCGCTGGATGGTGGCCGGGCTCGCCGCGGGCATCCTCGTCTTCTTCTGGGACAAGCTCTTCGGCGGCGCGGCCGAGGAACGGGCCGCGATGCGCCGCGTCGAGGCGCTGGCCTCCTGGACGGAGTCGCTGCGCGACACGATCGCGGGCGCGGTCGGCCTGGAACAGGCCATCCCCGCCTCCGCCCGGGCCGCGGCCCCCGTACTGCGCCCGCATCTCGACGCGTTGGTGGACCGGCTGCGCGCCCGTACGCCGCTGCCGGACGCCCTCCAGGTGCTCGCCGACGAGATCAACGACGCCTCCGCCGACATCATCGTCGCCGCCCTCATCCTCAACGCCCGGCTCCGCGGCCCGGGGCTGCGCCAAGTCCTGGGCGCCCTGGCCAAGTCGGCGCGCGAGGAGGTCGACATGCGGCAGCGCGTGATGGCCCAGCGCGCCTCGACTCGCCGCTCGGTACAGATCGTTGTGGCCGTGTCGGTCGCCTTCGTGCTCGGACTGTCCATCTTCAACCGGGAGTTCGTGAAACCGTACGGCACGGCGGTCGGCCAGCTCGTCCTCGCCTGCGTCTGCGGCCTGTTCGCGCTCGGGTTCTGGTGGCTGCGCAAGCTGTCCACGATCGAGACACCGGAACGGTTCCTGGTGCGCAACGACCCGTCGGTGCAGTTCGTCCGCCCGCGCACCCCGGGGGCGGACACGCCACCGGCCGACGTACGGCTGAGCATGCCCGGCAGCCCCGTTGACGAGGGGACCCGCCGATGAGCCTGACCATGCCGGTGCTGATCGGCGCCGTACTCGGCCTCGGGATCTACGCCCTGGTCCGCGCCCTGATGCCGTCGAAGCGGAGCGCGGTCGCCACCGTCGCCCGGATCGACGCGATGCGGGCGCGCGGGGCGGCGTACGAGAGCGCACAGCACGTCGAGACCGGCCGGTTCGGCGGGGTGCGGGCCCAACTCGGGCACCGCGTCTCGGAGTTCTACTTGCGGCAGGGCTGGGAACTGCGCTCGCTGCGGGCGGATCTGGCGGTCCTGGACCGGAGTTGGGAGGCGTTCCTCGCGACGAAGGCGCTGCTCGCCGCCGCCGGACTGTTCTTCGGCCCGCTGCTCTTCGCGGTCGTGTGGACGCTGGGCTTCGGCAGCAGCCCGGTGATCCCGGTCTGGCTGGCGCTGGCGTTCGCGGCCGTGTTCTTCTTCCTCCCGGACGTGGAGGTGCGCAGGGACGCCGCCGAGAAACGGCGCGACCTGCGGCGGGTGATCGGCGCCTACCTCGACCTGGTCTCGATGAGCCTGGCCGGCGGGCGCGGTCTGCCCGAGGCGCTGATGGCGGCGGCGGAGATCTCCGACGGCTGGGCCAACCAGCGTATCCGCAACGCCCTTTCGGACGCCCGCATCACCGGCGTCAGCCAGTGGCAGGCGCTCGGCAGCCTCGGCGAGGAGCTGGGCGTGGAGGAACTCAAGGACCTGTCGGCCTCGTTGGCGCTGGTCGCGGACGACGGCGCGAAGGTGCGCGAGTCGCTGGCCTCCCGCGCCGAGACCATGCGGCACCGCGAACTCGCCGAGATCGAGGGCAGCGCGGGCGAGAAGTCCCAGTCGATGCTGGTGGCCCAACTCCTGCTCTGCGCGGGCTTCCTGGTGTTCCTGATCTACCCGGCGGCGATGCGGGTGTTCCAGGTATGACACCGCCCCCGGCACCGACTCCCGGCACCTTCATTTCTTCGGGCTCGCTTCTTCGAGCCACTTCTTCGAGAGGGCACATCACCATGAACGGGCGGAACTTCGGCATGAGCGGACGGGACTTCGGCACCGGGAACCCCGCGATGGACTTCCTGATCACGTTTCTCCAGGGGCGCGTCCAGCGGGCCCGCTCCGGCGAACTCGACCGCGGGGCCTCCGCGGTGGAGTGGGTGATCATCTCGGCGGTCGTCGTGGCGATCGTCGGCGTGGTCGCCGCGATCATCAACGCGGCCCTGAGCGACGGCGCCAACAAGGTCGGCGACTGCATCAAGGGCGCCAAGGCGAGCGGTACTTGCTGACGGCGTCGGCGAGGGACTGAGCAACGGGGTCCGTGGTGGTCGCAGTCGCCGCCGTACGACGCTGGGTACGCCGCCGGGTCTGGGTACGCCGCCGGGTGGAGGCCGCCTCCGCCCGCGGTGAGTCCGGCATGACCGCGATCGAGTTCGTGTTCCTCACCCCCGTGCTGTTCTTCATGATCTTCGCGACGGTGCAGTTCGCGCTGTACTTCTTCGCCGACCACGTGGCCCAGGCGGCGGCCCAGGCGGGCGCCCGCAAGGCCCGCGCCACGGCCGACGAGAATCCCGGCGGCTGGCGGGGCGAGGCCCGCGACATCGCCGACAGCTACATCCAACAGCTGGGCCCGGCCCTGGTGTTGTCGCCCGACGTAGAGACGATCCAGCCGGAGGCGGAGTCCGTGGGCGTCGAGATCACGGCGAAAATCCCGACGGTCTTCCCGGGCCTGGACCTGACGGTGCACGCGCGGTCGGCGGGCCCGGTGGAGCGGTTCGTGAAGGACGACGGCTGATGGGGCGGCGGGCAACGGCCGTAAACAGCCGCCCTGTTGAGGCTGGGACCGGGGACGCGGGGCTGTCGACCATCGAGGTGGTGATCCTGGCCCCGGTGATGATGATGTTCATCCTGGTGCTGGTGGCGTTCGGCCAACTCGTCAACGGGCGGGGCGCGTTGGACGGTGCCGCGCGGGACGCGGCACGCGCCGGCTCGATCCAGAAGGACCACGCGACGGCGATGGCGGAGGCCCAGAAGGCGGCGGACGCGGACCTGGCGGACACCTGCTCGGGCCCGGTCACGGTGACCCAGACCAGCGCGGGCTTCGAGTCCGGCACGATCTTCACGGTCGAAGTGAGCTGCGAGGTACGGGGCTTGGCGACGCTGGGCCTGAACATCCCCACCCGCCTGTCGTCGAGCTTCAGTTCACCGCTGGACCCGTTCCGGAGGGCGGCATGAGGAACGTGTACGGCGTGGCGCGCCGATGGCTCGCGGACCGGAAGTCCCGTATGGACGACCGGGGTTCGGGCGCGGGCGCGGTGATCATCTTCTCTCTGGTGTTCCTCTCCCTCTCGGCGTTCGTGATCGACGGCGGTCTGTCCATCTCGAAGCGGGAGCGCGCGGCGGACATCGCGGAACAGGCGGCTCGGTACGCGGCCCAGGACGTCAACCTGGACGACCTGTACACGGGCCAGGGCGGCACCGCGCCGATCAACTACCAGGACTGCGACGCCCGGGTGCGGGCGTTCGCCCGCGAGATGCAGCTGAGCACGGCGGACACGGCGGCGACGCACTGCGTGGCGGCGAACGAGGAGGAGGTGCAGGTGGAGGTGCAGCTGACGTACGAGCCGGTGTTCACCGGCATGTTCTACGGGGGCGACGTGGTGGTGCACGGCGAGGCGGTGGCGCAGAACGAGGTGGGCTGACGCCGGAGTTGTCGTTCAGCTGCCGCCGCTGCTCCGCCCGTCGCCCTTTCCCCGCACACCGTCGGTGACGTCCTTGGCGAGTTGGTCGTCGAGCTTCTTGAAGTCGCGGACGACGGCGTCGGACATGTCGGCGAGGGCGTCGAGTTGCCGGCCGATGTCCTCGCGTCCGTCCTCCCAGCCGGACTCGAAGTCGCCGAGGGCGTCGTAGACGGAGGTGTCGCCGAGATCGTCCTCGTAGGACCGGAAGAGCTTCTTGGTGCGGTCGAGCCGCGTCCGGAGGGACCGCAGCCGGCGCCCGTAGTCCGCCAACTCGCCGAGCGGCAGCGAGAGATCGCTCTTCTTGCCCATGATGCCCCCTGGGGTACGTCAGACGAACCGAAAGGTACTGGTCACGGCATCGAAGACGTCATGGAACGCTTCGGCCAGATCCAGCACCGGACTTGCCCCGGAGACGAGCACGACCTGCTCGGTGCTGCCCGGGACGGGGATGTAGGTCTGGGTCAGCGCCATCCGCAGCGTACGCGGATCCCCCGGCGCGACGGGAACGTCCTCCACCCCGAACGTCCGCGCCACGACCCCGACTTCGGGAATCTCGACGGTGGTGACCCGCCGCCACACGTTCCCCTCACGCCGCGCGGTGACGGTACCGAGACTCGCGGCGATGGCCCGCGGATCGGTGGACAGGGCGACCCCCTGCCTGTCCTTCGCCGTCACCACGGACACGGTGACGGTCGCGGACAACGGCACCCCGTCGAAGTTCTCCGCCATGCACCCCAGGTAGACGGCCCCCGAATCGTGCGCGTCGGCGGCCATCTTGCGCAGGAGGGTGGTGATGTCGGCGCGGTAAGGGGCGAGTTCGGGAAACTCGCGGATGCGGGCGTCGACGAGGGTGCGGATGGTGGTGTCCCGGGATTCGGGGCGGATGTCGAATTCCCACCAGGTTTCTGGGACCGAGAGGGATATGCCGAGGGGAGAGTGCGTGGCTTGGGTGCTCGGGGTCGTCATACGCGATGCTCCACTATTGCTCGTTCCCTCGCGGGCGGCGGTCAGGCAAAGACCTTGCGGATCTCCTGCGGGGGTCGCCCCTGCTTCTTCCACTGACTCAGCAAGTGGGCGGCCATGAGAGGGAAACCGCTGATCGTGTCAGGATCTTCGACAGTTCCCGACAAGTTACCGTCCCCGATGTCCATGCGAATGGATCCGAGAGGGTTTCCGTCGATGTCTGAGGGGCGAATCGACTGTGACTGCTCATCGAGGGTGAGGAAGAACTCGTGAGTGCCGTCGACCTCGCCTCGGTAAAGGAAGGGCGGGGAAGGGGCGTCTTCCATCAGAGTCAACCGGAAGAAGTAAGTCACCTGTGCAACCTTCTCGGGCTTTCGGTGTATTGGAGCCGGTGGAGGCTAATTGCCGAGCATCGGTGGGTATCCTAGTCCATCTCGCGCTGCCGCTTCCTCGTTCCAGACATGACCGGCGTCGAGTGCGGCTTGATGAGCTGCGCTGTAGCTGTCGTTTCCGGTCGTCCTCATGTGGTTCGACTCGAACAGTTCATGGCGTAGCAGAGTGATGTCGGATTCGTGGGGAGAACCTTCGCGCAGTCTGACCCATGCTTCTGCGATGCGAGGATTTGAATCGAATCTACCGCGATAGGCGTCACCGAAGTAGTCGAGCGTGTGCTCGTCATTGAACAGATGGTTTTTGATCTGCTCGACGTCCGCTCGTGTGAAGCCGTGCTCGGCAGCCGTCGCCGCGACAGCATCGATGTCGTCGGTCGCGCGAATCGAGTCGTAGGCATCATCCGCCCATTCCATACCGAAATCGGCGGCTCCTCGGATGCGCCGAAGCGAGCCGCCGGTCTGGAGGGTGCGTTCGATCCGCGTGAACCCTTGGACGGCCTCACGCATACCGCGCATGCTGCTTGCGAGGTTCGCCAATCCGCCACCGATACCACCCAGAAGCCCCCCACCGAGAGCCCGCAGCCCCCCGACCTCCCACAGTTTCCCGATCTTGGCGAGACTGGTGAACCCTTTTGTCGCCGGTATGCAGTCGAGTACCGCGAAAAGGAGATCTCCCCACCCCGCCTGGCCATTGGCCATCTTTCTTATCGTGTCGGCCAGCACGACAAGCGCGGCAGCGAAGACGAGCCACGCCAGCGGTCCGCCGACGATCATCACGATGACCCCGACAATGGTCACGATCCATTTGCAGACGGTGACGATGTCGTCCCAGTGGTCGGCGACCCAGTCGACGGCGTCTTCCCACCAGTGGTGGTTGTGGATCCCGGCGTCGGAGGCTTCGTGGAGTTTCGCGACGGTGCGGCGGGCGGCGTCCTCGCGCAGCCCCTTCGCCTGCGCGGCCAGCCTCTTCGCCGCGTCCAGCGCGCTCTGCGCCACGCCGACGTCCCGCTGCGCCGCCTCCTGCCGCGCCTTCGCGTGCCGCGCGTTGCGCGTGGCCCGCCGCACCTCCGCCTCGTCCGGCTTCGGCACGTCCCGGCCGCCGTTCTTCCCCGGGTCGTACGAGTCCGCCGTCGCCGCGGCGGTCCGCACCCAGTCGTTCGCACCGGACAACGCGCCCTGGGCGGTGGTCAGTTCGGCCCGCGCCTGACGACCGTCGCGCAGGGCCTTGTCCGCCTTCGCCTGGGCCTCTTCCAGATCCGGCCAGTAGGCGGCGAGGGCGTCGCCCGCGAGATCGTAGGACTTCCTGAGCTTCTTCAGCTTCCCGGGAACATCCTCGAACTCCGCGGTGAACGCGTCCGCCGTCTTCCCCGCCCACTCCAGGACGGCATCCTCACCCGCCATCCCCTTGACATCACGCAGCACTTGCCCGACGTCGTCGGCGAAGTCGTGCAGGCCGCCGGAGAGTTGGCGGACGCGCTGCGGGTCGCCCGGCGGCGGGTCCCCGTCCAGGTCGAGTACGTACCAGTCCACCGGCCTGTGCGACACGTGTTGTCCCTGCCCCCGTAACACCTGCAACGCCGCTGACAACAGAACGTGCCGTGAATTTAGCGCACGGTGTCTCGTGGCGGCAGTGGCGTGGGTTACGTCGAGGGTGCGGTGAGGGCCTCGGGGCTTATGGCGCCGAGGAGTTGGACGTCGCCGCCGAGCTGGTCGCCGACCCCGTACGGCACACGGAGGGACACGGAGGGACACGGAGGGACGCGGACCCCGAACGCGGATCTGAGCCAAGGGAGAGAGGTCCTGCGCATCATGGAGTGGAGTGGAATGGAGCGGAATGGAGCGGAATGGAGCGGAAGGGGAGGGGAGTGGCGGGGCATCCCGGTCCCGACCCCTAGAACACCCCCACCCCCACCCCTCACCGCGACCCCACCATCCGA
>LJCV01000094.1 GCA_001298575.1 Actinobacteria bacterium OK074
ACCAGTCCGCCCCCCGCCAGTACAACTCGTTGTGCAGACAACGCCCCGCCTCCGACGTCGCCCAGTTGGACACCTCGTACCACTCGAACCCCGCCCCGGCGAACACCTCGTCGGCGATCAGATACCGGTCCGCGTGCACGTCGTCGTCGGTCATCGGCACCTCCCCCCGACGGATCCGCCGCGCCAGCTGCGTCCCCTCCTCGACGATCAACGCGTACGCCGACACGTGGTCGGGCCCGGCACCGATCGCCGCGTCCAGGGAGGCCCGCCAGTCGTCGTCGGACTCCCCCGGAGTGCCGTAGATCAGGTCGAGGTTGACGTGCTCGAACCCCGCCGCCCGCGCCTCCCCCACGCACGCCTCCGGCCGCCCCGGCGTATGCGTACGGTCCAGCACCCGCAGCACGTGTTGGCGCGCGCTCTGCATGCCGAAGGAGACGCGGTTGAAGCCGCCCTCCCGCAGGGTGGCGAGGTAGACCGGGTCGACGGACTCGGGGTTCGCCTCGGTGGTGATCTCGGCGTCGTCCGCGAGCCCGAACTCGTCGCGGACCGCCCCGAGCATCCGGACGAGGTCACCGGCCGGCAGCAGCGTCGGCGTACCGCCCCCGACGAAGACCGTGCGCACCGCGCGCGGGTCGTCGCCGAGGACCTTGCGGGCGAGCCGGATCTCGTCGATGAGGGTGTCGGCGTAGTTGTCGCGGGAGGCGAGGACCCCGCCCGTGCCGCGCAGCTCGGTGGCGGTGTAGGTGTTGAAGTCGCAGTAGCCGCAGCGGGTCGCGCAGTACGGAACGTGCAGGTAGAAGCCGAGGGGGCGGTCGGCGGCACCGTCGAGCGCGGACGCGGGCAGCGCGCCGTCGGCGGGGACGGGTTCGCCGTCGGGGAGTGCGGAGGGCATGGGACCCATTGTCCCGCACTGGCGGACGGCCGTTTTTTCGCTCTACGCGTGCGTGCCCGTCCCCCCCGGGGCACCGCAGGTCCCCTCACTCCGCCTGAAGCACCAGCAGCGCGAGATCGTCCTCCGGCGGCTTCCCCCCGAACTCGTGGACGAGACGTCGGATGCGTTCCGCGATCAGCTGGGCGTTGAGTCCGGCGCAGCCGGAGAGCGCGCCGGGGCGGCCGTCGCCGTCGTCGAACTGGTGTGTCCCGCACCGCCGTTCGGTCACGCCGTCCGTGACGCACAGCAGGGTGTCCCCGGCGCGCAGTTCGAACGTGTCGCTGACGTACGTCTCGTCCTCGATCACCCCGAGCAGGGTCTGCGGCCGGGCCACGGGCCGGACGGTGCCGTCCGGGGACAGCAGCAGGGGCAGCGGGTGGCCCGCGGAGGCGAGCGTGCAGCGTACGCCGCCGTCGAAGGGGACGAGTTCGCCGTAGAGGAGGGAGAGGAATCGTGTCTGCGGGCCGTCGTCGGGGCCGAGGGCCGGTCCGCCCGCGGCCACCAGGGCCCGCGCCGCCGCGTCGGCCGCCTCGGTCGCGTCGTCGAGGAGGAGCTGGTTGAGGCGGTCGAGGACGTCGGGGACGTCGTAGCCCTCGCGGGCGAGCAGCCGCAGCCAGGGGCGGGCGAGGCCGATCACGACGGCCGCCTCCGGCCCCTTGCCCTGGACGTCGCCGATCGCGAAGCACCAGCGCCCGTGCCCGGCCGGGAAGAGGTCGTAGAAGTCGCCGCTGGGGCCGCCCTTGTCGCAGGGTTCGTAGACGAGGGCGCTGCGCACGCCCGGTATCTCGGCGACGGCGCCGGGCAGCAGGCCGCGCTGGAGGATCCGGCTGATGGTGGCCTGGCGGGCGTACTGGCGGGCCGCGCCGATGGCGAGGGCGATCCGGCGGCTGAGGTCCTCGACGAGCCCGGTGACCTCGTCGGGAAACCGCAGCAGCCCCACCCGCCCGATGACCAGCGTGCCGAGTGGCCGCCCACCGGCGATGAGGCGGTAGGCGAGGGCGGCGCCGTCGTCGTGGGGGACGGGGGTGTCGGGGATGTCGGGGATGTCCACGACGGTGGCGTCGCCGGAGGCGGCAGCGGCGACCGTACCGTCTGATTCCGGCGCGCCCATACCCGTACTCGCCCCCGGCCAGGCGACCGGCACCGGCCGGGAACGCACCGAGTCGGGCAGCCGGGGCGGGTCCTGTTCCAGGGCGAGGCGCAGCTCTTCGATGCGGTGCTCGCTGCTGTGCCAGACGCGGGCGAGCCGCGGCCCGCCACCGCCGTTGCGCTCGGCCCCGCGCCACCCCGTGACCTCGTCCTCCAGCCATACGGCACACCAGTCGGCGAGCCGTGGCACGAGCAACTGCCCGACGAGCGCGGCCACGAGGTCCTCGTCGAGCTGCCCGGCGAGCAGGTCGGACGCTTCGGCGAGGAAGGAGAGGGCACCACGGTTGAGCCAGGTGTGCCCGCCGGGGGTACGGGTCTGGAAGAGGGCGCCGACGGGGGGTACGGCGGAGGCGTCGCCCGCGGCTGGGGACGGCGAACTGCCCGCACCGTCCGAGCCGTTCGGACCACTCGGACCACTCGGACCACTCGGGGAGCTCGGACCACTCGGGGAGCTCGGGGAGCTCACGCTGTCCGCGTCCGCCCAGTCGCCCCCGTCGTACACCCCGTCCCCGCTGCCATAGACCGTCTCCCCCGCGTACCCCTCATAGCCCAAGTACCCATCGTGCCGCGGAAACCGGCCGTACCCCTCGCTTCCCACACCCGTCTCCCCCGCCCCCACTCCCGCCTCCACCACGGGAAACCCCTCCCCCGCGGAAAAGCCCTCCGCACCGGCCGGTCCCCCCACCCGCAGCCGCGCCCACACCGTCTTCGCCCCGACGCGGTACGTGATCCCCCACTCCTCCGAGAGCGCGGCGACCAGCCGCAGTCCGCGCCCGTACTCCGGTGTGCCGTAGGCCCGTTCGGCGCCCTCGTCCCGTACGGCCGCCCGGGCCGGATGCCGGTCGGAGACCTCGACGACGACGCTGCCTGCCAACTCTGGGGCCCCTTCGGCCAGTTCGCCCCCGCCGTCGTCCCCTTCCCCCACGCCCTCCACCCGGCACACCACGTCGACGTCCGTACCGGCGTGCACGACCGCGTTGGTGACCAGTTCACTGACGACCGTCACGGCGTCCTCAAGGACCCGTAGGACCAACTCGCCCTCCTCGCCCAGCATTTCGCGCACGAACAGGCGGGCGGCGCCCGGCGCGAGTGGGCCGCCGGGCAGGGTCATGCGGGCCGCGGCACGCCGGCTCGCACCACCACGCGCGGGTGCGCCGGGCGCGCCGGAGCCCGCCGCGGTGACGGCCCCGACGGTCACCACCGACGCATCAGGGGCACGGGAGATGTTCTCCCGTTGCGTGGGAATGGCCCCCATTGGACAGCTCCCGAGCAGTTCGCACGATTACGCCTCGGCCGATGCGGCGAATTCGCCTCGATCGACGCGGACAGAGTGACAGACTGACCCCGCCCATAAGCGCCGAGTTACTGAAGTGGGCCACCATGAGTGAGAACAGTGCTACGCGTGCGCTCGGTATCGGTCAGAAAGACGGCCAGATTCGGGCATCGAAGGTCGTAGCGCCTCCCGCGCACGAAAGTGTGCAGGCTCCCGGGCAGGAGCACACGCCACCGCCCGAGCACGAGAACGCACCGGCCCCCACCCCCGATTCCGCCCCCGACGACGGCCGCATCCGCGTCTCCGCCCTGCGCCCCCTCCTCGCCGCGATGACCGCCGCGCGGGACGGCGACTTCGCGAAGGTGCCGGGGCCCGGTGAGCCCCTCGGTGACGGCCCGGGCGAGAGCCTGGTCGCCGAACTGACCATGGTCTTCAACCAGATCATCGACCGCAGCACCCACTTCAACGGCGAAGTGGAGCGCGTGCGACGGGAGTTGATACGGCACGGCCGACTCGACGAACGCCTGTCGGCGAGCCCGGGGCAGGGCCGCTGGACCGCCCGCGTGGACGGCGTGAACCAACTCCTCGACGCCCTGGTGGCCCCCGCCGCGAACGCGACCCGGGTGCTGGACGCGGTGGCCGGCGGCGACCTCACCCAGCGCGTGGACCTGCACGACGGCAACCGCCAACTCCGGGGTGACCTGCGCCGGTTGGGCCGTGCGGTCAACAAGATGGTGGACCAGCTCTCCCTGTTCACCGGCGAGGTGACCCGGGTGGCGCGCGAGGTCGGCACCGAGGGACGGCTCGGCGGCCGGGCCAAGGTGCAGGGCCTGTCCGGGAGTTGGCGGGACGTGACCGAGGCGGTCAACACGATGGCGTCCCGGCTGACCGCCCAGGTGCGGGACATCGCCCTGGTGACGACGGCGGTGGCGCGGGGCGACCTGACCCGTACGGTGACGGTCGAGGCGACGGGCGAACTGCTCGAACTGAAGCTGACCGTGAACACGATGGTCGACCAGCTCTCCGCGTTCGCCGACGAGGTCACGCGTGTGGCCCGAGAGGTGGGCACGGAGGGCCAGTTGGGCGGGCGGGCCCAGGTGCGGGGCGTCAGCGGGGTCTGGAAGGACCTGACCGACAACGTCAACTTCATGGCCTCGAACCTGACTTCGCAGGTCCGCAACATCGCCCAGGTGACGACCGCCGTGGCCAACGGCGACCTGAGCCAGAAGATCACGGTCGACGCGAAGGGCGAGATCCTGGAGCTGAAGTCGACCATCAACACCATGGTCGACCAGCTCTCCGCCTTCGCCGACGAAGTGACACGGGTCGCGCGCGAGGTGGGCACGGAGGGCAACCTCGGCGGCCGGGCCCAGGTGCGGGGCGTGTCCGGCGTCTGGAAGGACTTGACCGACAACGTCAACTTCATGGCGGACAACCTGACTTCGCAGGTCCGCAACATCGCCCTCGTGTCGACCGCCGTGGCCCAGGGCGACCTCGGCAAGAAGATCACGGTGGAGGCCAAGGGCGAGATCCTCGAACTGAAGTCGACCATCAACACCATGGTCGACCAGCTCTCCGCCTTCGCCGACGAGGTCACCCGTGTCGCCCGCGAAGTCGGCACGGAGGGCAACCTCGGCGGCCAGGCGCAGGTGCGAGGCGTGTCCGGCGTCTGGAAGGACCTCACCGACAACGTCAACTTCATGGCCCTGAACCTGACTTCGCAGGTGCGGAACATCGCCCAGGTCACCACCGCCGTCGCGAACGGCGACCTGTCGAAGAAGATCACCGTCGACGCGCGCGGCGAGATCCTCGAACTGAAGGACACCGTCAACACGATGGTGGAGCAGCTGCGCGCCTTCGCCGACGAGGTCACCCGGGTGGCCCGCGAGGTCGGCACCGACGGCCGACTCGGCGGCCGGGCGCAGGTGTTGGGCGTCTCGGGCGTCTGGCGGGACCTGACCGACAACGTCAACTACATGGCGGACAACCTGACTTCGCAGGTCCGCAACATCGCGCAGGTGGCGACCGCGGTGGCTCAGGGCGACCTGTCGAAGAAGATCGACGTGGACGCGCGCGGCGAGATCCTGGAGCTGAAGACGACGATCAACACGATGGTCGACACCCTCTCGTCGTTCTCCTCCGAGGTGACCCGGGTGGCCCGCGAGGTCGGCTCCGAGGGCCAACTCGGCGGCCAGGCACGGGTGGAGGGCGTGTACGGCACCTGGAAGCGGCTGACGACGAACGTGAACGAACTCGCCTCGAACCTCACCACCCAGGTGCGCGCCATCGCGGAGGTCGCCTCGGCGGTGGCGCAGGGCGACATGTCCCGCTCGATCACGGTGGAGACCCAGGGCGAGGTCGCCGAACTCAAGGACAACATCAACCTGATGGTGGCCAACCTGCGCGAGACCACCCGCGCGAAGGACTGGCTGGAGTCCAACCTGGCCCGGCTCGCGGCGCTCATGCAGGGCCACCGCGACCTGATGGAGGTCGCCGACCTGATCCTGCGTGAACTGACCCCGCTGGTGAACGCCCAGTACGGCGCGTTCTTCCTGGCCGACCCGGACGAGGACGGCTCCTCCCTGCGAACCCCCGTACCCGCCAAGGGACTTGCCTTCATCGCCGGGTACGGGGCGGCCCAGGGCGCGACGGTGGAGACCGGCGGCCTGCCGGTGCACGGTCTGGTCCGGCAGGCGGCGCGGGAGAAGAAGCGGATCCTGGTGGAGGAGGCCCCGCCGGAGTACATCAAAATCAGCAGCGGCCTGGGCGAGGCGGCCCCGACCACGATCGTGATCATCCCGATCCTCTTCGAGGACAAGCTGCTCGGCGTGATCGAACTGGCCTCGTTCTCCCGCTTTTCCGACGTCCACCTCGCGTTCTTCGACCAGTTCGTGAACACCATCGGCGTGGCGATCAACACGATCATCGCCAACTCCCGTACCGAGTCGCTCCTTGGCCAGTCCCAGCGGCTGGCCACCCAGTTGCAGGAGCGTTCGGACGAACTCCAGCGCCAGCAGGCGGAGTTGCAGCACTCGAACGCGGAACTGGAGGAAAAGGCGGCCCTGCTGGCGACGTCGTCCCAGTACAAGTCGGAGTTCCTGGCGAACATGTCGCACGAACTGCGCACCCCGCTCAACTCCCTCCTGATCCTGGCCCGGCTGCTCGCCGACAACCCGGACGCCCATCTCTCCGACCAGGAGGTGCAGTTCGCGCAGACGATCCACCGCTCGGGCTCGGACCTGCTCCAACTCATCAACGACATCCTGGATTTGTCGAAGATCGAGGCGGGCCGCATGGACGTACGCCCCAAGCGGCTGCCGCTGATCAAGGTCCTCGACTACGTGCACGCCACGTTCCGCCCGCTCACCCTGGACCGGGGCCTGGCCCTGGAGGTGACGGTCGGCGAGGACGTGCCGCGCGAGATGTTCTCGGACGAGCAGCGCCTCCAGCAGATCCTGCGCAACCTCCTCTCCAACGCGATCAAGTTCACCGCGTCGGGCGGGGTCGAACTGCGCGTCAGCCGCGTCGAGGACCCCGAACACCGCCACACCCTCGGCGACGCCGACGAGTTGATCGCCTTCGCGGTCTCCGACACCGGCATCGGCATCGCGCCCGAGAAACTCCCGGTCATCTTCGAGGCGTTCCAGCAGGCGGACGGCACCACCAACCGCAAGTACGGCGGCACCGGCCTCGGGCTGTCCATCAGCCGTGAGATCGCGGGCCTGTTGGGCGGCCGGATCGTCGCGGAGAGCCGTCCGGGCCAGGGCTCCACCTTCACCCTGTACGTGCCCGTCGCCGGCCCCGGCCACCCCGCACCCGGCCCGGCCCCCGAGCATCGGACCCTGCCCATCGCACCCGAACTGCCCTCCCCCGCGGGCCAGTTGCCCGCACCCCACGACCCGGACGACAGCTGGCCGCTGCCCACCCGGCTGGCGGAGTGGCAGTCCGGCCGCGCGGGCCAGGTCCTGTCCGGACGGCAGGTGTTGATAGTGGACGACGACATCCGCAACGTCTTCGCGCTCACCCACGTCCTCGGCCGCGTCGGCATGCCGGTCCTGTACGCGGAGAACGGCCGCGAGGGCATCGAGACCCTGGAACGCAGCCCGGACGTCGAGTTGGTCCTGATGGACATCATGATGCCGGAGATGGACGGCTACGAGACGATCGCCGCGATCCGCCGCGCCCCGCGCTGGACGGGCCTGCCGATCGTCGCGCTGACCGCGAAGGCGATGCCCGGCGACCGCGAGAAGTCCATCGCGCGCGGCGCCAACGACTACGTACCCAAGCCGGTGAACGTGGACCAGCTGCTCACCGTCATCTGCGCCCTCCTGGACCCCGAAGAACCGGCGCCGCAGACGGGCACAGGTACAGACACCGGGACGGCCGACACGGAGGCCCCGTGACCATGAACGCGACGAACACCGCGGGCTCCCCCGGCACCGACGTCGACGAAGACGCGCGCATACTCCTCGTCGACGACATGGAGGACAACCTGATCGCCCTGGAGGCCGTCCTCGGCAGCCTCAACGAGCCGCTGGTACGGGCCCGTTCGGGCGAGGAGGCGATGAAGGCCCTGCTGCGCCAGCGCTTCGCGGTGATCCTGCTCGACATCCGCATGCCGGGCATGGACGGCTTCGAGACGGCCACGAACATCAAACGCCTGGACCAGACGAAGGACGTCCCGATCATCTTCCTGACGGGCGCCGACTCGGACCCGGACTACGCCTTCCGCGGCTACGCGACCGGCGCGGCCGACTACTTGACCAAGCCCTTCGACCCCTGGGTGCTGCGCGCCAAAGTGGCCGTCTTCCTCGACCTGCACCGCAAGAGCCGCCAACTACAGCGCATGCTGACCGGACAGCAGCGCCACTCCTCCCAACTGAGCACGCGTCTGGCCGCGTTGGAGAAACAGTTGGGAGGCGCCGAGCCGCTGGACCTGGATCAACTGCGCACCCAGATCCGGGAACTCCAGGCGATGGTCGACGGAGACACACCCCGATACGGAGACACACCCCGATACGGGGACGCATCCCGATAGGGACGCGGGGCTGTGACATGGTGCGGCTCCGCCGCGTGGGCACGAGAAGCGCAGGAACCACTCACAGTCCCCGCGACCGCCCCCCTACGCCTCGCGCGTCCCCGCGTACATCTCGTCGATCAGATGCCGGTACTGCCGCTCGACAACCGGCCGCTTCAGCTTCAGACTCGGCGTGATCTCCCCGTGCTCCACGTCGAGATCACGGGGCAGCAACCGGAACTTCTTGATGGTCTGCCACCGCTGCAACCCGCCGTTGAGTTCCTTGACGTACCCCTCGACGAGGGCGACGGTCGCCGGCGCGGCCACGACCTCCGCGTAGGGCTTCCCCTCCAGCCCGTTCTCCGCCGCCCATTGCAGGATCGACGGCTCGTCCAGCGCGATCAGTGCCGTACAGAAGTTCCGGTCGGCGCCGTGCACAAGGATGTTGGAGACGTACGGGCAGACGGCCTTGAACTGGCCCTCGACCTCGGCGGGGGCGATGTACTTGCCGCCGGAGGTCTTGATGAGGTCCTTCTTGCGGTCGGTGATGCGCAAGTACCCGTCGGGCGACAGCTCGCCGATGTCGCCGGTGTGGAACCACCCGTCGGCTTCGAGGACTTCGGCCGTCTTCTCGGGCTGTCCGTGGTAGCCCTGCATGATGCCGGGTCCGCGCAGCAGCACTTCGCCGTCGTCCGCGATGCGCACCTCCGTGCCGGGCAACGGCTTGCCGACCGTGCCCGTGCGGTACGCCTCCCCGGGGTTCACGAACGACGCCGCGGACGACTCCGTGAGCCCGTACCCCTCAAGGATGTGAATCCCGGCCCCGGCGAAGAAGTACCCGATCTCGGGCGCGAGCGCGGCGCTGCCGGACACGCAGGCCCGCAGCCGGCCGCCGAACGCCTCGCGGATCTTGGCGTAGACGAGCGCGTCGGCGACCTTGTGCTTCGCGGCGAGCCCGAAGGGCAGCGAGGCCGTACCGGTGCGCCGGAAGTTGTCCTGCGCGGCCTTGGCGGACTCGCGGGCGATGCCGGCCGCCCACTGGAAGATCCTGTACTTGGCGCCGCCGCCCGCCCGGGCCTTCGCGGCGACCCCGTTGTAGACCTTCTCGAAGATGCGCGGAACGGCGGCCATGTACGTCGGCTGCACGACCGGCAGGTTCTCGATGATCTTGTCGACACGGCCGTCGACGGCCGTGACGTGCCCGACCTCGATCTGACCGGAGGTGAGCACCTTGCCGAACACGTGGGCGAGCGGCAGCCACAGGTACTGGACGTCGTCGGCGTTGATCAGCCCGGTCGCGGCGATCGCCTTGGCCATGTACGACCAGTTGTCGTGCGGGAGGCGGACGCCCTTGGGGCGGCCGGTGGTGCCGGAGGTGTAGATGAGGGTGGCGAGCTGGTCCTTGGTGATCGCGGCGACGCGTTCCCGGATCAGCTCGGGTTCCTTCTCCAGCCGGGCGGCGCCGCGGCTCTCCAGCTCGGCGAGGCTCAGGACCCGGTCGCCGGTCTCCACGCCCTCCGCGTCGATGACGACGACGTGCGTCAGCTCGGGCAGGTCGGCACGGGCGATCTCGGCCTTGGCCAGCTGCTCGGCGTTCTCCGCGATGAGCACCCGGCTGCCGGAGTCGGCGAGGATGAACGCGGCCTCGTCGGTGTTGGTCTGCGGGTAGATCGTGCTGGTGGCCGCGCCCGCGCACAGGATGCCCAGGTCGGCGAGGATCCACTCGACCCGGGTGGCGGCGGCGAGGGCCACGCGCTCCTCGGGCTGGACGCCCAGTTCGATGAGGCCGGCCGCGATTGCGTCGGTGCGCGCGGCGGCCTGGGCCCAGCTCAGCGACTTCCAGTCGTCCGGCCCCTCGCCCGAGGCGGGCGGCACGGGGTAGCGGTATGCCTCGGCGTCCGGTGTGGCCGCCACGCGCTCCAGGAAGAGGGCCGCCACGGACGGCGGACGGTTCTCGATCAGGGTCTGTGTGTCGCTCACGACATCCTCCGGGCCCGCGACGGTGCGGCTGGCTCTTCTACTGCGGCTGGCTCTGCTTCTTAACTCGCGAGTAACTATCAAGCAGGGCATCAGGTTAGATGGCGACCGGCCGGTGCGTAAGGGGCAACGACCTCCGACTTCCCGGCTACGGCGGCGGACGCGAACGTGCGGCGGCCCGCCGCACACCGCCCCAGGGGCGCACACCGGCGGATGTATGACGACAAAGGGGCGCACAACGACCGCCGCGCGCCCCTCCGTACCCGCCCCCACCTGCACACGCGCACGGGCCCGCCGCGCACCAGCACGACGGGCCCACGATCACCGTTCTGCCCTACTTCTTGCTCTTGCCGCCGCTGTCGTCGCTGGAGAGGACGGCGATGAACGCCTCCTGCGGCACCTCGACGGAGCCGACCATCTTCATCCGCTTCTTGCCCTCCTTCTGCTTCTCCAGCAGCTTGCGCTTACGGGAGATGTCGCCGCCGTAGCACTTGGCGAGGACGTCCTTGCGGATGGCGCGGATGGTCTCGCGGGCGATGACCCGCGACCCGATGGCGGCCTGGATGGGCACCTCGAACGCCTGCCGCGGGATCAGCTCGCGCAGCTTGGCGACGAGCCGGACACCGTACGCGTACGCCGCGTCCTTGTGCGTGATCGCGGAGAAGGCGTCGACCTTGTCGCCGTGCAGCAGGATGTCGACCTTGACGAGGCTGGAGGTCTGCTCGCCGGTGGGCTCGTAGTCGAGCGAGGCGTAGCCGCGGGTCTTGGACTTCAGCTGGTCGAAGAAGTCGAAGACGATCTCGGCGAGCGGCAGGGTGTAACGGATCTCGACGCGGTCCTCGGAGAGGTAGTCCATCCCGAGCAGGACACCGCGCCGGGTCTGGCACAGCTCCATGATCGCGCCGATGAACTCGGAGGGCGCGAGGATCGTGGCGCGCACGACCGGCTCGTACACCTCTCCGATCTTCCCCTCGGGAAACTCACTCGGATTGGTGACGACGTGCTCACTGCCGTCCTCCATGACCACCCGGTAGACGACGTTCGGAGCGGTGGCGATGAGGTCGAGCCCGAACTCGCGTTCGAGCCGCTCGCGGATGACGTCGAGGTGCAGGAGCCCCAGGAAGCCGACGCGGAAGCCGAAGCCGAGGGCCGCGGAGGTCTCCGGCTCGTAGACGAGCGCGGCGTCGTTGAGCTGGAGCTTGTCCAGGGCCTCGCGCAGCTCGGGGTAGTCGGAGCCGTCGAGCGGGTAGAGCCCCGAGAAGACCATGGGCTTGGGGTCCTTGTATCCGCCCAGCGCCTCGGTGGCGCCCTTGTGCAGGGTGGTGATCGTGTCACCGACCTTGGACTGGCGGACGTCCTTCACGCCGGTGATGAGGTACCCGACCTCACCGACGCCGAGCCCGTCGGCGCCGATCATCTCGGGCGCGCTGACCCCGATCTCCAGCAGCTCGTGGGTGGCGCCGGTGGACATCATCCGGATCCGCTCACGCTTGTTGAGCTGCCCGTCGATGACACGGACGTACGTGACGACACCGCGGTACGAGTCGTACACGGAGTCGAAGATCATGGCGCGGGCGGGCGCATCGGCCACGCCGACGGGCGCGGGAACCTCGGCGACGACCTTGTTGAGCAGCTCGTCGACCCCGACGCCGGTCTTGGCGGACACCCGGAGTACGTCGTCCGGGTCGCAGCCGACGAGGTTGGCCAGCTCCTCGGCGAACTTCTCGGGCTGGGCGGCCGGCAGGTCGATCTTGTTGAGCACCGGGATGATGGCGAGGTCGTTCTCCATCGCCAGGTACAGGTTGGCGAGGGTCTGCGCCTCGATGCCCTGGGCGGCGTCGACGAGGAGCACGGTCCCCTCGCACGCGGCGAGCGAGCGGGAGACCTCGTAGGTGAAGTCGACGTGCCCCGGGGTGTCGATCATGTTGAGGATGTGCGTACTGCCGGTCTTGTCCCCGGAGGTCGGGGCCCAGGGCAGCCGCACGGCCTGGGACTTGATCGTGATGCCACGCTCGCGCTCGATGTCCATGCGGTCGAGGTACTGAGCACGCATCTGCCGCTGTTCGACGACACCGGTGAGCTGGAGCATCCGGTCGGCGAGCGTGGACTTGCCGTGGTCGATGTGCGCGATGATGCAGAAGTTGCGGATCAGCGCCGGGGCGGTACGGCTCGGTTCGGGCACATGGCTGGGGATCGCGGGCACGCAGGGTCCTGATTCTTGAGGCGTCCGCAGTGTCTGCGGTCTCGGGTCGGATCGATACGTAGGCTCCATGGTCCCACGGTTGCGGGGCGGCCTCCGGTTTGGGCTGGCCGGAGGGCGGCTGGTAGCGTGGGCGGCTGTGTCTCTTGCCCTCTCGGACAGCAGACGCACCCCAAGGAAAATCAAACGGCGCGCGAGCGTGCCCTCCGGCGGTCGCCGTGGAGCATGTTCTCGTACGCCTGAACCTGAAAAGGCTCATTCGTGGCGAACATCAAGTCCCAGATCAAGCGGAACAAGACGAACGAGAAGGCGCGCCTGCGCAACAAGGCCGTCAAGTCCTCGCTCAAGACCGCGATCC
Organism: Actinobacteria bacterium OK074; assembly: GCA_001298575.1. Lineage (GTDB taxonomy): Bacteria > Actinomycetota > Actinomycetes > Streptomycetales > Streptomycetaceae > Streptomyces. The sequence continues at coordinate 12,906 of LJCV01000094.1, forward strand.
GCAAGGCTCGCGAGGCCGCTGCCGCGGGCGACGCCGAGAAGGCCACCGAGTACCAGCGCGCTGCCGCGCGTCAGCTCGACAAGGCCGTCTCGAAGGGCGTCATCCACAAGAACCAGGCCGCCAACAAGAAGTCGGCGCTTGCTTCGAAGGTCTCGTCCCTCAAGGGCTGACACTTGATTTGACCGCCGGAGGGACCACGAGCGGGCCCTCTCTCATCCGCTCCCCACCCGGCACCGGCACAAAAGAGCCATGCGCGGCCTGCGTTCGCCACGCGGGCATGGCTCCAACAGCTCGACCCGAAGACCCCGGCACTTCGCCCTTCCCCAGGGCGGGGCCCGGGGTTTTTGACGAGGGGACGAGGGTGGGAACCGGGTTTTCGGCGACTCGGCGAGGCCCGCACCCCTCAGCCCGGCGGCACCCCTTTCAGCCCGGCCAGCACCACTCAGCCCGGCCGGCGTTTGAGGCCGAGGCCGTCCAGGCCGACAAGCGGGGCAAGGGGCGCAGCCCCATGAGGACGGGACGGGTAGGGGCGGCGGGGGCGAAAAACCCCTCACGCACACCCCCACCCGCACCCTCACCCCGCCGCCTACTGCCGTCGAGCCCGAGCCGCCCGAGCCACAGCGACAACCGCCTTCTCCAACGCATACTCCGGATCATCCCCACCCCCCTTGACCCCCGCATCCGCCTCAGCCACAGCCCGCAACGCCACAGACACCCCCTCCGGCGTCCACCCCCGCATCTGCTGCCGCACCCGATCGATCTTCCACGGCGGCATCCCCAACTCCCGCGCCAGATCGGCGGGCCGCCCCCCACGCGCGGACGACAACTTCCCGATCGCCCGCACCCCCTGCGCCAACGCGCTGGTGATCAGCACGGGCGCCACCCCCGTGGACAGCGACCACCGCAACGCCTCCAACGCCTCCGCGGCCCGCCCCTCGACCGCCCGGTCCGCGACCTCGAAGCTCGACGCCTCGGCCCGCCCGGTGTAATACCGCCCGACGACGGTGTCGTCGATGGTCCCTTCGACATCCGCGGTCAACTGGGCGACCGCGGACGCCAGTTCCCGCAGATCGCTCCCGATGGAGTCCACCAGGGCCTGGCACGCCTCGGGCGTGGCGGACCGCCCGAGGGCCCGGAACTCCCCGCGCACGAAGGCCAGCCGGTCGGCCGGCTTCGTCATCTTCGGACACGCCACCTCCCGCGCCCCGGCCTTGCGCGCGGCGTCCAGCAGCCCCTTCCCCTTGGCCCCGCCCGCGTGCAGCAGCACGAGGGTGATCTCCTCGGCGGGCGAACCGAAGTACGTCTTCAGTTCCTTGACGGTGTCGGCGGACAGATCCTGGGCATTGCGTACGGTCACGACCTTGCGCTCGGCGAAGAGCGAGGGACTGGTCAGCTCGGCGAGCGTGCCGGGCTGCAACTGGTCCGAGGTCAGATCTCGTACGTCCGTGTCGGCGTCGGCGGCCTTCGCGGCGGCCACCACCTCCTGCACGGCACGGTCGAGCAGGAGGTCCTCCTGGCCCACGGCAAGGGTCACCGGGGCGAGAGGGTCGTCGTTTGCAGTCTTCCTGGCCATCGCGACAAGCATCGCACGCACCACTGACAACGAACGGCGAGCGCACCCTCCGCCAACGGCCACCTCGCCCCAAAGCCCCGCGGAATCAGGGCTCCTCGCGCCACCCGTCCCACTCCCCCACGAACGCGTCCAGCTCCTCCGGATCGAGCCGCCCCCGCTCGTCCCTCAGCACCACCAGCCACTGCGCGTCCTCGGCATCGTCCTCGCCCGCCAGCGCGTCCCGCACCAGCTGCGGTTCCTCGTCGAGCCCGAACCGCTCCCCGAGGGCCTCCAGCGCCTCCTCCGCGGCATCGCGGTCGGGCAGCACCAGCACATGTCTCACATCACTCACGCGAACATTTTCCGCTACGCGGGCACCGCCGCCCCACCCCAGGGCTCGCCGTACCCGCGGCGCCCGGCCCACCCCGACCCCCAACACCTCACTCCGCCGCCCCCCCCCCCCCCCCCCTCCCCCCCCTCCCCACCCCACCGCCCCCGATGCCTGGCCCCC
>LJCV01000095.1 GCA_001298575.1 Actinobacteria bacterium OK074
CCTGGCCGCCGCCGCCCGCGCCTTGCCCCTGGCCCTGCCGCTGCTGCGGCCGGCCGCCGCCTCCGCCGCGCTGCGGACGCCCGCCGCCCTGCTGCGACCGGCCCCCGGGCTGCCCCTGCCCCTGCGGCGCCGCCTCGTCGTCCAGCCGCAGGGTCAGCGAGATCCGCTTGCGCGGGATGTCGACGTCCAGGACCTTCACCTTGACGATGTCACCCGGCTTGACCACGTCCCGCGGGTCCTTGACGAACGTCTTCGACAGCGCCGACACGTGCGCCAGACCGTCCTGGTGGACACCGACGTCGATGAACGCCCCGAACGCGGCCACATTCGTGACGACGCCCTCCAGCACCATCCCGGGCGCCAGGTCGGAGATCTTCTCGACGCCGTCCTTGAACGTGGCCGTCTTGAACGCAGGCCGCGGGTCGCGCCCCGGCTTCTCCAACTCCTTGAGGATGTCCGTCACCGTCGGCAGACCGAACGTCTCGTCCACGAAGTCGTTCGCCCGGAACGAGCGCAGCACCGACGTGTTGCCGATGAGCGACGCCACCTCCTGCCCGGACGTCTTCACCATGCGCCGCACGACCGGATACGCCTCCGGGTGCACGCTGGAGGCGTCCAGCGGGTCGGTGCCGCCCCGGATCCGCAGGAAGCCCGCGCACTGCTCGTACGCCTTCGGGCCCAGCCGGGCCACCTTCTTCAGTTCCGTGCGCGAGGTGAAGGGGCCGTTCGCGTCGCGGTGCGCCACGATGTTCTCGGCGAGCCCGGAGGTGATCCCCGAGACCCGGGAGAGCAGCGGGGCCGACGCCGTGTTCACGTCGACACCGACGCCGTTCACACAGTCCTCCACCACCGCGTCCAGGGACCGCGACAGCTTCACCTCGGACAGGTCGTGCTGGTACTGGCCGACGCCGATCGACTTCGGGTCGATCTTCACCAGTTCGGCGAGCGGGTCCTGGAGGCGACGGGCGATGGACACCGCGCCGCGCAGCGACACGTCCATGTCCGGCAGCTCCTGCGAGGCGAACGCGGACGCCGAGTACACGGAGGCGCCCGCCTCGGACACCATCACCTTGGTGAGCTTCAACTCCGGGTGCTTGGTGATGAGTTCACCGGCGAGCTTGTCGGTCTCGCGGGACGCCGTGCCGTTGCCGATCGCGACCAGCTCGACCGAGTGCCGCGCGGCCAGCCGGGCCAGCTTGGCGAGGGCCTCGTCCCACTTGTTGGCCGGAACGTGCGGGTAGATCACGTCGGTGGCCACGACCTTGCCGGTCGCGTCGACGACGGCCACCTTCACGCCCGTACGGAAACCGGGGTCCAGGCCCAGCGTCGCGCGCGTGCCCGCCGGGGCGGCCAGCAGCAGGTCGCGCAGGTTCGAGGCGAAGACGTTGACCGCCTCGTCCTCGGCCGCCGTGCGCAGCCGCAGCCGCAGGTCGATGCCGAGGTGCACCAGGATGCGCGTGCGCCAGGCCCAACGGACCGTGTCCACCAGCCACTTGTCACCGGGACGGCCCCGGTCGGCGATGTTGAAGCGGTGCGCGACGATGGCCTCGTACGAGGACGGGCCGGGCTGCTCGGACGGCTCCTCGGGCTCCAGGACGAGGTCGAGCACCTCCTCCTTCTCGCCGCGCAGCATCGCCAGGATCCGGTGCGAGGGCAGCGCGGTGAACGGCTCGGCGAAGTCGAAGTAGTCGGCGAACTTGGCGCCCGCCTCCTCCTTGCCCTCCCGCACCTTCGCGGCCAGCCGGCCGCGCCCCCACATGCGCTCGCGCACCTCGCCGATCAGGTCCGCGTCCTCCGAGAACCGCTCGGTGAGGATGGACCGGGCGCCGTCGAGCGCGGCCTGCGGGTCGGCGACGCCCTTGTCGGCGTCGACGAACGCGGCGGCAGCGGCGAGCGGTTCGACGGTCGGGTCGCCCAGCAGCCCCTCCGCGAGCGGCTCAAGCCCCGCCTCCCGGGCGATCTGCGCCTTCGTCCGCCGCTTGGGCTTGTACGGCAGGTAGATGTCCTCAAGGCGCGCCTTGGTCTCCGCCTCGCGGATCCGCGCCTCCAACTCCTCCGTGAGCTTGCCCTGTTCGCGCACCGAGTCGAGGATCGCCGCCCGCCGCTCCTCCAGCTCCCGCAGATAGCGCAGCCGCTCCTCAAGCGTGCGCAGCTGCGCGTCGTCGAGCATCTCGGTCGCTTCCTTGCGGTAGCGGGCGATGAAGGGCACGGTCGAACCGCCGTCGAGCAGCTCCACCGCGGCCTTCACCTGCCGCTCCCGCACGCCGAGCTCCTCGGCGATCCTGCCTTCGATGGACCCTACTTCTAGGGACCCGGGTGTCGTCACGATCCCGTACCGCCTTATCCACTGGGGTTGCGCGGCAATTGTGGCAGGCGGCACCGACAACGGGGGATCAGGGCGCGGAACCGGCCGGTCGGGGGTGCGGCTTTTCGCGGCGGGTACGGCCTGCCCGGCGCCACCGACCGCGCCCCGGCCCCCGAACCGCCGCGCGCCCGGCCGTGCGCCCCCGGCGCGCGCCCGACTCTCCGCCCCCCCCCGCGCTCAGCCCGCCGAGGTCCAGGTGAACCGGGGCGGCCGGCGCTCCAGGAACGCGGCGATCCCCTCCGCGGCCTCGTCGCTGTCACGCGCCTGGGCGTCCCAGTGGGCGTCCCGGTCGGTGCGGCCGTCCGCGAACTCCTTGGCCGCGGCCTGGGTCAGCCGGGAGCGGGAGACGAGGACGCGGGTGAACTCCGCGACGCGCTTGTCGAGTTCGTCATCCGGCAGCACCTCGTCCACCAGGCCGGTGCGCAACGCCCGTCCGGCGTCGATCAGTTCGCCCGAGAACAGCAGGTACTTGGCGGTGGCCGGGCCGACCAGCGACACCAGCCGCCGGGTGGCCGAGGCCGGGTAGACGATGCCGAGCTTGGCCGGTGTCACCCCGAACAGCGCCCCCTGGCCGGCGAACCGCAGGTCGCACGCCGCCGCGAGCTGTGCCCCGCCGCCCACGCAGTGCCCGCGGACCGCGGCGAGGGTCGGCCTGGGAAAGGCCGCCAGCGCCTCCTCGGCCTCGACGGCGAGCCGCCGCCCCTCCTCGGCGAAACCCCGCAGGGTCGAGATGTCGGCCCCCGCGCAGAACGTCCCGCCCGCCCCCGTCAGCACCAGCGCCCCCACCGCCGGATCGGCGGCGAGCGCGTCCAGCAGCGGCGGCAGCGCCCGCCACATGGCGGCCGTCATCGCGTTCCGCTTGGCCGGATGGTGGACGACGACGGTGGCGACCGAATCGGCGACACTGTGCAGCAACTGCGGCTCCATGCGCGGATGCTAGCCGCCCGCAGGGTCCGCACGATCATGAAGGGTGCCCGCAACGCGCCGTCGCGGACACGGGGGGCGCGGGCCGGGGAACGAAACGGACGAGCCCGGCGGCAAACCCGTACCGCTCCATTAGGTCCGAATACGGCAGCCCGGAGGCAGGAACAGTCGTGGGCTTGACGATGTCATAAGCCGATGGTCCAGAAGTCGTCGATACTCGCTGACTTCTGTTCAGTCATCCGGTGCGGCCGGGCCCGTTGCCAACATTCGAAGCGTGGTGACAATCGAGCGCAAGGGCGGCGACCGGACGATGGAGAGCGAAGGACGTGGTCCCGGTGGCCCACGTCCGGAGGACGGCACGGAGGTACCGGAGGACCGGAGACCCGGCGAACAGCTGTACGAGAAGGCGTACGAGGCTCCGGAACCGTCACCGTATCCGGCGCAACCGCGCCCGGCGGACCGGGCGGCTCCGGAGCCGTCGCCGTACGACACCGCCCCACAACCCGCGCCGTACGAGACCGCCGGGACCGTGCCGGAGCCGCTGCCGTACGAAGGGGTCTGGCGGTTCACCGCCCCGGCCGTGGACGCCTCCGTGCCGCAGGCCCGGCACGCGGTGCGGGACCTGCTGGTCCGCCAGGGGGTGCCGGCCTCCGACGAACTGGTCCAGGGGCTGCTGCTGATCGTCTCCGAACTGGCCACCAACGCGGTCCGGCACGCGGCGGTGCTGTCGCCGACGCTCGCCGTGGAGGTGGCCGTCGGCGCCGAGTGGGTGCGCGTCTCCGTGGAGGACAACCACCCCTACCGGCCCACCGCCCTGGAGGCCGACCACGGCCGGACCGGCGGGCGCGGACTGCTCCTGGTGCGGGAGGTCGCCAGGGAGGCGGGCGGAGCGGTGGACGTGGAGCACACGGCGAGCGGCGGGAAGGTGATCTGGGCCGCCCTCCCGCTCAAACCCGCGCGGACGGCCTGACCGGGATCGCCTGGGCGAAACGGTTCGGTTGCGGCCGCGGGGCCGGCATCACCAGCCCGCGGCCGGATCCGTCAGCTCCCTGATCGCCGGGCGGGCGGCGTCCAGGACGGTCATGAACCAGGCGGAGAACGGATCCTTCTCGTGCCGCTCCGCGAGTTCGGCGGCGGTCACGAAGACGTAGTCGCCGACCTCCTCCGGATCCGGCCGCACCGGGGACTGGACCAGCCCCACGAAGAGATGGTTGAACTCCTGCTCGACCAGGCCCGAGGCCGGGTCCGGATGGTTGTAGCGCACCGTGCCGGCCTCGGCGAGCAGCGAGGGCGAGATCCCCAGCTCCTCCCAGGTCCGCCGGGCGGCGGCCGCGAAGGGCGACTCGCCGGGGTAGGGGTGGCCGCAGCAGGTGTTCGACCAGACACCGGGGGAGTGGTACTTGCCCAGGGCGCGCTGCTGGAGCAGCAGCCGCCCCTGCTCGTCGAAGAGGAACACCGAGAACGCCCGGTGCAGCTGCCCCGGCGGCTGATGCGCGGTCAGCTTCTCCGCGGTGCCGATCGTGGTACCGCTCTCGTCGACCAGTTCCAGCAGGATCGCTTCGGCGGCGCCGTTCGACGCGGTGTGCGTCGCGGTGGCAGGTGTGATCGGCATACCCATCCTTCGCATCGGTCTTCGGCCTCAAGTCTGCCGTACGGAACCGGCCCCACCGGCATTTCCGGGCCGTCCACACGTTCCGCCCGGCCCCCGGGGCAGGACACACGACCACGGTCGGACGGAGCCCCGAAACGGCCGGACACTTGATCGTGCCCGGCCCCACGCCCCGGGAATCGCCCGGCACAGGGCTCATGATCACCAAGCGGGAGCGCACTGGGGCGCACCACTGCCCCCGTGCGCCCCGTCGAGCCCCCATACGCCCCGCAGGTTACGTGCGGTGCCGAAGGCGAGCAGTCGGGGGCGCGGGGCTGTCACATCTTGCGGCTCTGCCGCGTGGGCGCGCCCAGCCACGAACTGGGCTGGGCGCGCCCAGCCACGAACCACCCGCAGTCGCCAACCAACGGATCCCTCCGCCCCATTAGGCGCCCCCGCCCAGAGAAAACTCCCACCCCTCCCAAGCCGACTCCACCATCTCCCGCACCCCTCGCCGGGCCACCCACCCCAACTCCCGCCCGGCCAACCCCGCGGACGCCACCGCGTACGCAGCGTCCCCCTCCCGCCGCGGCTCCACGACCGCCGCGGTCCGGTCCCCCGTGACCTCCCCGATCAGCGTCACCAGCTCCCGCACCGAAACCCCCTCGCCCCGGCCGATGTTGACCGTCAGATCGCCCAGATCAACCAGATCCCCCGTGGCGCCCTCCGTCAGCCGGCGTACCGCCGCGAGATGGGCGTCCGCGAGGTCGGCGACATGGACGTAGTCCCGCACGCACGTGCCGTCCGGCGTCGGGTGGTCGTCGCCGAGGATCCGCGGTGCCTCGCCCCGGCTCAGCCGGTCGAAGACCATCGGGACGACGTTGAAGACGCCCGTGTCGGCCAGCTCCGGCGCCGCCGCCCCGGCCACGTTGAAGTAGCGCAGACAGGTGGTCGCGATGCCGTGCGCCCGCCCCGCCGCACGCACCAGCCACTCCCCGGCCAGCTTCGTCTCGCCGTACGGGTCGACCGGCGCGCACGGGGTGTCCTCCGTGATGACGGCCACGTCCGGGTTGCCGTACACGGCCGCCGACGACGAGAACACCAGCCGTCGCACGCCCGCCTCCGCGACCGCCTCCAGGAGGGTCGCGAGGCCGCCCACGTTCTCCTGGTAGTAGCGGGCCGGCTGTGCCACCGACTCGGCGACCTGCTTGCGCGCCGCCAGGTGCACCACGCCCGTCACCGCGTGCTCGGCCAGCACCCGCTTGAGGAGGGCCGCGTCCAGCGAGGACCCGCGCACCAGCGGCACCTCCCCGGGCAGCCGCCCCGGCACCCCCGCCGAGAGGTCGTCGAGCACGACGACCCGTTCCCCGGCCCCGGCCATGGCCTGTGTCACGTGTGCCCCGATGTATCCGGCCCCGCCGGTAATCAGCCAAGTCATGGGCGTCAACCCTATGCCCGTCCCTGTCCGGCCGATACGCATCGAATTTCCGCTATGTCGCGATCGGGTCGAGGTGCGGCCACGGTGGCCCGGGACCGCGGACGGCCGGTGCGCGACTGTGGCGAACCCCACCGGCGCGCGCCCCCGTCGCACCCCGGCCGCGCCCCGGTCGCAGGGTCCCGAACGCGGAGATCGCGGGCAGGTATGGCCCCTGAAGTGTGACGATTCTGCGCTTTCCGGCCCGGCCCGCCCCGCGTTCCGTCCCCGGAACCCGGCCGCCCCCCCGCCCGGCCCGCCCGCACGGGCCCTGGCCGCACGGTTTGTGACCCGGTGCCCCGATCCCCGATGATGATCGCGGCCGGGGCGGGAAGCAGATCCGGTTGATCGGCCGGTGAACGGCCGGTGAACGACTGCTTCCAGTCATCCGATAGCCTCTGCCGACGCGCCGTCCGCCACCTCCAACACCCCGACGGCCCCCCGCAATCCATACGCATCACGCATCCGGCGCGCACGCGTCGGCCCCAGGGAGTGAGTTCGTCTGCCGACCGCCATCCTCATCGGCCAGCCGGTCCCCGGGTCGTCACTCGAAGGCGACCTGCGGACCCTCGGCTTCGACGTGCGGATCGCCTCCGACACCGGTGACGCCGAGACGCACCTCGCCGCCGTACCGGCGAAGGAGCGCGTCGCCCTCGTCGACGCCCGGTTCGTGGGCCACCTCCACGCGTTGCGGCTCGGCCTCACCGACCCGCGCTTCCCGGCCGCGGGCCTGCCCGGCGCCGTGTCCGCGCAGCCCGCCGCCCGGCAGGCGCTGACCCGGGCCGTCGCCCGCGAACGCTCCGCCCTGAGCTCGTCCACGGTCGTCTGCGAGAACCTCACCGACCGCATCGCCGCCGCCCTCGACGCGGACGGCGTGCCGGTGCACCACCCCGAACTCGGCACCCTCGTCGCCGCCGTCCCCGCCGACCCGCAGGCCCGCAACGAGGCCCGGCAGGCCGTCGCCGCCGTCGACGACGAGGCCGTACGGCTGCGCAGCGCGGTCAAGGCCCGCGACGGCTTCTTCACCACCCACTGCGTCAGCCCCTACTCGCGCTACCTGGCCCGCTGGTGCGCCCGCCGCGGCCTGACCCCCAACCAGGTCACCACCGCCTCCCTGCTCACCGCCCTGGTCGCGGCGGCCTGCGCGGCCACCGGCACCCGCGGCGGCTTCGTCGCGGCCGGTGTCCTGCTCATCGCGTCCTTCGTCCTGGACTGCGCCGACGGCCAGCTGGCCCGCTACTCGCTCCAGTACTCGACGCTCGGCGCCTGGCTGGACGCCACCTTCGACCGGGCCAAGGAGTACGCCTACTACGCCGGTCTCGCCCTCGGCGCGGCCCGCGGCGGCGACGACGTATGGGCGCTGGCGCTCGGCGCGATGGTCCTCCAGACCTGCCGGCACGTCGTCGACTTCGCCTTCAACGAGGCGCACGTCAGGGATTCCGACGCCGTCGCCAACACCAGCCCCACCGCCGCCCTCTCCGGCCGCCTCGACAGCGTCGGCTGGACGGTCTGGGTACGGCGGATGATCGTCCTGCCGATCGGCGAACGCTGGGCCCTGATCGCCGTCCTCACGGCGCTCACCACGCCCCGCATCACGTTCGTCGTCCTGCTCGTCGGGTGCGCCTTCGCGGCCACTTATACGACCGCCGGGCGCGTCCTGCGCTCGCTGACGCGCAAGGCACAGCGGACCGACCGCGCCGCGCGCGCCCTGGCGGACCTCGCGGACAGCGGGCCGATCGCCGAGGCACTCGCGCGCCTCGCCCGCCGGGTCCCGCCGCGGGCACCGGCGTACATCGCGGCGCTGATCGGCGGCGCCGTCGTCGTCCTGGCGGCCGGGCTCGCCCCCTACGGCAGCTGGTGGCCCGTTCTGGGCGCCGCTCTCTACGTCCTCCAGTCGCCCCTGGCCGTCGCCCGACCCCTCAAGGGCGCCCTGGACTGGCTGGTTCCGCCGTTCTTCCGCGCGGCCGAATACGGGACCGTACTGGTACTGGCTGCCAAAGCCGACGTGAACGGAGCGCTGCCCGCAGCTTTCGGCCTGGTGGCCGCGGTCGCCTACCATCACTACGACACGGTCTACCGCATCCGCGGCGACGCCGGTGCCCCGCCGCACTGGCTGGTGCGGGCGAGTGGCGGTCACGAAGGCCGGACGCTGCTGGTCACCGTCCTGGCCGCGCTGCTGCCCGCAGCCGATTTCAAGGTCGCGCTCACGGCGCTCGCCGTGGCCGTGGCGCTCGTGGTGCTCGCCGAGAGCATCCGCTTCTGGGTCTCCGCCGGAGCACCCGCAGTACACGATGAAGGAGAACCCGCATGATCGGCCTCGTGCTGGCGGCAGGCGCCGGACGGCGTCTGCGCCCCTACACCGACACCCTGCCCAAGGCGCTGGTGCCGGTGGACGGTGACACGACCATCCTCGACCTGACCCTCGGCAACTTCGCCGAGATCGGGCTGACGGACGTGGCGATCATCGTCGGCTACCGCAAGGAGGCCGTGTACGAGCGGCGCGAGGCCCTGGAGCAGAAGTACGGCCTGAAGATCACCCTGATCGACAACGACAAGGCCGAGGAGTGGAACAACGCCTACTCCCTGTGGTGCGGCCGGGACGCGATCAAGCACACGGTGATCCTCGCCAACGGCGACACCGTGCACCCCGTCTCCGTCGAGCAGACCCTGCTGGCGGCCCGCGGCGGCGACAAGAAGATCATCCTCGCGCTGGACACGGTGAAGTCCCTCGCCGACGAGGAGATGAAGGTCGTCGTCGGCCCCGAGGGCGGCATGACGAAGATCACCAAGCTGATGGACCCGGCCGAGGCGACCGGCGAGTACATCGGCGTCACCCTCATCGAGGGCGAGGCCGCCGACGAACTGGCCGACGCGCTGAAGACGGTCTTCGAGACCGACCCGCAGCAGTTCTACGAGCACGGCTACCAGGAGCTGGTCAACCGCGGCTTCCGCATCGACGTCGCGCCCATCGGCGAGGTCAGCTGGGTCGAGATCGACAACCACGACGACCTCGCCAAGGGACGTGAGATCGCGTGCCGGTACTGACGAGGCTCATCCCCTCGCCGATCGTCGTGGACATCCGCCCGGGTGCCCTCGACGACCTGGCCACGGTCCTCGCGGACCAGCGGATCTCGTCCTCCGGCAAGCTGGCCGTCGCCATCAGCGGCGGCTCCGGGTCCCGGCTGCGCGAGCGGCTGTGCCCCGCGCTGCCCAAGGCCGACTGGTTCGAGGTCGGCGGCGGCACCCTGGACGACGCGATCAAGCTCGCCGACGCCATGAAGAAGGGGCACTACGACGCCGTCGTCGGCCTCGGCGGCGGCAAGATCATCGACTGCGCGAAGTTCGCCGCCGCCCGCGTCGGACTGCCGCTGGTCGCCGTCGCCACCAACCTCTCGCACGACGGCCTGTGCTCCCCGGTCGCCACCCTCGACAACGACGCGGGCCGCGGCTCCTACGGCGTGCCCAACCCGATAGCGGTCGTCATCGACCTGGACGTCATCCGCGAGGCCCCGGTCCGCTTCGTGCGCTCCGGCATCGGCGACGCCCTGTCGAACATCTCCGCGGTCGCCGACTGGGAACTGGCCGCCCGGGAGAAGGGCGAGACCGTCGACGGCCTGGCCGCCGCCATGGCCCGGCAGGCAGGCGAGGCCGTGCTGCGCCACCCCGGCGGCGTCGGCGACGACGCCTTCCTCCAGGTACTCGCCGAGGGCCTGGTCCTCACCGGGATCTCCATGTCGGTCGCGGGCGACTCCCGCCCGGCCTCCGGCGCCTGCCACGAGATCAACCACGCCTTCGACCTGCTGTTCCCCAAGCGGGCCGCCAGCCACGGCGAACAATGCGGCCTCGGCGCCGCCTTCGCCATGCACCTGCGCGGGGCGCGCGAGGAGTCGGCGTACATGGCCGAGGTGCTGCGCCGGCACGGACTGCCCGTGCTGCCGGAGGAGATCGGCTTCACGGTGGACGAGTTCGTCCAGGTCGTGGAGTTCGCCCCCAGCACCCGCCCCGGCCGCTTCACCATCCTCGAACACCTCGACCTGACCACCGACCAGATCAAGGACGCGTACGCCGACTATGCCAAGGCCATCGGTAGCTGAACTGCGCCCGGTCGTGCACCCCCCGGGTGTCAAGGACCGGCGCAGCGGCGAACACTGGGCCGGCCGGCTCTACATGCGCGAGCTGTCGCTGCGCATCGACCGGCACCTGGTGAACACCAGGGTCACGCCCAACCAGCTGACCTACCTGATGACGGTGTTCGGCGTGCTCGCGGCCCCCGCGCTGCTGGTGCCCGGCATCCCGGGCGCCCTGCTCGGCGTGCTCATGGTCCAGCTCTACCTGCTGTTCGACTGCGTCGACGGCGAGATCGCCCGCTGGCGCAAGCAGTACTCACTGGCCGGGATCTACGTCGACCGGGTCGGCGCCTACCTGTGCGACGCGGCCGTCCTGGTCGGCTTCGGGCTGCGCGCGGCCGACCTGTTCGGCTCCGGCCGGATCGACTGGCTGTGGGCCTTCCTCGGCACCCTGGCCGCCCTCGGCGCCGTCCTGATCAAGGCGGAGACCGACCTCGTCGGCGTCGCCCGGCACCAGGGCGGGCTGCCGCCGGTCAAGGAGGCGGCCTCCGAGCCGCGCTCCTCGGGCATGGCGCTGGCCCGCCGGGCCGCCGCCGCGCTCAAGTTCCACCGGCTCGTCCTCGGCATCGAGGCGTCCTTGCTGATCCTCGTCCTCGCGGTCGTGGACCAGCTCCGCGGCGACCTGTTCTTCTCCCGCCTCGGCGTCGCCGTACTGGCCGGGATCGCGCTGCTGCAGACGTTGCTGCACCTGGTGTCGATCCTGGCGTCGAGCAGGCTGAAATGAGCGAGCGGCGAGAGGAGGAGAGGGCCGGGGAAGGATCCGGGGACGTCGACGTGCGCTCCCGGAGCGCCGCCCGGGCGACGCTCAGGGTCGGCGCGGTGGTCATCACCATGGGCAACCGCCCCGACGAACTCCGTGCCCTCCTCTCGTCCGTCGCCGACCAGAGCGGCGAGCGGGTCGAGGTCGTCGTGGTCGGCAACGGCTCCCGGGTCCCGGAGGTCCCCGCGGGCGTCCGCACCATCGAGCTGCCCGAGAACCTCGGCATCCCCGGCGGCCGCAACATCGGCATCGAGGCATTCGGCCCCAGTGGCCGCGACGTCGACGTCCTGCTCTTCCTGGACGACGACGGGTTCCTCGCCCACCGCGACACCGCCGAACTCTGCCGCGCCGCCTTCGCCGACGACCCCGGCCTCGGCATCATCAGCTTCCGCATCGCCGACCCCGACACCGGCGAGACCCAGCGCCGTCACGTGCCCCGGCTGCGCGCCTCCGACCCGATGCGCTCCTCCCGGGTCACCACGTTCCTCGGCGGCGCCAACGCCGTCCGCACCCGGGTGTTCGCCGAAGTCGGCGGCCTGCCCGAGGAGTTCTTCTACGCCCACGAGGAGACCGACCTGGCCTGGCGGGCCCAGGACGCGGGCTGGATGGTCGACTACCGGGCCGACATGGTCCTGTACCACCCCACCACCGCCCCCTCCCGGCACGCCGTCTACCACCGCATGGTCGCCCGCAACCGCGTCTGGCTCGCCCGCCGCAACCTGCCCGCCCCGCTGGTCCCCGTCTACCTGGGCGCCTGGGTGCTGCTGACCCTTGTCCGCCGCCCCTCCCGCGCCGCGCTGCGGGCCTGGTTCGGCGGATTCCGGGAAGGCTGGACGACGGCGTGCGGACCGCGCCGCCCCATGAAGTGGCGTACGGTGTGGCGCCTGACCCGGCTGGGGCGGCCGCCTGTCATCTGACAAGCTCGAAATCTGAGAGCATTCGGACCAACCCGGTCCCTGGCCCTTGGCCTATGCCCGACCAGGCTGCGCAACTTGAGGACGAAAGCTATCCACTTGTGAGTGAGACAACGCATGACGGTGGTGTCGCGGTGAGCGCCCGGCCGTCGCCCGACGACGGGGTGAACCTGGCCGCGCTGGCCACCAAGTACGGGCTCGCGGTCAGCGGTGCCCGGCCCGGACTCGCCGAGTACGTCCGTCAGTTGTGGGGACGGCGGCACTTCATCCTCGCCTTCTCGCAGGCCAAGCTCACCGCCCAGTACAGCCAGGCCAAGCTCGGCCAGCTCTGGCAGGTGGCGACACCGCTGCTGAACGCGGCGGTCTACTACCTGATCTTCGGCCTGATCCTGAACGCCAGCCGGGGCATGTCGCACGACGTGTACATCCCGTTCCTGGTCACCGGGGTCTTCGTGTTCACCTTCACGCAGAGTTCGGTGATGGCGGGCGTCCGGGCGATCTCCGGCAACCTGGGGCTGGTGCGGGCGCTGCACTTCCCGCGCGCCTCGCTGCCCATCTCCTTCGCGCTCCAGCAGCTCCAGCAACTGCTCTTCTCGATGCTGGTCCTGTTCATCGTGACGACCGGCTTCGGCAGCTACCCGGGCCTGTCCTGGCTGTTGATCGTGCCGATCCTGGTGCTGCAGTTCCTCTTCAACACCGGCCTCGCGCTGATCATGGCCCGGATGGGCGCCAAGACCCCCGACCTCGCCCAGCTGATGCCGTTCGTGGTGCGTACGTGGATGTACGCGTCCGGCGTGATGTTCTCCATCGAGCACATGCTGGAGGGCAAGCCGGGGTGGATCGCCCACGTCCTCCAGATCAACCCGGCCGCGGTCTTCATGGACCTGATGCGCTTCGCGCTGATCGACGACTACGGCTCCGAGAACCTGCCCCCGCACGTGTGGGGGATCGCCGGCTTCTGGGCCGTGGCCCTCTTCCTCGGCGGGTTCGTGTTCTTCTGGAAGGCAGAGGAGAGGTACGGCCGTGGCTGACGTGACCGACGAGTCCCACATCCCCACCGTCATCGCGGACGACGTGCACATCGTCTACCGCGTCAACGGAGCCAGGACCGGCAAGGGCAGCGCCACCTCCGCGCTCAGCCGCATCCTGCGCCGCGGCGAGGAGCGCGGCGTGCGCAAGGTGCACGCGGTGCGCGGTGTCTCCTTCGTCGCCTACCGCGGCGAGGCCGTCGGCCTGATCGGCTCCAACGGCTCCGGCAAGTCCACCCTGCTGCGCGCCATCGCCGGCCTGCTCCCCACCGAGCAGGGCAAGGTGTACACCGGCGGCCAGCCCTCGCTGCTCGGCGTCAACGCGGCCCTGATGAGCGACCTGACGGGCGAGCGCAACGTCATCCTGGGCGGCCTGGCCATGGGCATGTCCCGCGAACAGGTCAAGGAGCGCTACCAGGAGATCGTCGACTTCTCCGGCATCAACGAGAAGGGCGACTTCATCACCCTGCCGATGCGCACCTACTCCTCCGGCATGGCGGCCCGGCTGCGGTTCTCCATCGCCGCGGCCAAGGACCACGACGTCCTGATGATCGACGAGGCCCTCGCCACCGGCGACCGCAAGTTTCAGCGCCGCTCCGAGGAGCGCATCCGCGAACTGCGCAAGCACGCGGGCACCGTGTTTCTGGTCAGTCACAACAACAGGTCGATCCGTGACACCTGCGACCGGGTGCTCTGGCTCGAACGGGGCGAGTTGCGCATGGACGGTCCGACCGACGACGTACTCAAGGAGTACGAGAAGTTCACGGGCAAGTAGACCCGGTCCGGGCCGCCGGGCCGGGTCCGGTGTCCCGGCCCCGCCCCGCCGGACCGCCGGCGGGCGCGGTGCCCGCAGGGGCGGCCGGGGCCGTCCCGCCGGGCGGCGGGACCT